>NZ_DATGEX010000064.1:0-312460 GCF_035309685.1 Phenylobacterium sp.
TGTCTTTGCGGGCGATCCCGGCGCCATGTGCGCCAGAAGTTCGCGCAGGGTCGGGAGCGCCGCCGGCTCAGGACCGGGGAGCGCCGCGGCGTCGGCGACGACGTCCTCCAGGGTGCGCAGCAGCACCGGCAGGCTGGCCCGCTCGGTCTCGCGCTCCCGGTCGGCGTCAAGGCGTTCGCGCTCGAGGCGCGTGTCGCTGTCGGGGCGCTCGTCCTCGGAGGGATCGGCGCGGTCGTCCAGGTCATCGCGCTCGGCCAGCGCCTCGCCCGCCGCCATCGCCGGCGCGCGCGACAGGCGCAGTTCCAGCGCGATGGCCACCCGCACGGAGAAGAAGCAGCGATCGAACAGCCGGAAATATTCCAGCATGCCCGCAGTATCCTCCGCCCGCTCGGCCTTCTGGCCAAAGGCGAGGCCCAGCCGGTAGGCGCACTCGCTCAATTCCGAGAGCCTAGCGCAACGGGGATCGACGGCGGTCATGAGAACAAAAGTAGAACATCTGGGTGGGAGTGTCAAGGCGAGGCGCGGGATTCGATGATGCGCGTCCGCCTACGTGATGCGCCACTAGCCGGGGTCAGACGCAACGATCGGCAGCGCGCCATAGGCGGGATCCAGTCCGGGCACTCCAACATCGAGCAACCCAGCGGGGACGAAGGCTTTCCATATCCGCCCATCGTCGATCAAGATGTTCTCGGGGTGCCCCAGTTGGATGTAGCGGATAGACTCGCTTCGGGCCACGATACGCTCTGCGAGCGACGTGGTGGCCATGACAGTCTCGTTCCGATGGCCGGCGATGTCGGCGAGAATCCGCTCATACCAGTCGACCGCACCGGTATTGATGTGCAGGTTCGCCCGCGATTGGAGGCTCATCCGGGGTGAATCGAGCGCCTTTAGGGGCCCGACTAGGACGTCCAGCAACTCTGACGCCAAGTACATTCGCTGCATACCAGTGACGACCTCCGTCCAGTTGATGACCCTGGAATTGGCGGCTAGAGCAGCAGGAATAAAGTCCGACAATCGCAGCAAAAAGCGCGCAATGAACATCGCCGCGCTTCGGCCACCAACCGGCAAAAGGGTCGCCAGTACGGTCTGCGACCCAAGGGCGAGGAAACCGTTCCCGGCCGTGGCATGGCTAGCCGCATCGATGCCATGGGTATCGCAGGCGCTCAAAAGCACGATTGGCGGCGGGCGCACTTCGCCGCGAAGGGTCCACACATCGAGAGGTTGGTCCGCGATCATCAACGTCCCAACACCTTTGCCGTCATCAAGGGCGCCGTGACCGTCGAACACGAGGACGCTCCCCGTGAAGCTGTTCAAGGCTTCCTTGAAGGCCTCGACGGTCTGAACGGACACGAACCGGACACGCAGCGTCCCGCGCGCGCCCTCGGTGCCGGCGTCGATCGCCAGCCTCATGAGGCCTTCCAAGGGATCGCCCGGTTTGAAGGCTGAGATGACGAGGACATCCTCCAATGCCTTCGGGTCGATGGTGACCGGCTCATTGCGCGCCAGTTCTCCGACCATCAGGTTCCCGGGCGTCGCATTGATCCGCGAACATTGATGACGAAGCAGGAGCGGCAGGCCGCGGATCGGTAGCCATTCGATCGGGGCGTCGGCGACGATCTTGACCGGTCCCGTCACCTCCTCCTCAAGAAAAGCCATACGTTCCGGACCGACCGCCTCGGCCAGCGCGCCCTGGATGTCGGCGAACAATCGGCGGGCCTTGCGCTGGAACTCCGATTTCTCGGACCGAACGCTGCGCGCATAGCTGGACAGCATCGGGAAGATGCGATTGACGGCGGGCCGCATTCGCATGACCGCGGACGTTGTCTGCGACGCCGCAAGACCCACGGCGTTCATGAATACGTACAGCTCGCCCTGGCGAACCGTAAGCACAGTCTGAGCGGCCCTGGATTCTCGAAACGCTTCCAAGGAAAGCCCCGTTGAAAGAAACCCCGATTGCGTCTGCAGCATCCGCAGAACCTCGGTCGTGGCCCGGTCTGGCGCGTTGCGGCGGTCCCATCGGTGATAGGCGCCGCGGTACAGCGCGGGTTCCACGAGCCATATTTCGGGATGAATCAAAGTCAGGCGATGGAAGGGACGAATGCCGGCCCGTTCGCGCACATCGAAGACCGCTTTGACGATTTCCAGGATCTTCTCGTCATAGTCGGACTCCTTCAGGCCCATGAACCGCTCGCCATCCTCGAAGCTCCGATTGGCCCTCAGGAGCGTCAGCTGGTTCGGTGCCAGGATGTTGTGCCCTAGCATTTTGAGCCCTGACGGTTCCGGCATCCGCGGCGCCCAGGCTGCAAGACATCGTTGAGCAAGCTCAAGCCGGCGGCCGTCAAGCTCGTCGGGGTGGTCGGCGACGATCGATCGGAGATGCTCCCCCAGGGCCTCGAATGAAAAATGCTCTGCCGACATCGCGCCATCGACGGTCGCTGTGGTGACGTGAAGCGGCTTGATGGGCTGGGTGGCCTTCCAGGCCTCGATGCGGGCTGCGGCGTCCGGGTCGGCAGAGAACACGACCACGAAATACCCCATGTCTCGCACGCCGATCTGTTCGAGCGAGCCGACATGGAGCGGCGTCCATGACAACTGCCGGCCGCCCCCCATCCGTTGGGAGATCAGAGGGTCAAGGGGCGCCGTCGGTTCAGTAGTGTCGGCGGGAAGCGTCGCTAACAAGGACATGAAGGGGCCGAGGTTCTCCCATCCTGGAGAGAATCCCTGGAAGGGGGAGGTGTCCGCGAGCGAGCTTTCGGGAAGGATCAAAAAGTACCCGATCTTCAGCGGATCTTCCGTCAGCATCCCCAGGCCTCCAAGGCAAAGCTCGCCAGGGTCATCCGACGGTCCACTTCCCGCCGGTCGCAGCGGAACCGCGCTACTTCGCCCCGAACACGGCCATCACGTCGGCCCGGAACGCCGCCTGGCTGGCGGGGCGGCTGTAGAACATGTGGCCGCCCGGATAGACGGCCAACTTCACCCGGCCGGCGTCGCCGGGAATCGCCATCTGGTCGATGACCAGGCGGGAGACGAAATAGGGGCACGACAGGTCGTCCCAGCCGTGGACGATCAGCACCTTCATCTTGGGGTCGGCGGCGATGGCCTGGCGCAGGTCCGGGCTGGCCTCGGTGGCCTCGACGCCCTTTTCCCAGTCGTTGCCGACCTCGTAGCTCAGCGCATTGAAGCGGCCCTCGACCTTCCAGCCGACCACGCGGGTGTCGAAGTCGACCATGGCGCTGGTGGTGGGCGCGATGATGGCGTCGAGGATGGGGTCGTTGCGGCGGCCGTCCGGCGCCCAGGGGAACGGGTCCTCCTGGGTGACATTGCTGTCGTAGACGGACGCGATCCTGCCCTGGTCGCGATAGAGCTCGCGCAGGAAGGCGCCAATCTCGATCCGCCCGCCGGAACGCTTGACGAAGGCCGGGTTGAGGCCGGTGTAGGCGGTGACCTTGGCGACGATGCGGTCGACCGCGGCCGGGTCGCGGCGGCCCCGGAGCAGATCGGCGGCGAATTCGCCGCGGGCGTAGTCCTCGACCTCCTTCATCTGGGCCGGCGAGAGCGTCTTGCCCTGGCGCTCGTAGTTGGCGGCGGCCATGGAGGGCAGCGTGGTGATCCACGGCATCGGCGAGAACTCCGGCGCCTGGTCCATGGGCGGTTCGAGATAGGGGCTGACGGCCACCATGCCGTTGATGCCGACGCCGAGCCTGGTCTGCAGGAAATAGGTGATGCGCGGCACGCGGTAGCCGCCGTAGCTCTCGCCGGTGATGTATTTGGGCGAGGCCATGCGGCCGTTCTTCAGGAGCCAGTCGTAGACGATGCGGCTCAGGTACTCGATGTCCGGCTTGATCGAATAGAACCGCTTCTTGCTCTCGTCCTTGTCGACGAGGCTGCGGGAGAAGCCGGTGCCGACCGGGTCGATGAACACCATGTCGGTGAAGTCGAGCCAGGTTCCGGGATTGTCCACCAGGGCCGCGGAGTCGGAGGGCGCGTCGCCCTGGGCGCCGAACTGCACGCGCTTGGGCCCGATGGCGCCGAGGTTCAGGTAGACGCTGGCCGCGCCCGGCCCGCCGTTGAAAGCGAAGGTCACCGGGCGGTTGGGATCCCTGGGGCCGTCGAGGGTGTAGGCGGTGAACACCACCTCGGCGACCTTCTTGCCCTTCTCGTCGCGGACCGGCAGCGAGCCGACGGTGGCGGTATAGTTCAGCGTCTTGCCGGCGACGTGGGTCACCTGCTTGACGCTGGCGTCGGCGGGGAACGGCGGCAGGTCGATGTCCGACTTCTTGTCGGCGTCCTTCTTGTCGCCGCCCTTGGCGGCATCGGCCTTTGGCGGATCGTCCGCCGCCGAAGCCTGAGCGGCCGGCAAGCCGAACGACAGCACCACGGCGGCCGCGGCCGCCACTATAAGTTTACGCATGCAGGAATCTCCCGACCTATGCGGGCACAATGGCGAGGATCGCGCCGGTTTCAAATGAATCCGGAGACTTAACTTAAGCGACGTCGTTGCGTGACCGCCGAAACCCGAACAAGGTCGCCCCGGCTAGACGCCGCCGCCTCCGACGACGAAGCATCGACAGGCATCAGATGAGTACGCGTGATGAGGGCCCGCAGGGCGTCGGTCAGGACGTCTCGGTCCGGATCTATCTCCCCGACCCAGGGCTGCAGAGCTACGTCACCTTCTACTATTTCGTCGAGGCCTTCGCCCCGCTCACCGACTTCCTCTATCCGGAGTGGGGCAATGTGCGGCTGCGCATCCGGGGCGAGTGGACGGTGCTCAACGACCCGCGCGACGGGACCGCGCCGCACGAATATGCGCTCTATGGCCCCACCGACCGGCGCGGCATCGTGGTCACCAAGGGCGGCAAGACCGTGGGTTTCGGTCTCACGCCGCTCGGCTGGGACCGGCTGATCGGCACGGACGCCGGGGCGATGGCCAACCGGGTGGCCGACATCGAGGACGAACTGGGCGTCCCGCCGCAGGTCCTGCAGGCGGCCTTCGCCGCCGACGGCGACGACGACGCGCCCGGCGTCGCGCGGCTCGACAAGGTGCTGCTCGACCTTTTGGCGCGCAGGCCGCCCGCGCATCCGCTGGTGCTCGCCGCCGACCGGGTGCTGCGCCGCCGCCCGCCGGACGTGGCGCGGTTCGCCGCCGAGGTCGGCGTGCCGCCGCGCACCCTGCACCGCCTCTGCCTGCGGGCCTTCGGCTTCGCGCCCAAGCGGCTGCTGCGCCGCCAGCGGTTCCTGGAGACGCTGGGCCTGATCCGGGTCAGCGCCGACACCCCGTTCAGCGCCCTGCTCGGCGAGCAGTACTACGACCAGGCGCACTTCAACCGCGACTTCCGCGACTTCATGGGCATGACCGCGCGCCAGTACGCCCAGACGCCGCGGGCCCTGATGCACGCCGCGGCGGTCGCCCAGGCGCAGGTGGGCATCACGCTCTCCTTCAGCCTGCCGGAGCCGCCGCCGGCCTGAGTTGAAGCCCGGCCGCAGCGGAGCCCCGGGGCGGCGATTTGGCCGCAGGCGGTTGGCCATTCCTTACAATTCGCCTTCGCCGATCGCGGTGATGCTGCGCGCACCTTCTGGCTTTTGACGTGGGGGGTCACGTCGCTGGGGCTTCAGGGCCTCGGCGGTTTGGGGGGATGGGCGGCTTGCCGCGGCGCAGACGCGCGCGGCGGGCGGTCACCAGCGCCTGACGGTCCGCGCCAACACGCGGACGGTCAGTGGGGAGGCGGGTCCGGCGGTCCAGGCGGGCCCGTCTCCTCAACCGGCGCGGGACTTCAGGTGGCCGGCCTCCAGCCGCTCTTCGCCAGGAAGGCCTTGGCGTCGCGGATGCCGAAGATCTCGCGCAGCGCCCGGCGCTTGTCGGCGGCGCGATCGTAGTAGGTCTTCACGATCCGGTAGCCGACCCAATAGCCAAGGTCGCTTGGGTGGGCGGCGTCGCCGGGGCCGTTGTAGAGCCAGTCCTTCAAGTCGGTCTTGTCCTCGTCGCGGACGAAGGCGGCGTCGATCTGCGGCTCGCGCCCCCTGGCCCAGCCGCGTTCCTGGCTCTGGCCGATGTCGCCTGAGATCAGCTCGGCGTTGAACTCCGCCGCGCCCTCGATCAGCGAGGCGAACAGGACGGTCATGCCAGGGTCGCCCGGACCCAGCGTCTGAACCTCGGCCGGCTGCTGGATGTGGCCGTACTCGTGGGCGATGTTGTGGACGAAGCGGTCCTCCAGGTTGGGGTTCATGAAGGTCGCCGAGCACATCGCCTCCAGCCCGATCAGCACGCCTGAGGCGTCGGTGATGCCGACCGGGCGGCCGCGGCCTACGACCAGGGTGACCGGCGGGAATTTCGCCTCGGGATAGGCCCGCGCGAGCTTGCTGAAGGCTGTGATCAGGCGGCGCTTCACCCGCGGCAGGACGGCCATGCAGGCGCGCGCCTGCTCGTAGACCTCGGGCGTCTTGGCGATGGTGTCGGCAATCCTCGCGCCGGTGACGTTCCGCGCCTTGGCGAACTCGTGCAGGCCGGCCGTGCCGGGCGCCAGGTAGTCGCGGTCGAGCTGCTCGGCGCTGGGGTGGCCGCCGGCCGCGTCATAGATGCGGTAGAAGCGCGTGACGTCCTCGGCGAGGATCTGCGGCCCCGCGGCCAGTGCGGGGCGGCCCGCGCCCATGGTCAGCAGGATCACGGCGGCGAACCCGGCGATCTTCATGGAAAGCCTCCTAGGCGGTGGCGAAATAGAGATGCCGGTGCTTATGGCAGCCGGGATTGAAGCGCGCCCCGCAGGCCGGGCACCGGCTGTCGCAGGCGAGGTATTCGCGCACGCTCAACTCCCAACCGCAGGCTCCGCAGAGCACCGCGGCCTCATCCCACTGGGCTTCGGGCCAGACCTCGGCCGGATGGTCGGCCAGCTCGTCGTGGCACTCGCGGCAGGCGTAGTAGGTCCCGCAGCAGGCCATCTTGATGGCGATGATGTCGAGGTCGCTATGCCAGTGGGCGCAGCGGGTCCGCGGGTCCAGCGCCTGGCCATGGACGGCGGGGCGCAGGCGAGAGGTCGTGTCGGTCATGGCGCTCGCGGTTATTGCGCAGGGGGCTTGGGCAGGTCGTTGAGGGCCGCGTCGTTCGGCAGGGCCGGGAACGGCGCGTGCGGCTCGGCCTGGTACCAATAGGCCACCGACGACAGGTCGTCATGCAGCGGCAGATAGGTCCCGTCGCCGATGAACCTGCTCGGCGTCACACCCTTCCAGCCGAGGTTCTGGATCGTGACCTTGAGGTCGCGGCGGAAGCGGATCGGATCGAGGATGTGCCAACGGTACTCGCCATAGCGGCGGTCGCCGGGCTTCAGGTAGTCGGCGTCGATCGGCTGGTCCTGCACCGACAGGAAGCCGGAATAGGCCGCCGAATAGGATGTCTCCACGCGGCCGCCCTGGGCGGTCTTGCGCTGGTAGGAGTAGGAGCCCAGGAAGTAGTCCTCCTCGCCGGTGCCGGCGATGGTCGGGAACGCCTTGTCGCCGTCGATATAGAACTTGGCCTCGCCCTCGCCCCACCAGCCGGGGCTGAACGCCTCGTGTCGCAGGTAGGTGCCGACGTACTGGCCCTGCCCTTTCACCCCGTCGAGCAGGGTGTAGTCGCCGGTCGCGGGGTCGGCCTTGCCCATCCGGAACTGGGCGTGGAAGTAGCCGGCCTTGGCCGGAACGGCGGTCTCCGAATAGTCGATGGCGTAGTAGATGGTGAGCGACCGCGTGGCGCTGCGGTTCTCGAGCGTCAGGCGCGCGGCCTTGCGGAACGGCATCTGCCAGAAGCTGTTGAAGCCGCTCCCGGGATTGACCGCCACCGTCGCCGAATTGACCACCGGCTCGAAGCCGCGGCCCCAGCCGGCGGCGAAGAAATCGCCCGCCGGGACCTCGACGGACGGGGTCGCCTCCCCGTCCCAATAGATGCGCAGGATCACCGAGCGGTAGTCCGCCGCACCGCCGAGCGTCATCCAGATGTGGTTGATCACGCCCGGCCCCTTGGCGTCGCCGAGCGTGATGGTCTTGCCGGGCGGCACGACGATGTAGGGATTGACCTTCCAACCGCGCCCCAGGTCCTTGGCGGCGTATTTGGCGCTGCCGTCCTTCAGTTCGGTGCGGCCGCCCATGCCGGGCTGGCCGGTCAGGTTCTCCGGCCCGATCTCGCGCGACTTGGCGTCGGAGAGCAGGAAGAGACTCGTCAGGGCGCCCGCCGGCGCGGTCGGCTGGGCGGTCGCCGGCGCGACCAGCGCTGCGCAGACCAATAGGCCGGCAAATGCTCGGCAAAGACGCCCGACAAGCCGCCGCACCATCGTTCCGCCCCGCTGTTCTCCGGCGCCTTGAGCCGAAGCGGCGAATGCTAGACGACGCGGCTGTTTACGCCAGCGAGGCGCGCGGCCGCCTGTCGAAAATTTAATGCGCGCGCCCGCCGCGCCTGTGGGAGACTCCGGCCGGGATTTCCCGAGACCGGAGATAGAGTTCGATGCGCGCCAATAGCCTTCGCCCCGCGGTGCTGGCCGGCGCCGCCTTGGCCGCAGCCATGATCGCGTTTGGCGGGCCCCGCGCGCAGGCCGCCGATCCGGAGACGATCCACTGGCAGGTGGACGCGGACCGCGGCTACAGCCCCGACGTGGTGCAGTTCACCCTCACCGGCGGCTCCGCCGGCGGGGGCAAGATGATCTCCAGCCCCGCCTCCCTGAACGTGCTCGAAGGCCTGACCGCCGATCAACTGGCCAGCAGCCAAAGGCGCCCGGTGAGCTTCCGGGTCGCCCGCGACGCCGGCCAGTTCCAGTGCGAGGGCTTCGCCGAGGCGCGCCATGCGTCCGGCGAATGCCGCTTCCAGGGCAGCCAGTCGTTCGCCCAGGTGCTGGCCGCGCGCGGCGTGGGGCGGGCCGACACGGCCGAACTCTATCGCCTGACCGTGCACAACGTCGGGGCGAACTACCTCGATGAGCTGCGCAGCCTGCGCTATCCGACGCCGACGGTGGACGAGCTGGCCCGCGCCGGCGAGCACGGCGTCGGCCTGAAATATATGCGCGACATGGCGGCCGCGGGCTTTCCGCCGGACCGGGTGGATCACCTGATCCTGGCGCATGACCACGGCGTCGAGCCGCACTACGTGGCGACGCTGGTCGCGGCGGGCTACCGGCCGCCCTCGACCGAGGACCTGATCCAGCTGCGCGACCACGGCGTTGCGGCCGACTTCATGAAGGGCCTGCGCCAGGCGGGCCTGCAGGGCGTCAGCACGGCGCAGGTCGTCGAGATGCACGACCACGGCGTTTCGACCGCCTGGCTCGCCGGGCTGCGGAAGGCCGGCTACGACAAGCTGTCGGTCAGCGACCTCGTGTTCCTCAGCGAGCGGGGCGTGTCCACCGAGTACATGGCAGGCCTTGGGACCCTCGGCTATCACCGGCTGTCCGTGGCGCAGGTCGCGCAGTTGCGCGACCACGGCGTCTCCCCCGACTGGCTCTCAGGCGTGCGCAGGGCCGGCTACGGCGACCTCTCCATCGACCAGCTCGTCGGCCTGCGTGACCGCGGCGTGAGCGTGGAGTTCCTCGAGGGAGTCCGCCAGGCGGGCTATCGGACGCTCTCTCCCGAGGAGATCCTGCTGCTGCGCGATCACGGGGTCAGCCCGGACTTCGTGCACGAGGTTGTGGCGCTGGGCTATGGCGCCATGTCACCGGCCGACATCGCCCGCATACATGACCGCGGCCTGTCGGCCAACGCCCTGCGCAAGGCCTCCGCCCTCGGCCACAAGCTCACGGTGGACGAGCTCATCCGGCTGCGGGACGCCGGGACGATCTGAAACCCAGGCCTGGGTTAGGCCACCGCGCCGAGACGCGCCAGCGCGGCTTCCAGCTTGGCCTTGGCGGCCTCCGCGTCGGCCAGGCGCTCCCGGTTTTCCTCGACCACCTCCTCCGGCGCGCGGGCGACGAAGTCGGCGTTGGCGAGCTTCTTGGCGGTGCGGTCGATGTCGGCGGCGAGGTTGGCCACCTCCTTGGAGAGCCGCGCGCGTTCGGCGGCCACGTCGATGAATTCCGCCACCGGCAGGGCCAACGTCGCGCCTTCCACGACGTAGGGAATGGCGCCCGCCGGCGCGGCGTCGACCACCTTCACCTCGGCGACCCGCAGCATCTGCATGATCAGCGGGGCGGCGTCCTGCAGGACCTTGCGCTGCGCCTCGGTCGCGCCGACCACCAGCAGCGGCGGGCGGGCCGAGTTGGGCACGTTCAGTTCGGCGCGGACCGAACGGCCCTCGGCGATGGTCTCGACGATCAGGCCGACCTCCGCGTCGGCGCCGGGGTCGATCAGGCTGTCGGGCAGGTCCGGCCACTTCGCCACCATCAGGAAGCCCGAATGATCCCGCAGGGCGCCGAGCCCTTGGGTCTGGCCCCATAGCTCCTCGGTGAGGAACGGCATGACCGGGTGCAGCAGCTTGAGGATCACGTCGAGCACCCAGGCGGCGGTGGCGCGGGTCTCGTCGCGGGCGGCCTCGTCGGCGACCGTCTCCTCCGGCTTGCCGAGCACCGGCTTGGAGAGCTCGACGTACCAGTCGCAGTATTGGCGCCACACGAAGCGATAGAGCGCGTCGGCGGCGGCGTCGAAGCCGCAGGTATCGAGCGCCGCGGTCACCGCCTTGGCGGTCCGCGTGGTCTCCCCGACGATCCAGCGGTTCAGCGGCAGTTTCACCTTCGCCGGGTCGAAGCCCTCGGCCCGCGCCGCACCGTTCATCTGGGTGAAGCGGGTCGCGTTCCACAGCTTGGTGCCGAAGTTGCGGTAGCCCTCGATCCGCTCGCGGGAGAGCTTGATGTCCCTCGCCTGCCCCGACATGGCGGTGAGCGTGAAGCGGAGCGCGTCCGCCCCATAGTCGTCGACCAGCTCCAGGGGGTCCATGACGTTCCCCTTGGACTTGCTCATCTTCTTGCCCTCGGCGTCGCGCACCAGGGCGTTGATGAAGATGCGCTTGAACGGGACCTCGTCCATGAAGTGCAGGCCCTGCATCATCATCCGGGCGACCCAGAAGAAGATGATGTCGAAGCCGGTGATCAGCGTGTGGGTCGGGTAGAACCGCGCCAGGTCGTTCGTCTTTTCCGGCCAGCCCAGCGTCGAGAACGGCCACAGCGCGGACGAGAACCAGGTGTCGAGCACGTCCTCGTCCTGGCGCAGCGGCTCGTCCCGGCCGTAGTGCTCCAAGGCCTGGGCTTTCGCCTCGGCTTCCGTCTCGGCGACGAAGATCTTGCCGCCCGGTCCGAACCAGGCCGGGATGCGGTGGCCCCACCAGAGCTGGCGCGAGATGCACCAGGGCTGGATGTTCCGCATCCACTCGAAATAGGTCTTCTCCCAGGCCTTGGGCACGAAGACGGTGTCGCCCTCTTCGATCGCCTTGATGGCGGGCTTGGCCAGAACCTCGGCGTTCACGTACCACTGGTCGGTCAGATAGGGCTCGACGACGACGCCCGAGCGGTCGCCGTGCGGCACCATATGGCGGGTCTTTTCGATCCCGCGCAGCAGGCCCAGTTCCTCGAACGCCTCCACCACCTTCTTGCGGGCGGCGAAACGGTCCAGGCCGCGGTATTCCGGCGGCGCGTTGTCGTTCACCTTCGCGAAGTCGTCGAAGATGTTGATCATCGGCAGGTTGTTGCGCTTGCCGACCATGAAGTCGTTGAAGTCGTGGGCCGGCGTGATCTTCACCGCGCCGCTGCCCTTCTCCGGGTCGGCGTAGTCGTCGGCGATGATCGGCACCGGGCGGCCCACGATCGGCAGGCGCACGGCGCGGCCGATCATCCCCTGGTAGCGCTCGTCGGTGGGATGCACCGCGACGGCCACGTCGCCGAGCATGGTCTCAGGGCGCGTGGTGGCGACCACGATCTCACTGGAGCCGTCCTCCAGCGGATAGGCGAAGTGCCAGTAGTGGCCGTCGACCTCGCGCTGCTCGACCTCCAGGTCGCTGATCGCGGTCTGGAAGTGCGGGTCCCAGTTCACCAGCCGCTTGTCGCGGTAGATGAGCTTTTCCTTGTAAAGGGTCACAAAGACCTTACGAACCGCCGCCGACAGGCCCTCGTCGAGGGTGAACCGTTCGCGCGACCAGTCGCAGCTCGCGCCCAGGCGCTTCAGCTGGTTGGTGATGGTCCCGCCGGACTTGGCCTTCCACTCCCAGATCTTCTCGACGAAGGCCTCGCGGCCGAGGTCGCGCCGTCCCTGGTTGCCGGCCTCGGCCAGCTGGCGCTCCACCACCATCTGGGTGGCGATGCCGGCATGGTCGGTGCCGGGGAGCCACAGCGCGGCCTTGCCCCGCATGCGCTCGAAGCGGATCAGCACGTCCTGCAGGGTGTTGTTGAGCGCATGCCCGATGTGCAGCGAGCCGGTGACGTTGGGCGGCGGGATGACGATGGAGAACGGCTCGGCGGCCGGGTCGTCGACAGGCGAAAAACCGCCCGACGCCTCCCAGGCGGCATAGAGGCGCGGCTCGACGGATTTCGGATCGAAGGTCTTTTCAAGCATCTCGGAATTCTGGCTGGGCAGGATCAACTACACGTCCGCGAAAGCGGAGAGGAAGAATTTTGAACCACGGAAAACACGGAAAGAGCACGGAAAGAGATTGGGTCCGCGATGACGGGGGTGATCTGATTGCGCGCAAAGCGCGCGACTGGGACGGGGTCGAGCGCCTCAGGTGGCCCGCCTTCCGTGCTCTTTCCGTGTTTTCCGTGGTTCCATCTTGCGGCGGAACGAAAAACACCCGGGTCCCCGCCTGCGCGGGGATGAGCGGAGTTAAGGGGCTAGCGTACTCGGCCGCGGGCGATGCGTTCGACTTCGGCCTCGACGGCCTGCTGGACGATGCCCGGCAGGTTGTCGTCCAGCCACTGCTGCAGCAGCGGGCGCAGCAGTTCGCGCACCACGTCCTCCAGGGTGCGGTCGCCCCTGGGCATGGTGATCGCCGCCGAGAGCGCGCCGAACGACGAGGCGGCGGCCGAGGCTACGCGCTCGCTGACCAGGTTCTCGATCGGCGCGGGCGCGGCGGCGGGCTCCGCGGCGGGCGCGGTGAACACGTCGAGATCGCCGTGGGTCTCCACCTTCTCGGTCAACTCGAGGGCTTCCTCTTCAACGGGCTCGGGTTCGGGCGCCGGTTCGACGGCGACGGGTTCCGGCTCGGCGGCCGCAATGGGTTCAGGTTCCGGCTCGGGGATCGGTTCCGGCGCGGCTTGCGCCACCGGCTCGGCCTCGGCCGGCGCGGCCTCCGCCTCTTCGCCGGCAGGCGCGTCGTCCTCGGAAATGATGCGGCGGATGGAGGCGAGAATTTCCTCCATCGTCGGTTCTTGGGACGTCTGTTCGGACATGGGGGCCGTCGATCAAGAGAAATGAATCCGTCAGCGCCCAGCCTAGACCATTTTCAGCCGAAGGGGAGCCGCTTCAAATCAGCCTACCTCCTCTAGGCTGGATCGACCCTCAGCGCCGATGCCAAATCAAAGGTCTCCTTCCTCCTCGACGGAGGAGGGAAGCGCCATGACGGCTACGCCGTGGAATATCGATTGGGCCTCAGGCCTACTTCTTGGGCGAGGCGGGCGGCGGCGTCACTGTGGGCCCCGGCTGCAGGCCAGGCCCGATAGCCTTTTCCTGCGGCAGGTTCGTGGTCGACGGGATCGGCGGAACCGACAGGGCGCGGTCGACGATGGCCACCGGCTCTTCCCACGGCACATAGCCCAGCGCGAAGCGCAGCTTCCGGAAGTTGCGCTTGGGATCGTACTGGGTGACCGCCGGGATCAGGTCCTTGCCCTCCAGGCGGCCCATGACCTGCAGGACGCTGGCCGCGGCCAGATATTCGTCGTGCTTGGCCTGGGTGGCCGACAGCTGGTTGTTGCTGAGCTCCTGCTCGGCGTTCAGCGTGTCGATGGTGGTGCGCAGGCCCAGCTTCTGTTCCTCGTGCGTGCCTTCGGCGGCCACCTTGGCGGCGCGGACCGACTCCTCGGTGGAATCGATGTTGGCGCGGGCCGCGATCAGCTGGTTCCAGGCCTGGGTGATGTTCTGCAGCACCGTGCGCCGCTGAATCTCGACGGTGATCCGGTCGGTGTTGTTGCGCTCGATCTGCTGGCGGATGCGCGAGCTGGTCAGGCCGCCGGTGAAGATCGGCACGGTGACGTCGGCGGACCCCAGGAAGTCGCGGCTGTAGAGGCCCTGATGGAACGGCGCGGCGGGGCCGGTGAAGCCGTACTGGGCGCGCAGGCCGACGGTGGGCATGCGCTCGGCGCGGGCGGCGGCCACGCGGGCGCGGCTCGCCTGCTCGGTATATTGCTGGGCGCGCAGCTGCGGATTGAACTGCTCGGCGACGGTGAACGCCTCGTCCGCCGTCGTGGGCAGCATGAAGGCCAGCGACGGCTCCGGCGCGAGCTCGCCAGGGTTCTGGCCGACGGCCAGCGCATAGTTGGCCCGGCTGATGGCCAGTTGGGCGATCGTGCTCTGCAACAGGGCCTGGGCGGCGGCCACGCGCGATTCGGACTGGGCGACATCGGTGCGGGTGATCTCGCCCACATCGTAGCGCGCCTTGGACTCCTCAAGCTGCTTCTTGAGCACGTCGACGTTCTGCTGGCGGATCTGCACGCTTTCCTGGTCGCGGCGCACGTCCACATAGGCCTGGATGACCTGAATCATGACCTGCGATTCGACCCGGCGCAGGCTTTCGCGGCCCGACAGGATGTCGGCTTCCGCCGCCGAGACCTGCGAAGCGGTGCGGCCGCCGTTCCAGATCGGCTGCGAGAGGCTCAGGCCAATGAACGCCGAGTTGCTCTCGCTGATGCCGCGGCCGACGGCGTCGGGGATGCCGTCGCCATTGGTGTCGATCAGGCCGCCGCCGGCGGCGTGCGGGGTGCGGGTCTGCAGATAGGTCGCCGAGCCCTGGAAGCTGAGCGTCGGACGGAATCCCGCGCGCGCCTGCACATAGGTCTCGTCCAGCGCCCGCTGCACGGAGCGCTGGGCCAGCAGGTTGGGGTTCGAATCATAGGCGAGCGCGATGGCGTCCGCGAGCGTCTCGGCGCACGCCGGCGCCGCCACGACGCCGGCCAGTCCGGCCGTGCAGATCGCGGCGAGCAATCGTCCGCGAAGGGTCTTCGACATTCCTTATCCCCGACTATGGCGAGAGAGATTTGGTCTTGTTCGGCCGACTACTGCGGCCAACAGCTTGCCCGCGTCACCTTAAGCTTTTTTCACCCCGAAGCGTGCATCCAAACCCCCGTTGGCGCGCCTCGTAATGTGCTGGCTCTGAGGTTCGCCTTTTTTTGGACCGTGCGCGACGGCGGACTTCAGAATCAAAAAGTACAATAACAAACAACAACCTGCCGAGTGTTCTCGCCGATCCTGAAATGCGCCCATAGCCGCCACAAGCGGCTGCGAGCGTCCGTATTCGGACACTAGGCCTATTCGAAGGCGAAACCGTGTTGCGCCGCGAAGCCTGCCATAATCGGGGGAGTCGCGTCGAAAACCTCGCGGCGTCCGACGCCGTCTTCGGCCCGCAGATAGACGCAGGCCTTGCCCACCGGCCCGTCGCGCTCGATGACGCCAAGGCGGCCCCGAAGCGCCAGCGCGGCGGTCCAGCCGGCCGGCGCGCGGCCCACCGCGCCTTCGCAGACGATCACGTCGTAGGCGCTTCCGGGCGGTTGCGACAGATCACCCTCGTCCAGCCGCGTGACGGTCAGTCCCAGCTTCTCCAGCATGGCCGCGGCGTAGGGCGCGGCGATCGCCAGCGCGGTTTCGCCGGGCATCGGGCGCACCGCTTGTAGCAGCTTGGCCACGTCGCGCGGCTTCAAGAGGCTGCGGCCCGGCGCATACTCGGCCTCGATGTCGGCGTAGGCGAGATGCGACTTGCCCGGCGGCAGGAAGCTCTCGCGGTCGAGCGCCCGCATCGCATCGTGCAGGCGGATGTCGGTGACGTCGGCGGGACGCACCTGGCTTTCCACCATGTTCAGCCGGGCGGCGGCGAAATCGGCCATCGAGAGGTCCTTGGCGGCGCAGGGAATAGGTGTGCGGCTTATAGGTCTGCGCCGCGCGTCAAGGCAATCGCGCCCGTTGCCCCACCGCGGCCGTTCTGTTAGCACCGCCCGCTCTAGCGACGGCCTGATGGCGGAGTGGTGACGCACCGGACTGCAAATCCGTGAACCCGGGTTCGATTCCCGGTCAGGCCTCCAATCTTTTCAAGTATCTATGCGCACGACGCCGTGGGCAGTTTGCAAACTGAGGGTTCAGTTTGCAAAAGTCGTTCTATGGCTGTTCTCGTCGAAAGCCGCTCTCCGCGCCCGTTGAAGCCGATTCAGGCCCTCTGGCTGATGCGTTCGGCCGATGCCGCGGCGACGGTTGAACGGTCCGCATAGGTGTCCAACATCGCCAGATCGCGCAAAGAATGGCCGGTGCACAAGGCAACTTCCTGGGCGGTCCAGCCGGCGGCCAACCGTCTCGTGACGAAAGTACCCCGCAGGTCATGGAACGTGACCCCGACGACGCCAGCGGCCTTGCAGGCGTCCCGCCAGGCCGAGCGGAACCCATTCCCCTTGCTGTCCCAAGGCGCGCCGGCCGCTGTGGAGAGGATATGGTCGTCGGCGCTTCGGGAGAGGCCGTCGAGGGTCTCCCGAAGCTCGTTCGAGATCGGCACCGCGACCCGCGCGCCCGTCTTGCTCTGGGTGAGCGAAATGATGTTGGACCCGACCGCTGACCAACGCAGCGCCAGCAGATCGCCCTGCCGCTGCCCGGTCTCGATGGCCAGTACTAGCGCCCGACGAAGCGGTTCGGACGCGACCGCTCGAAAGGCCGCGATCTGCTCATCCGACCACACGGAATTGCGGCGGTCGCCGCTGTGCAGCCGCCCGATCCCCTCGGCACGATTTTGTTCGATCAGGCCCCGCTTCTTCCCCCACGAGAGCAAGACCTTGAGCACCTGGACCGCGTAGTCGGCCCGCCGGGGGCTCTTGGCCATGCTGTCGCGCCACTCGTAGATGTGCTGCGCGATCGCGCGATCCGCCATCGCCCGCAGCGTCAGTGGGCCGAACTGGGCCTGGATCTTGTCCAGCAGACCGCGGTAGTCGTCTTTCGTGCGCGGGCTCACCTTGGCGAGTTCCGGAGACTGCTTGTAGCGCCAGATCAGATTGGCGACGGTCCCCTGGTCAGGCTCCTTGCGCAGGGTCTCGCCAAGCTTGATCGCGAACTCGACCGAGCCCTCGCGCCCGAGCGGGACAGCCCCCTTCCCTCGCCCGTAGTAGCCGTATCGAACGACCTTCCCGCTCGCGAGCCGCTTGGAGGCAAACCAAACGCCCTTCGGGAAGGGTCGAACGCGTCTACCGCTGGCCGAAGTGCCGCGCGATCTCATCTCGGACCCCTTCCTCAGATGCGTCGCCTCCCTCGCTCGGTCGCGTGCGCAGTTCAACGGCGCCGTCTGGCTGCAGCACGATCCCCGTGGTCTCCAGACCGAGTTCCCGGGCTCGGCGGATCACGCGGCCGATTTCCGTCGCGGTTGGGCGGCGCAGGCTCATGACGCCCACACCTGGTCCAGCTCGGCCAGCAACGCCTTCGCGCCCGGCCGCAACTCCGCGCGGGCGCGCAAGAGCCGCAGATGGTGCGAGACATTGACCAGCACGACGCCGACGACGGTCGACTTCACGCCGGCGTCGACCTGCGCTTGGCGGCCGATGTCGGCCAACGGGCCCGCGACCGGCAGGTTGGAGGTCGCGGTGACGATGGCGTCTTCCTCGTCGACCCGATCGACCGACCACCCGCCGCGCTCTGCAAAGCCGAAATAGAGGTCCGTCCGCGGACCGATCTCAGCCGCGGCGTCACGCAGCAGCTCAAATTCGACACGGACGAGCCCGCTGGCGCCGACCTGGGTGTGCCCGCGGGCGGCCAGGGCCAGCATCAGCTCGGTGCGTAGCGCGTCTTGCCCGGTGTAGTAGGCCCAGCCCCGATCGCCGCTGCGCTTGGGATCGAACGGCAAGACCTTGCGGTGCGCCATCGTGTTGAGCGAGAGCGCGTCAAGGTTTGTCAGGGCGAGGAAATCTGCGCGGCGCATCGGACCAAAGAGTTACGTTCGGTATGCTTTACCAGGTAGCCCGAAGACATACAATGCGTAACCGTCTATCGCGTTTCATGGCCAAGAGTGTGGATTGGCGCAAAGCCACTGACCCCGTGCGGTGGGCCAACCGACCCGCCGGCCGATTTCAACCTCCGACCAACCTAGGAGCAATTGACAACCACCAGTTGACATTCAACCCAGCGATATAGCAACGTTCTGTCAGCCTTCGTCACGTCGCTACGATAGGATTGGGTTGGGGGACAGATCGTGAAAGAACCTCGGGAGTTCGCGCGTGCGCATCTGACGGCTTCCTACAAAGTGCCGATAGGCTCCATCCGAAGCCTGCGGGTGTCCGTCCTCGTCGCGACGCTATCGCTCGGGCTTGGCGGATGCGCGACCGCGACCCTGACGTCCGGCACCAATCTGGCCAAGGCCGGCGAAGCCGCCGCCCAGCAGATGCAGCAGAATGCAACCATCTCCGCTGACAGCATGACGGCGCTCCGGCGCGCCGTGGCGTTCAACACCGGGTACAACAAGGGCGCGGGCGCCGACGACGCCAAGGCCTTCCTGGACAACATGACGTCGATCCAGGGCAGGCTCAGCCAGTACAGCAAGCTGCTCGCGAGCTTGTCGGCGAGTTACTCGGCGCTCGGAGACCTCTCCGCCTACGATGCATCGGGAACCTTCAATTCCTCCATGCAAACCCTCGTCGGGGACTCCACGAAATTCGCAGCGGCGGTCGGCTCGCCGATCACGGTGCCGGCCAACGTCACCCAAGGGCTCTCGACGGTCGGCAGCTTGGCGATCGGCGCCATCCAGGCCCAGCGGGTCAAGGACGGCAGCGCGAAGATCGAGCATGTGTTGAAGCAGATCATCGGGGCCCTGGATCAGCCCGCGACGCGCGACAAGCTAGTGCCGGTGCCCGGCAAAATCTCCGATCAGGTCGATCAGGCCGCCATCGTCCTCCTGAAGGAGGGTGTCTATTCCTATGGCCCCATCCTAGATCAGCTGGGCGCGCCGATGGGTCTGAAGTCCACGAGCGGATCCGATGCCGCAATCGCCAAAGACGACAACGCTCGGGCGGGTCTGCTTGCGGTCGCCGGTGAAATGGCCGCCGAACAATCGGCTCAGTTGGCTGCATCCTACGACAAGAGCCTGGCCGCGCTGAAAGCGCTGGTGCCGATGCACGACAGCCTTGAGAAGGGCGCGCCGGTCGACCTCAGTCAGATCGCCAGCGTCACCGGTCAGCTGCAGACAATCGCGGCCTCGTTGCAGACAACGACCTCCACGTCGCCAGCGAAGGGAAAATAAGCGATGTCAGGAGCGCCCGCCCCGCCAACCCAAGACAGTGTCCTGGCAAGCCTCTCGTCCGCGGCCGATGCGGCCCGCCAGTCCTACATGAACGCCCTTACGTCGACCCCAGCAGGAACCGACCTCAGTCAACTCTACGCCAAGGAGATGGCGGCGCTGAACGCATGGTCGTCGGCTGAGGACAAGGCGCTTGCCAACGACCCGGCTGTCGCCGGCGCCCAGGGAAGCCTCGATGCGGCGACGAAGGCTGTTCGAAACGACCTGTCGAACTTCAAAGACGTCGCAACCTCGCTGACTGTGGTCGACAATCTGGTGAAGCTCGCAACGACCCTCAGCGGCTTCTTCGCCTAGCTTTGACACCCGCGCCGCCGCAGCGGAGCCCGCGTCATCAGAGTGCGAAGACGCTGATCTGCGCCGAGAATTGTCGGTCGATGACAGCGTTTCGACACGCACGGACCTCACGCGTCTCATCCAGGAGCGGCTGCTCTCGCCGGCGGCCGGGCTGCGCGCCAATCGCAGTTCTGTGCCCAATCGCTGACTGATAGTCTCCTGAGCAATCTGGCGTCCTGGACGGCTCCGTGGAGACGGACAATGACCGATCTTGAACACTTGCAAGTTCACCTAGGATCTCAGCTGGAGGCGAGCGGAGGCGTGTTCGATCGTCTCGACTACAATCGTCTGCGGTGCCTCGGCGTAGTTTTGAGGAACCGACCCCACGTGCATCCGGACAGCGACTGGGACTTCCCGCCTTCGTCACTCCAGGACTGGGTGAAATCTTACGAGGCAACGCGAGATGTCGTCCGAATGACAACAGAGAGTGGCTTGGCATCTCTGCTTGCAGCTAACGCCGACGCAATTCGGACATCACTTTCCAAAGATATGATCCCAGCAATCGACGCATTGGTTATCGAAGAGACGACTATCGAAGGGATGATCGCAGCAGCAAAGGTCAAGAACTTATTCACCAATGAGGGCATCGGAATCACGCTCTCGATTTCGCCAACCGGCGACCAGCTGGCTGAAGCACTCCGGGTCGAGCTGCATGAATCCATTCGATGGGCTGAAAGGCGAAAGGTCGACCCAGCGACGGGCGCCAAGCGCCTCCAACTCGGAGCCTTGATTGGCAAGGCGGCGGCCGGCGGCGCCTTGGCGACCGCAAACCTCGCGCTGGGCGCTTTAGCGGGTCTCCACGCCATGCCGTCTCTCAACCTCAGTTCGGTGACGATAGTGCTGGGGGTCGTCGGCTCGTCCTACACCGGGCTCGCTGGAGCTTGCGACGCTCTCAGGGCAATAGGTGAGGTGCTTGAGAAGTAAGATTGATTGCAACGCCGGCCCTTCGCTGGGCTCCGCTTGAAGGTTCAATGTAGTGGGTTTAGCCCTGATCCGCACCAAGAAGCGGGGGAGCGCTCTGTCCAAGAACTCCCACATTCTGGTGGGGGGCCGGCGAGGGCGAGGCACTCGTAGTGTCAGGAGCGGTTGGCAGCGACGCTTGAACGGCCGCTATGAGTCAGAAGCGATCCACGACACCAACGCGGTCGCCAACCGCCATCGGACCCTTCCGATGTTCCGGCCTCATCCGACCGCGTCGGCGGTTCACTAGCATGATCCCTCCGGCGACCATCGCAGTGGTGGCCACCGTGAAGATGAAGTGGACCTTGTCGATGCCCTGGGTCGTGTAGGCGCTCGCGACCGAAGGGCCGAAATACTCCGAACCAAGCCCGAAGAGGTCGACGGCCATGTATCGGGACCTGGGGACCTCCATCAGCGCCACGGTGATGCCGACCAACCAACTGCCGAAAAGCTCCGCGTAATAGGCGCTTACGATTTTCCTCGCGTAGGCGATGTCGCCGGAAACGTATTCGCTCAGTGCTTCAATCCTCGATCGGCCGATGTTTCGGAAGAGGAAGAGCTGCGTACTGAGAACGAAGGGAAGGATGTATGTCAGCATTATGCAGAGCAGCCCGGCGTATTTCGCCGTACCCATCAGGCCGAAGCGCCGCAGGGAGGCAGCAAACTGGTCCATCCCCAGAAACTGAAATTCAGCGGGTGCGACCAGGCACGCTGCGATGATCAGCACAGCCTCCGCCATGCGATGTCGAATGAGGATCAACGCCAAGCCGAATGCGGTGGCGGCCATCGACACAAGGACGGCCAGCATCAGGGAATTGAGGTACGGCAAGAAAAGGGCCCGCCACTCCCCGACGTCGCTCCCGGAGCCGGTTATGCGCACGAAAGTGAAGACGAGTGGCAACACGGCGAGGAGGGCAAAGGACCACGCCACCACAATGCATGCCTTGGATCGGACGAAGGCGGTCATGGACATCGGTCAGCCTTCCACCAGGCGGCTGGTCCAGCCTGACCAGCGCGCCATCCAGTGAAACGCCGCAATGAGACTGCTCAAGGCGACGACCATCAGCAGCAGGAGCTGTGCGGCCCTGAAGTCCTGCCCACCTAGCAGGTCTCCCACCACCTTGCCCACAGGCTGCACGCCGTTCGTCAGCAGCCCGAATTCAATGCCGCCAAACAGCGAGAAAGCGAAGATGCAGATCGCAGCCAGGCCGATCGAAGGGCCTAGCATTCGCAGCAGCAGGGGGGCGGTGGCAGGGAGCGTCTCCAGTTCTGCCAGGCTGTCGAGCGCCGCGCGATTCACCGGAGCAGCTGAGAAAGAGTACAGGCAGCCCCAGAAGAACACCGAAAGATAGGTGAACGACCAAAGGAGAACGATGGCGTTCTTGAGAAGGCCCGCGACAGAGAGGAAATCCCAGAACCAATAGAACGCGTAGGCCCGCAACACGGCTGGAATGAAGAAGGCGGCGGTCAGCAGGGCGCAAAGCCGCGCAAGCGGCGCAAGGCTGCGGCGGGTCAGGAAAACGGGCGCCAGGGCTGTGCAGATCAGCGTCGTGACGACGCTCATGAGAAGCGCCCAGCCCGTTGTCTGCAGGATAAGTGTCAATTCCGGCGAAGGCACGACTCGCCCGGATCTCGGGCTCGCGCCGATCGCCAGCCGCGCGATGGGATGAAGCCATCCAGCGAGCGGCGGCAGGAAGGCGAAAACGATCGCCGTTCGTCCGGACCAGAGCACGACCGCAGATGCTCGACGCCCCTTCATATCGTCCGCAGCTCGGCCCATAGAGCCTCGTAGAGCGCGTAGTTTCTCGGACGGGCGTTTTGCCAGTACACACGCCCCTTCATCTGCAGGAACTTGGACCGGACATGATCATCCAGCTGCTGGGCGTCCGGTAACCTGACTTGGTTGGTCCGGCTGCTCGTCAGGTCGAAGAACGACATGGGCCCTCGACGAAGGTCCGTGACGCAGCCTTCGGTCGGCACCATATACCCACGCATTGCGCCCAGGATGCAGCCGTACTCCCCGCTGAGCTGCCAGTTCACAAATCGATGCGCGGCGTCTTCCACCCCGGCGCCGCGATCGCGAACCCCGGCGTGGAGGACGAGGTTGTTCGACCAGCCTTCATAGCCCTCACGCGGCTGCGCATAGGTCACGTCGGCTGCCCCGCGATTGCGCGCCGCGTAGACGATAGGCTCCCAACCCGTCATCACCACGACCTTGCCCGAGGTGATGAGATCGACGCCCTCCTCCCAGCCGCTCCAGAACTTGTAGAACTGGCCGGCTCTTTTCTTCCGCTTCAGGAACTCCATGACGGCCTGCAGTTCGTCCGCTTCGAGGTCGCCGGGATCGCGAATTCGGGATAGGCCCTCGAGGTTGTTCTCCTTCATGAAGATCGCTGTGAATATGACGCTGTTCATCCAGGAGTCCTCCATGGAGGCGCGTCCCCGGAACTTCGGATCGAACACCGCGGCGTAGCTGTCCACGACGCCGGTGACGGACTTGCGGTAGATGATGGAATCCGCGTTCACGACGACCGGAATGCCGATCTGCGCGCCGTTGACCTTGAGATAGGGCACGGATTTCACCCAGTCCCAGATGCCATCCCATTGCGGAATCTTTGAAAGGTCCCAAGGGACGATCGCGCCGGCGCGGTACATTTCCGGCTCCGCCCCACCCTGGACCCCGCCGAGGTCGAACGTCCGAGCCGCGGTGCCGCTGACCATCTTCGCCAGCACGGGACCTAGGTCATTCCCGTTGTCCGTAAACTGGATACGGACGTTCGCCTCGCGCTGCGCCCTCGCCCAATTGCTCGGCCCGATGTCCAAAGTTCCGGTTCCCCAGAAATGTAGATCAACGGGTCGGTCACCGGTCCCTTGGCACGCCGCCAAGGAAAGGGCGGGCATCAACCCCAAGGAAATCAACAACTCCCGACGAGTGCCCCGCGTCATGCGAGATTTCCTCCCTGCGCTAATTCAGCCAGACCAAATCGCGGCCGTTGATGACGAGATCGACTCTCATACTGTTCAAGTTGGCGGTCGAACCGCGTGCAAGGTAGAGACCTCGCGCCGCGGCGAATTTCCCCGACGCGCGGCGGTCAGCGTCCGGCTCGAAAAGAATGAAATCGGCCTCCGGCGTTAGCCGCCTTGACCTGATGACGCCCGGCACCACCTGGATGACTTGGGATTCCTGGACCCGGGCCAGAGCCCGCGTCTTTCGGACCTCAAGGGCGGCAAATGGAATCCGCACCCCCGCTATCGCCGCGTCCGGCGGGTGTCGGCCGACCGCCAGCTTCAGCCAATTGTCGAGGACCAGCTCGGAGGGCGTCCGTCCGGTGATGCGGAAGACGTTCTGGGCACCCACCAGGCTTGCAGCGAGGAACGACAGGCCGCCGTTGTAGAAATCCGACGCGGCGCCGATCGCATGCTCCTGGCCCGCGGCGTCCAGGACGAGAATCCTGTCTGCGACCGAGAAGAGGAAGGCGATGTCGTGGGACACCACAACCGCGACGCTGTCCTTTCGCGCCATGCGCGCCTTCAGCACCGACGCGAGGGCGTTCTTCCGTGAGGTGTCCAGCGACGCTGTCGGTTCGTCCAGGAGCAGGACCTGTGGCGCTGCCGAAAGCGCTCGCGCGAAACCGACAAGCTGTTGCTGGCCACCGCTCAGCGACGAGGCTTGCGTCTCCATCTCCCCGTCGAGATCGAGCGCCTCCAGCAGCGGAGCGGCATTGGAGGTGTCATGCCCGCGCCGTCGGGCTGCATTGACGGCGATCTCCAGGTTGGCGCGCGCCGAAATCGCCTGGAGCAGTCCACCGTCTTGGAAAAGCGTCGCAACCCCCCGTTCTCCCGGCGACAGCCGGTCGACGCAGCGACCTTGGACGCTGAGGGTCCCCGCGCACGCGGGAATATGGCCGGCCATCGCACGCAGAAGCGTTGTCTTGCCTGATCCGTTGGGCCCGATGACGCCAAGCACTTCACCGTATTCTAGCTTAAAGGAGAACGGCCCTACGGTCCGACCGCTGCCGCCGACTCTCATGGAGAGGCTTGACAGCTCGACTGCCGCCGCCGGGGCCGCCTTGGTGACCAGCTCTGCCGGCGGCAGTACCAACCCCAGCCGGCAGAGTTCCTTGTGGATCTGACCCCGTCGATGAAAGCCGATCTCGGCTTCATAACCGAGGACGGCCAGCGCCGAGAGGAGCGAGATCTCCTGGACCAGGTATTCCGATAGAATCTGCACAGCCGGGTGCCGCTGATTGCGAATATCGTAGCCCCGAAGCACCGGCTGAAGATTGCGATAGGTCTGCGCGTGCAGCAGGCCGCGGAGCCCGGCGTTGTGCTCCAAGAGGCCCGCGACGCGCTGGTAGCTTTCAACATAGCTTCGACACTCTGCGAGGCGACTGAAGCTCACCAGCCTCACCGGTCCGGGCCATTGGACATCCTCGATCAAGCCCCGGAATTCGTCGACGGTGCGCGAAGGCAGGCCGAGTGTCTCGTCGTTGATCTTCTCGAGATCATCCAAGGCGACAAAGGTGATCTCGCAGAGGCGGCGCGCCTGCCAGTCCGCGAGCTGCCGTAGTGCCGCCGCGTCATACGCCTCGCCCGCCAAGCTCAGCAGGCAGGCGGCCTTCGCGGGGGGCGTCATCGCTGGCACCCCGAAAGCGCCAGTTGGTCGGCCGCCGATTGGAATCTGGCCGCATCGGAAACCTGACGATCAGCCTCCTGCCAACCCTTCTCGTCCGTCACGAAGACAGCCCCTGCCTTCGAAATGCGGCAGGCCTGTTCTGGGCTCAAGCCTTGGGCGCCGCCGAAATTCGCGCCACGGAGGTTGGCGCCCTGAAGCATGCTGTCTGCAACGCCGGTGTCTAGGAACCGCGCGCCGATGAAGTGCGCGTTGTGAAGGTCGGAACCCCTGAACCTCGTGCCCGTCAGAGTCGCACGGTCGAACGAGGCGCCGCTGAGCGCGGCGTCTTCGAACGAGACTCCGCTCAGGGTGGCCTCGTCGAAGCCGGCCCCGTCGAGGCCTGCATTGTAGAACTTGACGGAGCTCAGGATCGCCTTGCGAAAGCTCGCCCCGTTCGCGGCGACGGCCAGGAGCTCTGTATCCACAAGCTTTGCGCCCACAAAGGACGCGGCGACCAACTGGGTAGCTTCTGGGGTGACGGCGCCCTTCGTCCGCCGCCAACATGTGTCGAGATTGCTCTCCGGCTGCATGCGAGGCGCTGAAAAGACATCCCCTTCAAGCTGAGCAGCGTCGAACCGGGCGCCGCGCAGGTTGGCGCCGACGAAGCTGTCATATTCGAGCAGCGCCCCCGAGAAGTCTGAGTTCGATAAGCCGGAATACTGGAACTGGGAGCCCTTGACGTCGCCGCCCCGGAAGCTCGCCGCGGCAAGAGAGGCGCAGCTGAACCGGAACCGCACGATCTGCCGTCTCGGAAATTGGAACCCGTCGAAGACATTCGAGACCGACGAAGCGCCGCTTTCGTCTTGTGCCGTAGGAAGCCAGCTGTAGTCAGCCGAGACGTTTGCGGGACGCGATTTGGCGCTCTTGTCCCACTCGAGACCACCGATATTGTCCAGCGTGAGCAGTAGTTGGTAGCGCTCGAGCTCGCTGGCCGCCTCCTGTGTTTCACCCGTTGCCTTAGCGCCTCCCCGCATCGCCGGAAGATTCACACCTTCGAAGCCGTCGATCAGCGATGCCCGGACAAATTGCAGAACCCGAACTCGGGCTTCGCCGTCGCCGATAAGGCTGGCCTGAGCATCAGAATCCAGAGACTGCAGGGCTCGCAGGCCGACGACACGCGCCGTGCTGTTGCCGGAAAGCAGATTGGCTTGTATCCCGTTGATACGGGCTGCAAGCGCGTTTATCTGATCGGTCCGTTGCGCCGACCAAAACGACAGTAGGGCAATGCCTGTCGCCGCCACGGTCAGCAGGCCGCCCATTCCCTTCGCCGCAAGAGACCATCCCTTTGGCGTGCGAAGCTCGGCGATGTAGCTCGTCCACCAATCCAGCGCCATTTGCGACCCCCGACCTCTCGTTCAAAAGACGTGGTCAGGTCTGTGCGGCGCTGCCGGTGAGGGCCGCCAGCCCAATGAGGAACTCTGCCCCCATCACTTCTTCCCCCTTGCCCATGGTTAAGATGATGGTTCTCGTTAAGCGCGAATGTCAAATTTCATCGCGCTGGGAGTGAATGGCTCTTTTGCGAGTGCCGGTTAGCCGGTTTCTTAGTCGGTACGTGCGCAGTTCGTCGGCGCATTCCCGGTCGCAGTGAGATCAGGCCACGGAGTCGATCGGCCATGCGACCGCTGATCTGCGTCGAACCCTTGAGCAGGCCCGCGCCGCCCCATGCCTCCTAGTGCGCTTGGGCACACTCGGAGCTTGGCCAGGTCAGCGCCGCGTTCAGCAGATTGCCGAGGCGCACCCCGCCAAGCGCGACCTGCGCAGTCGCGATCTTCTGCGCGTTCGCGACGTAGGCCGGCGTCAGCGCGAAGGGTCCTTGGGATCCTCTCACGATCGGCGTCACATACGCGGCCTTGTCCGCATAGTCGTGGCTCTCCGAGGCCCAGACCCCCGCGTCCTTGATCGAGGTCTTCGCCGCCAACGGCGCGGGAAGTGCATCCGCGGCCGCCACAGAAATGCTGAGTTCCTTCGCCTCGACCTTGCTGTCGCCGGGGGCGCCGTCCCAGAAGCCATGCAGCTCCTTGAAGCCCGGGGCGCCGGTGACCACCACGTCGTTGCCGCCGGCGTCGTTGCCCTTGGCGGGCGTCGTGAAGTTCGGACCGAACTGCACGGCGATATGCAGCGGCTGGTGAACGTCGCCGACCAGATGGATCAGCCAGACCAGGTCGTAGGCCTTGATGTTGGTCGGCGTGGCGGGCGCCGCCAGAGCCTTCGAGAATGTCCCGATCCGCTCGATTGCGTTGATCGGCGGCGGCTTCTGGCCGGCGACCGCGGGCACCGCCTCGTCGGCGAAGTGCCAGTACTTATGCAGCCAGCCGTCCAGGCCAATGTTGTTCGCGACCTGCTTCTGGACGCCGGCTGCGGCCGCGTCATCGCCGTCGTTCTTCATCGGGGCGTTGTTGACCTTGACGCCTTGGGCCTTGATGCGGTCGGGCCAGGTCGCGGCATTGACGAACAGGGCTTGCCCCGCATCGATCCCCGTCGGGTTCTGCAGCCCGCGCGCGTATTCCGGCTCGCTCTTCAAGAGGCTCACCGCCCGGCAGCGCGCGCCCGGGGTCATGTGTTGCCACGCGACCTCGGCGGTCATCATGTGCCCCTGATTGTGCCAGGCCAGCGCCCCCGTCGCGCAGGCCGCAAAGCCCAAGGCGCAGACCAACGTCAGCTTTCGCATCGCACCCCTCCCCTAAGCGAAGGTGAGAAAGATACACGTTCCCCGCGATCTGCCCAGGGCCGGCGAAACCATGTTCGCTCAATAGTGCGAAAGCCATAGTCTGCACTGAGAACTGGCTAGTCGATGACGGCGTTGGCCAGGGACGGACACTGAGGACCGGCCGGTAAACAGACGGCGGTGTTGTCGCCTTCCGTTGCCTTTGTCACTACTGTGGTTGAGACACTCACTTCGCGCATGCAGCTCTAGCGCTTGATCCCGAACTCCCGCGCCGCGCGGTTGCGACCCATGCCAAGGATTGCATCGAGCCGCTTCCGCGTCAGCGCGGGCGCGTTGGCCCGCCGCTTGAGGTCATGATTCCCGCCATATTCGAGTAACTCAGCGTTGACGCGGCCTGCGGCCTGACTTCCGCCCCGCCGGAACAGCCGCTCCATGCACGCAGTTGGGTCGGGATCGGCGTGAATGATGTAGCTAGTCAGGGCGAGGGCGTACACCTCACCCTCCTGAAGCTGGAGCAGGTGTTCGTCGAGGGCCTTGGTGAGCCGCTGGGCTGCAGAGATCAAAGTCGACAAGTCGGTGAGCGTCGGGGGCTCACGCTGAACATAACGGTCCAGGGTGTCGACGATGGACACGCCGCCGTGCTGCGCCTGGAAGAAAGCTGCCGAATTGGCGAGCGCCCGACGCTCGGCAAGGCCCAGGGGCTTCTTGTCTTGGCCGTGGACAAATTGGTTGCGCCAGCTAATCAACAGTCGCATTCCCGCCAAATGTTCAGACCGGACAACGCCACGATAAAAGTCACAGAGGGCCTCTAGTCGCTCAAAGATGTTCGGGCGCGGCCTGCCTGCGCCAGGTTGGCGGCCATTGAGCGCGTCGTCGAGGGCACGATCGGTCAGACCGGGGACTTGGCTGGCGATCTTCATGTATCTATCGAGTCCATCGACCACGGCCACCATGGTCGCGCCCAGTGCGAAGTTGCGGGTCTCCATCCACTCCGTCGGCACCGCCGGCTTGCTCCAGGAAACCACAAGATCGGGCGGTTTGATGGGCGTGGCGGGCTTGAGGGTCTCTAGTCCAACCAGCAGGGTGTTAAGGTGGCGATTGGCGTTGCCGGCTGCCCGCCGGAATGTCAGTAGCGCCGGGGTTAGCTCGAAGCAGATCGAAGGCTCCGGCTTTTCAGGCTTGATCGCCGCAATCACGTGCCACGCCTCAGTGCAGTCCCGCAGAGCTGAACCCGGTGCTGGAATTTCGAGATCATGCACTCGCATCCTGAAGCCCACCGCCAGCGTTTCATCTGAGCTTTAGAGATTCAACAGCCGCTGGTGTGTTCTCACTTCGCCGTTCTGAATCGTTCCTTCCCGGTACCAGCTTTGAGGTATCCAGTCCGCCTCCGTGCGTCCCGATGTAAGGAAGAGCGCTAGACGCTCTCGAAAGCGGATGCGTCGGCCTACGCCCGCGGGCGAGGCAACTGAGAAAGCGCCTTGGGGTTGAGTAGGATCAAACCCATAGTATCGTTGTTCGCCGATCTCAGGCGGAGCCACCCAGGGGGCGGTGTGGAAGCGCCAACTGCGAAGAAGGTTTTCATCTCCTACGCCCATGCGGATGAGGAGTACCGCAAGGCGTTGGAAGGTCACCTCAGCGGCTTGCGGCGCGACCGCCTTATCGAGGTGTGGCACGACCGACTGCTTGGCGCGGGCGATGAAATCGATGGCTCAATTTCCGGCCACCTTGCGAATTCCGACGTGGTGCTGCTGCTGATCAGCTCAGACTTCCTCGCTTCGCCGTATTGCATGGACGTTGAGATGGAGGCCGCACTGCGGCGCGAGAACCAGGGTCTCACACGGATCATCCCGGTCATCGTCCGCCCCTGCGATTGGCACACCTCTCCATTCGGCAAGCTGCTCGCGGCTCCGACAGATGGCAAACCGATCTCCACGTCCGCCGACCGTGATGAGGCGATGCTCGATGTGGCCCGGATGATACGCGCGGCGCTCGCTCGCCCACGGGCGACCGAACCCGCAATCACCGATGCGCCGCAGGTCGTAGGACAGGTTCGCGGCTCCCGCGGGGCGAAGAACGAATCCGTCGAGGCTCTTATCGGGCGTGATGACGAATTGGCCTTCGCGTCGAGTGTCTTGAGCGGTCTGCGCGATGACGGCTCATCAGCCAAGTTCATCCTCATTGGTGGCGAGGCTGGCGCCGGCAAAAGTTCGCTGGCCGCAGCCATCTGCGAAATGGCCAGAGACAACGGCTACCGGGTGTTTGCGACGGCCTGCGAACCCTTCCACGAAGGCATGGCCCTCTTCCCGATTCGAGAGCTGCTGAGACAGGCGTGCAACGGACGGCGGCCAGGTGACGTCGTAGCGGAGCTCTACGGCGCCGGCTCCGTCGAGGCAGGACTCGCCCAGCTTTCAATGGACCCGTCCGCGGACCCTGAGACTCGTCGGGACGCGACAATCGGCACGTTCGCGAACCTGATCTACGGTCTCGGCCAAGACAGGTCGGGGGTGCCCCGCCCCCTTGTCATCAACCTTGACGACCTTGAATGCGTAGACACTGGAACAGCCGACGCGCTCCTTTGCCTACTTGCTCGACGCGCCGAGGGGCGAGTCGCTTTTGTCGGCGCGTACCGGACCGATTTGCTCGGCGACGCCAAGACCAGCTCCAAGGCCTTGGCGAGGCTCCTCGCCGCTGGAAGTCGTGCGCGGGACGGTTTCAAGCACGTCAGGCTCACGAATATTCCGCTCGATCGGTTGCCAGATCTGGTGAGTTCGGTGCTCCAGGGCCCGAATGAATTCACACCCCGGTTTTTCGAGCGGCTTCATCGTGAAACCGAAGGCAACCCCCTCTTCGTCCGAGAAGTACTCCACACGCTAGCGGCGGAGATTTCGGGTGAACCTGCAACCATCGCCATTCGGGACGGAGCTTGGCGCTTGCTTAGGCCGCGGGCGGAGTGGCGAATTCCCGCGTCGATTGAGGCCGCGATCCAGTGTCGATTTGAGATGCTCGATCCCGATCAGCGCACCGAGCTTGAGCGCGCCGCAGTCATCGGCCCACGCTTCTCATTCGAAATGATCCGCCAACTGTCAGACATGCCCGCAGCGCCGCTGCTGTCGACCCTGGAGAAACTCATTAGCTTCGACCTCATCCGCGAGGTGCAAGCCGGAGGCGACGCCTTCGCTTTCAGTCATGGAAAGATCAGGGAGGTTCTCTACGGCAGCATGAGCCGATCACGCCGGCGGCTCATGCATGAGGCCGTCGCGGACTGGATGCTGGCCTGCGAAGTCCTGATTGCCGACAACTGGAACGCCATGATTGCCGACCACCTCTACGCTGCGGGCCGGCACCGCGAGGCTTGTCCATTGCTATTGACCGCTGCACGGGATGCGATGTCAGCCTTCTCACCCATGGAGGCCGTAGGCCTCTTCCGGAAGGCGGAAGAGGCCGGTCGTGTCGGAGGATTTCCCGCAGGCGAGGCTCAGCTGCGAGTAGCTCTCGAGGAAGCTGAGGCGCTGAAGCAGGCGCACGACTACAGCGCGGCCCTTGAGCGGGGCGAATGGCTCATTTCGGCGCCCGGCGGTGACGTCGAGACTCAAGGTTGGGCCTACGATCTCGTTGGCGATGTGCTGATGATCCTTGGGCGGATCGATGATGCGCTGAATGCCTACGAAAAATCCGAGGCGATCGGTCGTACTCTTGACCGCGGGAATCTGCTGCTAGAGGCCGTGGCGGACGTCGCCGAACTCAGCTGCCGTGAGTTTGAACACGCCGCGGGCATCGACGCCGACCGCGCCGCGGCAATGAAGCGCCGATTTGAGAAGTATCTCGACGAAGAGGTCCGGCTTGCGGCGGAGAGTCCTGATCGACCAGCCCGAGCTCGCGCCCTGCGCAATGCGGCGAAGAGGTTGAGGATGCAGGGCGACTTGGAAGGCGCCATCCGCACTTACGAGCAGGCCCTTGCCTATGAACCGCCCGGCTCTTCGCCACATCGGGTCCTGATCTCCTACGCCAAGACCCTGCGGTTGGCGGGTCGGCCGCAACAGGCTGCGCAGGTCATCGACCGTGTGCTCGACTGGGCGCGCCAGGTCGGAGCTGTCCGCTCAGAAGCCATCGCGCGGCAGCACAAGGGCATAGCGCTGTTGCTTGGAGCCGCGTCCTCTTTGGATCGACGGCAACCTGATCAGAGCCTGCTGGCGGCCGCAAAGGTGGAACTGAATGAGGCCCTGAGACTGCACGAAGAGATTGGATACAAGAACGGTCAACGCGAGACCCAGATGGCGATCGGCGAGTGGCACCTGTTGGCCGGCGACTGCGCGACCGCGAAAACGTGCTTCAAGCTTTGCCTGGAGGACAAATCGGAGGACGCAACGCTGCTCAACGCGATCGAAAAGGAATTGCTGGCCTGCGGTGAGCCAGGACGTGCACAACTTGTGCGCCTCTACGGCACCGCCGCGGTGGGTCACACGCCTTGCAACTGATCTTGGTCAGGCATGGAGAGACGGAGTGGAATGCGCTGGGACGCTTCGTCGGAAGCACTGATCTGCCCCTGACGCCAAGGGGCGAACAAGAAGCGACGAACCTTCACCCCCGGCTCGTACAGCTGCTCGCCAAGTCTGACTTCCGTGTCTTCACGAGTCCCCTCTTGCGCGCGCAGCAGACCGCCGCATTGGCGCTACCCCAAGCCAAATGCGCCATCTCCAGTCACCTTCGCGAGTTTGACTATGGAGAGTTCGAAGGCGTCTCTTCGGAAATGGTTAAGCGCGAGCGGCCTGGGTGGGACATCTGGCGCGATGGCTGCCCCAAGGGAGAACGCCTTTCGGACGTCGCGACCCGCGCGGCAATGTTCTTGGCCGAATTGGCGTCGGACGACACAACGGTGGTATTTTCGCACGGCTATCTGCTGCGGGTCCTCACCGCTGTAGCGCTGAAGCTGTCACCCGAATTCGGCCGTCCGCTGCTCCTCGACACCGGGTCGATCTCAGTAGTCGCACAGGTACGCGGGCGCCGCGCGATTACGCTGTGGAACGCCAGAGACTAGTCCATGCGCTCACAGCAAGGCGGAAATCTGATCGTGGTTGCGCTCGCGGGTTTGCCCGGCGCCGGAAAAACAACGCTGGCCCGGACGCTCCAAGCGCGAGCAGGTTTTTGGTTTGTCTCGCGGGACGACATCCGCGCGGCGATGTTCCAGCCCTGCGACTTCACTAGCTGGGAGAAGGACGCCGCGTTCGAAGCAACATTGCAGGCGGTCGCCGCAAACCTCAGAGGTGGTCGCCGTAGCGTTGTCGACGGCGTCGCGTTTTCGCATCAGCGCGACCGCGACCAACTCAGGACCATTACTGAGGCAAACGGCGCGACCTTCCATCTGGTCCACTTGAAGGTGCCGATCTCGATCGCCCAGGAGCGCGTTGAAGCCGATCGATCCACCTCACTCATTGGCGATCGGAATGCCGCGCTCGTCGAGGAGGTCGCGGCGCGCTTCGAGCCGTTTACACCAGACACAATCGAAGTTGACGCCGTGCAATCCCCCGCCTTCGTCGCAGGGGCGGTATTCGCACATCTCAATCTGTAGCAAGACTCTGCCCGTCGTGGTGCGCCTTGAGCGCGGGACGATGGAGCAGACCTCTACGAGTCATGAGCCGAAGTTCGCCCCAGCGGCCTTCTCTTCATGGTGGAATTCTAGGTTCGCCCGGACGTCCTCAAAGGCCCCCGGCAGGTGCTCGCGGTGTGCTCGACAGATCTCTTCGCAACACCGCGGCCTAGATTCACCCCACACCCTTGGCGATCGTTGGCGTGGTCCGAAACCACCTTACGGGGACCCTTGGAAATCTGGCACAAGGAAGTCATGGATCCCGCCGTCGCCCCGGTCCGTAGCCGCCTGATGTCGCGTATCCGCCGCGCGCACACGAAACCGGAACGCGACGTCCGTTCTCTGCTGCATCGCCTGGGCTATCGCTATCGCATCCAGCTGAAGGGCGTACCGAGCCGCCCCGATGTGGCTTTCCCGAGGCGACAAATGGCGATCTTGGTCCACGGGTGCTTTTGGCATCAACATCAAGGATGCCACCGAGCTCGGCTTCCCGCGACGCGGCGTGACTTCTGGAGGGCCAAGTTTGAAAAGAACATCGAGCGCGATGCGCGGCTGCAAGCGGCCGCCGAGGCTCAGGGATGGTCCTTCATCGTGATCTGGGAGTGCGAGACGGAAGACATTGCCACATTGGGTACTCGCCTGGTCCGATTCTTGGGGCCAACGCGCTGGGACTCCGGCAGGGCTTGTTGACCGACGGAGGGTGAAGCTCGGCTTGACTTGCGTCCACGACGCAAGCTGAACTCACTGTCCGACTTGGACACACGACATCGTCGTCAGCGCCAGGTGTACCCGGAGAGGCCATGGCCAGGACCCTGGGGCTCAAGGGTCGTCCCGACCGCACAGACTTTGCGCGGTACGTCGCCGCCCTACCGCCCTCCAACTTCCGTCTAGGCCTGACGCACGTCACCACGGGCTACTTTCTCCGCGACATCCTTGACGCCAAGAAGATCACCGCGATGTCGGACTGTCCCGTCTTGGGCAGACCCTTGGTTTATGCCTTCTATGGCCGTCCGGCGTATCGAACCAAGCATGCTGATACACCCAGCGACCTGCCTTTTCTGTTCCCTGCGGTGCTGATCCTCGACCCAGACAAGGTCCCCAGACCAAGACACGTGTTCGGTTTCGACAGCGGCGCCTTTATCGCCGGGCTCATGGATGACTATCTCGACCCTTACATGCCGCTCTTTGACTTCCATCTCGAGCCCAACGTCCAATCGGCCGCACGCCTAGCGCAAACCTTCTTCCGCACGCCCCGCGACTTCCTGAACAACAATCCGACCACCAGCGTGTCGGTCCCCGCCGGGAACTTTGAAGCCGTCAGTTTCAGCAAGATGGTGTCTGCGAACGGCCGTGGCGCCAACCAACTCGATGATCGGGTCTCGACGCCCGAACTGATCTTCGACGAAATTCCAATCGAGGATTGCGTCAGAGCCGCAATCCTGCCGGATGCCTTGGCGGCCGACCCGGAGATCGGGGGCCGGATCGAGGGCATGGGCGTGCAAGTGAAGGACTACGAGTGGTCCGGCGCGTCGCGGCCTTCGGAATACCACCGGACGATTCGTAAGATCGCCTACGGTGTCTTCGAAGATCTCAAGTGGCTCTGACAAACAATGATCCAGGGGGGCTGGATTTCCCCTTCGAGGGCGAGGTGCTTTCGGTCGCCGTCCCAAGCTGGCTGCGCCCCGCGTTCGCCATCCCGGTCGTGAGTTTCGGTTCCGGGTCGAACACCCGTTATGTCCAAGTCATCGACGCCCACGACCGGATTGTCGGCTTCTCGCCGTTCGACGCGCCGAGCGCTTCTCTGGCGCCTGCGGACACGCCCGCCAATGGTGTTCAACTGGACGGTCCCGCGCTGCACGCGGTCGTGGGCCTCGCTGGCGAGATCCATGTCGGCACGCGCATAGACCTGACTGCGACCGTTTCAGGTTGGGTTCCAGAAATCCCGTGGCCCGTGACGCGCCTGGCCTTCGCTGATTTCGTAGGCGACGAACGAGCGATCGTCGCGGCGGCTGACGCCGCTCTAAAAGACAAAGCGACGCGGTCGAGCAAGCGCGAAGCGTCGATTTGGTTCGCAAACGCCGTTGTGTTCCCGCGAATACAACGCGGCGCATTGCAAGCCGCCACAACGGTTGCCGGCCGGGCCAAGCTGGAAGCCGCACTTGATGAAATGTCCATCGAGGTCTCCACCACGGACATCGTGGCGCACCTTCCGCCGCTCCTCGCGGATCTCTTCGATGGAGCGAACGTCCGAGCGGCCCCTGCCTTGGCCATGGCATCCAAACTCGCGATGCTCGTCTCGCCAGGTGGCCTTTCTCTGACGTCGATCGAACCGACAGAAACGTCCCGAAGGCGGCGGGTCTACTCGCAGCGACGCAGGAAAGAAGCCAACCGCCCGGACAAGAACCCAGCGTCGTCGCCCTCGAAGTCCCGTGGCCCACATCCTGCCTCTTTCGGACCTGCCGCGTCTGCTGGGCTTCGGCAAGCTGCCGCGGAGAAGATGTCGGCGAAGCTGGGGCTGACACTGAAGCGGCGGCGCGGATCGCTGTACGAGGCAGACGATGGTGACCTGCGGGTCGTGATCTCGACGTCGCGACGCTACAATCGCTCCTACCAATCCTATTGGTATTGTTTCTACGATGTGCAGAGGGAATACCTGCTTGGGCAGCCTTCGAACTATTTGCTGCTCGGCGCCATCGACACTGGTCGGGTCTGGGCTGTGCCGGCGACCGAAGTCGAACGGATGGCACCCTTGATGAACCGCACGAAACGCGCCAATGGCCAGACGTATTCGCATATTCTCAGCAAGCTCGTGGGCACTCGCTGCGTGATCACAGCTGGCGGCAAAGAATTCGATATCTCGCCCTATGAGATTTGAACCTTGGTCTGCGCAGGGATCGAGCGCATGGGCGCGGTGATGGTGACACGGCGTTGGGATTAGTGAATAGCGATGCATAGAGATCATATGCCGACGCGTCCGGCCGCCGGTTCGCTCATGGCTCGCATCAAAGCGACGATCCAATCACGGGGTACATCTGAAAGGGTCGCCGCAGCTGAGATTGGCGTCGGACTCTCCACGTTGCAGATCCATCTGGCCGGCGAGCACGTTCGCAGCGACTCCGCACAAAAGTATGAGAATTGGCTGGCGGGGCGGCGCGACACTTCGAACGTGTTCGTGTTGCAGGCCGTTGAACCCGATATTGAACCGGAAGACGCGCTGGAGTCGCTTCCAGATCCACCCGCAAATCCTCGCCTCGTCGTGGATATCTTCTCGGGGTGCGGCGGATTGAGCCTCGGCTTCGAAATGCTGGGCAGCGGCAAGCACTTCCGCACAGTCTTGGCCCTGGATATCGCGGCCGCTCCGATCGCGACCCTCAATCGCAACGCGGCCCTGCTGGGCCATGGCGATCATCCAGTGGGTCGAACGATCGACCTGACTGAGTTCATCAATGAAGCAGAGTTCCTGGCTTTCTATCTCCAGCATTCGGCTCGCGTCTTGGGTGAGGGAAGCCTCAGCGTCGCATTGCACAGCCTGCGGAGCGGAGCCTTTCCTGGTTTCCTAGATGCGATCGCTCATGCCGATCGAACCTTCTTGGATGAGCTCAATGAAGTGCGATCCGGCTCCGAATGGCGGGCCTCCTATGATCGCATCGACCACCAGGCGTTGAGCCAAACATCGGTCGTCGGCTTCCACGAGAAGCTCCGCCTGCCGCGCCCGTCTTCAAAGGTCGCAGGCTTGCCTTCACTCCTCTGGAGCGAGCGATGCGGCGACCTTGGACGCATCGGGACTCGCCAACCAAAGTTGCGGGCGTCCCGAATTGAGGATGCACAATGGGAGTGGGATCAGGAGGTTGCCAGTCTCGTACTCAAACAGGAGGCTGATGGATGCGGTCAGCTGACGGCGTCGGCGCGTCGGGTCTCATCCTTCGTCACCTTCCTCGATAGTCCTGGGATGAAGGCCGTGCGCGAAGTCTGGGTTCGATGGCGAGCAAGACGGATGGCACTGCGCAGCGACCTCTTCTTGGAAGAGGCGTTCGCTGCTGGTCTGAGAAATCTCTATCGGGATACGTCCAAGGTGTCGGTCCTTGTTGGCGGGCCGCCATGTCAGGGATTCAGTCGCATCGGGCGCGGCAAGATACGGAGCCTTCGGGATGCCCGAGTGCATGCGCACGGAAGCGCAGAGGCAGGCGACGCCCGGAATCTCCTTTTCCAGCAGTATGTGATGGTCTTGGGCGCTCTGCGTCCCGACGTATTCCTGTTCGAGAACGTCCAACACTTCCAATCGGTCGTGAAAGCGGACGGCGTCGAGTTCCAGGCCACCGAGGTCTTGGCCGAGGCCATCGCCAACGTATCCGACGGGGAGGTGGCGTACCAAGTCGCCTCGGACGTGTTGGACGCTTCGAAATATGGCGTCCCGCAAAGCCGGCAGCGCTACTTCATGGTGGGCGTTCGTGTGCGGGCGAGTGAGGAGGCGGCCTCTCGGGACGCCGCGGGCTGCTTGACGCTGCGTCGCGACCGCGAAGCGGCCCTGTCGCTGGCGCTCGCTGGATTGCCGGCGCCGGGCGTCGTCGGAGGCGGGATCAAGGCCAGCGCGGTGATGTCGGCGCACACCTTGGTGGATGACTCCGTTCTGGGCGAACACCCCTTCGCAAAGTGGGTTCGCCAGCCCCGACACGGGACGGACAACGTGCCTGCCGCTGTGGACGCTCATGCAGCACGAGCTGCCCGGGCCGACGACGCTGCATTCTTCGGCCTCTTGGGGCCTGGGAGGCGGTGGATGGACTACCGAGCCGACGCGTCGGAAACGGCACATCAGATGCGCCGCTTAGTCCGCTCACTGGCTTCGTTATCGCCGCGCGAATACGAGCAGGTAGCGGCCATAGCGCAGCGGGACGGGGATTCCTTCCTTAGTCTCGCGGCGCTCCGGGACCTCGAGAGTCGCATCGATGGTGCGTTGCCGTTGCGGCTCCTTCTTGAACATGCCGGCGAAAAACTCGGCGCGCGCCACCATCTTCTCAGCCCGAAATATCTGGCGAAGCGGGAAGGAAACCACGGCGATTGGGTCTCCCGCATGGACGGAACCCGTCCAGCGAAGACGATGGTCAGCCACATGGGGAAGGACACATACGCCTACGTCCATCCGTCCGCGCCAAGGACGATCTCGGTTCGAGAGGCCGCGCGCATTCAAAGCTTCCCGGACTGGTTTGCGTTCGGTGATGCGGCGTTGACCGATGCGTTCAAAATGATCGGCAATGCGGTCCCGCCGATGCTCAGCCATGCGATCGCGGCGAAGGTCGCGCACGTTTTGAGCCGCCGCGAAACCGTGAGATCGCGACGAAAAGCCTGACGAAGGTGCTGACCGTCTGGATCCGGCCATGGGCGGCGCTGGTTTCATCGCGCCGGACTCTCCGGTTGGCCGCGGAAGCTTCGAGTTAGGGGATTCGACAAGAATCTCCGCCGCCATGTAGTTTCGGCGTGGTTGAGGAGGTGCGCGAATAGATGTCCGAGGACGACGCGCCACAACTACGCTTCCGTCCGCGTGCGAGGATCATACGCACGATCGGCGACCAGCTGATCAGTGGCCCAGAAGCTGCGGTCATCGAGCTGGTGAAGAACGCCTACGATGCCGACGCTTCCGAGGTCTCGGTCAAATTCTTCCCGCCGCTGACCGTCGGTGCCGGACGGATCGTCATCACCGACGACGGCCACGGCATGACACTCTCCGACATCGAGGAGAAATGGATGGAGCCGGCGACGGCCGCGAAGGTCGTCGGCCGCAGATCACCCAAGAAGGATCGGGTGATGATGGGCTCCAAAGGCATCGGTCGGTTCGCCGCGGCGAAACTTGGCGGAAAGATGGGCCTCTCGTCGGTAAGTGGCGACGTCGCGCCCCGCGATGAGGTCCTTATCCCGGAGATCGATTGGTCGATCTTCTCCAGCGAAGCCTACTTAGACAAGGTCGCGATCGATTTCTTCAAGCAGAAGACCGAGGTCGCGAGCGGGACAGAGATCGAGGTCAGGGAGCTGAACGAACCCTGGCCCGAAGCCAAACTTCGGAAGCTCCATGTTGAGCTGCGCAGACTGATCCCGCCGCTGAAATCGGGGGACGAGGATAGCGGCTTCCGAATCTACCTAGATCTCTCGGAACTCACACGCGAGACGGCTGGATTTGACGGCGCGACCATCGGCCAAGTCGCCGATGCCGACGATGTAGTGACGGACCCGCGCGCGTCCTACCGGGTCCGCCCGTTACCGCTGCTTACCAACTGCGACTACGAGGTGGAAGGCGCTTTCGACGACGAAGGCCGCTTCATTGGCACGATGGAGATCCGACGCGGTGGCCAGGCGCCGGCATCGATCGATGTCGCAGTTCCACCGAAGGAAAAGGCCGAGGAACGGGCGGCGGAGGACTGCGGGCCGGTCGGCGTCCATCTCTACATCTTCGACCGGGAGGTCGAGACGCTCAGATCCAACTTCGCCCGAGCCGGCGCAGGAGCTGTCACTGCGAGCGAAGCGCGTCAGATGCTGGACGATATCGCGGGCATCGCGATCTACCGGGACGGCTTCCGAATCCGGCCCTACGGGGACCCAACCAACGACTGGCTGACCCTGGACAGTCGCCGCGTCCAAACCCCGTCGCTTCGGATCGGCCACAACCAGATCGCTGGGTACATCACGCTCGAAAGTGACAGCGTGACCCGGCTGGTCGAGCGAAGCAGCCGCGAAGGCTTCGAGGAGAACGCAGCCTTCGAACGCTTGAAACGACTGGTCACGACCTTGTTGGCCGAAGTCGTCGAACCGCGCCGCCAAACCTTCCGCGACAAGGCTGGGATATCTCGCCGCCGAACCACGACCTTCGACGAGGTCCGAGAACTCTCGCAACTGAAGAAGCTGCAATCTCTCGTCAATGATCTTCCTGAGGAGAAGCGTGCTGCTGCTGCGATGATGATCGCGCGAGAGTCCGACGAACTCTCGAAGAAGATCGAAGCGCTTCAGGAACGCCAACGCATCTTAGAGGCGAATTCATCGCTCGGCGCGATCATCGGCGAGGTGCTGCACGAGGGCGCGACTCCGGCCCACTACATCCACACGACCAGCCAACGTCTTCAGACGCTCTATCCCTTCGTCCGCCAAGAAGGGGAGCGCGGCGACACCGCGCGCGCGGACTTCCCGAAGAAGCTTCACATCATGGAGACCAACGGCGGAAAGCTCGTCGATCTCTTCAGCAGCCTCCGACCGCTGGCGGGCGGCAAGCGCGGTAAGGCCGTGAGATTCAGACCCGCCGACGTGATCTCCAAGGCGGCCGACCTCTTTAGTGTCCGCGACGCGGTGATCACCATTCACGACGGATTCAACGCACCCGCGGTGCTCGGCTATCCAGGCGACTTGAGCACTGCTGTCGTCAATCTGTTCAACAACTCCATCTATTGGCTCGGCCAAGCCCAGACCGAAGACCCGCGGATCGACGTGTGGTTCGAAGCACATGGGGAAGTCCTGTCGATCTTCGTCGACGACAACGGGCCGGGTATCCGCAAGGAATTCGGAGAGCAGATCTTCGACGTCGGATTCACGCTGAAGGATGGAGGCACCGGGCTTGGCCTGAACATCGCCCTTGAGGCGCTGCATAGGTCAGGTGCGACCTTACTCAGTCATCTGGACCACAGGCCGGGCGCGCGGTTCGAGATCCGTTTCAAACTTTGAGAGCGGGGGCTCTGTGGACACCAAACATATATTGTTCGCCGACGACGACGAGGCCCCGCGCGACCTGTTCCGGGACGCCGTGAACGAGTGGAATGAGGCCAACCAGCCTCGCCAGTTCGTGGCCGACTACGCCTCAACGGTCGAAGATGCGCAGGCCAAATTGAAGCTCACTCGCTTCGACTGCGCATTGTTCGATCTACGTCTACCCAGCATCGGGGGCGGCAAACCACTACCTGCCGGCGGCAATGATTTGGCGCAGGCCGGCCTTCAGGACAGTGGAGTTCCCGTCGCGATCATCACCGCGACGGTCGATGATGTGGATCGCGATCGCCCTGGGCATGGCCTGTTGGAGGCGTTCTACAAGGGGGCTGGAACGCCCTACGCCGATGCCCTGTCCTGGTTCGCGGACCAATGGGACCTCATGGACACGCTGGCGTCGGTGCGAGGCCGCATGCGCGTGTCGGGGGCCGAAACGTTCGTGCGCCGCATCTGGCCCTCCTGGCAGGACTACAAGCGGAAGCTCGGGACGGAGGACCAGCTGACCGCGGTGGTCACCCGCCAATACGCGACCCATATCGCCGAACTCCTCGGCATGGATGGCGACGCCAATCCCGCCTGGCATCCCTTCGAGAATTTCATCAGCCCAGCTCTGCTCGAGCATCGCGCCCACACGGGCGATATCTTCACGTTCGGCGAACAACTCTGGGTCGTTCTCTCGCCGCAATGCGACATGACCGTCGGAAAGATAGATGATGTCCTATTGGCCTACTGCGATAGGGCTGGATTGCAGAACTGGACCGAAAAGGTCGCGGCTCTGAGCGCAGTGCCGCCTGGCCAGGCGCTCTCAAGCAGTCTGGCTAAGTATTTCACCGGCCTGGTGAACCAGACAGAACCGTCGAAGCATTTCCTACCACCGCTCGGTCCGGGCGGACCCTTGTACGTCGACTTCAAGAAATTGATGACCAAACCTCTGGCGGACCTGAACTCAGAGGCCGGCTTGGCCACACGTGTGGGCTCCGTCGCCCCCGCCTTCCTGCCGAACCTGACACAGCGTTTCGGCTCCTACATGAGCCGGCCGGGACAACCGAACATCGATATCTCCCATTTCGCCGATCCTTAGGGTCCGCCACCCTAAGGTCAATCGCCAGGGTCCCCGCTTGGCGCATTGAGTTCGATCAGAAGGGTTATCGCGCCTTTCACTCGCCGGGTCGGCTTGTAGCTGGAGCGCCGTGTTGGTAGGCGAATGCGCGTTGCCCGAGTCGTGGAATTGGTAGACGCGGCTCGATTCAAAACCTAACGCGTCTGAGAATAGGGTCAGAAGCGGCTATCGGTGATAGAGCCGCTCTCAGAAAGGTGCGCTGGCTCAGTGCGCTTTTGTAGGTTCGCACTATCGCGCGGCACAAGCCTGCTCGGAGGATGACGGTCACGTCCGAGTTGCGCCGGGAGCGGACATTTGCGTCAGTCCCGAAAGCGGACTCTCGGAAGGTCTGAGATGAGTGAATTTGGGACTTGCTCGTTTCGACTAGTGAGCGGCGGCTCCATGCATGAGCCGAGGGTTCAGCACGCCTCTGACCAGGGCGTTAGAATGCGTACCGACGTACAATCGGGGAGAGCGATAAGAGATCGTCAGGCTGGTAGCTTTCTGAGTGCGCGGACATTCCTTGAAGGATCGCGCGGAGGCGCGTGCCATCAGGGCCGGCGGTCGACGCCTCAACCGCCGCGCGAAATTTCGTGATCGGAAGCCTCTCGTCCGCCAATGCGTCAATTGCAGCGAAGAAGGGGCGAGCCGCTCCGCGGGCGCCAACTACGACAGCCAGCATTGCGGCGACGGGCCAAGCAACGTCTTCGGGATTCTTATTCCGTGCATCCTCGCGCATGGCTATTTTGATCAACAGGTAGGTATTCACAAACCGCTTCGTGCGCCGCGGGGAGCCGCCAAGCAGCGCCCCGAAAGCGCCGAGGGCCCGCTGCTCTTCAGAGGTCAGGGTGATCGCCGTCAACTCCCCGTCCAAGTCCTCGGGTTCGGCCTGCAGGGGCTCGTCCAGCACGAAGTCCACTTCATCAGATTCCAACTTCGACGTCTCATCGACCCTGGGGTTTTCGACTGGTGCGGCACCCACCGGACCGGCCCCGACGTCAGCGCGGCCAGATGGCCTAAGGGGTAAGGCCACGACCAAGTCCTGCGTAAGGCGGGACACGAAGCGGCCACTCTGCTGCTCGCTCATGGGCGTCACCCAGAACGGAATCTGGAAGATTTTCTCCAGATAATCCTGAGCATCCGGCGCCTTCGCGGCAGAGTCGCCCGGCCCGCTACCCTCGTCGTCCACCGGAGGCGCGCCCGTCGCGATCAAGTCCGGGAAGCGGATACCCAGTGATCGCTTCAGCCATCGCGCATCGACAGCGACAAACACAACAAATAGCGGGAAGAACAGCAGCATGTGGATCGCTTGAAGGACGTCCACCACCTTCTCCGGTGGACACCGATCAAGGTCGTCAATGTAGAGCACAATGCGCCCTATGTTCGGCGTGGGATGCTTTTCGGCGTCGGCATCCAGAAGTTCAGCCCGTTGTGCCGCGCTGAGCGGCGCCCCGGCCTGCTCTGCATCTTGGATAAGAGCTTCGGCCGACTTCAGATAAGCTGCGGCGGCAATTTCCATCGCACCCTTGCTCGCGTCGGTGTCGCCAGCGCTCTGTGCCTGCAGGAGAGCGCTAAGCTGACCGAAATCCTTGTGGATGCTGGCGACAATGCCGAGATGCTTCGCGTAGTCGCCATTGGTTACCTTCTCGCGGATGAAGCGGTTCAGCCGACCGCTGGACGACAGCTCATCCTGTTCACGGAGGATTTCGGCCACGCGATCTGTGGCCTCCGTCGCGCGTCGCTCAGCTTCAGCGACGGCTTGCCCTGCCGCAGTCGCGACAGCTTCCGCGGCCAACGCCTCTTCGTGTTCTTTCTGCGTCGCCAAGAGCACAGCCGCATTGAGGCGATTTCGAAGTCCGTCCAACACAGCAAGCCGGCGCTGAGCCGCGTTGAGCGCACGACGGCCCAACAGCACCAGGCCGCTCAGCGTGCCCGCCAATCCAACCAGCGTCTCATGTAGCGCTTCGGCGGCGTGAGCATGTGACAGCCAGCCCACCCCTAGCATCAGGGTCGCGGGTCCCAGGAGAACCAGGACGATCGCAGCAGCGCCTCGGGCCGTGCCAGCCTGCGCGACAATCGAATCCAGGATCATTCGCCCGCGGACCGCCCGCTGCGCGGCATCTCGGACGAGTTTCGCCGCCGCCTCGCCAGAGGCCTCGAGGTCCGCCGCCCCAACGGCGCCCGCGACGGCGGCGAGCCCGGCGCGATCCTCCCCCGTCAAATTTGCGATAAAGCTGCCTGCCGCAGCGGACCACACTTCCTCCGCGCTCAGCGGCGTGTGCAATGCTTGGCGGAGCTCGGCTCGAGCGAACTCAAGGGCCGACCGTGCTTCGGCTGCAGTCTTCTGCGCCTGGACGAGTTGCCGGTAGGCATCAAGTTTCAACTGTCGGGAAGTGGCCAGCCTGTCGAATAGGGCATCCACGTCGGCGGCCGGCACGTTCCGCTGCTTCAGCCAACGGTCGAGCTCGACGAAGATGAATTCGACCAGGCTCGCCCAAAGGTTGGTCTCGATGTAGTGCCAGGCGTTGAAGCGGATCTGAGGCACGTCGTGATGAAGTGCTGCGTGGCTAGCGTGCGACGGGTCCGCGGCGATCGCGGTCATCGCGTCAATCTTCGCCTTAACCTTCTCCATGAAGAAGGATTTGCCGGAACCCCAGTCGCCAAACACGCCCACCGCGAGCGGCGGATCGATTCCGCGACTGATGGCGAGCCTCGCAAATGCGGTAACCTCCGGATCGATCCTCAGCAGGTCCGGCACGTCATGCCGATCGTTAAAGACCTTCGGGAGCGCATCTGGTTGAACTACGGCAGCCGGCGACATACCCAGCCCCGCCCGCGTTGCAGCGTCGGGCTGGATGTCTGGTGTACGCGCCAACGCATCCTGAAGTCGTTCCCCGTCGATCAGTCGGCGGCGCACTACCTGGGTCGAAATCGGTAGTGCCAAAGATCCATCGGACCAGGTCTGGATTTCCCCCGAGATTAGCTGCAGCGACGGAGCATCAAGCGCGTGAACCGAACCCTGGTTGGAGACTAGGTTTCGGCCAAGAAGGTTCTCGACCAACTTGCGGGGAAGCGGCTGTTTGAAGACATCCACAAACAGAATCGGCCACCAGCGGGTGTTCTCGCGGCCGATGAACTTCTTATCTCCTGCCGCCGCAACGATCGCTGTGGCGACAATGTCTTCGCCCGTCACCACGACTACGGTGTCACCGCGGCGTATCGTCTTGCTGTATGTCGCCCCGCCGGTCGTGTATTTTGCGAGCCCGTGCTGCCAGAACATCAAGCGGCCCGGCTGAATCTCCCGCATCCAATCGCCGTGCGACCGCGCCGGCGTCGCATAGAAGATCCATCCGGCCGGCCGCGTCTTTTCACTCGATCGAATTGGCTTTTTCCGCGCTCGCACCGCGCTCGGCATCGGTACTGCCATTGCGGCATCAACCAACGGGGCGGCCGCACTTCCACCTCCCGCGCCCTCGAAGGCCGCCGCCTTTTCCCCCGCCCCGCCACTAGACAGCGTCACGTCGTACCCGGCTGAAGCGGGCTTCGCGGCCCGCTCAACCTTGCGCACCATCGAGCGAAGCGCTTCGTGCGCATCCGCCTCGCTGGCTCCTGGCCTTCGTGGTGCGGCCATACTTCCCCCCGTGCGTCGCGGGGGAGTGTGTCGCGCTCAGCTGTCGGCTGCAACCAAGACGAGCGTGGGGACTAACCTGTCGACGAGCCGCCCAGGGCGATCTTGATCGGCGCGCAATCCGTTGCCATCGGCAGTCCGACTGTGCAGCCTACTCACCCAGCAGAGCGCTGGGACTCGCCCTTTTTTACCAGCGCCGACCGCTTCAAGTTCCGGTCAGCAATGACCTCTGGGTGGAGCCCGACCGAAGAAAGTCCTCGCGCTACGAAATTCAAACTACGTCAATATTTTCAAGGACCTAGTTGACTTTCTGCAACGATTCCAGTAACTTAAGCTAGACACAAACAGCGCGTGGAAAATCATGCCCAAGACCCACCCTGCGCGTGGGGCTCGGGTCGTGGCCGTCTGCGTGACCGGGCGCCCCTGCGCGCAACTCCGACAAAACCGCCTTCGAGAAGAACTGCTTGCGCTCGTGGCGCGTGAGATCCGTCGGCGACGCTGGCGCGATCTCGACGCCGTTCTGCTCCCGGCCGGCTATTTCCGCTCCGACGAATGGTACGGCCCGCTCGACGCGAGCGAGCGAGCGCGACGGCTCGACGACGAAGACTTCGCCAGCACCTGCCGAACGGCCGCCTCTCGTCTCCACGGCCCCTCCCCGGGCTGCCTCGTGGTGGTCGGCGTCGATAGCCGCAACCCCAACTGGGGCTTCCGCGGCGACCAGTTGCTGGTGGCGTTCGGCCCACTGGGCGTCGCGGGCCTCGCCCGCAAGATCTTCCCGTCGGACGGCGACACACACGGCTGGGGCCGCGCCCCCTATCTGCTGTTTGAGCGCGACGCCGCCGACCCGGGCCGTGTTGTCGCCCTGCCCTACGGCCGCAACGGTTTGCTGAGCGTCTGCTACGACGCCTTCCTGCTCGCCGAACTCAAGCTCGGCCCGACTGGGAAGCGGCGCACGATGCGCTACGTGAGCGACGAGAGTGACCGCTGGCGGCCATTCGGGCGGAAGGCTCGCAACGCCTACCTGAGCGGGTTCGACAGGCTGCTGTTCCGCAGCCAGCCCAACGTGCAATTCGTGGCTATCCACGGCTTCGAGCGGCCGGGCAGAGAACTGCGCTGGCAACGGCACGGCATCGCCGGAGCGAGCGCAGCCCTTGGCGGAGCGCTGACGGTCGGGGCGGCCCATTTCGCCCACGGTCTGCCCGCAGACCCGTTCAACCACTCTTTGGCGTCGTGGCGCGTAGGCGCCCGCCACCTGACTCTGGGCCCGCACCGTCGCGCCGAGACGCTTCGGCCGATGGCGGGCTTCCACGTGAGCTTGGCGGGCGGGGCGATCGCCGCGCTCGTTCGTCTGTTCGCCGTCGATTAACGGCGTCACTGCGGCGCTTCCCCGCCGCGCGAGTTCTGAACCTCAGCCCATGAAAAGGAGATCTGCCATGCCTGGACGCCAGGCGAAGACGCTGTCGGCCCACATTCTGAAGCGCGCGCTCTCGGCCGCCGGCCGCTCGACCACTCCCGAGCGCGACCGCGCGATGGTGCTGCTCTCGGTCAGGGCCGGTCTGCGGGCCTGCGAGATCGCCGGGCTCGAATGGTCGATGGTGCTGGACGCGTGCGGCCGCATTGGCCGGACCATCGAGCTTCGCGATGCCATCGCCAAGCGAGGCTCTGGACGCCGCATCCCGCTTCACCCGGAACTGCGGACCGCGCTGCGCCAACTGCGAGGGGCCGCCCCACGATCCCAGCACGTCATCGCGTCGGCCCGCGGCGGGCGCCTGCGCGCCAACAGCGTCGTCAACTACTTCGTGACGCTTTACGCCCGCGTCGGCGCCGCGGGATGTTCGTCGCATAGCGGTCGACGGACCTTCATTACCCAGGCCGCCCGATCGGCGCATCGCGCAGGAGCTAGCCTGCGCGACGTGCAGCTGCTCGCCGGCCACCGCTCCATCGAAACCACCCAGGGCTACATCGACGGCGACTCCCTCGCCCAACAGCGCCTCGTGCGCTTCCTCTGACGGAGATCCTCAATGCTCAAGCGACTGCCCAACATCGACCCGATCGCCATCGCGCTCGACCGCATCGAGATGACCCCGGACCCGGCCTTCTCAGGGGTCGATCTCGATACCGGCGCCTTCGTGCGGATCACCTTCGAACGGCACGCCGTACAGCCTGCTTCGCCTTGCGGCGACAATCTGCTCGCCGCCGGCCTCGTGCTGGTGCTGACCGTGCAGCAACTCGACGCCGCGGCCTGACCCGCGGCAGGTGCGCCCATCTTCAGAGGCTTTCCCATGACAGATGACGAGAGGACGGCGCGCATCCGCGCGCTCAACGATCGCTTGCGTCGAGATGACGTCGGCGGTCGCCGGATGATCACGGCGGGTGTCGCCGAACTCGGCCCCCTGTTCGTCTACCAAACCATCGAGAAGATCCGTTCGGTCGACAGCTTTGACGACGGCGACGACCCTTACCAGGAGCACGACTTCGGCTCGGTCGACGTTTGCGGCATCCGGTTGTTCTGGAAGATCGACTACTACGACCCCTCGTTCACCCAGGCCGCCGAAGACCCCGCGGACGAGACCGTGTGCGGGCGCCTGCTGACCGTCATGTTGGCCGAAGAATACTAGGCCCTCACAAGCCCTCCCGACCGGCCTGCAGGTCTGCGAGGAATTGCGCGACGTCCAGACCGAGGGCCTGCGCGATCCGCAGAAATTCGATTACGTCGAGCCGCCGATTTCGCCCCTCGTATTTCACGACATAGGTGCGGTCTTTGCCGATCGCCTCGGCGACCTGAGCCTGAGTGAGGCCGGCGTTTTCGCGGGCCGTGCGCAGTCGCTTGGCGAAGCGCTCGTACTCCGCGGAGTGGAACGACTCTGTGCTCGGTCGGGCCGCCCTCGCCATCTGCTTTCGATGGCACGCATCGCCAAAGGTGCGACTTTGGCACTTTTTCGCTTAAGCTTGGCTGACACCCCATGAACCTCCAGCTCAAGGAAAGTCCATGAAGACTCCCATTGTCGCGTTGCTGCTGGTCGCGGGCGCGAGCGGTGCGGTCGGCTGGCGGGCCGCCGGCCCCTGGGCGCCGCCCCATCCGGCGAGCGGCGCGAGTGCTGCGGTGGGCGAACATGTGACCGCGTCAATCCCAACCGATCCCCTCGCGGCGCACGACCGGGCCGTCGAAGCCGTGGCGAGCCAATACCGATCGCTCTGCGCCCAAATGAAGGCCCTAGACGCAAACCACGACCGCCGCAGCCTGGATCACCAGTACCAGCTGGCCCGGCAAATGAACGCCCTCGACCCCGAACTCTTCAAGAGCGCCATGCTGCAGGGTCTGCTCGGTCCGGACGCCAGCGAATGCTCGCAGTCGGCCACCCTGGTGACCGCACTCGTCGGCGGGGGGCAGTGATGGCTGCGCAAACAACCTCACCGATGGCCCTGGCCGGTCTTCTGCTCGCCACGGCGCTCGCCGCCGGCGCAGCGGGCTACCTCGCCCATACGAGTCTGCTCCGCGACGGCATGACCGGCGGCGCGGGAGACGCGCCAGCGACATCGCCGACCGCGCAACCGATTCCAGGGGGCTTCCCTTCGGATTCCGCAAGACCTCTTGCCGATGCCAGCAGCCAGCCGGGCGGCTGCCACATGGACCGCTGCTCGTGGAGCCGTGAGGTCGGACGCAAGGTGCTCGGCCGCAGTGCGCGCGGGACGCTCTACCAGCTGAGCCTGCTGGGCGGCGAGTCCGCGAAGAACCAACCGATCAAATGGGCCGCCTCACCGCACGCCGTGTGGGTCTTCTGTTCGACGTCGCTTCCGACAGTGATGACCGAAGACGGCCATCATCGGCTGGAGACCACGCTTTTGCCGCTGCGGGCCGATGGCGACCTTCCCGGGGTGCTGGAGAGCGATTTCGCGCTTTACGCCCAGACCTGTCACGGCGTCCGCGAGCCGGGGAACGACGCGCCGGCTTTCGCCGCCCGGTTCGGCTATGCGGCCCTGCCCGACGACACCCTGGACAACGCCCCGCTCACGGCGCCTGCGGACATCCTCGGCCGCTGACCGGCCCCCTACCCCACCCCGGATCGGGTGAAAGTCACCAACTACACTTCGTTGCTCATTCTTCGTCGGAATCGGACAATTCCCGCCGGATCCTGGCGATAGCCAAAGCCGCGTGACGCGTCGCGCGATCCCGATCGAGACAGGGCATGTCACTCACTTTTCCCCATCCTTCCAAATAGGGCGGGCCGCCATCGCCCATCGAGGTCACAACCAATACGTACTCGCCCATTTGCGTCAGTTGATCGGTGATCTTGCCCCGTAGCGGAATCCGAACGAGCTGGGCCGGCTTTTCCTGGCGACGGGGCTTACCCGACGGTGCCCGCCGAGGACCCGACTCGCCCTTCCGTTGGCTCGCCGAATATTCCCGCGCCATCCGGTCCAGGCCCGAGAAGCCGCCCCCAGAACCTTTCTGAAAATCCTTCGCGGTGAGACCAAGCTTGGCTGCGCGCAACAGGGCGCGCGCATCGCGGCTCAAGGCCGATCGAGCGCTTGCATCGGGGTACTTGATGAAGCTTCGCAGCAGAACATGGAACAGCGTCTGCTTGGAATGCATCCGACCCTTCTGAATCGCCACAATCAATCGCTCTCGATCGCTCACAGGCCAGCGATCGACCTCGCGAGCAAAAGCGTAAAGTCTCGACAGCGCCTTGTAGTAGTTCTCGTTCGACGCTCTGACGTGCGCGTAGGTGATTTCCTCGCGATAGGTTTCCAACTGCGCGACGATCTTTTGGAACTGCGCTTCACTCACCCGATCGCCGCCATCGGGGCGAAGGCTCACGTCGAGACCGTGGAAGAAACTGCGGCCCGCAATTTCGGCCCGAGACTTGGACTTCCGCCTCAGCGCCTTCTGCTCACCTGGGGTGAGACGCTTTAGAGGCCCAGAGACTTTTCTTGCCATGATCCACCTATCCAATGTGTATGTTCAACTGACATTATAGACCGAAAGGAGAACCATGGGAAACGCCCTCACCAGCCATTCCGATATCGTCCAGCGCAGAGAAGCGTACATCGAGGCCGTCCTGAATCTCGAACCGCGCGTCTTCGTCACACTCGTCCTCGGCCTCGAGATGAGGCCGGAGACGGCACTTGAGCGGTGCAAGGAGTTCCTCAAGCGTGTGGAACGGGTGGGTCATGGGAGTAGATGGGCGAAATGGCCGCCTCATGAGCGGCTACGGGCCTACGGTTTCGTCGAGCATCTAGCGTCGAACCTGCATTGGCACATTCCGATCGCCGGGCCGGACGATTTGCTGGTCGCCGCGCTCAATCAAGGCCGTGCAATCTGGGGCAAGATGCGGCCGTCGGGGCAATTTGACGCCCAGATCATCCGCGACCCGGAGGCCGTCGCCAAGTACGTCACTAAGGCCCTGTGCTCAGTCCAATCGTTCGACCTGGTGCTCGTCTACTGAATGGCGAACTTCGCGAGATCGCAATTTATCGCGAGCTTCGAAACAACGTCTTTCAGACCGTTAGTCGGCGATTGATGAGGAGGCTCACGCGGGACCAATCACGATAGGGCCCGTCCACAAATCATGTCCAAATCGATGACGTGCAGAATCTCATGGCTCTGGCGATCAGCGTTCTATGAAAGATGCGATCGCGCGGTCTCTGACCAAGGAACTCGCAGAATTTGCAGATCGATGGGCGGTAGGGGATTGGGCTCAATTTGGGCGAGCTTGAGCGATCCAAGTCGGTGCGCATTGCCCCTATTCCAGAACTGGTATAGACAATGACGATCACTAGGAAGCAAATTGTCTGGATGGGGGGCAGTCGCGATGATCTGGCCGGCATGCCGGAGTCCGTAAGGAAGGACTTCGGTGGAGCTCTCCATGCGGTCCAGGAAGGTCGGGACCCCGGCGCCAAGGCTCTGAAGGGCGCTGCTAAGGGAGCGGTCCAGCTCTCGGAGGATCACGATGGCGACACCTTCCGAGCGGTCTACACGGTCGAAATGCAGGGTTTCGTCTACGTCCTGCATTGCTTCCAGAAGAAGTCGAAGAGCGGGAGAGCGACGCCGAAGCCGGATCTAGATCTGATTGCGAAGCGCTTGAAAGACGCCAGGGCGCTTCATCGCCAACAGCAAGGGAAGACGCCATGAGCGCCGATGAAACTATCGAGTTCGAAGTCGGCGGCGGGAATGTCTTTGAAGACATCGGCTTCGACGCAGGGACGGCCAAAGAGCTAAGTCACAAGGCCGAGTTGGTCGGATTGATTTATCGATTTCAGAAAGAACGAGCTCTAACCCAGAGCGAGTTGAGCCGGCTCGTGGACATACCGCAGCCGCGCCTTTCGCAGCTCTTCAAGGGCAAGATTGCAGACATTTCCACTGACAAGCTGCTGCACGCCATCGCTAGTCTCGGAGCTCACATCACCATTCGAGTCGAGCACCATCCGGCTCCAGAGGCCGCGGGAAGAGTCGAGCTCGAATTCGCCTAGGGCGTCCGGACCACATCCTGAACCCACGACGGCGCGATCTTGGAACAACAGCCCGCTGTCGCCCTCAGTACAATCTATTCGTCGGCTTCCAGCATCGCTCGCCAACGAACCCCCAAGTTCGACATGCCTCCCGCGCGCGGATCATATCGGCCGAAGTCGTGATACGCCCCGAGCAGCACTTGGATCGCATCGAAGAAGTGGCAAGCGTTCTCGAACTTCGGGTCTCCCGCCAGGGTGATCTCGACGGCGGCTCGCACCAGAGTTTCGACAATCTCGGGATCGCGCACGTTGTTGGCGCGCATTTTCGCGGCGTGTTTCAGCACCTTTCGGAGATTTGGGAGCGCCTCCACGGAACTCGAAAACAGCCGAGTTGGATTGAGACGTTTTCGCATGGGGTCTCGCGCATCAGCTGTTCGAAGTTGTCGAACTGATGCAACAAATTGAGAGTTGGCGTCTGGATCGCGCGTCCCGGAGAAAAAAGGTATTCGGGCCGCCAACCTCCGTGTTTGACGCTTGGATCGTCCGCATTGACCGATCGTTGCGGATCGCTTTTCAGCGGATTTGACAGACGCGCATTCGTCCCGAAGACGACTTGGAGCTCCGGCCAGAATGTTGGCGGATAATGCTCATTCAGTAAGAGCCACTAGCGTCGAACTCTGTGGATCTCGGGACGCCCTCGAACTCAAACTCTTCTTGTTCCGGGGTTCTCAAGATGTTTCGCATAAGACCGCCTCGGCGAGGACGCCCGACCGACGCCTTAACTTGCCGGGAACCGCGGCTGTGGCAGGCTTCAACCCATGGCCGAAGAGCGCAAAACCCAACGCTTCGCGCTGCGTCGCGACCGCACCGACTGGACCGTCTACGAGGTCTGGACGGGCGAGCCCGCCGTTATCGCCATGGTCCCGCAAACGGGCCTGAGCGAGGAAGACGCGCAGCACACCGCCGACCTCTTGAACCGCCGCGCCCGCAATGGCGATCGCTCCATGCGCCAATAGCCGGGCGACGACTCGTATATTTTCTACGATTTTCTTCGGTGATTGGGCGCAGCGGAGGTATTCTGCCGCCATGCCTCGCCGCAATCCCACTCGGACAACCCTCACCCTAAAGGTGGGCCGCTGGCTGGAAGTTCAAGCCACCGGCTGGGCGGTCGCCGTGACGCCGCTCATCCTGTTGCTGGTCGCCGGCGTGATCGCCGCAGCATCGCACCCAGGCTGGAAAATCCGATAATCATCAGCGACCAGGACGCCGGTTCTGGGAGCGCAGCGCCAGTGAGGCTGAAAGCCAGCGTCTGGTCCTCGCTGCGCCAGTGCGTCGGCTCGCTGGGGTCATCGAACTTGCTCGCCTCGTAGAAGCCGACCGCCGGGCGGAAGTTGGACTCAACCCAACTGACATCGTCGGCGAACGAGGGCGAATGGATGCCGAAAAAGTATTGCGTCGCCGCATCGGCCACGAAGGCCGACGCCAGGGTGAAGATCGCCTTGTAGTGCGGCGTCTGACCCGGGTCGCCGATATAGAAGCTGTCGTCGATGATCAGCGCACCGGTGGCCAGCGCCGTCCCCGGCGGGCCGTGCGGCGCCACGCCGCCATTGGCGTAGAACGTGTACGTCAGGTTCGCCGGCAGCGTTCCGCTGCTGTCGCTGAAATCGAAGGTCCCGCCGGTGATCGTCGAGGCTTTCACCAGCGTGAATTGATCAGCCGCGTTGAACTCGGCCAAGTCCGGACCGCCTGAGCCTGGGATCGCGGCTCCAGAATTGAAGAGCGTGTCCGCCAGCGCCGGCGCGCCTGACGCGACGACGGCGAGCGCGGCGAGCGCGCCGAAATAGGTCTTCATGAGAACTCCCCCTACTCGCGCTGAGCGCGCATATTGAAATCTTATTGGGTTCCAGGAGCGCCGCAATTCCCTACCCCCAGAGGGCGAGTGAGCCGCCATGCCGCCGCGGGCGCCCTGAAAGCTCGGCCTTGGGGTCAACGCGCCCGGTCCTGGCGCCCTGCGCCAGGTCTTGCGTGGCCAGCCAGGGCCGCTAGGAGAGCGGCATGGCGCACCCACCCAGCGACGCGGTCATCCGCTTCGAACCCGACGGCTTCTCCTTGACCGGGCCCAGGCTCATGGGCCGCCAATCGGCGGGCAACGGCTTCCTGCGCGCCGCCGTCCAGGGCCGCCTCGACGAGCGGGTTTATGGCTACACGGCCATGGAACACTCCGCCAAGCGGTTCACTGCCATGGTCAAGGAGTTTGACCGGGCGGCGGAGCCCGTCTGGATTCCGGGCGAAAAGATGGATCTGATCGGGGTGCGCCGCGGCGTCATCTATCTCGCCGACCCGACGCTCGCGATCTATGCCCGGCTGCGCCAGCGCATCGGGCCCGCGAAACATTCCCTTTGCGGCGTCACCCACACGCTCGCCACTGCTGGCACGCTCGAGGGAATCTCCGAAATGCTGACCGAGGCGGTCATGCCCTGGGATGCGCTCGTCTGCACCTCGACGGCCGCCCTGCAGGTGGTCCATGGGACCTTGGGAGCTCGGGCCGATTTCCTGCGCTGGCGGTTTGGGCCTCAGGCGAGGCTGTGCTTTCCGCAGCTGCCGGTGATCCCGCTCGGGGTCCACTGCTGCGATTTCACCTTCACCGCCGACGACAAGGCCGCCGCCCGCCGGGCCCTTGGCATCGCCGAGGACGAGGTCGCCGTCCTCTATGTCGGCCGCCTGCTGTTCGCCGGCAAGTCGCACCCCTATCCGGCGTTCACCGCCCTGCAGGCCGCCGCCGAGCGCACCGGCAAGAAGGTGGTCGGGATCCTGTGCGGCCGCGCGCCGAACGACGCCCTTGAACAGGCTTACCTGGAGGGCGCCGCCAGCTATGGTCCCGACGTTCGCGTCCTCCACGTCGACAGCCGCGCGGACGAAACCCGCCGCAACGCCTGGGCGGCGGGCGACATCTTCATCTCACTCTCCGACGGCATCCAGGAAACCTTCGGCCTGACGCCGGTCGAGGCCATGGCGGCGGGTCTCCCGGTCGTGGTCACCGACTGGAACGGCTACAAGGACACGGTGCGCGATGGGGTCGATGGCTTCCGCATCGACACCTGGGCGCCCGAGGCGAATGCCGCCGGCGTCGCCTATGCGCTTCGCCAGGAGATCAAGATCCTCGACTTCGACAACTACACCTGGGCGGTTGCGGCGGCGACCTCGGTCGACATCAAGCAGCTTAGCGATCGCCTGACCGACCTGGTCGCGGAGCCGGACCTGCGCCGGCGCATGGGCGAGGCCGGCTACGCCCGCGCCCGCGAGCTCTATGACTGGCCCCTGGTCTACAAGCAGTACCAGGCGCTGTGGGGAGAACTGAACGGCCGCCGCGTCGCCGCCGCGAGCAACGAGGACGAAACCGCCTGGGTGCGGGCTGCGCCGAAGATTCCGTCCTCGCGCCTCGATCCCTTCGACCAGTTCGGCCACTATCCGACGCACCTCATCGGCGCCAGGACAAGGGTCGCGCTGCGGCCGGGTGTGACCTTCGACGACTATCTGGCGCGCAGCGCCGATCCGCTGTTCCCTCGGGCCGGCGCGCCGGAGTCCCTGTCGCGGCCGATGTGGGAGATTCTTGAGCACGGTCCGTCGACCGTCGACGTCCTATCGGCCGCCGCCACCCTCTCGCTCGGTTGGGGCATCTCGGTGATCGGCGCAATGGCGAAGATGGGCGTCGTGGAATTGAGCGCTGCGGAGGCCGAGGCGCCATGAAGTTCAACATGGGCTGCGGCGCGCGCAGGCTGCCCGGGTTCGTCAACGTCGACGCCGTGGCCGCCTGCTCGCCCGACGTGGTCTTCGATCTTGAGACGACGCCCTGGCCCTGGTCCTCCGATGTGGCCGAAGAGATCCAATTCATCCATTCGCTCGAACATATGGGCGCGGACCCCAAGGTCTTCCTGGCGATCATGGCCGAGACCTGGCGCATCGCCGCCGACGGCTGCCGCGTCCAGATCAACGTGCCCCACCCGCGCCACGACAACTTCATCGGCGACCCGACGCACGTGCGCCCGATCACCCCGCAGATGCTGCAGCTCTTCGACCGCGAATGCTGCGACCGCGCCCAGAAAGCCGGCGCCGCCAACACCCCCTTGGCCCACTATCTCGGCGTCGACTTCCGGCTGGTACAGACCAGCAGCGTGATCGATGAGCCCTACTACTCCGAATTCCAGCGCGGCGACCTGAGCCGCGAAGCCCTCGACCGCCTGATCGCCAGCCAATGGAACGTCGTCCGCGAGTTGAAGATCACACTGAGGGTGGTGAAGGCGGGAGGGTAGCAACGACCGCAACCAAACCGACCCCTCTTGCTTCTAGGCGACCGCCGCGCCCAGCCCCTCGCGCCCGGCCGGTGCGTCCACGATGCTGAGAGCTTCGAACAGCGCCGCGGCCTCGATCGGCTTGGCCACATGGGTGTCCATGCCGGCGGCGGCATAGTCGGCCACCTGGTGGAACATGGCGTTGGCGGTCAGCGCCACGATCGGGGTCCGCGCCCGGCCGCTCTGGGTTTCCGCCGCGCGGATCGCGCGGGCCGCGGTCGGCCCATCCATCAGCGGCATCTGTACATCCATCAGGATCAGGTCCCAGGGCTCGCGCGCCCAGGCGTCCACCGCCGCCTGCCCGTCCGACACCAGCTCCGGCTCGAGGCCCACCTGCGCCAGCAGAGTCTTCAGCACCAGCTGGTTGACCGCATTGTCCTCCGCCGCCAGCACCCGCAGCGGCCGGTTGAAGACCGGCAGGACGGCGCTCCCCGCGCCGCGCGTGGCCTGGACGTCCGGCGTCGCCGCCTCGCCGGCCGCCGGCCTGCGCCCCGCGCGCAGGTTCACCGCGATGCTGATCGCCGCCTGCGCGACCGCGGCCAGCAGGGTGGCTTCGACCAGGATCTGATCGGTCCCGTGAAAGTGCGGAACGACCAGCGGCGCGACCGCCGGCGCGGCCAGGCCCGGCAAGGCTGGAACCAGCGCGCCCATCGAGCGTCCATGCAAGGTGTTCAGGTAGAGCAGGTGCGCGCCGAAGAACCCCACCGCGGCGATCTGGCAGGCCACATGGCTCGACGACCACAGGATCGCGCCGGCCGAACTCCAGGCGCAGACCGCGACCCCATAGACCGCCATGCAGACGAAAGCCTCGGAGCGGCTCAGGTCCAGCCCCCGCGCCATGGGCCGCGTCAGCTCGCGCATCGGCCACTCGATCAGCAGCACGGCTGCGACCCAGAACCCCGCCGCCGGCCAGCCCGCGCCCAGGCCCAGCACCGCCCACAGCACGGCCGCCATGGCCAGCCGCACCGGCGAGAAGAAGAAGCTCCTCGCGCCGGCCGCCCTGAACCGCTCGTCGAACCAGTCGCGCAGCATTCTCGCCTCGGAGGATCGGTCGCGCAGATTGCCCGAGGCTTCGCCAAAGCCGCGTTAATGCGGACTGCGAACGCTCGGTCGCCACCTTGGGCGGGATCAAGGTTTCGTGGATTTCAGCGTGGGGGTGGACACATCTTCAGGCAGAATGGCGCGAGCCCGGAGTTGATATATGGATCCGCGCCCCGCCCTGACGCCAGCGGCTCAATACGTCCGCATGTCGACAGATCACCAGCGCTACTCGATCGAGAACCAGACGCGGGTCATCGGGGAATACGCCGTCTCGAGGGGCTATGAAGTCGTCCAGACCTATACCGATGATGCGCGGAGCGGACTGACACTCAGAGGCCGCCCAGCGCTCTCGCAACTGCTGGCCGATGTGGTCGCCGGTGACCTGCCCTATTCGACCATCCTGGTGCAGGACATCAGCCGCTGGGGCCGATTCCAGGACCTGGATGAGTCCGCCCACTACGAGTTCATCTGCCGCTCGTCAGGCGTCGCTGTCAGATATTGTGCGGAGCCCTTCGATAACGACGGAAGCATCTACTCGTCCATCGTCAAGCAGCTGAAGCGGGTGATGGCCGCGGAGTATAGCCGCGAGCTCAGCGCCAAGGTCGCGAGAGCCATGCGACTACTGGCATCGAAGGGATATCGAATGTCAGGCTCGCCAGGGTTCGGCATCCGACGGCTGGTGCTCGACGAGTGCGACTACCCGCTGGTCACCCTGGAACAAGGCCAGCGCAAGGCCGTCCAAGGCCACCGCATAATGCTCGTGCCGGGGCCGCCAGAAGAGGTCGCCGTTGTGCGCCAAATCTTCCATCTGAGGGTCGTATGCAAGCTGAGCATGGTCGCCATCGCAGATCAGCTGAACGCCAATGGCGTCCAGAACGAATTTGGGCGCCCCTGGGGTGAGAAGGCTGTCAAGACGGTCCTCACGAACGAAAAATACATTGGAAACAATATCTTCGGATATCTGAACAAGCGATTGGGCGGAAAGGCGATACCTCAACCACCTGAGACCTGGGTCCGGTTCGACGAGGCGTTTCCGCCGATCGTCGATCGCAAGCTGTTCATGCAGGCGCGGCGGCTCATCCCGCCGCCGAAACTGCTCCTGACCGATGACGAGTTGCTGAAGCGACTGCGGGCGCTGTGGCAGCGGACAGGGATGCTCAGTCGCAAGATCATCGGTGACTGCAAGACGATCCCGAACGCCAACACCTACATCAAACGGTTTGGAAGCCTCAGCGCGACCTATCGCCTGATCGGCTACGATCACAAGCTCGCACTCCAGGCTCGCCACCGCGGGCTCACCGATCAGGAAATGCTTGAGCGCCTGGCGTGGCTACTGGCCGAACGCGGAAAGCTCTCCCACCGGATCGTCGATGGAGAGACAAGGGTGCCCGCGTCTATCACCTATGCCGAACGGTTCGGCAGCCTTTACGCTGCATTCCGGCTCATCGGCCACTTTCCGCCCTACCCGTCCGAGTCCCGGCGGCGGCTCGCGTGGAAGTACAGCGATGCGGGGATGATGGAAGGCCTTAGAGCGCTCTATGAGCGCCACAACTACCTGAGCCTGCGCCTGATCAACGCCGACCCCGCCATTCCTTGCTACAGCAACTACCAGCGTCGGTTCGGCAGTATCAAGGACCTCTATTTCTACCTCGGCGTAGGGTATCAGCCCCGTCAGATCGCATCGCGTGAGCGAGGCGCCGATGGAAAGTTCCTAGATCGCGCCAGGGACGCGAAGTTGCGCAGAAGGCGAAGGCCGCCCAGCGCATCCTAGATTTCTACCCGGTCGATATTCATGTAGAGTCAGGCGATGGCACCACCGCCGCCCAACAGGTTCGCCGCGTTCGTAGGTCAGCGAATGATTGCCCACGGCGATCTCAAGACGGTGGCCCGCGCGGCCCACGCCCACCTTTCTGAGCAGCCGACCATTCTCGACGACGCGACGGGCCGGACGGTTGACCTCAATCTTCAGGGTTCGACCGTCGACATCGAGTCCAGATTCTCGTTCCTTCCGGAGGTGCCAAAGGCGCCACGTGGCCGACCTAAGCTCGGCGTGACCAGCCGTGAAGTGACACTGCTGCCGCGACATTGGGACTGGCTCTCAGGGCAGCCCGGGGGCGCCTCGGCAGCGCTGCGCCGCTTAGTCGAACAGGCGCGGCGCACCGCGGACGACGGCTCAGAGCTCCGCGCCGCACAAGATCGAATCTACCGGGCGATGACCACGCTTTGCGGCGACCAACCAGGCTATGAGGAAGCCATTCGCGCACTATTTGGTGGGGATGGCAAAGCCGTTGATCAGCTGAGCGCGGCGTGGCCAGCCGATTTGCGAGACTACCTGCTCAGTCTTTGGAACTGAGGTGGCGACGCGCTAAGGAACTTGTTCCAGCCCGCGTTGGGCCGGCCGTCGCCAAGTTCGATGTCCCAGTGGAGGTAGAAGGGTTAGCTGAAACTGTCGGTCCCGTTGCGGCTGCGTGTGTCGCCATAGGTGACGAATGTGCCGCCGCCGGTCATCGCCCAGTTCAACGCGACGCGATCAAAGCGGAGGTAGTCCTCAGCGGATCGCTGTTGATGGGCTCGCCCCGCAGCCGATGTTAGCGATCTCTGAGCTCGAAGGAACTCCACCCAGCCGCGGCGCGGCGCGCCGACTGGAAACCTCGCGCCAATCTCATTTTTCAAAATCAACATGCTGAGCCCATCAGCTGTCGTCTTGAATGGCTCTCGCCATGCGGCGCCATTAGGCTGCCGTCCTATGACCGACGCTTTTCTCACGCCGATTCCCACTCGGCATGGCCCGATGCTCGCCCTGCCGGGCGACCAGTACGTCACCCGCTCGCTTGAGCTCTATGGCGAATATTGCCCCGAGGAATGGGCGGCGCTGGCGCTGTTGGCGAAGCCAGGTATGACCATCGTCGAGGTTGGCGCGAACATCGGCGCACACTCCATCGCCTTGGCGAGGGCCTGCGCGCCCGGTCCGATCTATCTGTTCGAGCCGCAGCAGCGAATCTTCCAAATCCTTTGCGCGAACCTTGCGCTCAATGGCGTTACCAACGCTTTCGCCTACCCCGACGCGTGCGGCGAGGCAGATGGCGTCGCGCTGGTCCCACCCATCGACTACGCGGCTTCTGGAAATTTCGGCGGCGTCTCCGTCAAGGCGGCTGAGGCCGGCGATGTCGGGATTGCTACGAGGCTTCGCACTATCGATGGTCTTGAGCTCGCCCACTGCCATCTGATCAAGGCCGACGTGGAGGGCCTTGAGGAGCAGGTGCTGCGCGGCGCGGAAAGGACAATCCGGCGATGCCGTCCGGCGCTATATGTGGAAAATGATCGAGTGGGCCGCCAGCAGGCGTTGATCGATCTCATCACGGAATATGGCTACGACCTTTACTGGCACGCCCCGCGGCTCTTCAGCCAAAGCAACTTCAACGCAATCGCAGAAAACGCCTTCGGAACGGTGGGGAGCCTGAACATGTTCTGCACGCCGTCAGAGCTTGGCACCAATGTGCGCGGCCTTGAACGCATCGATCCAGGAAACTGGAAATCGCCCGTCAAATTGGTTCGGTAGCCGGCTTCGGCGAGCAATCTGGCGCTAGGCTGGCCACCCGCTCGGGAGACATTCACCCCGTCGCGCAGCTTCGACCGCCTCGACGAGGAACCGCTCAAATTCATCGATCGCGCGATGGTCACCGAACAGCTCACGGTGCGCGGCCTCGCGCAGTCGATCGCGTAGATCCGGCAGCGCACCGCCGGCGATCGACTTGGCCAGTTCGACATAGGCCTGGCGGTCCGAGGCGACGGGTGCCCCTTCCAACGACATCTGAGTATAGGCCCCCGCGACCACCCGGCCCCGCGCGAACGCGCCCGGAAGCGTGACCGTCGCCACGCCGACGGCGGCGGAAAGATAGAACGTGTGCCCGCTGCCGAAGTACAAGGGATCGAGCAGTACGTCGAAATTTGCGAGTTGGCCCAGGAAGACCTCGCGAGGGCTGCGAGGGAGGAATACCACGCTTTCGAGCAGGATCGGGTGACGCTCCTGCCAACGCGTCCGCAGCCGATCGGTCCATCGAGCCTGTTCGGCCGCCGGCACAACAATGCGGCCGGTCCGATCCGCCGCAGCTATGGCGGCCAGCACCTCATCGAAGTCAGGATGGAACTTGAACAGAGTTTGCGGACAGCCGTAGAGGGCGCCCCGCTCCGGAAGCCCGACGGCCGCGCGCTCCGGCCTTTGGACCTTCTGTCCCTCGAAGGGCCACCCCAAGAGGCAAGGGATGCGCCGCATCCGGATCAGCCGCTCCGTATATTCCGCCTCAGCGTGCAGCGGTTCAAATCGGTCGGCCGAAAGGAAGTAGTCGATGGTCGCGAGCCCCGTCGTGTCAGGGTGTCCCCAAGCGGTAGCCTGCACAGGCGCCAGCCGGCTGAAGGCCAGTAGATAGGTCTCCGATTCCATGCCGATATCGGGGTAAAAGAGCACGTCCAGACGGAGGTCCTCGATCATGCTGCGCTTACCCGCGAGATCGCCGGGCAGCACCACGGCCGCATCGGCGCTGCCGTCGATTCGATCGCGAAATTCGTCGCGGATCGAGCAGGCGCCGTGGATAACGAACACCTCGAAGCGGCTTCGATCGAGATGCTCGATGTGACCTCGGTACAGACGCCCGATCGTGTGATCGCGAAACAGGTTTGAGATGAAACCGACCCTGATCCGCGGACCGGTCGGCGCTGTCCAACGGCGAGCGTGCTCGGCGACATGGTTGAGGTCCGGCGCAGCTATGCGCAGAGCGGCGCTCTGGTGTTCCATCAGCGCTCGATCGCCCGCGCCGTGGTAGGCGAGATAGAACGAGGCCAGTGAAAAATCCCTACCGTCATCCTCCAGGGGCCCCGCGCCCTCGAGCTCGTGGAGGTCAGCGCCATAGTGCTCTCGAGCCTGCTCAATCTGGTCTTGGGAATCGCAGATCGGCGGCAGCACTAGGCGCTGCATTGCGCCCGCAATGGTCCGATCGCCCCAGGTCAACTCTTTCGCCGTGGCTCTGGCTTCCGCCGACCGTCCTTGGTTGCGTAGGAGCGTCGCAAGATTCTGTAGAGCGCCGGGATGCGACGATTTCAGCTTCAAGGCCGAGCGCAGGCTAGCCTCTGCCTCGTCGTCCCTGCCCAGACGGACGAGCGTCGCGCCTAGATTGGCCCAGCTATCGGGCCTCGCAGGATCGAGCGAGAGCGCATCGCGGTAGGCGGCCTCCGCCTCTGCCATCCTCCCAAGCTGATTCAGCGCCACGCCCAGGTCTTCGTGGACCTGTGGCGCGTTGGGAACGAGCGCCGCGGCCCGCGCCAATTCGGCTGCAGCCTCACTCGCATCTCCCGAGCCCAAGAGCTCAGCGCCCCGGCGGTGGCGGACAGTGGCTTCCGCCTGATCGGCCACCGGCCCTTGCAGCCCCTGTTGGCGCACACGGTCAAGGACTTGCAGCGCGGCCGACGCCTGGCCAGTCTCGGCCAGAGCACGAATATAGGCCAGCCAGTTGAGGGCGCGGGACTGGTTCAAGCGGGCGGCCAAGGCGAGATAAGGCAGGGCCTCGGCCGCCCTTTGGCTATCAAGAAGAAGGACGCCGAGATTGAAAGCTGCGCGATCGTGCTCGGGCTCGGCCGTCAGGACGGCGACATAGAGCCTCTCTGCCTCGGACAGATCCTTTGCCCTGTGGCGTTGTGCTGCCTTTTCAAAGACGGCTTCCAGATCTGCGCCGCTCACACGTCCTCACCGGCATTGCCAACCCTGCGCGCCTTGCGTCTCAGCAATCCGACGAAGCGGCAAGGGCCTAACTTCCTTTCAGGATGATGCGGCCCGCACTGCCTGAGGCTGTGGTGCTGGCGGAGCCGGCTCCGCCGCGATCCGAGTCCCCCGAGTTTCCCGGAGTCGCGCCCGAGGCGGCGGTCAACACGCCGGACGTGACGTCACTCGACGAAACGTAGCCGGAACCGCCGCCTCCGGCGCTCGAGCTCGTTACGGTGAAGCTGATGTCGTCGTCCCAATAGGCGACGTTCGCGCCACCAAAGCCGCCATAGTAGCCGCCGCCGCCGCCGCCCGCTTGGCCTATAGTGCTAGTAGATGCGGCAGAACCCGCAAACTGCGCTGCGCCCGTCGTTTGCGTACCACCAGCGCCACCGGTCGTATGGCCATCGGGCGGGCTTGCGCCGGCGCTCCCCGAGGCGCCGCCGCCGGCGCCCCCGCCGCCCACTCCGGCGTAGCTGCCGTCGCCACCCCCACCCGCGCCGGCGATCAAGACGGCGGCGCCAGAGCTCTTACGAAGGCCCGTGAAGCCCCCGCCGCCGCCGCCATACCCCGGGAATTCCCAGCTGCCACTGCTGCCGCCGCCGCCGCCCGGCGCGCCGCCCGCGCCGCCTCCGGCGCCGTTGGTGCCGCCCGCGCCAACATCGATCCGATAGGCGACCCCCGCTTGAAGCTGGATCGTACCGGCCGCATAGCCGCCACCGCCGCCAGCTCCGGCATTGGAGGCGGCGCCGCCGCCCGCGCCCCAAGCCTTGGCTTGTACCGAAAAGGTGTTTTGCGGCGTGATCGTCCAGGTCCCGGAAGTCCCCAGATTCAAGGGGCCGTTCACGTCAATGTTCCAAGTAGTGACGCCGCCGACTGCGGGGCTGATCGTGAAGGTTCGGGCGGGCGTGACGGTTACGTTGACGCTTGCCGAAGCACTTCCGCCTTGGCCATCGGAAATCGAATAGTTGAAGGTGTCTGACCCACTGTAGCCGGCGCTGGGGGTATACGTGATTGAAGCGCCCGCGCCGGTGATCGCGGCCGTCCCGTGCGGGGGCACGGTCACGGTTGCGACCGTCAGAGGATCGCCATCGGCGTCCATATCATTGGTGCGCGGGTCGAAGGTGAATGCAACGCCGGCGACCGCGGTGATGTTGTCATTGGCTGCGACAGGCGCATGGTTGGTGATGACGCTTACCGCCGCCCCAGCCATGCCCCCGCGTGCATCGCGCACTGTGTAGTTGAAGCCGTCCGGCCCGATATAGCCGGCTAACGGGGTGTAGGTGATCTGCGTCCCACCGCCGCCGATGACAGCAGTGCCGTGGGTCGGCGAAGTTACCGAATATACGGTCAGTGCGTCGCCATCTGGATCGCTATCGTTGATCCTCGGGTCGAAGGTGACAGCACTGCCGCGAGCGACGATAACGTCGTTGACGGCGACCGGCATGCTATTGCGCGTGAAGGTCCCGTTGGCGGTGAAGGTGTGGATTGTATAGCCACCCGCCTGGGTGATCGTGCCGCCGACGGCCGTCATCGTCCCGGTCGGGTAGCGGATAATCACAACGCCGCCAGTGCCCGCACTAGATGCGACATAGTAGCTGGCCCCATGCCCTCCTATCCCGAACCCGCTATTGGACGCGCTGCCGACGCTTAGGCCCGCGTAGTAGGCGGAGGTCCCAGTGATGCCGCTCGCCAGCCCAGACCCAGCGTTGTTTGTCGTGCCCGCCGAGCCCGCGCCGCCGCCGGCGCCGGTAACGCCAGCTCCAGAGCCGGCACCGCCATCGTTCCCTTGGCCCGGGATTCCGCGACCTGCCAACGTGACCTGTCCCACAGACGATCTGGCACCGGCACCGCCGCCGGATCCGCCATCGAGTCCGCTGCCTCCATAGCTGCCGCCGCCACCCCCGCCTGAGACAGCCAATGATCCGCCGAGCGACGAACTCCCGCCGTTTCCGCTGTCGATGGTGCCGCCGGCGCCAACCACAACGGAGAACGACGTGACACCGTCCGTCAGGGTGAAGGACCCGGTCTTCATACCACCGGCCCCGCCGCCGCCGGCGGCTTGATTGACGACCCCTGTGGCGGCATCGCCGCCGCCGCCGCCGCCGCCGCCGACCATGAGATAGTCGATCGCCGAATTGACGCGGATCGTCGCAGTGCCCGTGCCGCCCTGACCATCTGAGATGGTGTAGGTGAAACTATCCTGCCCAACGTAGCCGGAGATTGGCGTGTAGGAGACCGCCGCGCCGCCGGTGACTACCGAAGCTGTGCCGTGCGTCGGCTGCGTGACAGAGATCACCGTCAGCGGATCGCCGTCGACGTCGCTGTCGTTGGTGCGGGGGTCGAAGGACACGGCGGCAGTGGCCGCCACTGTGTCATCCACCGCGACGGGGGCGGTGTTCGGATAGACGGTGACGAAAACGCCGGCGGTCGTTGCGCCACCGTGGCCATCGCTCACCGTGTAGGTGAAGGTGTCGGGGCCGATGTAGCCGCCGGTCGGCGTATAGGTGATCGACGTTCCGCCGCTTGCAATCGTTGCGACGCCGTTCGCCGGCGCCGTGATGGCGCTGATGGTGAGTGGATTGAGCTCGATGTCGCTATCGGCAGTCCGCGGATCGAAGGTCACCGCGTGGTTCACCCGGACAGATTCGTTGGCATTGGCCGCCGTGGGTGCGGTGTTGGTGGGCGCCGTCACGGCGACCGTGATGGTGGCGCTGGCGGTCCCGCCGCGTCCGTCGCTGATCGCGTAGGTGAAGCTGTCTGTGCCCACATAGTTCGGCGTCGGGGTGTAGGTCACCGAGGCGCCGCCATTCAGCGTCGCCGTCCCGTGGGCCGCAGGCCCGATTGTTGTGATTGTCAGTGTGTCGCCGTTCGGATCGTAGTCGTTCTCCCGAGGATCGAAGGTTTTGGCCGCCAGCCAAGTCGTACTCACTGAGTCATTGTAGGCGACCGGGGCCGTGTTCGAGTTGCTGACGCCCACAAGGATCACCTCACCCGGCGCCCCCGCGGCTCCGGAGCTGGCGGCGCCGCCGCTTGCTGCCCCACCACGGTCCGGATCGGCGCCATTTGCGGGCGCCGACGCATTGCCCGCCGCCAACACAGCTGACGTCACGTCGGACGAGAGCGCATAGCCCGACCCACCGCCGCCTCCGGTGCCATCTCCCTGCCCATCGCCACCACCACCGCCGCCGCCGTAGTAGCCGCCGCCGCCACCACCCGCCGCCCCGCCGCCGTTGCCGGCCATGAAAGGGCTTCCGCCGCTCGTCTGCGTCCCTGCCGTCCCACCGGCGTAGTAGGGGAAATTCGGGTTGTTGATGAGACCCAAGCTCCCACCGGGCTGCCCGCTCAATCCGCCACCCGCGCCACCGCCAGCGCTCCCGCCGCCGCCGCCGCCGCCTGCGATCAGAACTGCAGCGTTGGAGAGACTCTTGCGGAGGCCGGAGAAGCCGCCACCCCCGCCGCCGAAGGATTGATTTTGGTAGACTCCGCCGGAGCCGCCGCCAGGCGCACCCCCTGATTGGATTGTCGCCACGCCGCCGCCAATCCCGACATCCAGGCGATAGGCCACATTGGCCTGGAACTGCACTAGGCCGCCGGCGTATCCGCCCCCGCCACCGGCCGAATTCGTCCAACCCGCGCCGCCGGCGCCCCAAGCCTTGGCCTGCGCCACGAAATTCGCCTGCGGCGTCAAGGTCCAGGTCCCGGCGGTCGGCAGGCTCAGCGTTCCGTCGATGTCTAGATTCCAGGTGGTCTTGCCGTTGACGGCGGGACTGATCGTGAAGACGCGCACCTCGGGCGCGACGGTGACATGGACTGTGGCTGTGGCCGTTCCGTCCTGACCATCGCTGATCGTGTAGGTGAAGCTGTCTGCCCCGGTGAAGCCGGGATTGGCGGTGTAAGTGACCGTCCCATCCGGATTCAGATGGGTCAGACTGTTGGGCGAGGTCCCCAAAAACGTGATGCTGAGCGCATCGCCTTCGGGGTCGGTATCGTTGAGCCGCGGATCGAAGGTCAACGGCCAGCCTGCAGACGCGGAGATAGCGTCATCGACAGCCGTTGGAGCGGAATTGCTGCGAACCGTCACTGAGACGGTCCCGATCGCGGTTCCGCCGCGACCGTCGCTGACGATGTAGGTGAAGCTGTCCGCGCCCAGGTACCCGGCGTTGGGCGTGTAGGTCACGCTGGTTCCATCAGCCGCCGCGGAGGCGACACCATTGGCTGGAGCGCTGACCGAAAGGACAAATAGCGGATCGCCGTCCGGATCGGAGTCGTTGACGCGCGGATCGAAGGTTCGCGAGAAGCCGGGCCGGACGTTGATCACATCGTTGGCCGCGAACGGCGCACGATTGGTCGGCACCGTCACAGCGGTGGTGGCGGTGAAGGTGTGAATGGTATAGCCGCCGACTTGAGTAACCGTCCCGCCGTAGGGCCGCGCCGGTCCTTGGTAGCGAAGGATGATCACGCCCGAGCCGCCGGCGCCGCCTTCTCCCTGGATTCCGGCGCCTGCATCGTAGCCGGGCGACCCGCCGCCGCCACCGCGGTTCGGCGGCGCGCTCGGAACGTCGTAAGTCGGCGCCGATCCGCCCGCTTGGGCGCTCGAGTCGCCGGCGGCCCCGGCGTATTCAGCGTGGTAGCCCGTCACGTCCGTATAGGAGAAGGCGCCGGCGCCGCCGCCCGCGGCGTAGGTCGTGGTGGTCCCCGAAATGCTGCTGCTGATTCCGGGCCCGCCGCCTCCGCCTTGGCCCGGCGCCGTGGCTTGGTTTCCGGGCGCCTCCGGGATACTCGCGCGGCCCGGACCACCGGCCCCGCCGCCGCCGCCATATGAGCCTTGGGCGGTCAGGCTATTGGCCGTACCCGCGCCGCCGGGATAACCTTGTCCGGGCGTGCCCGCGCCTCCGGGGCCGCCCGGGCCGCCCGCGCCCGACCCACCCGCCTGGCCACCGGCCCCGCCGCCGATTGCGGTGATCAACGTGCCGACTGAGGAATTGCCGCCATTGGTCCCGCCGGCGCCGCCGGCGCCCACGGTCATGGTGTAGGTCGCTGGCGGCAACAGCATGACCCCGCTCCGCACGCCGCCGCCGCCGCCGCCGCCGCCGGTCAGCACGTTGGTTCCATAGGGATTGTAGACGCCGCCAGCGCCGCCGCCGGCGACGACCAGATACTCGACAGCGTCAGGGGAGACCGTGATGGTGACCGTGGCCTGAGCGGTCCCACCCTGTCCGTCGCTGATCTCGTAGGTGAGGCTGTCCGGCCCTGTGTAGCCGGCGGCCGGCGTGTAGATGATCGCCAAGCCCGCCTGGAGCGCAGCGGTGCCATGGCTTGGCGTCCCGATCGCGATGATGGTCAGCGGGTCGTTGTCTGGATCACTGTCATTGACCCGAGGATCGAAGGTGAAGGGTCCGCCTGCTGGCACAGTGACGACGTCGTCCACCGCGACGGGCGGCAGGTTGAGCCGATCGGTAACCGAGACGGTGGCGGTCGCTGAGCCGCCTTGGCCGTCGGAGATCGTGTAGCTGAAACTGTCAGGGCCGAGATACCCAGCCTGGTCGGTATAGGTGACGCTCGTTCCACCATTGATGGTCACGGTCCCGTGGCCCGCGGGCCCCACCGCAACAATCGTCAGCGGATCGCCGTTGGCGTCGCTGTCATTGGTCCTCGGATCGAATGTCACCGGTAGGCCGGGCCGGGCCGAGATGGCGTCAGGGTTGGCGACTGGCGGAATATCCGAGGCGACCGCGATGTGGATGACCGCGCTCGACGTCCTGCCGCTTGGATTCTGCACGGTATATTTCAGGTATTCGTCACCCGCCCAGTACTGCCAGGGCGTGTAGGTGATCGCGCCAGTGACAGGGTCTTTCGAAATCGTGTTCTGGGGTACGGCTGGTTGATCGAGGCTGATGATCTGCAGCGGCTGCCCGTAAGTATCTAGAGCGAAGTTGAGCGGGTTGAAGGTGATGGTGTGTCCAGGCGCGGTCTTCTCTTCCATTGCGACCGCAAAAGGATAGTCGGTCCCCGACTCGGTAGAGCCGGGATTGATCGCGAAATTCACCGTGCCCATGACCGTGGCGCCGGTGGCGTCTTGGGCCGTGTAGGTGAGCTGGTCTGAGCTGACCCCGCTAGCAGGGGCGGTGTAGTTCACGGTCACCGCGTCCGGCATGTAGACGACGCCGCCGCCGGCGGTCGACGTCGCGAGCGGTAAGAGGCTCAGGGGTGCGGAGCCGCCGACCACATTGTCGAGGGGATGGAAGGTCACCAATCCACCGGGAGCGAGTGTGAAACCGACGGCGGAGGCGGTCATCGGCCCGCCGCTGGGCGCTCTCGGCGGACGGGGTCCACTGAAGAAGCGGAACTCCCCAAGCCCCAATTGGCCGGACGCGGTGCGGCGGATTCGCCAGTACTGCGCCGTGATACCGCCGATGTTGATGGTCAGGTAGGCGTTGGCCTGCACAGTGCTGATGGTTGCCGCGTAGACCCAGTTGGTGCCGTCGAAATACTCGATCACCGAACTGTTGGTGTTATCCGCGCCAATGCCCGAGGCCGTGAGACTCGCGGCAGCGATGTCGATGGAGCCGACCGGCTGGGCGGACCCCAGATCGGCCTTGATCCAGGCCGCTGTCTCCGATTGCGTGACAAAGACGGTGTTCGCCGCCGCCACGCGACCGTCCGCCATACCGGTCGGCGTCAGCCCTGTCCCGAGGCCGCTGTCGGAGGAGGGCGTGAAGCTGCTGACGGCCAGCTCACGGACACCGTCCAGGCTGTTGGCGATGTCGGTCCGGTTTCCGGCCGGATCGTAGCTGTAGTAGATCGACCGCTGGGTGATCTGCTCGGTCGTGTCCTGTTTTTTGACGAGCCGACCTAGGGCGTCGTAGGCGTAGGACGTGCTGGTCTGAGCTACCGCGCCGGAGGGCGTCAGCACCAGCAGCACGGCAGCGAGCCGCAGCCATCGTCCAACACGGGACGCGATCACCCCCACTCAGCGCCCCCCAGCTTCATGGCTAAGCTTGTACTCGCGCTACAATCCGCAATGGTGGTGAAAACGCAAGGCTCATCTTTGGCGTGAGTCTCGTAATAGTTGCGGGCGCGATCGACGGCCTGGGGAGCCCGGCCCTCAACGCGCTCTATCCAGCTGCGTTTTGGGGCGACTGGAATTCTAGGCGATAGAGCCGTCCGCTGAAGCGTACATCGCCTTCTGGTAGACAAGCGGCTAGCGCGGCCAAGGCGTTGGCCTCGGCTCGCAACCGCGCCTCATTCGCGGGACCAGCCTCCCGCAAAATGCGCGGCGGCGTAGATAGTCTTCCGCGCGCGTCCAGGGTGACCTCCAGCGTGACGGGCACAGAACTGGCCCCGGCCAAACGCGTCCAACAGGGCTCCACCGCGCCCCAGAGACCTCCCGTCGAGCCGGGGGCGCCAGCGTCCGATCCATGGCCTCGACCTCGGGCGCTCGCCGACCGATTTTCGACGGGGGCGATCGACGGCGCTTTTCCGGCGCCCGCGGTCGATGACGTGGCCGATTGCCCAGCCTCGGCGCCCTGTAGTTGCCCAAGCAGTCGGCTCATGGCGGAACGATGCGGGTCGTCGGCGATCTGCACCGGCGGCTGGTCGGCGCCATATTTCGCGAACAGGGGTCGCAGGCCGTCACGCGTCGTCGACGGCGCGCGCAGACTCGACGCCGACACCACGCTGACGGCCATCGGCGGCAAGCCGCCGGCCGCAGCCGGCGCGCCCTCATCGGCGAGCAACTGACCGGACGCTGTTCCCAACAGGGCGACTGCCGCCAACAGATGCAACACCACCGAAATCGAGCCGGCCAGCATAGCGCGCCGTCGATCAGATCCGAGAGGCGCGAACCGAGGTCCCGGAACACTGGTCGGCGATAACGTCATGCGAGCGTGTAGCCAGCTGGAAACTGCAAGTTGCAGGCCCCTCTCTATATGATACCTATTCAGGCGCAACGCTGGGGGGCGGCGCTTTTGTATCCACACCCAAGGCTTTTAGGACATCTGCTTCGAACCCAGTTCCCCATTGCCCTGTTCGGTCCCGCTCCATGGCGGCGTTCGAGGGCCGGCGGCAAGGTGGCGGAGGCGGGTTACATTGTCGTGGACGCCCTGGTCGCCTTGGTCGTCATCACCTTGACGGTGAGCTTGACCTTGGCGGCGGCGCAGCAGGCCGCCCAGGCCGCGAAGCAAGCGAGAGACATCCGGCAAGCTGACGCGCTGATGCGCGATCTTCTGGTCTCAGGTCCGCGGCGCCTTGAGACGACGACAGGGACCACCGGGACCTTCACTTGGAGTCTGCAGACGCAGCTCACCGGCGCCGAGCAACCCATCTCGGTCTGTCGACGGTATGTCCAGCTAACCTCGACGGCGTCGGCGCGCCACTACTGGGCCTCCACGCTTGAGACCTGCCCGACGGCGGACGCGACATGAACGATGATGGCTACACCTTGGTCGAGACCCTGGTGGCGCTCGCCATCCTCGCGCTTGCCGTGGGTGGCGTGACCTCCGGCCTTAGCGTCTTCGAACGCCAGCAGCAGCGGGTAGCCCGTCAGGTCAGCGACACCCAGGCGCTGCGATCAGTCCAGGCGAGTCTCGAGCGGCTTCTTGCGACGCAGGGCCCCGATCGCTCTGACCAGCCGACCCAGCTGGCGGGTTCCGAGACCAGTCTGCAGTTCAACTGTGGTGGGGGGCAGCCGTGCCAAGCCCAGCTTATCGCGCCGGCCGCGCCAGCGAGCCTGGCGTTGCAGCTGAGCGACAACGGACAGGTTCGACAGCTCGCGCTCAACACCACAGGCCCAGCCCACTTCAGTTACGAGAGCGAGCTCGGCGTCAGCACGACCTGGCCGCCGCCCGGCAACGTGCGCCAGCACCTTCGGACAATCGCGATCATCCGCGATGGCGACGGGGCGCCTGCGAGCTTGGTGCGGGCGCGCCTGTGGCAGGAAGAACCCGTCACCTGCGTCTTCGATGTTGTGTCCGGGGATTGCCGCTGATGGCCAGTGCCGCATTCAAGGAATTCCCCGAAACAGAAGGTCCAGAGCCGGTGGCGCCGATGGTGTTCGTGCGCACCATCGCCGTGCCTGCCGGTCTTCCATGGGATCAAGCCCGCGCGGCTCAGCTTGAGGCGCGCCACGGCGCACCCCTGCCAATCCCCGAGGTGATGCATCGGCTGCGACGGCTCGAGACCTGGGGGCCGGGTCGGCCGGGCCGCTATGCGGTGTTCTATGTGCGACGGCGGGACTACACTGGCCCCTTCGAGACCGTCGAGGAGGTCGACGGTCAATCCGTGCGGGTGGCGTTCGGGGGGGGGGCGCGCACATCGAGTGACACGCTTCCGCGCCTCCAGCGCCTCGTATTTCTCGGTCTCGGCGCCATCGCTCTCCTGCTGGCGGTAGGTTACGCCACCGGCGAGGTCATCAACACGCGGAACCAGGCGGCGCAGCGGCTCGACCTCCTGGAACACAATGTTGCGGCCAAGTTGCGAGCCGGGCGCCGGCTGGAGGCTGACCATCTGCGGCTTCTGGCGCTGACCCAAAGTCATCCCGACGCAGCGATCCCACAGGAGGTGGTGGATGACATCGCCTGGGTGGCGCAGGCCAAGGCTCCCGACGCTCGGATCGTGGCGCTTCATTGGGACCGCGGCCTGATCGCAATTGAGGCGCGGGGGGACACCCCGCCCCTGACCTCAGGCGACCGACCGATCACGCGGGGGCCCCACCCGCGGCCCGGGCTGACCTTGTGGGGCGTTGGCCGGCCGCAGCTTCCCCTTGCAACTCAGCGCTCCGAGAATCGCCGATGAGCGTGCGCCCGCTTTCGGCCCTTGAGCTCGCGGGCGGCGCGGCCATTGCGCTCGTCTGCGCGCTCACCGGCGCCGTCGCGCTCATGAGCTTGGCCAAGCCGGGCCACTTCGACACGCGAATGGCGGCGGTGGAACGCGATGCTGGGCTCGCCGCCAAACTGCTTCGCCAACGTACCCCGACGCAAGGCCTGACGGCCGATGCAACCTGTTCGTCGGCCTTGCCGGCGGAGGCCGAACGGTTGCGCGCCCAGCTCTTCGCCTTGGCCTCTGTCTTTCCGCTGCAGAATGTCAGCATCGAGGTTACCCAGGAGCCACAGGCGCGGCTCGGGGTGTTGGCGCCGCTTCGCCTGCGCCTTTCCGGCGCTGGGTCTTACGAGGCAGCACTGACAGCTTTGGGGCGATTGGGGGCGGTGCGCCCGCTGGTGTTCATCGACTCGGTCGACCTCTCGTCAAAGACCTCCTTCGTCACCTTCAGCATCTCAGGTCGTGTGTTTTGCTCCGCCTCTCGCTAACGCCCATCGCCATCGTCGGCGGTCTCGTCGCCGGGTTCCTCGCCTGGCTCGCCGGCGGCGGTCCGTCGGCCGCCGACGCGCGGCTCGGTCCGATCGAGGATCAGGTCGCAGCGCTTCGCGCCCCCTCAATGACGGTCGCCCCGGCCCGTGCCGTGGACGTGGCCGCCCTGACCGCCGAACCGATCTTCTTCCTGACCACCGGACCCGGCGCGGTCCCGCCGCCCGCCTTGCGGCTGGACGGCCTGGTCCGCTCCCGCACGCGCATCGCGGGCTTGCTGTCGATCAACGATCACCCGGCCGAGTGGATGATGCTGGGCGAAACGCGGGATGGCATCACTTTACAGGCGGTGGGGAACTCGAAGGTCGTGGTCGACACCATCTACGGCCCGGTCGAGATTGGCCTCGGCCAGCGATTGGGCAATGACCCAGCTAGCCCCACGTCGGGGCCGACTCCGCCGGCCTCTCCCACGCCGCCTTCCGCGGCCCTATCGGCGCCAAATCCGCCGCTCACCCCTGCGCCGCAACTGGACGGTATTCCGCCCGGATTTCGCCGGCCGCCGCCGCCGGCCAGCGCCCCGAGGCGGCCATGATGCGACCGTCGCGTCGCGGGGACCGCGGCGCGCCCCGCTCATGCCTCTCAGGATTCGCAGCCGGGGCTGCGGCCGTCCTCATGCTCGCCGGAGCCGCGTCGGCGGCGCCGCCGCATCGCGAAGCTCCGATCGCCGAACCCAGGCACGGCGGCAAGGTAGGGGCCGCGGATGCCTACACCTTTGCGTTCCAAGACGCAGAGATCACCCAGGTGGTGCAGGAAGTCCTTGGCGCCACAGGCACGGCGTTCTCCATCGACCCGGCGGTCAGCGGGCGGATGTCGTTCCGCATCGAGCAGACGCTGACGCGCGAGCAACTGTTGGCCGCGTTCGAAGCCGTGCTTGAGACCAACGGCATTGCCCTGGTGCACAACGGCGACGTGCTCCTCGTCACCCCCCAGGCCAAAGCTAAATCCGCCGCGGTGATCCGCCGTCGCGATCAGGCGGCGACCTCGGCGGGCTATGAGATCGTGGCTGTTCCTCTGGCCTACGCGCAGCCGAGTGAGGTCGCCAAGGCTCTAGAGGCGATCTCCAACGCCAACGGCGTGGTCTACACGAGCGACAAGCTCGGCCTGTTGCTCTTGGGCGGCACTGGTGGCCAGCTGAAGACGACCATGGAGACGCTGAAGATCTTCGATCAGAGCGCTTTCGAAGACAGCAAGATCCGCTGGTTCGAGCTGACGCAGACGCAGGCGATGACGGTCGCCCCGGAACTCGAGCATATCATTCAAGGCGCCGGGCTCGTGGGCGTGAGCGTCGTGCCTCTGCGCAGGCTGAATGGCCTGATCATCTTCAGCCGCTCCGGAGAAGCTCTCACGGAGATGGCGAAGTGGGTGGCGCGCCTGGACACGCCGGGCAAAGAGTCGGCGACAGCCATGTGGATCTACCGGCCGAAGGCCACTTCGGCCGACGCCCTCGCCAAGACCCTCAACAGCGTCCTCGGCCTGCAAGGCGCCGTCGATACAGGCTCAAGTCGAGGTCAGTCCGGCGCGACGACATCCAACTTTCAAGGTGGCTTCAACTTCAATTCAGGTCTGCAAGGCGCGCCGCCCAGGGAGGCCGCCCAGGCTCCGCCGCCGGCGCCGTCGACTCCCGCTGTGTCTAGCGGCGCTGGGGGCGCGGGCGACGATCCCGCGCGCATTGGCGTCGATAGGGACACCAACACCCTGATCATCTTCGCGTCGTCCGGACGATGGCTGCAGATTCAGCGGATCCTCACCGAGATCGACCGCACGCCGGCTCAGATTCTGATCGAAGCTTCAATTCTGGAAGTCACGCTGAGCAAGGACTTCGAGTTCGGCGTCGACTGGTCGGTGCTGTCCAACGACACCAAGGTAAGCTCGATCAACAACGCCAACGGAACCATCGGCCCGAGCTCACCCGGGATTTCGGTGACCTTCCTCAACAACAACATCAACGCCGCCGTCCACGCCCTGGGATCGCGCACCGCCGTCGAGGTGGTCTCGGCGCCGAAGATCATCGCCCTCGATGGGCGTACCGCGCACCTGGAGGTCGGCGATCAGGTGCCGGTCGTCACCCAAGCGTCGCAGTCGACCTCGGCGGCCGGGGCGCCGGTGGTAAGTTCGGTCGATTACCGCAGCACCGGTGTCATCCTGACGGTCACGCCGCGGGTCAGCGGTGATGGGCAGCTGACCCTGGAGGTCAGCCAGGAAGTCAGCTCAGTCGCCCAGACCACCAGTTCCGGAATCGATTCTCCAACCATCCAGCAGCGCCGCTTCGAAAGTGCTTTAGTGATGCACGAGGGCAGCGTTGTCGCATTGGGCGGCCTCATCAGCTCGACGCGCAACGATGGGGACAGCGGTATCCCCTACTTGAAGGATGTTCCGCTCGTGGGGTCACTCTTCAAGTCACAGTCCCACACCCAGGACCGAAGCGAGCTGATCGTCTTGCTCACGGCCCGCATCCTCCGCGACGCGCCGGCCAGCGACAAAGCCATGGCCGACTTGGAAGGTGACATGCATGAGCTGCAGAGCCGTGGTCTCATCCCCACCCGAAAGTAGCGAGGCAGGGTTCGCCACGCCGGCGGCTCTGGTCTTTTGCCTGGCGCTCACTCTGTTGGGGTCGGCCCTGGTGCTGCGCAGCCTCGATCAGCTGACGCTGACCAAGGCCGAACTCGAGCGCTCGCGCCAGGAATACGCCCTCGACGGGGCCCATCTCCAGGCCGTCGCTGCCATTATTCGGAGCGGCGCGCCGGGGCCTTTCGCCTGGAGCCTAAGCACCGACTTCGGTTGGATGCAGATCACCGCTGAGCCCGAGGTCGACAAGCTGACCTTGAGCGCCGCCGCGGCCCTGCCAGCGACCACGCTCGCGCAGTTTGGCGTGGCTGCGCCGGCGACCCTCGCCGCGGCTCTTGCCCGGCCCGACGTGGCCTCGGGCGCGACCGCGGTCGGCGATCTCGACCCTGCGCCCCTCTGGCGGACCTGTGGCCCGAGCCTGACCTCGCCGCTCGGGCAAGAAGCGCAGTTTGCCTACGTTTCGCGCCAGGCGCCGCAGGACGGCGGGACGCCGGCCTGGCACATCGGAGAGGCGTGGAGGATCACCGCTACAACCGATGCGGGTTGGCGAGACGACAGGATCGTGAGATTTACAGGTGACGCGCGGCATCCCGCCGCGGTGGTCACGCGACGGCTATCCCGGGGGGGACTTCAGATATGCGACGGCCTGCTGGCGGCGCTTCCAAGCGCCTGAAAAAGGACGAAGGCTATACCCTCACCGAAATGATGGTCGTGCTGGCCATCATCGCGCTCTTGGTCGCGGTGCTCACGCCTGGCATCATCGGACAGCTCGGGCGTGCCCGCGCGAAGACAGCTCAAATGCAGCTCGATTCCGTCGCCTCGTCCGTCGAGATGTTCCATTCTGACGTCGGGCGTTATCCAAGTTCCGGTGAAGGTTTGCAGAGTCTTCTCGCTCAACCGGCCGGCGCCGACGGCTGGACTGGACCCTATCTCAAAAGCACTCAGCTTCTGAATGACCCCTGGGGCCGTCCCGTGCAGTACACGGTCTCGCCCGACGGCCAATCGTTCACAGTCACCAGCCTTGGACGTGACGGCGCCCCGGGCGGGACCGGGCTCGATAAGGATCTCACAGCCCCGGCCAGCCAATGACCGCGAACGGCGGCCTGCTTGCCTTGGCCGCCGTCAGCGGTCTCGCCTTGGGCAGCTATGCCGTCACCGCCGGCGTGCGCCTGAGCCGAGCCGAAACCTCCCACGCTGGACGCTCCCACTGTGATTACTGCGATGCGCCGCTGAGCTACCTGCAGACCGTTCCGGTGATTTCCTACCTGCGCGCCGGCGGCATTTGCGCGGTTTGCGGCGCGCGGATCGATCCGATTCATCTGGCGGGCGAGCTCGCGGGCGCCACAGTGCTCGTTACGGCGATTGCGACAGGCGCGCCGCTGCGCGCAGCGCTCATGGCGATCATCGGCCTATGCCTGGTGGCCGAGGTGGCGGTGGACGCCAAGGTCCAACGTCTGCCCAACCGCCTGACGTTGGCGGTGGCGCTCGGCGGCGCGACGCTTTCGGCGCTCTCTGGGTGGATGGCGCTCGGCATGGGGCTGCTCGCCGCCCTCGCCAGCGGCGCCATATTGCTGCAGCTCCGCCGAAGCTTCGCACGCCGGCGCGGTGATCCAGGCCTGGGGCTGGGCGACGTCAAGCTGATCTCGGCGCTGGCGCTGTGGCTTGGCGTTGCGACCCCGCTCATGGTGTTGGGCGCTGCGGTGTTGGGCTTGGCCGCATCGCTGTTGGTTCGCCCGGCCCGCCAGCGAACGCCCTTCGGGCCGATGATCGCGGCCTCAGGTTGGGCCCTTGGCGTGGCGCTTGAACAGGGATGGCGGCCGTGGGCGGTTTAGAGACCGGCTTTGGAGCCGCAGTCCGCCCGCGTCGCGACGCGGTGTTGCAGAAGCTGCAAGACGAGGCTGTCGTCGACGCCTCCGCCATCGCCCGCGCCGAGTTGATCGCCGCCCAGACCAAGCAGCCGGTCGAGCAGGTGCTCAACCAGATGGGCAGCCTTTCGGACGACGATCTGGTGATCGCCTACGCCGACGCCACCGGTTGCCAAGTTTGGGAGCCGCTGCAGGCGCCGGTCGAACGCGATCTGACCTTGGTTGGCGTCTCGGCGGAATTCCTGCGACGGGCGAGGGTGCTGCCCCTACGCCGCGACGGTGGCGATCTCACCTGCGCAGCCTGCGACCCGCTCGACGATGAGGCGTTTGCCGGACTGGTGTTCGCCACCGGCTGCAATCTGACCATCCTGGCGGCGCGTCCTGCAGAGTGGAAGAGGGAGTTCGAGAAGGCGTTCGCGGCGCCGCGCGACCTAAAGATCGCGCCCGATCAGAGGCGCCTTGAGCGCGAACTCGACCTCGTCACCGACAGTTCGGCGGACGGCAGCGGGGCGCGGCTGGTGGCCTCGGCCTTCGAGGCTGCGATCGCGCTGGGCGCTTCGGACATCCATTTCGAGCCGACCCGCAACGATCTGCGCGTGCGGCTGCGGGTCGACGGACGCTTGTTCGAGCACCAGGTGGTGTCGATTGACCTCGCGGCGCCGGCTGTGTCCCGGGTCAAGGTCATCGCCAACCTGAACCTCGGCGAGCGGCGCATGCCGCAAGACGGCCGCACGACCTTCATCGTCCAGGGTAAGCAGATCGATGTGCGCGTCGCGACCTCGCCTACCGTGTTCGGCGAATCTGCGGTCTTGCGAATCCTCGACCGGTCAAGCGTGCCACTTGACCTGGATGCACTAGGGCTTAGCCCGCACGTGTCGCAGGTCTTGCGCCAAGCGGCCAAGGCCGCACACGGCCTATTCCTAGTGACGGGCCCGACGGGCAGCGGCAAGACCACCACGCTCTATGCTTTGCTGGAGACCTTCCGCGATAGCGGCAAGAAGGTGCTGAGCATCGAAGATCCCGTCGAATACCATTTCGAGCACGTCTCTCAGACGCAGGTGGCGCCGCATGTCGGCCTTACCTTTGCGGCCGCCCTGCGCTCCTTTCTGCGGCAGGATCCCGACGTGATCTTGGTGGGTGAGATCCGCGATCCGGAGACGGCGGCCGTCGCGGTTCAAGCCGCGATGACCGGCCACTTCGTGCTGGCCTCGGTCCACGCCAACGATGCGGTCGGCGTCATTGCGCGACTGCGCGATATGGGCGTGGAGCCGTATCAGCTGGTGGCCGGCTTCAAGGGCGCTGTCGCGCAGCGTCTGGTGCGCCGGCTCTGCAAGCGGTGCGCTGAGGCGGCAGCGCCCTCTGACACCGAACGGCTGTTTGCAGAGTCACTTGGTGTCGGCGTGCCGGCGCAGCTTAAGCAGCCCAAGGGATGCCCGGCCTGCAAGGGCACGGGCTTCAAGGGGCGCATCCCGATCGGTGAGGCGTTTCAGGCCGACGACGTCTTGCTGCGCGCGCTGGCTGACCATGTCTCACCGCTCGGCATCCAGGAGATTGCCGGCCGCGCAGGCATGAAGAGCATGGCTGAGGATGGCTACGACAAGGCATTGGCCGGCCTCACGACCCTCGAGGAGGTGGCCACCACTCTGCATGGCTGAGAGTTCGCAGTTCCGCTACTTGGCCGTCGACGCGACAGGCCGACGGATCCGCGGCGCCCTCGACGCCGGGGACGAAGGCGTGGCGTTCGAGACGCTGCGCTCCCGCGGCCTCGCGCCGCTCTCCTTGCGGCGCGCCTCGCGACCTGCCGCGCCGGCCAAGGTCCGCTCTGCGCCAGCCCGCGAAAGCGCCGACTTCCTGGCGAGCCTGGCGGACCTGTTGCGCGCCGGAGCCGACATCCGCACCGCGCTCAACATCCTCGGCGGCCGCTCCGATCGCTCGCCGGTCAAGCCTCTGTCGAAAGCGCTGAGCGATGCGATCTCCAGCGGTGAGGCTCTCGACCGCGCCTTCGCCCAAAGCTTCAAGGGCTCGCAAAGCTTCGTGGCTTCGATGATCGCGGCCGGTGAAGCCTCCGGCGACCTGCCCGGCGGCCTTCAGCGTGCCGCAGAGATCTTCTACGCGCGCATCAAGCTGCGCGATCAGCTGATCTCGGTCCTCTCCTATCCGGCCTTCGTCCTAGTGAGCGCCATCGCCGCCGTCTTCGTCATCCTGCTGTTCATCGTGCCGACCATCGCGCCTCTGGCGCTCGACTCCGGCACCACGCCGCCGCCGGCGCTCGCCATGCTGATCGCGGCCAGCAATTTCCTCAAAGCCAATCTCACGGCGCTGGAGGTGTTGACCCTCGCTTCGGTGGTGCTGCTGGCGATGGCCGGCCGGCTGGGCCTGCTCAATGGCCCGCTGGAGGCCGCGGTGCTGGACGGACCGGCCCGGCGCACGGTCCGTGGCCTGGTGTTCGGGGGGTTCGCCATTTCGCTCGGAACCATGCTGAGCGCCGGCGCGCCCGTGACCGACGCCCTGCGCCTCGCCAACCGCGCGACCATGACGAAAGCGGCGCGCCGGCGCATCGAGCCGATGCTGCAGGCTGTGCGCCAAGGCCAACCCCTGTCGGCCGCACTGGAGACCGCCAAGGGCTTTCCACCCTCCATTGTCCGCCTGGCGGCGGTCGGCGAAGCCTCGAACGCGCTTGGCCCAATGCTGCTGCGGGGCGGCAAGTTGGAGGAGGACGCCGCCATGCGGCGGATCGAGAGCTTCGGCCGCATAGCCGGGCCCGTGTTGATCGTCGTCCTCGGTCTCTTGCTCGGCGCCCTGATGGGCAGCGTGCTCTCCGGCGTCAGCCAGCTTGGCTCATCGGCTCTCAACTAGACCCCACGAAACGCGCGAAGTTATCGCAGGCGCAATTGACGGTTGCGCAAGCTTGGCCTTAGGGTTTGTGCGCGGGTGGCCCTCGACGGGAACCGCCTGAGCGAGAAGCGTCGCGCAACCGGGGGGCCGTTCGATGTGGGGGATTCGGCAGGGCCTTTGCGCCCTGGCAACGGCGCTGTGGCTAGGTTTTGGCTTCTCGACTGCGCAGGCCCAGTTGCCGGCAATGAAACTGGTCGCGGCCGACTTGGTGTCTCCGAGCCAGGCGTGGTCATTCTATGGATCGGCCACGACGCATACCCTGGGTTTGGCGCTCGCCGCGGACCCCGGGCCCGAAATCCGTGCTGTTTCCCGCAGCCTCGGCGCGAGCGGCAATGGCAAGGACAGCTACACCCAGAATGTATTCGACTATGTGCGCAACAATATCGAGGTTGAGTTCCGCTTCGGCCTCGCCAAGGGTGCCCGCGGGGCTCTGATCGACCAGTCCGGTACGCCGTTCGACCAAGCGGATCTGATGGTTAAACTGCTGGACCAAGCCGGCGTTCCGAACGTCGCCTACAAGGTCGGTACGATCACCTTAACCGGCTTGCAATTCGGCCAGTGGACGGGCCTCGTCACCAACCCGGGCGCGGCACCCGCCGCACTCGCTGTCGATGCCCGCGCGGCCTGCCAGCTTCTCGCCGACGGCGGGATCCCTGCCATCGTCAACAACCAAACAACCTGCGCTGCGGTGACCGGCACACTCTCCACCGTGACGCTCGCCCACATCTGGGTCGCGGCGAACGGCAACCTCTATGATCCATCATTCAAGCGCCACACCCTGAAGCCCGGTCAAGACATCGCGAGCCTGATGGGATGTGGTCCTTCGTCGGCCTCGACCTGCGGAGCGGGCGTCTTGGCGCAGATGATGGTCAACGCCACCCAGCCAACGGTAAATGGCTTCGTGGGCGTGAAGGACGCCAACCAGGCGCTGGCTGTCGGCGCCGTGCAGACGTGGGCTGCAAACCTGCAACACAGGCTTGAAACCAACAATCCCGGGCAGGGACTGGACGATGTCATCGGCGGCAAACGGATCGACGCCAGCTACGCGCCGGCGGTGTCGGCGAGCCTGCCCTATCCGGCACTCGAACAGATCAACTGGAGCGATGTCAACGGGATCCCGGACAAGTACCGCTCGGTCCTCAACGTAGTGGCCGGATCTATCAATCAGACCTTCTTCAGCGACGAGATCTCGACTCGGATCGTGCGGCTGGCAGCGGGCACGCTGTACGCTGACGACAGTCTGGTCCAGTCCTGCGGCACCGGCTGCATCACATACCCGCACGGATTGTTGACGCTCCAGATCACTCTGACCGCGAGCCATCCCTACGCCTACCAGCACGGAGCATTCGCCAGCAACAGCATCACCGGCCCCATGGGCGACCTGGTCACGGTCATCCAAGGCTGGGGCGACGGCTCGCCACAGACCCAGAAGTTCTTCAGCGATCTGCAGGCTGTGGACAGCAGCCCCACCAGCCAGGGACGGGACGAGGTTCCGTTCGCGGTGAATTTTCTCGTGCAGAGGAGCATGTTCAATCGGCTGGCGGCGCAGGTCAGCGGATCTACGATCGGAACCCATAACACCATTGGCATGGTCACAGCGCAGCTCCCGCCGGAAACCCTCCCTGCGACCTCCTCTCTCGATCCCAACTACGACATGACGGCGATCAGCACCGTGAGTGTGACGCCGGCGACCTATTCCACCGCAGCGGCTTCCGCGGCCTTCGAGACATCATCCCTGGTCCAGGTCGCGATCGAAGGGTCGGTCAGCCAGCAGGCACGCCATGCCCCAGTGACGGTCTCCGCGATCGCCGCCTTCGTTGACCAGAATCGACAGCACTCGCCGTTTGTGCTGGTGCCGAGTGCATCAGTTGTCAGCTTCGGTCAGGCTCAAGGCGGCGATCCGTCCTTCTATCAGATGCTGTCAAATGGCCGGTACGACTACATGACAGCGACAGACCCGGTCCTCTACGTTTGGGGTCAGCCATTTTTGGCGGCCAGCTTCAAAATTGCCCTTAGATCGGATGCGAACGCCTACATCCTCCTTGACGGTTTTGGACTTTCGAAGGGCGCAACGACTCCGGCGCCGACCGGTGCCGACCCCGAGGCCGACATCATCAAATCAGCGCATGCGACCGAGGCCGGCCGCAGGTCCGCCGAAGCGTCGGTGAACGAAGCGACGGGTGGGCTTGCCGTGGCTCCGCCAGCGGACATTGTCACGGGCGTGGGCGACTTTCCGTTCAGTCTACCGTTCAAGCGCTTCTACAGCTCCGACAACGGCACGCTCGAAACTCTTGCGGGTCCGCAGGGCGCAGGCATCTGGCCGCAAGGCCGTATCGGCGTCTGGCGCTACTCGGGGGCCGACGAGGACAGCAATTCGCACCTCGGCGGGGGATGGACCCACAATTTCCAGATCACGGCCAGCATCGTCAGCAACCCTCAAAAGACCTTCGGTCGCGACTCCGCCCTGGACGCCTCGGCCGCGATCGCTGTGGCCTATGTGCTCAACGACCTCTTCAAGACCCCCGATCTTCAGCATCGGATGGCGGCCATGTTCGCCGCATCCTGGCTCAGCGATCAGCTTCCGGACAACGCGGTCGTAGTCTCCCTGCCGCCGACGCAGGAAGTGTTTCTAAAACTCCCTGACGGCCGCTTCAACGCGCCGCCGGGGTCGGCCGCGTCACTCGTCCAGACCAATGGGCGCGCGGGACCCTATTCGGGGCTCAACTCCGGAAGCGGGTCTTCGTGGGACTATTCGCTGATCACATTCACGCGCACGGACAAGGACGGCGCGCGGATCAACTTTAGCATCGGCTCGCTCTCTGCCCTGCTGATTCCAAGCCAGCCCACCAAATGGATCGGGGATCCGGTCTTCAAGGCCGATACCTGGGCGTTTCCAAATGGCCTTACGATCAACTTCAACTACCAGCCCGAGTCGGTGAGCTGGCTTGACGCCGCCGGTCTTGTGGCAGATGCGGGCGGCCTGGGTCCAACCTACCAGCACTACTATCTGACCAGCGTCTCCAACTCCCTTGGGCGAACCCTGACCTTCACCAATGTGCTGACGGGCGGTGCGTTCTCCAACTCGCTCTTCACCGGCAGCCTCGAAGGTTACAACGTGGGACACCGCATCACCGCGGTGACGGACGACAGTGGGCGTTCTGTCCAGTTCGCGCTGGCCGGATGCCCCCAAGTGTCACCTGGCCCCTTCGATGCTTCCGCGGTGAAGGCGCTGGCTTGCAATACTTTCACTGCCACCGATCCGATGACGTTGGTCAGCAAGTACGAATATGCCGCCGACAGCTACTCCCCTGACCCCTCGGTCATCGTGCGCCCGAACTACAAGCTTCGGCGCATCTATTCGGCCGGCGATCCTGCCAACATTCAGACCTACCCTCTGCTGTTCATCGCCTACGACGACCTCCTTCGGGTTGCGACCGAGATGGACGCCCTCAACAGGGTCACCACCCACCTATCGGGGGGCATCGCCGAGGAAATCTGGAAGCGGGCCGTGAAGATCGACGCCCGCGGCAACAGCTGGCTCAGCCTCTACGACGAAAACAACAGCGAATTCCAGTCCGTCGATCCGACCAACGCGGTGACGCAAAAATACTATGACCCGATGCGCCGCCTCACCAAGACCATCAATCCTGAACTCGACACCGCCGAGCAGGCGTATGACGTCCGCTCCAATGTCGTTTCGACATTGCGGACCCCAAAGCCGGGTTCGCCACTGATGCCCCTGAGAACGACGACCACCCTTTCGGAAGGGATAGGTGTGATCACCTGCACCAATCCCAAGACGTGCAACAAGCCGACCAGGATCACCGACGCTATAGGCGCCGTGAGCGACTACACCTGGGACGCAGGATCCGGCGAACTCACCCAAATCCTTCAGCCTGCCGATATCCACGGGGTGCGGCCGGAGCGGGACTTTACCTACACCGCCACAACCATGGGCTCGGACACGGTCCAGCTGCTGACCGCCGCGACGAAGAAAATCTCCTCGTCCCAAAGCGTCACGACCACCTACGCCTACAATTCCGCGAACAAGTTTGTGTTGGGCTCGGCCACGATCGACCCGACCGGTCTCAATCTGACCACCACGCTTGGCTTCGACTCCATAGGCAATGTTCTCCAGATCACCGACCCGCGGACCGACACCACCAACCTAGTGTGGGATTCCGACCGCCGCCTGACATACCTTATCTCGCCTGATCCAGATGGCGCTGGGCCGGCGGCTCGCACCACGCAGCACTGGACCTACGACGACGACGGGCTGTTCACCGCTGAGGAGAAGGGCACGTCCACCTCCGCCCTGGCGGCCGGCTACACGGCGCTTCTGCGGACCGAATTCGCCCACGACGCGGTCGGCAACCGTGTTCAGGAAGCTGTCCGCGATCTAGGCAGCGGCTCCATCATCGCACTCACCCAGTTGTCCTACGACCCCACGGACAACCTGGCCTGCACGGCGGTCCGCATGGACCCCACGACCTTCGGCGCCCCACCGTCAGACGCCTGCACGCCCGTCGCGGCGAACATCAACACGCCGCTCCAGGACCGGGTCACCTTCAACGGTTACAACTTCCGCGGCGAGCTCACCGAAACAGATCGGGGATATTTTGGGCAGGCCGCGACTAACCTCAAAGCGCTGGCCATTGAGTCCTTCGGATATTCGCCGAACGGTCAGCGCACCCAAATCACCGACGCCAACGGCAATCTGACCACGCTGCAATATGACGGCTTCGACCGCCTCGCGAGTCAGATCTATCCCGTGCTCGCCCGGGGAGCTCGCGCCTCAAACGCCGCCGATCATGAGGACTTCAGCTACGACGGCAACGGCAACAGACTCTCGTTCCGCCGCCGCAATGGCCAGAGCCTGACCTACGTCTTCGACAACCTGAACCGCGTGATCGAGAAGCATCTCGAAGCCGATGCGCCTCATGACGTCTACTACGACTACGACCTTGCCGGGCGGATGACCTCTGCGCGTTTCGCGGGCCCTGCGGGCTTGGGCACGATCCTGACCTACGATCTCGCGGGCCGCTTGACCCAGGACCAGACCTTCGGCCGCAGCGTGACCTCAACTCTAGACCCCGCCGGGAATAGGATCGCGGTAACGCTCTTCGACGGCTTTTCGACGCTCTACGACTACGACGCCGCCAACCGCCTCGTCGGGCTGCGTGAGCCGGCTCAGGCCGCCTGCCCGGCGACGTCCGGCGGTGGGGCGGTGGGCCTCGTGTGCATCTTCTACGATCCGCTGGGACGCCGTGCTCACATGGACCGCGGCAACGGCGGCTACGCGGACTACGCCTATGATGGCGCCGGACGGCTGAGCGCGCTGACACAAGCTGGCACCGATACCCAGAAGGTGTCGCTGCAGACCGTCAGCTTCAGTCCCGCCTCCCAAGCGACCTCGTTGGTCCAGCAAAGCGACGCCTACACCTGGGTTGGCCGCCCACCCATGTTGCCCAGTCGCACGTTCGACGGCTTGAACAGGGACGCCACCTATACGGTCCTCAGCGGATACAGCGCGAATGGCAACTTGACGGGCGATGGGGCTCGCGCGCTGACCTATGATCTCGAAAACCGCCTCATCAGCGTTGGTCCAGCGCCAGGCCAAAGTGGCGTGTCGATGGCGCTCACCTACGACCCGCTGGGACGACTCTCGCAGACCACAGCGACCACCGGCAGCTCAAGCACCGTCACGAACTTCCTCTACGACGGCGACCGGTTGCTGGGCGAATATGACAACCTCAACCATGCGGTACGCCACTATGTCCACGGAGGCGGAATCGACGAACCCCTCGTTTGGTACGAGGGATTGGACGAGACTTCGCCGAAGTCCTGGCTGCACGCCGACCGACAGGGCTCGATCATCGCGACCTCGAACGCCACCGGTGCTGTCACGACCTACAGCTTCGGCCCCTACGGAGAGACGAGCTCCTGGGGCCCGATGCGGTTTGCCTACACGGGCCAGATCGCCCTGCCTGAGGCCCAGCTCTACCACGACAAAGCCCGCGTCTATGACCCGATGATGGGTCGGTTCCTGCAAACCGACCCCATCGGCCAGCAGGACGATCCGAACCTGTATACCTATGTGAAGGACGACCCGACGAATCGGACTGATCCAAGCGGAACTGAGTCCGCTCAGACAACACTTCAAACCCTTGCCTCAATCGATGCTGACCAGCGAGAGCATCCCGATCCACAGCGAGCTCGCACAGAGCTCATCGCGACAGGAGTCGTCTTTGGTGGGGCGGGTGGCTGCGCTGCTGGTGGCTGTGAGGCCATAACGGGACGAGTTGTTTTCGCTGCGGCGCGGCAAATTGCGAAGGAAGTGGCCAAAAGGGAGGGGTGGGCTCCTCCCAAAAAGAGCGATTCGGGCGGAGTCAAAGTCGGTGACGGCAAAGGCAATCAGATTCGAGTCGAAAGAAAAGGAGCTGAAGGAGGAGGTCCAGAAGTGAAGGAGACGCGGGGTGGAACTGTTCGCGATGCCAAGGGGAATCCCGTGCAGGGAGATCGACCCTCACATGCACCGGAGGCGCACATTCCTGCGATTGACTGGATCAAGCAGAAGCTGTTTGGGTCATAAGCCATGATACTGAAAGCAGTTGAGACGAGAAGAGAGATCGCATGTCGATTGAGGGATGTTGTTTCTCTTCCCGATGCATCTATGGATCAGAGCGATTCTTATGATACGTGCGATTTCTTTCGAGACGACTTGGCGTTTGATCCGCCCTACGAATCAATGGTGGGTCTTGTCATTTTTCTCGACGAAGTAGAGCAATTTGCAGCGTTTATGGCTCTGCTCAACGAGGCCTGCACACGCTCACGTCTAGGCGAGCCCGGCGAGGAGTTGATACGCAATTTGCAGGTCGCGTCCCGCGAACTCCTAAGAACAATGATCGGTAACGGACAAACCGGATTTGGAGTGACCCCCTGTAGCGAGACAGGGAAATAAGGGACAGTTCTCTTTTGGAGAACGGATGTCCAAGCAGGAACGACAAAGGTTCAGCCGCGAGTTCAGGCTCTCGGCGGTGAGCCCGCTGAAGGCCGGTGAGAGCCGCAGTGCGCTGGCGCTGGAGGTGGGCGTCAAGCGGACGATCCTCTACCGGGGATTACGGTGACACTGTATGAAATGGCAGGCATCCTGAATCGTTCGGAGGTCTTCGGTCCCAAGATATCCGATGGCCCATCTTGCCCGCGTCGTCATCCCCGGTCCGCCGCACGACGCGACCCAGCGGGGCAACCACCGTGAAGCGGCCTTCTTCGGCGATGACGACTACCAAGCCTATCTGGACCTGATCTCGGGCGCGTCGGGGATTCGCGCGCTGGCGGCAGCGCCCCGCCCGCTCCAGTGTGCTTTGGTGCTATCGCCGGCCCGCCGATCACAGCCAAAGAAAGCACGCCCCCTGTTTGGAGCGTGCTTCCGGTCCGCGGGCCGCTATGCGGCGGAAAGATCTTCAAAGATCTGTGCCGCGCCCAGGCGGTAGTGCGTCAGCACGAGCGCGGCGGCGCTGAACAACGCCATCCACCGATCCTCCGGCAGCCATGCGCCCCGACGTCGCGGGAGGCGATGGGCAAGCGCAGGTATCTGGCGCGCCACCGCCGCAGCGATCTCAAGACGCGTGCGCGCGCCGACCTCGGAAAAGCAGTGCTGAACATCGGCACGCGCGAAATGGACCACTTCGATTCCGCGATTCAGCGCGGACGCGATGATCGCCTTCTGCAAGGCGACGACTCGCGAGCCCAGGATGCAAAACGTGCGTCCACCGCAACATCGCTAATTCAAGCGCCGGGACATGGATCAAAATCTCACCCCGCCCAAGAGCGCCCCAGACTCCCCCGAGATTCTCGGCGGCGGCGGACTGTAACCGCCTCGATGTCGACGCCCTGGCGAAGCCGGACGCCTTGCCCTACCCCACCGTCATCGCCCGTCGCGCCGTCGGCTGGCGCGAACGCGAGACCGACGACGGGATCGCCGCAGGTCCGCGGCCCGCCGGGCCCTTCAGTGCAGACTAGCGCTTTTCCACTGTTCTGAGCCGCCCGAACCCCATCCCGTTGGCTGCGGGCCGCCCCTCCCGCGGCCAGCGTCGACGGTCAGCCTTCCAGGTTGCGGTCAGACATATTGCAACCTCCCTACTTTGCTGCGAAGGTTCGCTCGCAACTGCGCACGGGGGTGCAAGTGGCGTTCCGGATTCTCTCGCTCGACGGCGGCGGTGTGTGGGCGCTGATCCAGGTCCGCGCGCTCATTCAGCTCTATTCCCCCGCAACGACAGGCCATGAGGTCCTCGCCGATTTCGATCTGGCGACGGCCAACTCAGGAGGCTCGATCACACTTGGAGGCCTCTTGGAGGACCTCCCGCTTTCCACGGTGCTGGGCTACTTCGAAACCGAGGCCCTTCGCCGCTCGATCTTCCAGCCCACCACAAAAGCGCTGATCGGCCTCATTAGCGGGCTGACCAGCTTCGGGCCGAAGTTCAGCGCGAAAGCCAAGCTGTCCGCGCTCCAGGCGCTGATGCCGAAGACGGGCGCACAGCCGCTCAGTCTGGTGGCGTCTGGGCTGCGCCGGGCCGGCGCGGCCAACGACCTGCATGTGCTCATCACCTCTTTCGACTTCGACCGCAACGGCGCCTGTTTTTTCCGTTCCGCGCAGGCGGGAAGCGCGGCTTGGGGCGTCGGGGCGGCGAGCGACGTGCCGCTGGCGCAGGCCATCCACGCCTCTTCCAATGCGCCGGTGAACTACTTTGACGAGCCCGCCTATATCGGCGACGGCCGGTATTGGGATGGCGCAGTCGCCGGCTGCAACAATCCGGTCCTGGCCGGGGTCACCGAGGCGATCACCCTTGGGGTTTCGCCGGCCGACATCGTCGCTCTCAGCATTGGGACCGGCATCACCCATCTGCCGGGACCGCCTGCTCAGCAACCGGCCTCCGGGCTCTTCGCGGCGCGAAGTGAGCAGGGTTTCCCCATCGACGTCGCGAAGCTCGCCGGCTGCATCACCGACGATCCTCCCGACATCGCGTCATTCCTCGCCCATGTCATGACCGGCGGCGGCGGTCCCGCGCCCGCCGACAGCCGCATCGTCCGCATGAATCCGATGATCAGTCCCACGCTTGACGCAAACCAGAATTGGTCGCCGCCGGGGGATTGGACGATGGATCAATTCGTCTACCTCACCAACATCAGCATGGCGGCTCTCCCTCAGCCAGACGTGGACTACATCTCATCCTTCACCGCCTGGTGGTTGGCGGACAAGGTCTACAACCAGCCGATGCGGATGCAGACGGACACCCTCAGCCCCGAACTTGGCTACCGCACCTTCAGCGGGGCGTGGGCCGCGTGGAACGCGTGCAAGGCGCTCGGATGACCGTCTATGGAAGCTTTGGGAGGGCTCGCCATGCTGCGTAAGCTCCGACACGGACTGGGCGCGCGGCGCTGGCTTCTTGTCGCAATGGCGGTCGTGACCGCCGCCGTTTTGACCGGCGCCGCCTCCAGCATGGCTCAGACGCCAGCCACCCCAGCGGCGAAGCTCGCCGCCGCGCAAGACCCCGGTGTCGTGACGCCAAAACAGGGTGAAGGCGACAAGTCGAAGCCGTCTGCGGCGACGCCAGATTGCAGTTCAGCATCTTATAATGACCTGCTGGGCCAGACGACGGCCGTGGCCAAGGGCTTCGTGGTGCCGGCGTCTGGAATTCTGCCGTCGCAGGCGGCGACCATGTTCACCTACCTGCACCCAAAGGACGCCGCTTCCGACCATCTTGAATTCCGCGCCTTCCTAGCGCCGCAAGGCGAAAAGAACGCGAAGTCCTCGGAAATTCCCCTCCTACAGGTCGTCCACCCAGTGGCTGATCCGAGCGATGATGCGAAGGGCGCCGGGGCGACGGCCGACAACGCCTACGGGCTTAAGGTGAAGATCAACGATGGCGACTCCCTCAAGCTGATCGACCATCATTGGCTGTTCGTCGTGGCGTGCCAGAAGCTCCCGGCGACAAGCGCAGGCGCCACAGCGACCAACCGCCTGGTGTCGTTCGCCGCCCTGCCCGTGCGCGTAAGCGACAAGACCGGTGCGGGATTGACGGCATTTGGCATCATGGTCGTCGTCTATTGCATCGCCGCGCTGCTCCGGTTCTTGGCGGGACAAACGACTCGCGCCGCGAAAGCTCAATTATCGGAGCGGTTTTCGGGTGCGGGCGCTCGGCCGGTCCGCGTGAGCAACCAGGGGGTCCAAATCCCATGGTGGCAGTGCTTCGATCCGGTGGTTTTGAGCGCCGACATCTTCAGCCGAGCCAGCCTCTCCCAGCTGCAGGTCCTGATCTTCCTAATGCTCGTGGGCTATGGCGTCAGCTATTCGCTGCTGCGGACGGGCACGCTGAGCGAACTCTCGCCCTCGATCGTTTTCCTCCTTGGAATTCCCGCAGCGGGGGCCCTGGGCAATACAGCGGTCAACACCACGCGCGATCGATTCACCGCCGACAACTGGGCTTGGCTGGTCAGCCATCATGTCCTCACCGTCGACGATCCGGGGACCGACAAGCCGAAGTGGCGCGACGTCCTGACGACCGGATCAAAGGTCGATCTTTACAAGCTTCAGGCCTTCACGTTCAGCATCATCGTCGGCGTGGCGATGATCTACTCGGGATTCACTAACCTTGAGAGCTTCAAAGTCCCCGACACCTTGCTGCAGATCCTCGGCCTGTCCCAGGTGGTCTTCGTGGGCGGCCGGCTGACACAGCCCACCAGCGTCGGCGACGCGGACAGCCTGGTCACCGAACTCCGCAAACGAGCGGGCGACTTAAAGGTCGCCGCAACGACGGGCGTCGATGTGGACTCGAACGGCAAGCCGCTGGGCGTCCCTAGCCCGGGCGCCGGGCTCAACGTCGTGGCCTCGATGGCTGACGCCCAGAAATTCGCCCCGAACGCCGCCACTCGCTACGCGGAACTCGCCAATGAAGTCACGATCCTGCTGAAGGGTCTGACCTATCGCGACGTGGTGACCGATCGATTGGAAGACCCCTTCACTTGGGGCCAACCGACGCTCTCCGCGCCGGCCGCGACACCGCCCGGCGCGCCGCCTCCCGCGCCGGCTCCAGTCGCACCGCCGGCGGCTCCGGCCGCGGCACAGGGCCCCGCGAAAGCACCGTAACTGCCGAGACTGCAGCCCTCGGCCGACCTAGTCGCGGCGAGTCTCGCCCTTTGGACTGATCCGGCGCTGGCCTGCGCCCCACCGTCGGAGCTGAGATGGATATCGAGTTCCACTACTACATGACCTACCTGATCGCGGCGCGGGCCGGCTTCAGCGCAGGGCAAGCCGAGACCCTGGCGCATGCGGCGCAGAGCGTCGACGACAATCACATCAAGTACCAGATCACTGGCGCCCCAAATGGCGGGTACAACAACTACATCAGCCAATCGATGAACATTCTGAAGCCGACGACGCAACTGCTTCGGATCTATCCGATCTTCCATTTCATTCCTGGGGATCCGGACGCCCCGAGCGCGCAACGATCTGACGGCCAGCAAGACCTCTGGGTGACGACGCCAGACAGCGCGGTCGCTCGCCAAATGATCGACGAGGCCCTTGCATCAGACGATCTCTACCGGATCGGCGTCGCAGCGCACGGATACGTCGACACCTGGGCGCATCAGAACTTCGTCGGCCGCCGCGCCGCGTTCAACGACATGCCCGACGGGGGTCTGGTGGGCGCGTTCTTGAGCGTTGGACACGGGGCGGCCGGCCACCAGCCCGACCACCCGGCGCTGGTTTGGCAGGATCGTCGGCTGAGCGCGCCCGACGTGGATAATCGTCTGCGCTTCCTCGATGCCGCAGAAGCCCTCTTCAGGCGCCTGGCGCGGCACATCAACAACGCCGCCGACGATGCCTTCCTGACCTCAGAGGCCGCCATCCTGCGCCAACATCTCGATGCCGATATTGGACCGTCCGATCCGACAACCGACGACACTCTCAGGGCTGCCCGCATAGCCCGTTATCAGGCCCGCGCATTGCAGCCAGCCTATGGAGGCGCAGCGCTCCCCGACTATGACGAAGATGCTTGGTTCAACTCTGCAGTCTTAGAGCGCGACGCGACGCTGCGCCAACGCGCCGACCGGCTGTTGGGCATGATGGCCGACTATGTGGACCAATCTGACGCCCTCCCCTGCGCGTGGCGCGATCCAGCTACTTATAGCCAGAGCGACTGGTTCCGCTTCGTGGAAGCGGTGAAGGCCCACCAGAATGCCTGTTGGGCGTTACTTGAATCCGAAGGCCTGCCTGGGCTCGATGCTCCCGGCATGTGACGGCGCTGGGAGAGGAATTCAGACGCGGGGAGGCCTGAAATCAGGGGGCGCTAGGGTCCGTGGCGACCGAGCTACTCAGATCGACAAGAAGGACGCCCGATGGCGCTCCCGGTACAGCGATTTGGCAGTTCTGTCCCAACTGCCACATGTAGGCGCCGGGATAGCCGCATCCCGCGGGTGCTGAGTCCGGGAAATTTGTCCCGGGAAACGGGTGTGGTGCTGCCGTCTCCACTCGGTACGCCCAGATCCGCACGGCGGGCAGCGCCACATGCACGTCCGCGGCGAACGTGTGGGAGCAGTAGACACCAGCCCGGTAGCCGGCGGACTGCACGCTGGCGACCCATGCCGCGACATAGTCAGTTCGCGGCGAGACGAACGGTGGGCCGTCTTCGAGGTCGAGGTAGACGAAGCTGCCTTGGACGAAGCCTTCATTGGCCATCATCTCGGCCGCATCTGCGCCATCGATCGTGCCCTGGGCGCCGGAGACCTGATGGCTGCCCAATCCGCCGAGTTGCTGCCCCAGGTAAGTGGGAGCCAAACCCCATCCCGCAGCCTGCAGGGCTTCGCGATTGCCCATCCATCCGATGTCGTGATGGCTTGGGGCCGGAGCAAGGTAGTAGCCGCACCAACTGAGATTGCTGTTCGCTTTAAGCCAAGCGAGCACATCTGCGCCTGGAAAGCTTGACGTATCAACCCCGGCAAATCCTGGCATGGTCTTCTCCTACTGGCGACCCTGGTCGTTGCGCCGCGCTGCCATGCTGGCCTCGATCTTCCGCGTGTTTGATCGATGAGATTCGACACGGTGTCAGGGTCGCCATATCAGTTGCGTGCATCAGACATATTGACACGTTATGGTTGATTGTTAGCCTATCATCGGTGGGCGAACAATGGTCCATTGAGCTTGCTTTCTCGACCGAAGATGGCCTTCCCGCCACGCCGAAACAGACGATGATAACAGAAGAAGAACTGCGGCTTGCCGGCGCCGACAAGATGCTGATGGCGATTGTACCGTGGCTCACAGACAGGGCCGTCCTCGACGTCAACGCCACCCTGCGCGCTGAACTTGTGTGTGCCCGAGATCCAGAAGAACGAATGGCCTGTCTCTATGCCCTGGACCTGTTGTCAGCGGGCCGAGAGCGGCTGAGCGCATTTGATTTCGGAGCTTGGACAAGGAAGCGGGCACCCGAACGCTAAGCGTCCATCGTCGATCGATGCCAACAAAAGCCACCGCCACGCGAGGGACAATTGGTTTGCAAGGCCGTCACTAAATATCTGAATTCGTTGAACTACAAAAAGGCCTGGTTTTCCGACAACCGATTGAATCATTGGGAGACACGAGGGCCTGCAAATCCGTGAACCCGGGTTCGATTCCCGGTCAGGCCTCCAAATCTTTCGAAGTACCCTGCCCTACCCCGCGTCGCCCCATTGGCGGTGTAGCGACGCCGTGACGTGGCTTAGCCGCGTGCGGGCCTCCCAGGAGAGCTTCTCACCTTCCTGGGCGATCACGTCGTTGAGCTCGAACAAGAGTTCGCGGCTGACGCGGTCGACGATCTCGCTCTCGATGAAGGTGATGCCGCACAGGCGCTCGCCGCGGGTCACCGGCTTCACCTGGTGGATGGTGGTGGACGGGTAGATGACGGCGGCGCCCGGCGCGAGCTTGAAATCGACCTCGCGGCTGCCGAGCCGCACCGACAGCTCGCCCCCGTCATAGTCGGCGATCTCGTTCAGGAAGACCGTGCAGCTGAGGTCGGAGCGCAGCGGGCGCGCGCCGATCGGCAGGAAGGCGTTGTCGGCATGCGCCCCGTAGTTCATCCCCGGCCGGTACTTGGTCAGCACCGGCGGCGCCATGCGCTTGGGGAAGGCGTAGGCGACGAACCGGGCGCTGCGGCCAAGGGCGCGGCCGAGGATCTCCGACGAGGCCTTCTGCCGCGGGTCCTGCTGGTCGGCGTGCAGGTTGTTCTTCACCTTCGAGTCCGGGTTGGTCGCCCGGCCGTCGACGAAGTTCAGCGTGGCGCCGAACTCGCGCAGCTGGGCGACCTCGGCGGCGGTCAGAAGGTCGGGAATCTCCAGGAACATGACGCCGTCTTCTAGTTCATCAGCCCCGGACCCATAAGTCTTTGGGCGAGGTAGGTGTATTCCAGCGCCACCCGCATCGCCTGCTCGTTGAGGTTGGCGCTGGCCGCGTGGCCGCCATCGACGTTCTCGTAATAGAGGTAGTCGTAGCCGTACTCCTTCATCCGCGCTGCAGCCTTGCGGGCGTGGGCCGGATGCACCCGGTCGTCCTTGGTGGAGGTCTCGAAGAACACCTTCGGATAGGGCTTGCCGGGCGCCAGCAGCTGATAGGGCGAGTAGGTGTCGAGCACCGCGCGCTCGGCCGGGACCGCGGGGTCGCCATACTCGCCGACCCAGGAGGCGCCGGCGCCGATGTGGGTGTAGCCGATCATGTCGAACAGCGGCACCTGGATGACGATGGCGTTGTAGAGTTCCGGGTGCTGGGTGAGCGCCACGCCCATCAAGAGGCCGCCGTTCGAGCCGCCGCGGATGCCGAGTTTCTTGGGCGAAGTGATCTTGCGCGCGATCAGGTCCTGGCTGACGGCGAAGAAGTCCTCGTAGACCCGCATGCGGGTGAGCTTGAGGCCGGCGTTGTGCCAGCGGGGGCCGAACTCGCCGCCGCCGCGGATGTTGGCGACCACCAGCACCCCGCCCTTCTCCAGCCAGAGCTTGCCGGTCGTGCCGGAATAGGTCGGCGTCTGGCTGAGCTGGAAGCCGCCGTAGGCGGTGAGCAGGGTGGGCGCGGTCCCGTCCAGCTTCAGTCCCTTGGGCGCCACCACCCAGTAGGGGATCTTGGTCCCGTCCTTCGAGGTCGCCCAGAGCTGCTGGACGGTGTCCTTCGAGGCGTCGAAGCGCGCGGGCGAGGTCTTCAGCATCGCCGCCTTGCCGGTGGCGCCGTCGGCCAGCCACTGGCTGGAGGGGGTCAGGAAGCTGGTCACGGTGACGATCATCTGGTCGCTGGATTCCGACGTGGAGGCGACGCTGATGGTGGAATCCTTCGGCAGGGCCACGGCGGACGAGGTCCAGCCCTTCGGCCCGTGCCGGTAGGTCACGAGCTTCGCCTTGACGTTGTCGTAGAGCACGACGTTCAGGCGGCCCTTGGTCGAGCTCACCTCGTCCACCGCCTGGCTGAGGCTCGGGCGCAGGATCAGCGTCCCTTTGAGATCGCCCGGATGGGCCTTCACCGCCGCCAGGCTGAAGGCGATCAGGTCGCCCTCCTTGAAGCCCTTTTGGGGCCAGTCCTGCTCCAGCGTCACCACCAGCTGCCCGCCGACATAGGCCTGGACCGTCGCCTTGGTCGGAAGCTCGATCTTCGCCGTTCCTGAAGGCCCGATCAGCCGGTGCTCGGTGTTGAAGAAATCGAGGCCGCGCTGGGCCATAACCGCGGCGACCTTGCCGTCCGGCTCGCGCAGCACCAGCGGATTGACCGACACGTCGGTCTTTTCGCCGCGGTAAACCTCCTGGGCGGCGCTCAAGGGTTGGCCGCGTTTCAGGGTCTTGAGGATGTAGGGATAGCTCGACTGCGTCAGGTCGCCGGGCGCCCATTCGGTGGCGACGGCCAGCGTGTCCTTGTCGATCCAGCTGAAATTGGCCTTGGCTTCCGGCAGGTGGAAGCCGCCGGCGACGAACTGGCCGGCCGAAACGTCGAACTCGCGCACCTCGACGGCGTCCTTGCCGCCGTTGGAGAGCGACACCAGGCAGAGCCGCGAGTCGGGGCGCAGGCACTGGGCGCCCTTGAACACCCAGTTCTTGCCCTCCGCCTTGGAGAGCGCATCGAGGTCGAGGATGGTCTTCCAGACCGGCGCCTTGCCGCGGTAGCTGGCCAGCGTCGTCGAGCGCCAGACGCCGCGCACGTGGTCGGCGTCCTGCCAGAAGTCGCGCAGCGTGCCGTCGCCGGCGATCGCCACGTTCGGGATGCGGTCCTTGGCGGTGACGATCTTCAGCGCGTCGGCGTAGAAGCCGGCGTAGCGCGGATCGTTCTGCAGCTGCGGCAGCGAGCGCGCGTTCTCGGCCCTGGCGAAGTCCAGCGCCTTCGCGCCCTCCGCCTCCTCCATGTAGGCATAGGGGTCGTTCGCGGCGTTTGGGGCCGAATTGGGGGACGGGGCGGCGCCCATGAGAAATGCTCCTGCCAAGAGGGCGGCCATCGCGCGCACGATCATCGTCTAAGGAACTCCCCGACTGCCTGCGCCCGATAGAGAGTGATGCGCGGCGGAAGCTCAAGGCCTGTTTCGCCGAAACCGGCGGGCGCCCTTAGGTGTTTGCCCTGAATTGATCCGTGGGCGGCGGCGGGCGCAGAATACCGGGCGTGCGGCAGGCCGGCGCGAAGGCAAGCCTATGAATAAAATGTGGTCTCCTCCGGAGGCGGCCCGCAAGGCGGCTTCCGAGGCGCCCTCGGTGACGATTCCCCCGACGCTCCCCGAGGCTGGTTTTGGGGCCGGCGCGGCTGATGGCGCGATTTCGCTGCGTGGCTTCTTCCTGGGCCAGGCGATCGCCCTGCTGGCCGCGGTCGGCGCCTTGGCGCTGCATCTGCTGGTCGGGCCGCTGTTCAGCCACTCGGTCTATCTGTTCTGCCTGCCGGCGGTGCTGATCTGCGCGGCCTTCGCCGGCTTCCCCGCGGCGATGAGCGCCACCGTGCTGATGACCGTGGGCGGCTTCCTGGCCGACGCCTATGCCGCGATCCCGCCCTCCGAGCAGTTCGCGCGGGCGGCGCTCTTCCTGTTCGCGGGCTCGGTGATCGCGCTGGTCGGCGGCCAGCTGCGGCGCACGCTCGCCCGCCAGGGCCGCGCGCTGGACGAGCTGGCCGAACGCGAGGCCCTGCTGCGCGCCAGCCTCGACGCCGTCGCCGAGGCCACCATCGTCATCGACGAGGAAGGCGGCATCGTCGGCTTCAGCCACGCCGCCGAGCAGCTGTTCGGCTGGAGCGCCGCCGAGGTCATCGGCCAGAACGCCAAGGTGCTGATGCCGGCGGCCCACGCCGAGGCGCACTACCGTCACGTCCGCCGCTACGTCGAGACCGGCGAGCGCCGGGTGATCGGCTCCTCGCGGCAGGTGAGCGGCCAGCGCCGCGACGGCGCGGAGTTCCCCCTGGAGCTGCGCATCGGCGAGGTGAAGATCGGCAAGCGCCGCTACTTCACCGGCGTGCTGCGCGACCTTTCGACCATGCGCGAGGCCGAGCGCCGGTCCGACGAGCTGCACGCCCAGCTGACCCAGGTCTGGAGCCTCAATTCCATGGGCGAGATGGCCTCGGTCCTGGCGCACGAACTCAACCAGCCATTGTCCGCGGTGGCCAACTACCTGCGCGCCGCGCGCACCCTGATCGCCCATCTGGAGGTCGATAACGACGACCTGATCGATGCGGTTTCGCGGGCCGGAGACCAGGCCGTGCGGGCCGGTGAAATCATCCGTACAATGAGGGATTTGGCGACGCGCGGCGGCACTGAGCAAAAGAGCGAAAGCTTGTCCGGCATCTTGGCCGAGATCGAATTCATCATAGGGTTAATGGTCCGCGACGCCGGCGCCCGGGTATTTTACGACCTACATCAAGGGCCGGATACTGTCCTCGCCGACCGTATCCAAATCCAACAGCTTGTGGTTAACTTGGTGCGCAACGCCATCGATGCAGTCGCCAAGTTCCCGGACCGTGAAATTAAAATTTCAACGCGGCCGGATGCTGACGGTAAGATTCTGACCACAGTCGAGGACAGTGGACCCGGCGTCGATATCGCGGTTATGGGGCGAGTCTTTCAACCCCTCGCCAGCACGAAACCCGCAGGAATGGGGCTAGGCCTTTCGATTTGTCGCGCTATAGTCGAGAACCACGGCGGACGGATTTGGGTTGAATCCAGTCCGCTGGGAGGCGCTGCTTTCTGTTTTGTACTAGCGCGGACAGGTGTGATTGGTGATGGCGCAAGCGGCCGACAGGACCGTGTTCGTCGTCGATGACGACGCCGCAGCCCTCGATTCGCTTGTCATGCTGCTAAGGTCGGATGGACTCAACCCTAGCGGGTTTTCTTCGGCCATAGAGTTTCTCGACGTCCTGCGCCCCGACGCCCGCGGCTGTATCATCAGCGACGTGCGCATGCCCGGCATGGACGGGGTCGAACTGGTCCGCGCGCTCAAGGAACGCCACTGCCTGATGCCGGTGATCCTGATCACCGGCCACGCCGACGTGACCGTCGCGGTCCAGGCCATGAAGGCCGGCGCGGCGGAGTTCGTGCAGAAGCCCTTCGAGAGCGAACTGATCCTGCGCCTGGTCCGCGCCTGCCTCGAGGAGAACGACGACGCCGTCGACGCCAGCTCGCGCCGCCTGCGGGTCCTGCGCCGCATCGAGAGCCTGACCGCCCGCGAGCATCAGGTGCTCGGCCTGATCATGGAGGGCGCCAGCAACAAGCTGATCGCGTCCAGCCTGGATATCAGCCCGCGCACCGTCGAGATCTACCGCGCCAACGTCATGTCGAAAATGCGCGCCGACAGCCTGTCCGACCTGATCCGCATGACGCTCGCCGCCGGCGCCGCCTAAGCGCGCGCCACGCACTAAGGGCATGTACCTAGGTAGTCACGCCGAAGTGAAATCGTGGCGGGATTGTGGTTGATTCGCCCTCGATGCGCAGCGTAGCCACCCAGTCCCCGCCGCTTTCGGCCGCCCTCCCCGCCAATGAAGGTTTTGGGGGCGAGGGCTCCGCGTCTGCGGCGGAGCGGCTTGGCGCCCTGCACCGGGCGTCCGGCGCGCTGACCCACGACTTCAACAACCTGCTGGGCGTGATCCTGAGCGCCAGCGAACGGCTGGCCGGGGAACTGACCGCCGGCGGCGAGCAGCAGAAGCTCGCGCTTCTGGCGCTCGAAGCCGCCGAGCGCGGCGCGGAGCTGCTGCGCCGCACGCTTTCGCTGGGCCACGACACCGCGGCGGCCGCCGAGACCCTCGACGCCGCCGCCTCGATCGCCACGGTGCGCCGCATGGCGCGCCAGGCGATCCCGGCCAGCGTGCGCCTGCGCGCCACCAACGCCGCCGAGCCGCTCAGCTGCCTGGCCGACCGCACGGGCCTGGAGATGGCGCTCTTGAATCTCTGCCTGAACGCCGGCCAGGCCATGCCCTCCGGCGGCGCCCTGTTCCTCAGCGCGCGGGAAACCCGCATCAGCGGCTTCGACGCCCGGCGCATGGGTCTCACCCCCGGCGACTACGTCGGCTTCACCGTGCGCGACACCGGGGCCGGCATGTCGCCCGAGACCCTGGCGCGCGCCACCGAGCCGCTGTTCACCACCAAGGCGACCGGCACGGGCCTGGGCCTGAGCTCCGTCCGCGACTTCGCCGCGAGCTGTGGCGGGGCGCTCTCCCTATGGTCCCGCGAAGGCCACGGCACGACGGCGACGCTGTACGCGCCGGCAGCCCCTGCGGTCGCCGTGGCGGCCTGAGGCGCCAGCGCCGAATTGACGAAGTAGCTCCGCGCCATTGTGCCGGGGGTCGCGGCGCGTGCGGCGCCGCCTCATCTCGATGACTTAAACCGCGCGCCCGGCGTCAATGCGAGCAGGTCCAGGGTCAAACCGCATCTGAAAGTCGTGCGCGTGTCCCCTTAGGTCGTCCGGCGTAGGGCGAGCTTCGCTTCCCGGCCTGCAGCCGGATCGCAACCGCCACCGTTGACGACGCAGCGGCGACTCTCTAGCGGGATTCGATCTTAGGGAGAGAATTGCAACCATGGATCGTCGAGGCTTCCTGACCACCGCCGCCATATCCGTAGCCGCGGGCGGGGTCGCCGCCTGCGCCAAGACGCCCGCGCCCTCCGCGTCAACGTCCGCCGCCACGTCCGCCGTGGAAGCCATCACCACCGCCAAGCCAGACGGCCTCAACCCGGTCGGAATCCGCACCGCGGGCATCCGCATGCTTCCGGTGGTGGGCGGCAAGCACAAGGTCTGGACCAAGCAGATAGGTCAGGGCCCGGTCAAGGTGCTGCTCCTGGCCGGCGGTCCGGGCTGCAGCCACGAATATCTCGAGGCCATGGAATCCTTCCTGCCCCAGGCCGGGATCGAAATGATCTATTACGATCAACTCGGCACCGGCAATTCCGACCAGCCGAACGATCCCTCGCTCTGGACCCTGCCGCGTTATGTCGAGGAGGTGGAGGAGGTCCGCAAAGGCCTGGGGTTGGAGCAGTTCGTGCTCTACGGCCATTCCTGGGGCGGCCTGCTCGCCCTGGAATACGCCCTGAAATATCAAAGCCATCTGCGTGGTCTGGTGATCTCCGACATGGCGGCCGGGATGCAGGCCTATCTGAAACGCACCGCCGCCCTGAAGAAGATGCTGCCGGCGGACAAGCTCGCCGAACTCGAGGCTCTGGAGGCCAAGCAGGCCTACGACTCGCCCGCCTATGCGAAGATCATGATGGAGGACCTCTACCCCAAGATGATCTGCCGGATACAGCCCTGGCCGGAGCCTGTCGTCCGGGGTTTCCGAACCCTGAACCAGACCATCTACAACCAGATGCAGGGCAAGAGCGAATTCCTGGTGACCGGCAACCTGAAGGACTGGGAGCGTTGGGACCGGCTGCACGAGATCAAGGTGAAGACCCTCACCATCGGCGCCGCCCACGACGAAATGGACCCCGCCGACATGCAACGCATGGCCACGCTCATTCCCGGCGGGACGTCAGTCATCTGTCCGAACGGCAGCCACATGTGCATGTGGGACGACCAGGCATACTATTTCGAGCACCTGCTTGGGTTTTTGAAGACGATTTGAGAAGAGCCGCCCCCCTTCGCTTTCGGGCGCCGAGCCGATGACCGCTTTCGACCCATAGCGGACCCTCGGAGAGTCCACTGTTGGGCGGCAAGCGTTGTGAGCAACTGACGGGGAGCGGGCCTCCCCGCGGCCAGGCCCACGAAAACCCCGTTTCTCACGCGGAAGAACGGCTTTTTCCGACCCCCAAAACGCAAAAGGACCGGACACCCTCTCGGCGTCCGGCCCCTTGCGCAGGGGATGTTCCGGCCGGTCAGGCGGCGAGCGGCTGCGGCTCGGCGTCGATGCGGCGGGTCTCGGGGCCGTCGCGCAGCATGTAGCCGCCGCCCCAGACGGTCTCGATCTGGTTCTCGCCCTGCGAGGCCTGGGCGAGCTTCTTGCGCAGCTTGCAGATGAACACGTCGATGATCTTCACCTCCGGCTCCTTGAGGCCGTTGTAGAGGTGGTTGAGGCACATCTCCTTGGTCAGGACCGAGTTTTTCCTGAGCGAGAGCAGTTCCAGCACCTTGTACTCGCTGGGCGTCAGGTGCACCGGCACGCCGCAGACCTCGGCGGTGCGGGTGTCGATGTTGAGCGCGATGTTGCCGGTGCGGATGATCGATTCCGAATGACCGCGCGAGCGGCGCACCACCGCGTTGATGCGCGCGGCGAGCTCGGCCTTGTGGAACGGCTTGGAGATGAAGTCGTCGGCCCCGGCGGAGAGCGCCTTCACCTTGGTCTCGATGTCGCTGGAGGCGGTGAGGATGATCACCGGGGTGCGGATCTTCTTGGCGCGGACCGCGCGCAGCACGTCGAGGCCTTCCATATCGCTGAGGTCCAGGTCGAGCAGCATCAGGTCGTAGTCGTAGACCGCGGTCAGCTCGATCGCGTCCTCGCCCAGGTCGGTCACGAAGACGTTGTGGCCCTCGGCGATGAGCTTCAGCTCGATGCTCTTGGCCGCGACCGGATTATCTTCCACCAGAAGGATATGCATTGTCAGCTCCCACGCTTCATTAAGTGATTGGAATGATTATCGATCAGCCGACCCGCGAGGGTCAGGATCTGCGACATGCGGAAGGGCTTGGCGAGGACCTCGTCGGCCCCCAGGTGCTTGGCCCAGCTCAGGTAGTCACGGCGCCCGCCGGGACCCGCGCCGCTGATCGCGATGATCTTCGGGGGCTTGGGCTTGCGCTTGATCTGCAGGATCGCCCCGATCCCTTCCATCTCCGGCATGACGATGTCGGTGACGACCAGGTCGGGCTTGAAGGTGTCGACAGCGAGCAGGCCCTTGCGGCCGTTCTCGGCGGTGAAGATGGTGTAGCCGGCGGCGTTGAAGGCGTGGGCCATCAGACCCAGCAGCGCCGCGTCATCGTCGATGAGCAGGACCCGGCCGCTGGCGCGGCTTTCGGTCTCCGGCTGGACGAGGCGAAGGGCGGGCATCGGGTGAACTCAGCGGCTTGACTTATGGTTAATGTTTTTAACCACGCTGATTCGAACGAATCACCCTGAGGCGACTACCTACGGGATTTCCCGTACCGGTAGAGTAGGTAGAAACCCCTACCCCTGGCTGGGAGACCGATGTTCGCCCGCCTGGGTAGAATTTGTCGGTTTTGTCAGTCGCGCTCGCGCCAGATCGAAATCGCAAGCCTCGGACGGATAAGGAATAATCCGGCCCAGACGCACAGCACGCCCAGGTAGCGAAATCCACGACGCTTCGGGCGGATTTCGGTCTCGTACAACTGGGCGTAGTCTGCGATGACGCTCATGGCGGTCTCCTCGTTCGGTGAGGAGAGGCTAGGAACCGGCTACGACAGTTCCGGACGCATGGGCGTTTCGGGCGATCTCGATCTGCGCTGCGAGCGTCGTCTTGAGCACGTCCGGCGCCAGAATCTCGATCTTGTCGCCCCAGGTGAAGAGGTGCCAGGCGAGCTCCAGCATGCCGCTGGCCCGGAAGCGCACGATGACCGAGCCGTCCGCGCGGGCCTCCAGAGTCTGATTGGCGTGGAACCGCCAGCGCAGCGCGTCCTCGGCCCCGGCCGGCGTCGCGCGCAGCACCACGTCCTCGGTGTCGTCGTGGAAGATGCCGAAGCTCTCGTCGGCATAGTCCTGCAGTGAAAAACCCTCGGGCCGCGCCGCCGGCCGATCGGTGACCTCCACGTCGCGCACGCGGTCGAGCCGCCAGTTGCGCGCGCCGTTCCCCTCATTGGCCACCAGATAGTTCGACCGCCCGAACAGCACCCCGAACGGCGTCACCTCGCGGACCCGGCCGGGGGTTGCGCCGCCTTCGTAGCGGAAGCGCAGACTCCGCATGGACAGCAGCGCCTCGCGCACCGCGGCCAGCACCGTCTCGTCCTCGAAGGGCCTGGGCCCGGCCTGCACGGCGATGGTCTCGGCCTGCAGCAGGGCCTCCAGATCCGGCGCGAGCTTGCGCCGGGCCGCCGCCCGGGTGGCCGACAGCACCTTCTGCTCCAGCGACTTCAGCGCGCCGGCCCGCGCGCCCGCCCCCTGCTGGGCGAAGACCTCGGCCGCCGCCGCCAGCGCCGCCAGCTCCTCGGCCGTGGGCGCCTGGAAGAGGCCATCCAGGCCCGCGGGGATGCGGAAACGCCGCGTCGGCGGATCGTCCACCTCCTCCAGCTGGGGAAAGACGTCGCGCACGGCGTCGCGCATCCGCTCGGCGGTGCGCCGCCCGACGCCCAGCCGCCGCGCCATCTCGTCGAGGGTCAGCCCCTCCGCGGTGCCGGCCAGCATCCTCGCCAGTTCCAGCAGCCGGCCGGCCTTTTCGTGTCGCATTTGGAGCTGCGTCCGATTCTGTCGTCGCAGCCGATCAGACCTGAACGCGTTGAAACCCGCAACGGAGTTCAGAACGATGTCCGCCTACCGCCGCTTCCGTCCCCGCCAGGCGCCCCGTCCGATCGAGACGGCCGCCTTCGAGCGCCCCGCCCTGCCCGGCTCCGTCGTCGACGCCGTGCTGCGCTATCACGACGAAGTGCAAGACCAGGGCGGCGGCGCCACCCTGCTGCGCCTCTCCGAGAAGCGCCTGCGCAACAAGGAGGTGAAGAAGGCGCTGGGCAAGCTCGCCGCCCGCGCGGCCGGGGTCGCGGTCCTCTGGAACGAGGACGAGAGCCAGATCATCCGGGTGCTGGAGGCGGCCTAGGGCTGCGCCAGCCCCTCGTGCCGGTAGTTCGGCTGGTCGATGGCGAGCTGGTCGAGGACGTTGGCCTTCAGCGTCGCGATCAGGCCGGGCGTGGTCACGTCCATGTCGCCGGCCCGCAGGCGGTCACAGAGCTCGCTGTTCAGGCCGGCATAGTCGCCGCGGTGATCCAGCAGAACGGTGAACCGCTCGACGGCTGCGGCTTCGGCGGCGGGGCCGAGCTGCTGCTGGCGGGCGACGACGCCCAGGATATTGGCGGCGACGCGGGCCAGGAAGGCGTTTCGGGGGTCGAGGCTCGGACGCACCGCGTCGATCCAGCGCGAGACCGCTTCGGTCAGCTCCTCGGCCCTGGGATGGGTGATCAAAGCCCCGCCTCCAGCAAGAAGACCAGGTCGACCTCGGTCTCCGAAACCCGCCGCCCGATCATAGGCCGCTCCACCGAGGCCTCCAGGCCGCCGGCCCAGCTCTGGTACATCATCAGGCACATGACGCCCCACTTGAGCGAGCCCAGCGCCTGCCAGGCGCGCAGGCGGCTCAGCGTCACGGGACGCCCGCCCGCCGCCTCGTAGCCCGCCAAGAGGTCGGCGTAGTCGCCAAAGCCGCCCACCGGACGGTCGGGCCGGCCGAACCGCCAGCTGTTGACGCAGATCCAGCCCAGGTCCTCGGCCGGGTCGCCGATGTGCGACAGCTCCCAGTCCAGCACCGCGGCGACCCCGATCTGCGGGTCGATCATCAGGTTCCCGTTGCGGAAATCGCCGTGCAGCAGGGTCAGCGGCGCGGGCTCCGGCGCATGCTTCTTCAGATGCTGGAAGGCCAGTTCCAACACCGGCCGCTCGGCGCCCGAGGCGCGGTAGATCTCCTCATAGCGCGCCAGTTCGCCCAGGAAGTCGGCGCTCTTCAGCACCGCGGCGTCGGGGACCGGCGTCGCGTGGATCTGCGCCAGGATTTCCCCGCACTGCCGCGCCAGCTTCGGCCGCACGGCCTCGAACCGTGGATCCGAGACGATCTTCCGTCCAAGGGTCTCGCCGGAGACCCGCGCGGTGACGTGGGCCTCGCCGAGCCCGTCCTGCGCGTCGCAGAGATGGACCAGCGGCGCGGCCGGCGCGCCGCGCGCCCGCACCGCCTCGATCAGCGCCGCCTCGGCCGCCAGGCTGACCGACCGCGAGGTGTCCGGGTCGAAGGGCGCGGAGCGGCGGCGCAGGATCAGGTCCCGCCGCTCGCCCTTCAGCGTCTCCACGGCGAACGCCCAGGTCTCCATGCTGGCGCCGCCCGACAGCCGCTCGGCGGCCGCCAGCACGGCGCCCTCGCCGCCCAGGCGCTGGGCAAGCTTCGGCAGGGCGGCGAGCACGTCGACCGTCATGTCGCCCCCCAATTCACGCCCCGCGCCTCATGACCTTGGGGAACTCCCCGTGTGATGCAATTTATCCGATCAGGCGGGTGTTCCGGCGGCTTGTAAATGGCCGCGATGCACTAAGCTCGCCGCAAAGAACATCAGGGACCAAACGCCATGGACTTCGATCTGCCCGCCGACCTCGTCGCCTATCTGGCCGAACTCGACGCCTTCATCGAGGCCAAGATCAAGCCGCTGCAGGCGCAGGACGACAACGAACGCTTCTTCGACCACCGCCGCGAGCACGCCCGCACCGACTGGGACAACAACGGCCTGCCCCGCAAAGAGTGGGAGGAGCTGCTGGCCAAGGCCCGCAAGCTGGCCGATGACGCCGGACATCTGCGCTACGCGTGGCCGCCGGAGATGGGCGGCAAGGGCGGCACCCAGCTCGCCATGGCGGTGATCCGCGAGCACCTGGCGGCCAAGGGCCTTGGCCTGTTCAACGACCTGCAGACCGAGCACTCCATCGTCGGCAACAACCCCTTCATCCTGATGTTCAAGGAGTTCGCCACCAACGCCCAGTACGAGCGCGACGCCGACAAGCTGCTCGGCGGCAAGATGCGCACGGGCTTTGGCCTGACCGAGCCCAACCACGGCTCCGACGCCACCTTCATGGAGACCACCGCGGTCCGTCAGGACAAGGACGGCCAGCCCGGCTGGCTGATCCGCGGCGAAAAGATGTGGACCACGGGCATGCACGTGGCGACCCACGTGATGGTCTTCGCCCGCACCTCGGGCAAGGACGGCGACGCCGCCGGCATCACCTGCTTCATCGTCCCGGCCGATGCGCCGGGCGTGAAGATCGAAGAATATATGTGGACCTTCAACATGCCGACGGACCACCCGCGGGTGAGCTTCACCGACGTGTGGATCCCCGAGGACAGCTACTGGGGCCAGATCGACCGGGGCCTGGGGCTGGGCCAAAGCTTCGTGCACCAGAACCGCATCCGCCAGGCGGCGTCGTCCCTGGGCGCGGCGCAGTTCTGCGTCGACGAGAGCGTGAAATACGCCCGCGAGCGCAAGCCGTTCGGCAAGGCGCTGGCCGAGAACCAGGCCATCCAGTGGCCCTTGGTGGAGCTGCAGACCCAGTGCGAGATGCTGCGCCTCCTGATCCGCAAGACCGCCTGGCAGATGGACCGGATGGAGCACAAGGAGATCGAGCGCACCATCTCCGACAAGGTCTCGATGTGTAACTATTGGGGCAACCGCCTGGTCTGCGAGGCGGCCGATAGAGCCATGCAGGTGCACGGCGGCATGGGCTATTCGCGCCACAAGCCCTTCGAGCACATCTACCGCCACCACCGCCGCTACCGGATCACCGAAGGCTCCGAGGAGATCCAGATCCGCAAGGTGGCCGCCTACCTGTTCGGCTACGCGGGGCCCAAGCGCCGCGAGTTCGAGGCCTTGGGCATCGGCACGCCCAAGGGCGACTACGTCCAGCCTGTTCCGGCCCGCCCTTGAGCGCCGATCAGCGCCTGGTGGTCTACGGCTCGCTCGCGCCCGGCAAGTCGAACCACCACCAGCTCGCCGGCCTTTCCGGCGAGTGGCGGCCCGGCGTAGTGCGCGGCCAGCTGAGGAACCAAGGCTGGGGCAGCGGCCAGGGCTTTCCGGGTCTGACCCCGGACCTGGCCGGGCCGGAGGTTCAGGTCCAGGTCTTCGTATCGCCGGACCTGCCGGCCCATTGGGACCGCCTGGACGCCTTCGAAGGCGCCGACTACCGCCGCGTGCTTATCGAGGTCGCGACGCCGGACGGGCCGCTGGAAGCCTACATCTACGCCGTCGAAGCCTAGGCGGCCGCGACGCCGCCGTAGAGCCGGTCGAACACGGGCGGCAGGCTGTCCGGCAGGCCCAGCAAGGGGCCGGAGGAGAGCAGCAGGACCACCTCGTCGCCCTTGAGGTGCGAGAGGGCGCGGGTGGCCTCTTCGGCGGTCCGTGCGCCTTCGACGGCGACGCCTGTGGCCGCGGTGCGGGCGAGGATCTCCTCGAAGCTCGACTGGTGGTGGCTGGCGGCGCCGTGGGTCGGCGGCGGCGCGATCAGCACCCTGGCCGCGCCCGCGAACACCGTGTCGTACCAGCTGAGCGCATCAGTGCTGCGCCAGGAGAAGGTGTGCGGCTCGAAGACCACGGTCAGCGGCCGGCGCGGATAGTGCAGCAAGAGCGCCTCGATGGCCGAGCGGGCCTTTTCGTAGGACGAACCGAAGCCCTCGATGACCGGCACGGCCGAGCGGGTGGTCAGGCGGTCGAGCCGGCGGCGGATGCCGGCGAAGCTCGCCACCGCCGAGGCCAGGGCCTGTTGGCTCACCAGGCCGCGCTCCAGCAGGTAGGCGCTGACGCCGACGATGTTCTCGATGTTGTGGGCGCCCAGCAGGCTGGTGGCGAGCGCCACGCGCCCGCCGTCCGGCCGCACCAGGGAAAAGCGGGTCGTCTCGCCGTAGACGATGTCGTCGGCCCACCAGCCCTCGCAGCGCGCGGTGTCGTACCAGACGATCCGGCAACGGGCCTCGCCGGCGATCGCGCGGATGGGCGCGCTTTCGCGGGCGACCAACAGGCCGTCCGCCGGGATCAGCCGCAGCAGCTCGCGGAACGGCGCCTCGTAGTCGGCGAATGCGGGAAAGACGTTGACGTGGTCGTGGACCAGCGAGGTCAAGAGCACGTCGCGCGGGTGGTAGAGCACGAACTTGGACCGCCGGTCGTCGGGGCCCGCGATGTACTCATCGCCCTCCAGCACCATCTCCGGCGCGGCGCCCCAGTGGCCGGTGTCCGGCAGCGAGGGCGAGATCGCGCCGACCATCCAGCCGGCGTCGCGTCCCGCCTCGCGCAGCGCATGCGCCATCAGCGCCGAGCAGGTCGACTTGCCGAACGAGCCCGCGACCACGGTGTTGGCGCGGCCTTGCGTCGCCTCACCCACCAGCGCCGGGAAGCTGGTGACCCGCACGCCGCGCCGTCTTGCCTCGGCGACCTCCGGATTGCCCTCGCCGCCCAGCTTGGCGCTGGCCCCCAGCACCAGCAGGTCGAGATCGGCCGGCAGGTTGGCCGCGTCGAAGCGCTGATGGAACGGAAAGCCCAGGCCCGCCACATAGGTCGACATCGGCGGGAAGACGTCCTGGTCGGAGCCCGACACCCGATGCCCCGCCTCGCGCATCATCAGCGCCGCGGCGCTCATGCCGGCGCCGGCCAGGCCGGTGAAGTGGATGCGCAAGGCGCTTCCTTTCGATTCGATCAGCCCCATCGGCCACGACTTAGCCGATGGCCCGCGCGGCTCCAATCCGGCTGCGGTCAGGTGCTCCGTTACGGAGTCCTGACTCATGGCTGAGCCTGTTAACCCCGACTTAACCACGCGAGTCCAACCTGCGAGCGTCTTCTCTGAAGACACCCCACCATCACCGACTTTAATAGCCCGGCGCTCGCGCCGGGCTCTTTTTTGAATGCGTCAGCCGGCGGCGGCCAACCCGGCTTGCATGGCGGCGAACTGTAACTTATACCCCCCGGCTCTCGACGGCCCTGATCCCGGATAGCTCAGTTGGTAGAGCAGTCGGCTGTTAACCGACTTGTCGCAGGTTCGAGTCCTGCTCCGGGAGCCAGCCTTTTTCCACGCCAGAGCGCGCCAGCGCGCCCTGGCTTGCGAAATCCCACCTCGCCGAGCGGCGCTGCGTTGCGGCTCACCGCGATCAGACGGTTGGGATAGTCCCGCCATCCAGAACATAGTTGGCGCCGCTGACGAAGGCGCCGCGGTCGGACGCCAGGAACGCGACCAGCTCGGCGACCTCCTCCGGCCGGCCGGGCCGACCGACCGGGATGCCGCCCAGCATGTCGACGATCTGCTGGCGCGCCGCCGCTTCGCTGGCGCCCGTGTTGCGGACGATATCGGCGATCATGCCCTGGGCGCCGGACGTCTCGATGAAGCCTGGCGAGATCATGGTCACGCGCACGCCGTGGGGCGCGACGGCCTTGGCCAGGCCTTTGCTGTAAGTGGCAAGTCCCGCCTTGGCCGCGGCATAGACGAGCGTGCTGTTGGCGGCCAGCGGCAGGCGGGCCGCGACCGAACCGATGTGGATCACCACGCCCGATCCCCGTTCGATCATGCCGGGGACGAAGCCGCGGTCCAGCCGCGCCGGACCCATCAGATTGAGGTCAAGGATCGCCTGCCAGTCGGCGTCGGACAGCGACTCGAATCCACCGGGCTTGGTTTCCACGCCCCCGGCGTTGCTGATCAGGATGTCGAGCCCGCCCCAGTCGGCCGCCAGCCGAGCGGCGACGGTCTCGACGCCCGCGGCGGTTCCGACATCGGCCGGGATGAACAGGACGCCGTCCATCGCCTGGGACGGCGCCGACCGCGCGGTCGCGGCGACACGGGCGCCGGCGAGCTGGAAGCGGCGGACGACCGCCGCGCCGATGCCGCGCGTGCCGCCCGTCACCAGCACGCGCCGGCCCGCGAACTCGTCCGCAAAGGTGGCGAAGGGATAGGGCGCGGTCATGCTCAGGCCCTCGCCTTGTTGTGGATGATGATCAGCTGAGTGATCCGCCCGTCCCGGACGCTGAAGTAGAGGCTCAGGATCAGCGGGTCGGGCAGGCCGGTCTTGTCGTAGGTCCCGTCGGTGCGTGCGTGGATGGTGATGTCGCCGTGGCGATCCACGGCCTGCACGGGGGTGAAGGTGACGCGGTCCCCGAAGATCTCCTTCGCCGCGAAGGCGCGGATCGCCTCGGCTCCGGCGAATTCTCGTCCGACATCATTGACCAAAGCATCCGGGTCGAACGTCGCCATCCAGGCATCGATGTCGTGGCCGTTGCAGGCCGCGAGGTGGCGAGCGACCACATGCGGTAGATCGTTGGTTATGTCCTTGGGCACGGCTGGCTCCCGATGGTTGTTTGCGCCAGCGCGAAAACTATCGGTTCCACGGAGGAGGTGTCAGACGGACAGATCGGATAGTATCGATCCCATTGGGGAATAGATGGCCCTCACCTTCTATTCGTAGAGCCAAGGCTTATAGGCGATCTCGATGTTGTATCCGTCCGGGTCGCCGACGTTTGCCGCGAAGTAGTCGGCGCGCCATTCGGGCCTAAGGCTCGGTTCCTTCTTTGAGGCGGCTCCGGCGTCGATCGCCGCCTTGTAGCAAGCCCTGACAGCGTCCGCGCTCTGGGCGGTGAAGGCGACGTAGAGGTCTTTGGCGACGTCGCCAGGCTTCAGCCAGAAACCCGGCTCGCCATGGGTGGCGAAACCGCGAATGGGCGGTTGATCGAACTTGTAGGGCATGTCGATGCCAAGCGGCTCAAGCAGCTTCCTGTAAAAGTCGCTCGACCGTTCCAGGTCGGAGACGGGGAGATAGATATGATCGATCATGGCTTTCTGCTTTCGTTTGGCGGCAGGACCGTCATCGCGGCGATGCACGCCGTCGGCAGGCGGCCCAACCGGACCTTCAGGCGAATAGGTTGTTCGGATCCGCGCCCGGCGCGTCCATGCTCAACGCACCTTGGCGAAGCCGTCGCGGACTTCTTCTCCGCTAGCTGACACCCTCAGCAATGAGCCCGTGATAGATCGCCCCGTGTTTGCGGCGCCTGGCGATGTCTTGGTAGGCCTCGCTGTCAATCCAATCCTTTGCGGCTTTTACGCTCGGGAACTTCACAATGACCATTCCCTCGATCGGATCACCTTCAAGGATTTCATGCTTTCCATCGGCTACGAGCACTTCGATCGGACGATCTTTCATTGTTGCTTTGATTCCAGTCCGATATTTTTCGAGCTCTTCTTGATCGGTGGTTTTCATTCTCGTGAAGACAACGTAAGCGGACATGAAAGTTCTCCTTACTTGTTGCCGCCGTTCGCGAAGATGGCTTCACCCGTGAGCCAGCCCGCATCATCCGAGGCCAGAAATACGGCCACGCGCGCGATGTCCTCGGGCTGGCCGACGCGGCCCAGCGGCGTGCTCGCGATGATCTGCTTCTTGAACTCCGTTCCCATGACGCCCGCCGCGTGGGCGCCCTCCGTTTCGGTTCCACCGGGATTGAGGGCGTTGACGCGGATTTTTCTGGGCCCGAACTCTTTTGCGAGCACGCGCGTCAAGCCATCGACGGCGCTCTTTGACGCGACGTAGATCGAAAGGGTCGGGTCGGCGGCGACACTCTCCGTCGATCCGATGTTGATGATGCTGCCGCCTTCCGCCCCGAAGGCCGGCAAGGCGGCTTCGATCATGAGGCACGCGCCCAGCACGTTCGTGTCGAACTGACGGTGAAATTCCTGCTCGCTGAACTGCTCGAAGGGCGCAAACGAGAAGACGCCCGCGTTGTTCACCAGCACGTCCAGGCGGCCGAAGGCTTCTTTCGCCTCCGCGACCAGGCGTTGCGCGTCGGCCCTCTGCGCCACGTCGCCTTGCAGGGCCATGGCGCGTCCGCCTTTGCCGGTGATCTCGCGCACCACCCGTTCCGCGGCTTCATGGTCGCGCGCGTAGTTCACCACCACCGCCGCGCCTTCTGCGCCGAAAGCTTTGGCGATGGCCGCGCCGATTCCCTTTGAGGCGCCGGTCACTATCGCAACCTTCTCGTCCAGGCGTTTCATGATCTGATCCCTTGTCGTCGGTGATGCAGACCTATGAATTCGGCCAAACGGGGATTAGGCGTTCAGTTCGGATAGCATCGATCCCTTTGGGGAATGGATCAGTCGTCCGTTTCGGCAAGCAGCTCAGCCAGGAAATCGACGAACACGGCGACCTTGCCGGGCTGGCGGCGGGACGCGGGCCGCACGACGCTGATCGGAATTCCGGGCGGTTCGCGATCGCGCAGGATTCGCCGCACCGTTCCGGCGCGGATGTCGGCCGCGAAAAGCCAGTAAGGCGCCTGGGTGATACCCAAGCCGGCAAGCACCGCGGCGCGGAGCTCTTCGCCATCGTTGCTGCGAAACGCCGCCGCCGGCTGATAGGAAATCACCCCGGCGCGGCTGGCGAAGGTCCAGGGTCGCGGCCCATCCTGCGAGACGAAAATCACGCCGTCGTGGTGGTCGAAGTCGCCGGGGCGCATGGGCTCTCCCCTGCGGTCCAGATACTCGGCCGATGCGACGGCGACGACGGCCGACTCGCCGATCTTGCGCGCCACAAGGCTGGAGTCCGAAAGGGCGCCGTTGCGGATGGCCAGGTCGATGCCGTCTTCGACGAGATTGCGCGTCCGCTCGGAGACCAGCATCTCGACGACGACCCTGGGATAGCGCGCGCGGAACGCAGGCAGTTTCGGCACCACATAGCGGCGGGAGAAGCCGGGCGCGGCGGTGACGCGCAACACGCCGGACGGCGAGGCCTGGCCTGAGCCGACGCGGGATTCTGCGGCCTCGAGATCGCTGATCAGCGGTACGGCGGACTCGTAGAAATCCCGCCCGGCCTCGGTCAGGCTCAGGCTGCGGGAGGTGCGCATGAGCAGCTGCGCGCCGAGGCGTTCCTCCAGCGCGGCGACCTGCTTGCTGATCGCCGGCTGCCCCGTGCCAAGCTCGCGGGCGACCGCCGAAAAGCTCCCGCTCTCGACGACGCGCACGAATATCTTGATGCCTTCGAGCCGGTCCATCCACCTCTCCGCAGGGGAGTGTCACGGGGTTCAGGAATGATTCCGGTATCGCTTGGGCTTAGTCCATTCCAAATCGAGGGGAGCCGCCGCGCGCTGCGACACGCCCCTCGGCGATCGGCCTGGCGTGTTCGCCGATAACGCCGTGCAGTTCCTCGAGGGCGTCCTCCAGCAGCAAGTTGGCCAGGAAGTCGTCACGGCCAACCAACCGGCTCGCGGCGCGCAGGATGTTCCGAAATCGGGCCAGGCGGAGAACCTCCTGGCCTGTCCAGACGTGGGCTGTGGGCATGGTTGTCCCCCAATGCATCGGCGAGCCGACTTGGCTCGCAAACGGCAAGTCTGGGGTAGCCGCGCGCGTTCGCCTTGTAGGCAACCGTCGAGGCTGGGCGTTTCCGGCGCAAGGCGGTCGAAAGGCCTTGGGCGGGTCAGGTTTGCCGGGCGACAGCGGACCGGCGGTCTCTAGCGGATCGACAATCGCCGCCAGACGCTGGGGCTCACGCCGGTGTGGCGGGTGAAGACCTTGGTGAAGTGGCTGTGGTCCGCGAAACCGCTGGCGAGCGCGACCTCGGTCAGCGTTTCGTCTGGGCGGCGGAGCAGAGCCATCGCCCGCTGGACGCGGGCCTTGAGCAGCCAGGCATGGGGCGCAAGGCCGGTCACTTGCCGGAACGACCGGGCGAAGTGGCTGACCGACAATCCGCAGGCCGCGGCGATCGCCTCCAGCGACGTCCCGCCGGCGAGATCGCCGAGGATCATGTCCTTGGCCCGCTTCTCCTGCCAGGGCGCGAGCCCGCCCCGGATCCGCCGCGCGCAAGGCTGGCCACCGTAGGCGTGCATGGCGTGGGCGGCCAAGGCGAGCGCGACGTGGTCGGTAAACAGCCGGTTGGCGCGCTCCGGGGCCCGCAGCGCCGGCAGCAGGGACAGGCCGAGATTCCTGACGGTCTCGTCGCGGAAACCGGCGCCCGGCGCGAACCGGAGGTTCTCCACGCGAGGATGTCTGTCCTCCTCGGCCAGGGCGTTCATCGTCGTGCGGGGCAGGTACATGAGCAGGGAATGGATCGGCTTGTCGATCCCGCCCAACGGCTGCCGCCTCAGATCGGCGATCGTCGTCTCGCCGGCGCGGAAGAAGTACCGCCCGTACTCACGCCCCTCCTCCCAGTAGGAATTGTCGGGAAGGTCGCGAAGGACCAGGCAGATGATGTAGGCGTCCTGCGGCGGGATGGGCTCCGACAGCTGGCCGGTCGGCCGATCGACCCGGATTTCGGTCGCCGCGAACGCGGTGTGCTGGAGCGAGCGGGTGACGATCGAGCGCGCGTCAGCCGCGCCGAAGTTCTTGGCGAGTTCGCGGCCGTAGGCGCTCGGTTCGACATGCGATCGTGGATTGGCGCTCATGGCGCTAGCCGCGATGAGCCATAAGCGCGCCGACCGGGCAGCCCCAGCGTCTCTTGAGGGAAGCATTCTGCGCCATGACCGAAGCCTCGGGCGAAGGCCGGCCGGTCTCAAGCCTGTCCTCAAACCGCCCGGCGCATTTGCGCCGAAATGTACAAAGCAGGTTGCAATCGTCCCATGGCGGCGAACAATCCGACGGTCTTTGGGCAACCCTCCGTCGGCTAGAGCCGTCGCAGCATCATGTCGCGCTCACCCCGGCACGCCGCCGTGAACGCCGTCAGAGGCGCCATGAACTCGCGGGGCGCGCGCCGGATCAGCTCGCGGGCATCCTGCGCCGGCTGTTGGTAGGTTTCGAGGAGAAAGTCGACGACGGCTTCGGCGGCTTCCAGGACCCGCAGCGAACTCGCCAGTCGGATACGGCCGACCAGCGCCGACAGGCCGATCAGCTTGTTGGGATTGTCGAGCGGGTGCTCCAGGGCGTCGAGCGCCAATTCGGACGAGAGTTCGATGAAACGGGCGTAGATGTCCTCTCGCCGGTCGAGCTCCCGGAGAACGCGATCCGTCCGGGTCTGCCGGCCTTGCGTGAGGTAGCTGGTGGCGAAGGACGTCATGCCGCCCATGAGCGTGCCGACAACGGCCGTGACGCCGGTGATGAGAGCGGGATCGGCGCGCGGCATCAAGGAAGGCTACAGGCCTCCAAACCGCCCGGCTTGTAGGTTGCGCACAGTCCTTGGCGATTGGCGGCGCCAATCCGCGGTCTCGGGCCCCGCTGAGGCCGATCGATGTTTGACCAAATCCCCCGCGGCCGCTCACCGTCGGCGGCCGTCCTTAGCGGTGTCAGCTCATGGTGACCCTTCGCCACGCCCCTGGGGTCAATCCCACGCGCTGCACGAATACGCGCGTGAAATGGCTCTGATCGACGAATCCGCAGGCCAGGGCGATCTCTGAGAGCGCTTCATTGGGCTGGCGAAGCAGGGTCATGGCGTGTTCCACCCGCGCCTGCAGCAGCCACGTGTGGGGCGCCAGGCCTGTGGACTTGCGGAAGGCCCGCGAGAAATGGCCGACCGACAGACCGCAGGCCCGGGCGACCTCCGCCAGCGGGATATCGCCGGCGAGATTGGCGGCCAGCATCTCCGTCGCGCGCCGCTCCTGCCAGGGCGCCAAGCCGCCCTGCACCAGCTGCGGCCCGTCCGGCATGCCGCCGTAGGCGTGGGCCATATGGGCGGTGAGGGCGAGCGCGACATGGTCCGCAAACAACCTGCTGATCTGTTCGGGCGACCTCAGCGCCGGCAACATCGCCGCGCTGAGCTGCCGGATGATGTCGTCATCGACGCCGACACACGGGTCAAATCGGAGTTCGTCGATGTGGGCGACATTGGCCTCCTCGGCCAGCGCGTTCAGCGCCTGTTGGGGCACGAGCCACATCATCGAGTGAAGCGGGCAGTCGATCATCGCCGCCGGATCAAGCTGCAAATGGTGAATACAGGTGTCGCCGGCTCGAAGGTACGGAACCGGGAACGCCTTTCCCTCCTCCCAGTATTCGAAGCCCGGCCTGCCCCGGAAATGGTGGCACACCATGTAGGCGTCCTGGCGCGGAATGAGGTCGCTGACCCGCCTTGGCGGGCTGTCGACCACGAGTTCGGTGACCGCAAGTTCAGCGCGCTGCAAGACGCGCGTGACCATGTGCGGCGCTTCGTCGGCGCCGAAGTTCGAGGCCAACTCCTTGCCGTAGGCTCGCCGCTGCGCTTCCGCCGAAAGACCAGCGCTGTCCGTCATGCGTGTTTGACCCCGCTTACACGCTCCCGATGCTGACGACCTGGCGCCGGAGCAGACCTCCGCCGTCTGCACATTCAAGACGCCCCTGGTCCGTCATCCGAGTCTGCCGCGGACCGACCTCAGACGCTTGGGCGAAGCGGACGAGGCCGGCCGCGACAATCATGACGTAGTCTAGGTGAAAATCTCGGAGATCGCTATCAGTCACGCGCCCACCGGAATATCCCACAGGCGACGCCCCCTTTGCGCCATTACTCGAGAATGGCGCGGGGCTCGAGAAACGCCTCGATGCCGTAGGCGCCGAACTCGCGGCCAATACCCGAGGATTTGAAGCCTCCAAAGGGCGCCAGCGGATCGTCGAGCAGGCCGTTGATCGCCACCCGTCCGGCCCGGATTCGCGAGGCGACACGGCGCGCCCGCTCGATATCCGCCCCACTGACATAGCCGTGGAGGCCGTATTCCGTATCGTTGGCGATCCGGATCGCATCCTCGTCGTCCTCATAGGGGATCACGGTCAGCACCGGTCCGAAGATCTCCTCCCGGGCGATGGCCATGTCGTTGGTCCCGAGGAACACGGTCGGCTTCACGAAGAAGCCCGTCTCAAGGCCAGGCGGATGCCCTTCGCCGCCGGCCAGGACCTCGGCGCCTTCCTCGATGCCCTTGCGGATATAGGCCTGCACGCGGTCCCACTGTTTCAGGTTGACCATGGGCCCCACGCCCGTCTTCGGGTCGGCCGGATTTCCAGCCGCAAACGCCGGCATGAAGTCCGCGAGCGCCCGCCTGACGTCATCCAGGCGGCTCTTCGGCGCCAGCAGCCTCGTGCCGGCGAGGCACGCCTGACCGCTGTTCATGAACCCGATCGAGAGCGCGAGCGGGATCGCCCGGGCCAGGTCAGCGTCGTCCAGAATGATGTTGGGCGACTTTCCACCCAGTTCGAGCGTGACGCGCTTCATGGTCGCCGCGCCGTCGCGCATGATCGTCCTGCCGACCGCCGCGGACCCGGTGAACGAGATCTTCGCGACGTCCGGGCTCCGCACCATCTCGGCCCCGACCACCTCACCTCGCCCTATGACCACGTTGCAGACGCCCTTGGGCAGGTTCGCCGCGCGTAGGCACTCCAGCCACACCTGCGTCTGCAACGAACTCAGCTCGCTCGGCTTGACGACGGCCGTGCAGCCGGCGGCGATGGCCGACGACAGCTTCATGCAGAGGAACATCGCGTTCGCGTTCCACGGCGTGATCAGGCCGGCGACGCCCACCGGCTCCAGCGTAACGGTCGTACTGCCCCAGGTTCGCACAAGAGGCAGGCCCTGGAGGGCCTGCTCCGCGGCGAGGAACACGTCGGCGGCCGCCTGCACGATGGGCGCGACGAACTGGACGACACCGCCGTACTCCTCGACCATGATGTTCGTCAGGTCATCGGCCCGCGCCAAGACCGCCTTGTGCAGCCGCCGCAGGAGCTCGATGCGCTCTTCCCGCGTCGTCTGACTGAAGGTCGCGAACGCCCGCTTGGCGGCGGCGATGGCGCGGCGCGCATCTTCGTCGTCGCCGAGCGTCACCTGGCCGATGATCCTCTCGTTGGCCGGATTGACGATGTCCATCACCTCGCGTCCGTGCGAATCGACGGCCTCGCCGTCAATGTAGTGCGTTGTAATTGCTTGCATCTCGCGGCCTTCCTCGATTCGAAAGTGTCAAGAGCGCGTGGGGATTTGGACGGCGGCTTGGAACGCGATCTGGGCGCCAAGGACGCCCGCGTCAGCAGCCGTTACCCGGCGGATGGACGACGAACTCATTCCTGAGCTTCCTTCTGCTCGATCTCACCCCCCGGCCGTAAAAGTCGGGGCTGGCGACCTGGGGGGACGGCCGCCAGCCCCGGAGGGCGCGATGTGGTCGGGCTTGGCGTCGCGCCGGCGTCGACAGAAGAAGCGCGGTGGGGAGCTTTCGAGCTTCAGACCTGGGGTTCGGTCCATCGACCGTCCAAATCTATTCGGTCGGTCCGCGGCTTCTTGGATTGGACGCAGGGATTTTGGCGAATTGAACTCTATTCGCCCCGCAACTCGGCAGAGTTTTTCACGCCAATCGATGTTCCGGCGTTCGGCGCGGGCGACTATTTCAAAACAAGAAATGACCGCCGCCGTTGGAATCCTACCAGCCGCGCACCCGGGCGAATGCCGAAGATGGCGCGTGTCCTGCGCCCTGCGTGGGCTCGGCCAACGCGATCCGGGAGCAGCCCATGATCAACCTCACCACCCACTACATCGACGGGCGCTTCGCTGAGTCCCACGGCCGTGAGGTCATGGACAGCATCAACCCGACCACGGGCGAGGTGCTGGCGAAGGTGACCTTGGGCGACGAAGAGGACGCCCGCGCCGCTATCGCCGCCGCCAAGCGCGCCTTCGCCAGCTACGGCAAGACCTCAAAAACCGAACGCATCGCGCTGCTGAACCGCCTGCACGAGGCGGTGCTGGCGCGCACGGACAAGCTGACGTCGATCTGGACCCAGGAATATGGCGGGGTGACCCGTTTCGCCGCCCTGATCGTGGAGTCCGGCGCGGTGTTCTACGCGGCGGCCGCGAAGGCGCTGGAGGATGATGTCCCGCTCGAGAAGAGCTGGGGCCAGACCAACGTCACCTGGGGACCGATCGGGGTGACGGGCCTGATCACCGCCTGGAACGCCAATTCCCTGTTCATCTGCCTGAAGACCGCCTCGGCGCTCGCCGCCGGCTGCACGGTGGTGCTCAAGCCGAGCGAAATGAGCGCCTTGCAGACCCGCGTGATGATCGAGGCCTTCGATGCCGCCGGCGTGCCGCCCGGGGTCATCAATGTGGTGAACGGGTTGGGCGCCACGGTCGGAGCCGAGATGGTCCGCAACCCCGACGTGGCGAAGATCTCCTTCACCGGCTCAGGGCCGGTTGGCCAGAGCATCATGCGCGATGGCGCGGCGACCATGAAGCGGGTGACCCTCGAACTGGGCGGCAAGTCGCCCAACATCCTGATGGACGACGCCAACCTGGCCGTGGCGATCCCGACCTCGCTCTGGATCGCCTTCCTGAATAGCGGCCAGGCCTGCGCGGCCGGCACGCGGCTGCTGGTTCCACGGAAGAACCTCGAGGCGGTGAAGGCCGCCATCCGCCAGGCCATGGGCGAGTTTGTGGTGGGCGATCCGGCGGATCCTTCCACTGCCGTGGGCCCGATGGTCTCGCAAAAGCAGTGGGACCGCGTGCAGTCCTACATCCGCAAGGGCATCGAGGAAGGCGCCGAGGTCCTGGCCGGGGGCCCGGGCCGCCCGGACGGCTTTCCGGACGGCTTCTTCGTCAAGCCGACCGTGTTCCTCGGGACCAACGACATGGCCATCGCCCGGGAGGAGATCTTCGGGCCGGTGCTGACCGTGATCCCCTATGACGACGATGCGGACGCCATCCGCCTCGCCAACGACTCCGACTACGGGCTCCACGCCTATGTGAACGGGACCGACCGCGCCCGCGCGCGCCGGCTGGCCGAGCAGATCGAAGCCGGACGGGTGGTGATCAACGGCATGGCCGACGATCCCCAGGCGCCCTGGGGCGGCTTCAAGCACTCGGGCGTCGGGCGCGAATACGGCGCTTTCGGGATTGAAGCCTTCCTCGAACCGCGCGCCATCCTGGAAGTGGCGGGCTGATCCCGCCGCCCAGGAGAATCCCCATGACCCGCCACACCGAAATCACGCCCACCGAAGCCGCCGACCGGCTCGCCATCCGCGAACTCGTCGAGGCCTATGCCTACTGCGCCGATCGTCGGGACGCCGCCGGCCAGATGGCCCTGTTCACCGCCGACACCCACTTCGTCGTCTTCATGGACGCCAAGGACCCGACGCCCTCCCAGGAGTTGCACTCCCGCGCGGCCCTGGCGCCGGTCTTCGACGCGCTGAATCAGTACGACGCGACCATGCACTTCGTCGGCCAGAGCACGATCACCGCGCTCTCCGCCGACCGGGCCGAAGGCGTCGCCTACACGCTGGCCCACCACCTGACGGTCAAGGACGGCCAGCGGAAGCTGATGATCGCGACGCTCCGCTATGGCGACAGCTTCGCCAAGACCGACGGCGCCTGGCTGTTCTCCGAACGCAAACTCTACGTCGACTGGATCGAGGAGCGGACCTTGTGAGGACCGCCCGGATATCCAGAACGGTCGATCCGGCGAATTGCGCTCTGGCGGGGACCGGGCGCGCCCGCGGGCCCTCCCGGCCGTTGCGCATCGCCCTCGCTCTTGGAGTCGCGGGCGTCCTTGCGGCTTGCAGCGCCAAATCGCCACCTAGCCCGCCACCCGCTCCGGAAGTCACCGCCATAACCGTCCAGGCGAGCGACGTTCCGAATGTGATCGAGCTGCCGGGGCGGGTCGTGGCGGTGCGCACGGCCGAGGTGCGCGCGCGCGTCGATGGCATCGTGCAACGACGGCTGTACCAGGAAGGCAGCGACGTTCGCGCCGGCGGGCCGCTGTTTCAGATCGATCCGCGCGACCTGCGCGCCGCGCTGGAAGCGGCGCAGGCGGACTTCCGCCGGGTCGAGGCAGCGCGGGTCAATGCGGCGCAGGTGGTGGGTCGCTACGAGCCGCTCGTCACCCGCAAGGCGATCAGCGCCCAGGAATATGACGCCGCCGTATCAGCGCTCCGTCAGGCGGAGGCGCAGGCCGCTCAGGCCCGCGCGTCCGTGGATCGCGCGCAACTGCAGCTGAGCTATACCGCGGTCGATGCTCCGATAGCCGGACAGGCGGGCCGCGCGCAGGTGACCGAGGGCGCACTGGTCAGCGCCGCCGGCGCGACGCTGATGACGACCGTAGAGCAGCTCGCGCCCATCTATGTGACCTTCGCGCCCTCAAGCTCGTCGATCCTCGACATCAACGCCCGCGTGCGCGCCGGCAATCTCAAGATTCCGCAACTCAACGACGTCGAGGTTCATCTCATCCTTGAGAACGGCGCCGCTTACGGGCCGACCGGTCATCTTGATTTTGCCGACAGGACCGTCGATCCCGCCACGGGCGGCCAGACCATCCGGGCTCTATTTCCCAACCCCGACCAGGTTCTCCTGCCGGGGCAGTTCGTGCGCGGCCGCATATACGCCGGCGTCGTGCGCAACGGGGTTCGCATCCCCCAGCGGGCCGTCCAGCTGAGCAACGGGCAAGCGCGTGTCACCGTGGTCAATCGCGATGGGACGGTCTCAAGCCGCGAGGTTGAACTCGGCGACCTCGAAGCGGCGGCTTGGGTGATCAACTCGGGGCTTGGCCCCGGCGACATGGTCGTCGTCGACGGCTGGCAGAAGGTTCAGCCAGGCCAGAAGGTCCGGATCAGAGCGCTCGACGCGTCCGCCCGACCCTCTCCCAAGACGCCGGGGCAGGCGGGCCGATGAACCGCTTTTTCGTCTATCATCCGGTCTTCGCCTGGGTCGTCGCCCTGTTCATCGCCTTGTTCGGGCTGCTCGCCCTGCGGTCTCTGCCGGTGGAGCAGTACCCGGCGGTGGCGCCGCCCGCGCTCAACCTGGCCGTGGCCTACAACGGCGCTGACGCCGACACCCTGGATCGGAACGTCACCTCGATCATCGCCAAGGAGATGAACGGGGTCGACAATTTCCTCTACATGTCCGCGACCAGCCGGGCGAACGGCACCGCCACAATCACCGTCACCTTCAAGCCCGGCACGAACCTCGATATCGCCCGCACCCAGGTGCAGGATCGGCTCAGCCGGGTCACGCCGCGTCTGCCCGAGGAGGTGCGCCAGGTCGGCGTCACGGTCACCAAGGCGGCGCAGGGGTTCCTGGGCGTGGTCGCGCTGGAATCCCGCTCGGGCCGAACCACCCCCACCGCGCTTGGCAACTTCGCATCCAACCGGCTCAGCGATGAGATCAAGCGCATCCCCGGCGTCGGCGACGTCATCCAGTTCGGGTCGCAATACGCCATGCGTATCTGGCTGGATCCGGAGAAACTCGCCGGCTACGGCCTCTCCGCCGCCGAAACCCTGAGAGCGGTCCAGGAGCAGAACAGCCAGACGGCCGGCGGCGGGCTGGGTGAGCAGCCCGTCACCCCTCAGTCGGACTTCAACGCCAAGATCGTCACCCAGAACCGGTTTTCAACACCAGAGCAGTTTCGCCAGATCATCGTGCGCGAAAACCCGGACGGATCGGTCATCCGGCTGGGCGACGTCGCGCGGGTGGAACTGGGCGCGGAAAGCTTCAACCTGGCCGCAACCGTCGACGGCAATCGCATCGCCGGCCTGGGCATCCAGCTGGCCAGCGGCGCCAACGCCCTGGCCACCGAGAAGGCCATCGAAGCGCGGCTGAAAGAGCTGGAACCGACCTTCCCTCCCGATATCAAGTGGTCGATCCCCTATGACACCACGCCGTTCATTTCGGCGTCGGTGCGCGACGTCGAGACCACGCTGGTGATCGCGATGGCCCTTGTCTTCCTCGTCATGTTCGTCTTTCTCCAGGACTGGCGGCCGACCCTCATCGCTGCGATCGTCGTGCCGATCTCGCTGGGCGGGGCCTGTGTCGGGCTCGCCCTCTTCGGCATGTCGATCAACATCCTGTCGCTCTTGGCCATGGTGGTGGCGATCGGCATCCTCGTCGACGATGCGATCGTCGTGGTCGAGAACGTCGACCGGATCATGAAGGAGGAAGGCCTCAACCGCCGGCGCGCCACCGTCAAGGCCATGGGGCAGATCACCGGCGCGATCGTGGGCATCACCCTGGTCCTGGTCGCCGTCTTCCTGCCCATGGCGTTCTTTCCGGGGTCGACGGGCGGCATCTATCGCCAGTTCTCGGTGACGCTGGCCGTCTCGGTCTTCATCTCCGCGACGCTCGCGCTGACCCTCACGCCGGCGCTGTGCGCGATGATCCTCAAGGAACCGGCAAAGGATGGGGCGACGGCGACGCAAGCGCCGCGGCCGCGGCGAGGGCTCGCAGGTTGGCTGGATCGCTTCTTCAGCGCGTTCAATCGAGGCTTCGCGGACACGCGTGACCGCTATGGCCGAGGCGTCGACGCCATCCTGGCCAAGCCGATCCGCTGGCTGGGTGTCTTCGCCGCCGCGGTGGCGCTCACCGGGTTCCTGTTCACCCGATTGCCGGGCGGTTTCCTCCCGACGGAGGATCAAGGCTACATCTTCGTGGTCTATACGGCCGCCCCGGGCGCGACGATGGGTCGGACCTCCGTGTCGGTGCAACAGGCCGAGGCCTTCTTCAGGAAGCAACCTCAGGTTCGCTCGGTCGTCTCGGTCGTCGGCTTCAGTTTCTTCGGTCAAGGCCAGTCGACGGCCATGAGCTTTGTCACGCTCAAGCCATGGGAGGCGCGGCCGGGTAAGGCCAATGGCGCATCTGCCCTGGTCGCCAAGGCCAACGCGGCGCTGGCGGGCATCCCCCAGGCGCAGATCTTCGCGCTCGATCCGCCGCCGATCCAGGCCCTCGGCAACGCCACCGGTTTCACGTTCAAGATCGAGGACCGCGGCGGCGCGGGCGCCGCGAAACTGCTCGAAGCGCGGGATGCGATCCTCGCACAGGCGAGCAAGAGCAAGCTGCTTGTGGGGGTGCGGCCCGAAGGCCTGCCGCCGACGCCCGAGCTTTACGTCGACATCGACCGGACGAAGGCGCGGGCGCTCGGGGTGCAGATCGCCGACGTCAACCAGACGCTCGCGATCACGTTCGGCTCCTTCTACGCCAACGACTTCACCTACCTGGGAGACGTGCTTCGGGTCTACCTCCAAGCCGACGCCAGCCAGCGCATGACGCCGGCGGATCTCCTGGCCCTGAAGGTCCCGAATTCGCGCAATGAGATGGTGCCCTTCGCCAGCTTCACCACCGTGAAATGGGCGTCCGGGCCGCAGCAGGTCGAGCGCTACAACGGCTATCCCTCACAAACCATCTCCGGCGTCGCCGCGCCCGGCCATGCGAGCGGCGAGGCCCTGGCCGAGATGGAGCGGATTTCCGCGCCGGTCCTGCAAAACGGGCTCGGCTACGAATGGACGGGAACCGCCTATGAGGAGAAGCAGTCGAGCGGCCAGGTCGGGGCACTCCTCGGCCTTTCGCTGCTGGTCGTCTATCTGCTTCTGGCGGCGCTCTACGGCAGTTGGCCGGTGCCGCTCGCCGCCCTGATGGCCATCCCGTTCGGGGTCCTGGGCGCGGCGGTCTTCGCCATGGCGCGCGGACTGTCGGCCGACATCTATTTCAACATCGGTCTGATCACCGTGATCGGGCTGTCCGCGAAGAACGCGATCCTTATCGTGGAGTTCGCGCTCGACGAGGAACGGGCCGGCCGATCCGCCCTGGAGGGCGTCAAGGCCGCCGCCCGGCAGCGCTTGCGGCCGATCCTGATGACCAGCCTCGCGTTCATCTTCGGGATGGCGCCGTTGGTGATCGCCTCGGGCGCCGGCGCGGCGAGCCGCCAGGTCATGGGCACCGGGGTGATGGGCGGCATGATCTTCGTCACCGGTCTCGGCATCTTCTTCACGCCCGTCTTCTACTATTCGGCCCGCCGCTGGCTGAGCCGCGACAACGACTTCGCCGCCGAAGACGCGCTGGAGGAACGCGCCTCAGCGCCCCCGAATGCGCCGGAGACATCCCGTGCGTAAGGCGTTGGCCCCGCTGGCGCTGGTCGCCGGGTTGACGTCGGCGTGCGCGCTGGCGCCCCCCTATCGCCAGCCTCCCGTCCCGATCCCCACGACCTTCGCGGCCGACGAGGCCCGGGGGGCGCGAGTGGCAAGCTCCATCGAATGGCGGGACTATTTCGGCGATCCGCGGTTGCGGGCCTATATCGCCGCCGCCCTCGCCAGCAACCGGGACCTCGCTGCGGCGGTGGCGCGCATCGAGGAGGCGCATGCGAACTTCCGTATACAGAACGCCCAGCGGTTGCCGGAGCTGGACCTGGGCGGATCCGGAACACGCACCCAGACCCCCATCAGCGTGCTTGAATCCCAGGCGGGCGCGGCGGGCGCGCCAGGCCCCAAGACCAGCATCACCTCCAACCTCTATGGCGCACAGGTGGCCGTCACCGCGTTCGAGCTCGACTTCTGGGGTCGCGTCCGCAACCTGAGCGAAGCTCAGCGCCGGCAGTACCTGGCCAGCGTCGAGGGCGCCGACGCGTTCCGGTCGGCCCTGATCAGCGACGTCGCCTCGACCTATCTGTCCATTGTCGCCGGCGAAGAGGGCATCGCCTTAGCCCAGCGGACGCTCGACGCCCGCCTGGAAGGCTACAACATCGCCAAGGTTCGGCTCGACGCCGGCGTGACCTCGAGCGTCGACTATGACCAATCGGCGCTCCTCGTCTCGCAAGCGCGAGCCCAGCTGGCGGATCTCCAGCGCACGACGGAACAGGCGCGTAACGCGCTGATGGTGCTGGTCGGTGGCCCGACCGACGCAGCGTTGCCGGCGGGTCGTTCAATCGCCGACCAGAACCTATTGGGTCCGATCGACCCGGGCCTGCCGTCCGATCTGCTGGCCAACCGGCCGGATATCCGGCAGGCGGAGCAGAACCTGCGGGGCGCCAACGCCGATATTGGCGCGGCGCGTGCGGCGTTCTTCCCGACGATCAGTCTGACCGGGAGCTACGGGTACGAGTCGCCGGCGCTCGCCAACCTGTTCAAGAGCGCGTCCCAGGCTTGGCTCTTCGGCGGGTCTGTCGACCTCCCCATATTCGACTGGGGTCGCCGCCAGGCCAGGCTGGACCTCTCCAAGGCGCGACAGCGGGAGCTGATCGCCAACTACCAGAAGACGGTTCAGACGGCGTTCCGCGAGGTCTCGGACGCCCTCGTGGCCCGCCGCCGCTATGAAGACGAGATTCTCGCCAACGAAGAGACCGTCAAGAGCGATACAAATCTATCTGAAACGACCGAGATCAGGTATCAGAATGGCGTATCCACATACCTTGAGGTGCTCGATGCGCGTCGAAACTTGTTTTCGGCGCAACAGTCTCTGATCCAATTGAAATCTGCGGCGCTGCAGAACAGCGTAACGCTCTACATCGCTCTTGGCGGAAATCGGGAAAGCTACGCGCGCGCTGAAGGACGCTAAGCAGACAGGCCGCCCTTAGGCTGCGTCCCGCTCGCCAGCGGCCAATCGGTAGCGGCCGTAGGCCACGCGCCTCAGTAGTCCCTCCTCACACATTGGCGTCAGGTAACACCTGTGCACGCCGATCGCCTGAAACTCGGCGGTGGTCACAGTTCCCTTTCCCCGCACAAACTGAACGGCGCGCTCTCGGATCGATGGCGGTTTGATAGGTGGCGGCCCGGCGCGCCGCTTCGGGCCGTCTTCCCGGATCGCCGTCGCCGGTCATCGCGAAACAGGGCTGCGACATGGACATAGTTCGGGAGTTCGCCGACCACGGGAGCCATCGAAAAACCAAATGATAAGCTATCTGCGGACTCGCCGATCGGACTGGCGACGCTCGAGGCAGGCCTGAAGAGCCGACCGGGCCGCGGCGAACGGAAGCTCCAAAACCTCACCGAAGAGTCCGGATCGGTCCAGGCGGGCGCTTTCGGCGTCGAGCGGGAAGTTCACCTCGCCTGCTGGCGGATCAAATCGATGAACGCGCGCAGCCTGGCCGGAATATTGCGGCGGCTCGGATAGTAGAGACAAAGGCCCGGAAATTCCGGCGACCAGTCCTCCAGCACCGGCAGCAACAGGCCAGCCTCGATCGACTGGGCGGCGGCGATGTCGGAGACAAAGGCCAGGCCCTCGCCGGCCAGGGCGGCCTCCAGCATCAGGTCGATATCGTCGAGGATCAGCTGGCCCGGGACATCGATTGCGATCTCCTCGCCGCGCTTCTCGAATTCCCAGCGGTAGATCGCGCCGCTCCCCAGGCGCCGGCGAATGCAGCGATGCTCCGCCAGGTCGGCCGGCGTTCTCGGCGGCTTCCGCCCCGCGAAGTAGGCGGGCGAGCCCACCACGATCGAGCGTATCGGGCGCGTGATCGGCACGGCGATCATGTCCGGCGGCACAAACTCCTCCAGCCGGACGCCGGCGTCGAAGCCTTGGCTGACGATGTCGACCATCGCCCCTTCGCTGACCATGTCGACCGTCACGCGCGGATAGCGGCGCATGTATTCGTAGATCAGCGGCGACAGGATCATCCGGCCCGCGCCCAGCGGCAAATTCAAGCGCAAGGCGCCGACAGGTTCGGCGCGATGCTCATCGATGCGTTCCATGGCGGTGCGGATCGCGGCCAGGGCGGGGGCGATCTCGCCGACGAACTGCTCGCCCTCAGCGGACAGCGCGACGCTGCGTGTGGTCCGGTTGAACAGGCGAACGCCCAGACGCGCCTCCAGCGCCGCCACCGCGTGGCTGAGCGCCGAGGACGACATGTCCAGTTCGCGCGCCGCAACCCGGAAGCCACCGTGACGCGCCACCGCCACCACGGCTTCGAGCTCCAGCTGACTTGCCCGCATTGCGCGATTTTTTGCATCAACCTGTGCCATTCTGATCGACTTATCAGATCAGTCGCCGGGTGTCACATCTGCCTCCAGCAACCCAGAGGAGGAGCGCCATGCGCACCATCGACACGGTCTACATCGACGGCCAATTCGTCACCCCGCACGGGGAGGAGCTGTTCGACCTGTTCAACCCCGCCACGGAAGAGAAGATCGGCGCGGTGCGCCTGGGCGATGCGGTGGACACCCAGGCCGCCGTCGCGGCCGCCAAGCGGGCTTTCCCGACCTATTCCCAAACGACGAAGACCGAGCGGATCGCGCTGCTCCGCCGGCTGCATGACGCCGTCGCCGCGCGGGCCGATGCCCTCGCCGCGGCGATGATCGAAGAGTACGGCGCGCCCCAGGCCTTCGTAGGCTTCTCCGTCGCGCACGCGGCCAATCTCTTCCTCGACATGGCCCAGACGCTGGAAGCGTTCGCATTTACCCAAACTGTCGGCGGCGCGCAGGTCACCCTGCAGCCGGTCGGCGTCGTGGCGGCCATCAGCCCGTGGAACAGCAATATCGGCTCGATCTGCAGCAAGCTTGCGACCGCGCTGGCCGCCGGCTGCACCGTCGTCATCAAGCCCAGCGAGATGAGCGCCACTCAAACCCAGGTCCTCACCGAGGCCCTTCACGAGGCCGGCGTGCCGCCCGGCGTGTTCAACATCGTCAACGGCCGGGGCGACGTGGTAGGCGCCGAACTGTCGTCGCACCCGGACGTCGCCAAGGTGACCTTCACCGGTTCGACGGCGGTGGGGCGTTCCATCATGCGCGCCGGGGCCGAGACGATGAAGCGCGTCACGCTGGAGCTGGGCGGCAAGGGTCCGAACATCATCCTGCCCGACGCGGATATGGAGGCCGCGGTCTCGACCGTGGTCGCGGTCGGGTTCCTCAACAGCGGTCAGGCCTGCATCGCCGGCACCCGGGTCTTGGCGCCGAGATCGCGCCTGCCCGAGTTCCTCGAGCGCCTCAAGACGGCGGTCGCGGCGCTCGCGGTCGGCGAGTCCGCCGATCCCGCCGTCAAGATCGGGCCAATGGTCAGCCAAAAGCAGTGGGATCGGGTGCAAAGCTACATTCGTCTGGGCCTCGAAGAAGGCGGCGAACTCCAGATCGGCGGCGAAGGCCGGCCGGCTGGCCTCGAGCGGGGTTGGTTCGTGCAGCCCACCGTCTTCGCCGGCGTCAACAACGACATGCGTATCGCCCGCGAGGAAATCTTCGGCCCGGTGCTGTGCGTCATTCCTTACGACGACGAGGAGGAGGCGATCGCGATCGCCAACGACAGCCCCTACGGCCTGCAAGCCTATGTCGAGAGCGTTGACGTGGCGCACGCGCGTCGGGTGGCCGAGCGGCTGGACTGCGGCCGCGTGACGATCAATGGCGCGCCGCACGCGCCCCTGGCGCCGTTCGGCGGGTTCAAGCAGTCCGGTATCGGCCGCGAATACGGCCGCTACGGGCTGGAAGCCCACCTGGAGGTCAAGGCGATCCTGGGCTGATCCTCAAGGTCGTCCAGGCGGCCGACGCCCGGAAGGCCGCGGCCGATCGCAGGTCGCGCACGCTGAGCGCGTCTACGGACTTCGCTGCGGCCCCGCGCTAAAGACGCCGCGGCGCGCGACGACCGGATCGGCCTGGACCTAGCGTCCAGATGAGCCCCAGAGCGCACGCAATCTCGTGGCCGCGAGCTTCGGACGGCGGTCTCGCGTGAAGACGCCTTTCTGGTTCAGCGATCCGACCCGCATGATGCTCTGCGCGGTTTTGAAGTCCGCGAACGCCCACGGATGGGCGCCGACGATGAACGCATGCCGGCGCAGCGTCTTCCAATAGGCCTCGATCAGGTCGGCCTGGTATTCCTCGCTCCACATCTCGGAGGGGTGGGCGTGGACGCCGGCGACGGCGTCGGCGCCGAACTCTGTGAACACCACCGGCTTGTCGCCGTGATGCGCGCGCAGGGCGGCGATCTCCCGCTCCAGGGTGGCGACGCCCTCGTCGATCTGGCCCGAGACCGCGTACCAGCCGTTGTAGGAGTTGGTGCAGATCACGTCGCCCTGTCCGACCCATTCGGGCGGGCCGTTCTGGACGCTCACCAGCGCAACCGGGCGCGTGTGGTCCAGGTCGCGAGCCCGGGCGAACAGGCGCTTGAAGAACTGGGTCCCCGCCTCCACCGCGCCCACCGGCGCCTCATCGGTGGTGTGGAAGGGTTTGGGGATCGGCTCGTTGGCCAGCGACCAGAAGATCACGCACGGGTGGTTCCGGTCCCGCCGCACGAGCTCCCCCAACGCCCGCTCAAGCTGCCGGTAGCGCGCCTCGATGACGTCTGGCGGATCGGAGAACACCAGGCTGACGCCAGGCGTCTCGGCGATCACCAGGAAACCGTACTCGTCGGCGAGCATCATCGCCTCTTCCGAATAGGGATAGTGCGAGGTCCGGAAGCTGTTGGCGCCGATCCATTTCAGCAGCTCGAAATCCCGCACCAGCACGGGCAGGTCGAGGCCCTTGCCGTGCATCGGGAAGTCCTCGTGCTTGCCGAAGCCGGTCAGGAACACCGGCTTGCCGTTCAGCCGGATCTCGCTGCCGCGCACCTCCACCGTGCGCACGCCGATTTTCAGGCCGTACTCGTCGATCGGCGCCTCGCCGCCGCCCAGCCGGACGCTCAGCCGATAGAGGTGGGGATCCTCCGGCGACCAGGCCCGCACGGCGGGCACGCGGATCTGACCCACGCCACGGCCGGCCTTCACCTCGACCGGCGCGCTGATCGGCGTCGGGCCGCCGCTCAGGACCAGGCTCGCGGGCCCCGACCAGCCGCCGTTCACGGCGAAGGTCACATCGACAACGCCCGCAGCCCCGGCGAAGCCGGTCGTCACCGTCAGGTCCTGGACCGCGATGTCGGGCGTGGCGACCAGCACCACCGGCCGGTGCAGGCCGCAGTAGGGGAAGAAGTCGTAGGCCGTCTGAGGATAGTCCTGCAGGTAGAAGTGCGAGGTCTTCGGGTCGGGCGTCGCCGGCACCCGGTCGAGCGCAAGGCGGTTCTCGACGCTGACGGTGAGCCGGTTCGCCGCCCCATCCCGCGCAAGGCCGGTGACATCGAAGGCGAACGGCAGGTGGCCGCCGGCGTGCTCGCCGAGGTATTCGCCGTTGAGCCAGACGCGGGCGCGGTAGACCGCCGAGCCAAAGCGCAGGCAGACCCGGCGGCCTCGCCAGGCGGGGTCGAGGTGGAAGTCGGTCTCGTACCAGGCCGTCCCGAAGTAGTCGCGGGCGTCGTCGAACAGATCGTTCCAGCTGCAAGGCACCGGGATGTGGCGCGGCTTTGGCAGGCTGGTCTCGAACCAGCGGTCGGCTTCGCCTCGATCGCCCGGATCGAGTTGGAAGCGCCAGAGGCCGGACAGGTCGCGGATCGCGCGGGTCGGGCTCTCATGCGGATAGAGCAGACTCGCCTCGCCGCGTTGAACGCGCGGACGGGCCTGGGCGGCGGCGTCGGTCGCCGCCCCCGCGGCGGCGGCGGCGAGGCCCAGTGCGCCGACCGCCTGACGGCGCGTCACCGCGCGAGGCCCCGGTCCGGGCGTCCGTTCGTCAGCCATGCGGGCCTCCCCAGGAACAATCCGCCGTCGTGAACGGGCGGTCTTTTTGACGGTTCGCCTTAGCGGAGCGCGCCGTAGCGTTTGCGCTCGGCCGCGATCCGCGCGCGGGCCTGTTCAAGCTCGTGGACCTCGGTGGCGGCCAGAAGCGAGTCCAGGACCCGGGTCAGGTGTTCGCGCATGGCCTGGCGGGCGGCCTCCGGCGAACGCCGGCGCAGGGCGTCGAGGATGGCGGCGTGCTCGTCGATCCGCGGCGTCACCCCGGCGGCGTGGGCCTTGGCGCTGAGCAGCTGGGTCTGCGGCGAGCGGGCGCGCGCGTCCCACAGCATCTGGACCGCCGCGGCCATGGCGCTGTTCTGGGTTGAGGTGGCGATCAGCATGTGAAAGCGGCGGTCCGCGTCCTCCGACATCACCACGTCGCGCGCGTTCTCCGCCTGCATCTCGGCGACAAGCTCCTGCAGTTCCTGCAGTTGTTCGTCGGAGATCAAGGCGGCGGCGAGCGCGGCGCTCTCGCCCTCGATCGCGCGGCGGGCCTCCAGCAGTTCGAAGGGGCCGACATCCATCGCGCTGGCCTCGCCGCCGCGCGGCACGCGCGCGGTGACATAGACCCCCGAGCCGAGCCGCACCTCCACCAGTCCGTCCAGTTCCAGGGCGATGATCGCCTCGCGGATCGTCGGACGGGAAACCGAATAGGCCTGGGCCAAGTCGCGCTCGGACGGGAGGCGCCGGCCGACCTCGTACTCGCCCGCGGCGATCCGGCCGGAGAGATCCTCGGCGACCCGCTCATACAGCCGGCCGGTTTCGGGCTTTGCGCTCATTCGCAACCCATATCTGGTCAGGCCAATTCCGACAAGCCGGCGAATGCGGCTCGGAGCCCCTCCCCCTGAGGCGGCCACCGCTCTTCATAATTCTGTTATACCAGTCATTGCAGGCGGCCTTACCAATATGGTAGGACCAGTTTGAAGGGGCGGCCATAACGCTCATCGGGACCAGGGGAGGAAACTATGAGGCGCTTGTTTTCCAGCACGTCGCTGTCCGGCTGGCTGCTCACCGGTCTGGTGACCGCGGGCGGCGCGGGCGCGGCCCATGCCGCTGACGCTCTTGCGCAGGTGAGCGAGGTGATTGTCACCGGCCAGAAGCAGACCGAGACCCTTCAGACAGCGCCCCTCGCCGTGACGGTGGTGAGCGCCAACGCCATGGCCGCCGCGAACGTCTCCGACTTCTCCGACCTGGCGAAGTTCGCGCCGGCGCTGACGATGACCAAGGGCGATCAGCCGGGCAACAGCGCCGCGGTCATTCGCGGCATCGGCACCTTCGCCTTCTCCGTCGCCGTCAACCCCAGCGTCCTGGTGGTGGTCGACGATGTGGCCGCCGGCTACCAGGCGCAGGCCTTCGCCGACATCGTCGATCTCGACAGTGTGGAAGTGCTGGAAGGGCCGCAGAGCACGCTCTACGGCAAGTCGGCCGCGGCCGGCTTGATCGTCATCAAGACCAAGGCCCCGACCGACACCTTCACCTATTTCGGCGATGTGAAGGTCACCAACGACCACGAGCAGCGCACCACGCTCAGCGTGTCCGGGCCGCTCTCTGACACCGTCAACTTCCGCCTGAGCGGCTCCTATCGGAACTACGATGGGAACGTGAACAACATCTTCACCCACCAGAAGATCAACAGCGACGAAAGCTATACCGGCACGGCCAAGGTGGAGTGGAAGCCGAACGACCGCTTGGACGCCGTTTTCGCGGCGCACTATGCGCACGACGATTCCGTGTGCTGCGGCCAGCCCTATACGCGGATCGACCTGGGCGCCGGCGCGCCGCCGACCTTCTTCGGCAAGGTGCCTGAGGCCACGGTGTTCGCCGGCGTCCCCGTCGGCCCCCACAATCGGGATATCGCGCTCACGGTCTCGCCGATCGCCGACAGCAAGGAGTACGGCTTCTCATCCCACGTGAGGTACGACGTCGGCGACCATATGAGCCTGCTCTCCATCACGTCGTTCGACAAATACAGGCTGCACGATCTGACGGACTACGACGGCACCGACGTCGACATGATGCAGTTCTTCACGCCGTGCACCGCCTTCGGCAGTCCGGGAACCAACTGCAACAACGCCAACGTGAACAACACCGCCATCGCGGTGAACCCGAACGTGGTCCACGGCGACATCCTGCAGGGCGGCCAGTTCGACGTCACCACCTTCGCGCAGGAGCTCCGCCTGTCCAGCCAGGGCAACGCCAGGTTCAATTGGGTCGCCGGGCTCTACGTGGACAGCGAAGACGACATCCGCACCTTCGGCCGCGGATTCCAGAACTACTCGATGCCCCTCGTGCTGGTGCCCAACTCCAAGGCCGACACGTCGTGGCGTGGTGAGGCGCAGTATCGGAACTATGCGCTCTTCGGTCAGTCCGAATGGAAGTTCGCGCCGGATACGACGCTGATCACCGGACTGCGCCTGAACCGGGAAGACAGCTCATACAGCTACGTCGACTACTATCGTGTGGTGACGTTCCCGACCATCAACACCAATCCCGCGATCACCAGCCCGCCGCTCAACGCGCCGTTCCCGGCCGATCACACCGACGACGTGTGGACTGGCAAGATCGGCCTGCAGCAGCAGGTCACCGACGACCTCATGACCTTCGCCACGGTGGCGCGCGGCTACAAGGGCGTCGGCTACGACCTGACGTCCAATCTCAGCCCGACCGAAGCCGGAACCTTCCCGGTCAAGCGCGAGACGTCGGTGGACTACGAGGTTGGCGCGCGGAGCATGTGGTTCGACCGTCACCTGGTGCTGAACGCGACGGCGTTCTGGATGGATTACAAGAACTTCCAGGTTTCGTCGCTCGCCGCCTCGCCGCCGAACCCGCCGAACACCTTCATCCTGACGAACATTCCGGCGGTGCGCACGCGCGGGGTGGAACTCTCCAGCACCGCGGCCCTTGCCTACGGCCTGAGCCTCAACTTCAACTACATCTACACCGAGGCCACCGCGACCGACTTCCCGTATGGCCAGTGCTACCCGAACGAGACGATGCTCGCCTCGGCGCCGGCAAGCTGCTCCGTTGCGGCCCCCGCGCCGGTCAATCCGGCGAAGTTCCAGAGCCTGACGGGCCAGACGCTGCCCAACGCGCCGAAGAACAAGATCACCGCCAGCCTGAATTGGGACGTGCCGCTGGACGGCCCCGTAAGTATGAAGGTGAACGCGACCACGGTCTGGCAAAGCGCGGTGAACTTTGGCCTCAACGAGGATCCGGGAACGGTCCAGAAGGCCTATGACATCACCAACCTGAGCTTCACCTTCGGCTTGAGGGACCGCCCGGGGCTCAGCCTGTCCCTCTTCGTCAACAATCTGTTCGACACCCACTACGACGCGAACATCGGGAACGTCGCCGGCAACTTCACCTGGCCGGGCCAGCCCGCCGGGACCCAGGTCGAGGCCTACACCCACGAAATCGCCCGCGATTACAATCGGTTCTACGGCTTCCGCCTGGCGTTCAAGGGCGGCTAGCCTGGCTTGGCTTTCGGGCAAGGCCCGATGACATCCGAGGGTCTCTGACGCCGGACGTCGTGCGCCCCCGCCGGATCGTCCGCTCCCCCGGGCGGTCCGGCGGTCGGGGGCCCTCAGACCCTAGCGGCCAGCCGTGGATGGCCGCCGCGCGTCGAGCCGGACAGGCCGCAGCACCGCGAACAGGACGATCGCGCCGGCGATGTCGAACACCGCCAGCAGCCGGAAGAGCGGCGCATAGCCGACGGTGTCGGCGAGCGCGCCCACGGTCAGGGAAAAGATGAGACCGCCGATCCAGCCGCACATGCCGACGAAGCCGTTGGCCCGCGCCACGCTCTCGCGCGGGAAGACGTCGGTGGTTAGGGCGTTCAGCGAGACGAAAAGCATCTGGTGGGCGAAGCCGCCGACGCAGAACAGCGCGATCGCCGTGTAGGGGCTGAGCGCCAGGCCGACGCTGGCCGGCGCGATCATCATCACCGCGCCAAAGGCGAAGGCGGTGGCGCGCGAGGTGAGCAGGCCCAGCCGCAGATGCTTCATGAGGAACGGCGAGAGATAGCCGCCGAGGATACCGCCGGCGTCGGAGGCCAGGAACGGCAGCCAGGCGAAGAGCGCGATGGATTTCAGATCCATGCCTCGCTCACGCGCCAGATAGAGCGGAATCCAGAAGCTGAAGGTCTGCCAGGCCGGCTCGATGAGGAACCGCGGGATCGCCAGACCCCAGAAGTTGCGCTGGATGACCAGGGTGCGGAAGGTGAGCAGCGGCTGGGTGGAGGGCTCGACAATCGAAGGCGCCAGCACGCGCTCCGCGGGGCTCAGCGCCGGGTGCCGCGCGGGGTCGTCATAGAACAGATACCAGGCGGCCGCCCAGACCAGGCCGACCGCCCCCGTCACCACGAAGGCCGAGCGCCAGCCGTAGGCCAGCGACAGGAAGATCACGATCGGCGGGGCGATCGCGGCGCCGAGCGAGGTCCCGGCGTTGAAGAAGCCGATGGCCACCGAGCGATCGCGCGCCGGAAACCACTCGCTGACCGCCTTCACGCCGGCCGGGATCGCCGCGGATTCGCTCAGGCCCAGGAGCCCGCGGAAGAAGGCCAGCGACATCCAGCCGCCGGCGAAGCCATGCGCCATGTTGGCGAGCGACCAGGCGACCGCGAAGAGGGCGAAGGCGAGCTTCAGGCCGAGGGAATCGATGATCGCGCCGCACACCGGCTGCATGGCGGTGTAGGTCACCTGGAAGGCGGCCACGACCCACGAATACTGCTGCGTCGTGAAGCCCAGGTCCCTGGTCAGCTGCGGCGCCAGCACGCCCAGCGAGTTGCGGGCCAGATAGTTGAGAACGGTCCCCGCGCAGACGAGGACGACGATCCACCAGCGCAGCCGCTTGAGGGTCGCCGTCGGGCGGATGATCACCAGTTCCACATGGTGCCATCCTCGAGACGGGCGATCGGCAGCTGTTTGGGGTCGTAGGGATATTTGGCGGCCAGCGTCTCGTCGATGTCGACGCCGTGCCCGGGCGTATCGCCGGGGAACAGCAGACCCGCTTCGAAGCGATAGGCGTGCGGGAAGACGGCGTCTGTCTCCGCCGTGTGGCGCATGTATTCCTGGATGCCGAAGTTCGGGACCCAGGTGTCGAAATGCAGGGCCGCGCCCATGGTCACGGGCGACAGGTCGGTGGCGCCATGGCAGCCGGTGCGCACTTGCCAGACGGCGGCGAAGTCGGCGATCCGGCGCAGGTGGGTGATCCCGCCTGCCCCCACCACGGTGGTGCGGATGAAGTCGATCAGCTGCTCCTGGATCAGGTCCTTGCAGTCCCACAGGGTGTTGAAAATCTCGCCGACCGCCAACGGCGTCACCGTGTGCTGGCGCACCAGGCGGAAGGCCTCCTGGTTCTCCGCCGGCGTCACGTCCTCCAGCCAGAACAGCCGGTAGGGTTCCAGCGACTTGCCGAGGCGCGCGGCCTCCAACGGCGTGAGCCGGTGGTGGGCGTCGTGCAGGAGTTCCACGCCGAAGCCGACCCGGTCCCGCAGCGCCTCGAAGAGCTTTGGCGTGTGATCCAGGTATTTCGACGTCGACCAGATGGTCTCTGTGGGAAGCGCCGCATCGGCCGGCTCATAGAACATCTGGCCGCGGCCGACGCCGTAGGGCTTGTCGAGGCCCGGCACGCCGCTTTGGGCGCGCACGGCCTTGTAGCCCAGCCCGATGTAGCGCTCGACCTCATCGCAGGTTTCTTCGATGTCGGCGCCGTTGGCGTGACCGTAGACCAGCACGCCTTCGCGGCTCTTGCCGCCCAGCAGATCGTAGAGCGGCATCCCCGCCGCCTTGGCCTTGATGTCCCAGAGCGCCACGTCCACGGCGGCGATGGCCCGCATGGTGACGGGCCCTCGCCGCCAGTAGGCGCCGCGATAGAGCAGTTGCCACGCATCCTCGATCCGCCGCGCATCGCGGCCGATCAGCAGAGGGGCGACATGTTCTTCCAGGTAGGCCGCGACCGCCCGTTCCCGCCCGTTGAGGGTGGCGTCGCCGATCCCATAGACGCCTTCATCCGTGACGATCTTCAGCGTGACGAAATTCCTGCCCGGGCAGGAGGTGATGACCCTGACGTCTGCGATCTGCATGTCGCGTAAGATCTCTTCCGTTCGGCCCTGAAGCTCGTCCGCCTATGGAGGCCGGACAACCCCTCCAAACCCAGGTTGCCACCCCTGACCCGCGTCGTCTTCTCTGCTACGGCCTAATAATTGGTTTGTCCACACTGGACTGACCAATTAAGCCTTTGTCTTCCGTGCGCGCGCGACCGGCGCCGGTCAGCGGTAGGTCAGGGTCCAGCGGATCAGGAAGGGGCCGGTCAGGCGCCTGGGTCCGGAGGCGCAGACGATGCGGCTGGCGAACGGGCCGACGGGGGTGTCGCCGTCCTGCGGGGCGGCGAACGGAGCGCTGACGCAGCCGTCCAGGCCCTCGACCTTGAAGCTGGTGACATCGCCCCGGGCGAAACTGGCCAAGCCGCCCGTGACGGCCGCGCCGCTGGAATAGGACCCGAACTCCAGATCGATGGCCTGCAGATCGACCGCACCCGAGGCGGGACTGAAGACATCGGTCCGGACGATGCGGCCTGGCGCAAAGGCGTAGGTCGTCCTGACCGTGAGGCGGCCGTCGGCGACCGGCCCTGACTGACCGAGCCGGTCGAGCTCCGTCTGGCGCCAGGTCACCCGGGTGGCGCCGCCCCGCCCCTTGACCTCGACGCGCCGGAAGAAGGCGAGCGGCGCGACGGATGAACCGTCGGCCAGGGTCAGGCGCGGAACGAGGTTTGGCGCGGGGCTGTCGGCGACGCCGGACAGCAGGCCCGGCGAGAAGGGCGCCGGGAAGTAAGGGTTGGTCATGTGCTCGCCGGCGCCGCCGTTGATCAGCGGCAGGCCGATCACCCGGTCGCCGTCGCGCAGGGTGACCAGGGCCCGGTCGTAGCGACCTCTCGCGAACCAGGTGACGGTCCGCTTGGGCAGGGTGCGAAGCCAGGCGGCGTAGCCTGGGTCCGGCGCCTTGGCCTTGAAGCCCAGGCTATTCCACAGGGCGTCGGTGTAGATGAACTGGCGGCCAAGGCTGAGGTTCTCGCCGAGGTTCCGGTTGAGGCCGCGGTAGCCGTCCGCCCGCCGGCCATGCCGCCAGAGGTTGACCGACCCCATCTGCGGATCCCACCAGAAGTCGGCGTAGCGGGCGGCGATGCGCGACGAGAAGGCGTAGGCCATCGTCTGCTCGCGAGGGGTCAGCACCCCGTATTTGGCGGCTGCGGTCATCACCTCCAGGAAGCAGGTCTCGCCATAGGGCCCGAGGCTGCGGCCGTATTCGAAGCCTTCGCCGCGCAGGTTGAACCGCGGCAGCATCAGGTCGACGGACTTGCGCAGCCAGAGTTTCAACTCTGGCGGCGGCGGGGTGTCGGTCTCGATGAAGCGCTGGGCGATCTCGCCGATCAACAGGACGCTATAGCGGTCGAACCGGCCCTCCCCGTCCGTCTCGTCGGCAAAGCCGAAGCGCCCCGAGTATTTCCGATAGTGGTCGAGCATCCTGGCCAGCAGCTGGTCGCCGCCGCGCCCGTCCTCCCAGCCGAGCAGGTTGCGCAACCGCGCCACGCTGAAGGCGACCCCATAGTAATTGTTGGGCAGGTCGATCAGGGTCAGGTCGGGGCGCACGAAGGTCCGCCAGTCGAGCTTGATCCTGAGCTTGGCGAGGGTCTCTGGCGAGACCGCCTGGTCCAGCAGACCGGCCTTCTTCAGCAGCCAGAGGGCCTCGACGTAGTAGTAGACGCCCCAGGTCTCGTTGGGCTGGTCGACGGTCAGATCGGCCAGGGTCCGGAAGTCCGCAAGGTCGGCGGCGAACCGAGGGTCGGAGCGCGGCGTGGCCAGCAGCACATAGGCCATGCCCACGGCGATCTTCCCAGGAAGGAACTTGTCCCCACCGTCGAACACCCGCACCCCGTCGAGCGTCATATTGCCCTTCCGGGCGGCCAGGGCCTGCAGCTGGGCTTCGAGCCGCGGCAGGATGACCCGGGTGACCGTCTCGTCCATGGGCGCGACCGCCGCGTAGGCGGGCGGGCGTCCGGCCGGCGCCTCGGCGGCTGTGGCACGGGCGGCGACGGCTGCGGCGAGCGCCACAGCCAAGAGCCGGGCGGACCTATTTCGCATCGAACAGGCCACGGTCCGCCATCAGGGTCAGGTCGCCGCCGGCGCGCGGATCGTCGAAGGGGCCCGCGGCGTGCAGGGCCGCGAACCGTTCGGGATGAGGTGCGCGCAGGCGGTAGAACTCCACCCAGCCGGTCTCGCCGGTGGGCTTGGAGTCCTCGGGCGCCTGGGGCGTCCGGGCGTGGGCCGCGAACCAGCTTGGATCGGCATAGCCGTCCGCCACGCGGGCGGCGAGCCGGTCGATCTGCCCCTCACGGTAGCCGTACCAGTCCTCCCCGCGCCGGCGCGCCATCTCGGCCATCAGCACCAGGGGGTCGAGGGCGTAGTTGTGATAGTGGAACGCCCGCGCGCCGCGGGCCATCTCCAGGGGCAAGGCGCCGTCGTCCTGGATCTCGTCGACGCCATGCCGATAGATCGCCCGCGCCCGATCGAGGAGTGCGGCGTCTCCGCTGGCCAACGCGGTCGCCATCACCCCGACGCCGGTCCAGCTGTAGTGGTTGTTGCGGGACTTCCGGGGATCGTCCCAGTAGGCGAGGCTGCTGGCGGCCACGGCCTTGAGCCAAGCTTCGATCCGCGCGCGCTGGGCGGCGGACGCGGCGGGCCGGACTTTCAGATAGGCGATCGCCGCGCCGGCGTGGGTCCACTGGCGCAGGTAGTCGGGCTGGTCGTTGTTCACCCGCTCCATCCGGCCGAGCAGGGCTGCGCCCTGCGCCCAGCCGTCCAACCAGGCCAGCGCGCAGGCGCCGGCCGCGGCGTCGCCCGGGGCCAGGTAGGCGTCGGACAGGGCGGCAAGGCGCTTGGCGTAGTCGTCGAGCGGCGCGGTCAGCGCCCGGTTCGCCTTGAACTTCGCGGGATCGATCACCGACTTCGCGGCGTCGGAATAGTAACCCATCGCCTTGATATCGCGGACCGCCGGCGGGGCGGCCGGACAGTCGGCGGCCGCGGCGTGGCCCGCGGCCGCCAGACCCATCAGGAATGCGATGACCGCCGTCCCGCAACCGTGAGCCTGGCCTGAGTTCATGCTGTCACGCTCTCGGCTCGGTCCGCCGGTCCGGTCAGTAGTTGTAGTTCAGCTCGACGCCGAAATAGCGCTTGCTGTCGCGCCCCGGGGTCCAGTTGATCGCGTCGCTGATCGGGGCGCCCTTGGTCGCGCCATAGGGATTGATGTTCCAGTTGCCGGCGCGGCCCAGGAAGGTCGCATAGCTCTGGTCGAGCAGGTTGTTGACGAAGATCCGCGCCTTCCAGGGCCCCGACTTCACCCCGGCGCCGAGGTTCACCAGGCCGTAGGCGCTTTGCTTGGAGTCCGGGTCGTGCAGCAGGCTGTAGTAGACGGACGACTGCGCCTTGAATGTCAGGGTGATGAACCCCGTCAGGTTGTCCGCCACCGGATGGTCGTACTCGGCGTTGCCGCTGATGCTGAACTTGGGCGCGTTGAACAGGGTCGTGCCGGACAGGTCCTGCTGGCTGTTCACGCAGCCCAGGGCCGCCGTCTGGCCGGAGAAACAGGCCGCGGCGGGGAAGCTGTCGATGGTCGCCTTGTCGTAGGCCCCGGCCAGATTGAAGGTGAGGTCGTGGGTCAGTTGGGTGAAGATTTCGAACTCCACCCCCTTGGTGGTCACCTGGCCGATGCTGTTCAGCTCGTTCTGCTGGGTGATGTCGTCGCGGCTCTGGGCCTGGAAGTTGTGATAGATCGCGTCGAAGGCGGTGACGTTCACGATCACCCGGCGGTCGAAGAACGAGCTCTTGAACCCGAGCTGGTAGGCGTCGACGGTCTCCGGCGGCACGGGTTGCCGCGAGGCGATCGCGTCGGCGGTCGGGAAGCCGGCCAGGGGCACGCCCGCGGCGAGCGGGGTGCGGGTGGTCAGCGTGCTGGTCAGGTCGAACGCCGGCCCCTTGTTGCCGCGGTCGTAGCCGCCGAACACCATGATCGTCGGCGTGACCCGATACTGCAGCGCGACCTTGCCGGTCACAGAGTCATAGGTGCTGCAGGTCGGGGCCACGAGGCCGCTGGGCGTCTTGGTCGAGCACTGCGGGGCGCCGAAGGTGACGTTGTTGAACTCGTCGGTGAAATTGTAGTGCAGCTTGTCCCGGTTGAGCCGCAGCCCGGTCACCAGGCTGAGCTGGTCGGTCACGTCGAAAGTCGACTGCCCGTAGAGCGCGTAGTTGGTGTCCGTTGAGTGGGAGATGTAGGCGGCGTAGGCCGACGTCGTGGGCGGCACGGTGAGAAGGTTTCCGTCCTGGGTCAGGGTGTTGGATCCGCGGACGAAGGTCGCCTCGCCCTTCGTCTGGCTGAAGAAGAAGCCGCCCACATAACGGAACCGCCCCATGCTCGGCGACGTCACCCGCAGCTCCTGGGTGACCGAGCTGATCTTGAAGACCCCGCCATTGGCCGAGCCGCCGACGACTGCACCGGGCACCGGATTAGGACCGCCGGGACCCCAGTTGTAGGCGGTCAGGTCGGTGTCCTGGTCGTCATGCAGGTCGTAGCGATCGTAGGAAGTCACCGACAGCAGGTCGAAGCCGCCTAGGCTGTGCTCGATCTTGAACCCCGAGCCGTAGTCGACCGCGTTGCCCTCCGGATTGACGTCCTCAGAAACCTGCCGGTTGTCCGGCCCCGGAACGATGCCGTTGAGGATCAGCGCCTGGGGCGCGGCGAACTTGGCGGCGTTGAACTTGCCGTAGGTCAGGCCCCCGTCGACCGGGCTCAGGAAGTACGGGGTCATGGTGCAGCAGTTCGCGTGGGTGTTGGACCAGTAGGGCAGCAGCGACACGGTCCAGGTCGGGGCGACGTCCCAGACGAACTTGGCCCTGGCGTTGACGTCGTTGTGGCCGTCGATCTGCCGCTGGGTGAATACGTTGTAGAGGCTCCCCTTATAGTCGTCCGCGCCCAGCGCCAGGCGGAACTTGAAGGTGTCGGTGAGCGGGCCCGAGATGAAGGCGTTGACGCGCCGCTCGTGGTCGTCGGTCCCCATCAGCCGCAGGCCCTCCTGCAGCGTAGTGGTCGGCGCCTGGGTGGTGATGCTGATCACCCCGGCCGAGGCCGACCGTCCGAACAGGGTGTTCTGCGGCCCCCGCAGCACTTCCACCTGGCTGGCGTCGGTCAGCGCATTGAACGCCTGGGCCTGGAAGGCCTGCGGCACGTCGTCGACCACGACGGCGGTGCTGGCCTCGGTGGCGATCGAGAAGGCGTAGGTGCCGACCCCGCGGATATTGATGCTGTTGTTGAACGGCTGGGTGGTCTTGGTGATCGTCAGGTCCGGGGCCACCGAGGTGATGTCGTCGAAGTCCCGGACGTTGGCCCGGTCAAGCACCAACTTGGTGGCGACGAAGACCGATTGCGGCACCGTCTGGACGTTCTCTGGCCGCTTGTCGGAGGTGACGATCACCTCTTCGACCGTGGCGCTCGAGGATCCCGACGGCGCGGCGGACTGGGCCATCGCCGCCCCGCCAAGGCCCATCGAAATGGTCCCTACGGCGACGGACAACCACAGTTGTGTTTTAAGGCTCATGGACACTTCCCCCTTTTTTCGGTCACTCAGGACCGTTTTGCTGGCTCGACGCCCGACCCGATGACACCGGTGTCATTCTGATCTTCGGTCTGCCGCCTAACCTTTCGACGCGCGACGGACAGAATTCCTCAACGGGCGGCGTCCTGCAGGGTGTGGGAACGTGGTGGGCTTCGACGATCTGGATATCGCGCGCAGCCTCTGGCCGCCGCTGACCAGTGTGCGGATGCCGACGCGTCAGCTCGGCCGGCTGCCGGGTTGGAAGCTGAGCTCCGCAGCCGGGCGAACCCCGGCCTGGTCGCCTCCGCCGGACGCCGAAACTCCGCGTCTCATCGTCCGCGCCTCCTGCGGACCGGCGCCGGCCTTGTGAGGAAAACCGCGGCTGGCGCGTCGGAACATCAGGAGCGGGCCGCTTGTCGCACCGGTCCGCGGGGACCATGCTGGCCAGGGGCGGGAACGGCGAATGAGTGGGCGGGCAACGGCGACGGCGGACCGGGAAGCGTTCCTGGAGCGCTTGTCGGCGCACTATCGCCAGCCGCTGATCGCCTACTTCCAGCGGCGGGTCGGATCGCGCGACGAGGCCGAAGACCTCACCCAGGAGGTGTTCCTACGCCTGGTGCGCCGGCTCGATGTCGAGACCATCGACAACCCCGAAGCCTTCGTCTTCCGCACGGCCATCAACCTGCTGCGCGACCGCTCGCGCCGCGGCAAGACCTCCACGAGCCATCTCGCCGAGCTCACGCAGCACCAGCCGGCCCTTGAGGACATCTCGCCCGAGCGCGTCTTGGATAGCAGGCAGTCCCTGGAAACGGTGCTGCGCGCCCTGGATGAGCTCGACGAGCGAACCCGGGACGTTTTCATCCTCCATCGGCTGGAAGGCATGAAACACGCTGAACTCGCAGCCCTGTACGGGGTGTCGGTCAGCTCCATCGAAAAGTACATCATGAAGGCCCTTGCGCACGTCGCGATGCGTGCGGGGCCTCCTTAAGAGCGCGGGACCGTGGTCAGACCAGAACCGTTCAACGACGTCTATGAGGAGGCCGCAGCCTGGGTGCTGCGGCTGGCCGAAGGCGAGGCGGATCCCGGCCTGCGCGCGGCATTCGAGGCGTGGCGCGATGAGGACCCGGCGCACGCCCAGGCGTTCAGCGACGCCCAGGCGAGCTGGGACCTGCTGGGTCAACATGCCGCCGCTCCGGAATTGCTGACGCGCCGGCGCGACGCCCTGGACCGCGCGCGGCGCACGGGCCGGCGGCGCTGGGCGGGTTCGCCGAACCGGCGCGCCCTGGCCGCCGGGCTCGTCGGCCTGATCGCCGCGCCGATCGCCGCCGTCGGGTGGCTGCGCGTGCGTTCGCCGGCGCCGACCTTCTTCCGGACCGGTCACGGCGAGCAGCGCACGATCGTCCTGTCGGACGGCTCGCGCCTGTCGTTGGACGCGCGGACGACGGTCAAGGTCACCTTCACCCGCGACCTCCGCAGCGTCGAACTCCTGGCCGGCCGGGCGAATTTCGAGGTCGCCAAGGACCTCGCCCGGCCGATGAAGGTGCGCGCCGGAGCCCGCACGGTGACGGCGCTCGGCACGGTGTTCTCAGTCGAACAGCAGCCGCATGCCGTGGTGGTAACCCTGCTCGAGGGCCGGGTGGCCGTGACAGGGCGCGGCGCCATTCCCGTCGAGATGTCGTCGCACCAGCAACTGACCGTGCCCGACACGGGTGACGCCAGGCTGCGCGAGATCGACGCGGAGGACGCCTTGGCCTGGCGCGAAGGCAAGCTGGTCTTCGACGACGAACCCTTGGCCGGCGCGGCGGCGCGGATGAACAACTACGGCGCGCCCGAGCTGGTGGTCGAGGGCCCCGCCGGCGCCTTGCGCGTCTCGGGCGTCTTCCGGGCCGGCGACACCGACGCCTTCGTGGACGCCGTTCAATCCTATTTCCCCGTGACCGTGCAGCGCAGCGACAGCGTGATCACTATTCGCCTGCGTGAAAACGTCCGACGACTGTAGAGTTCGACTTGAGGAAGCCGCCGCGGCTCGCGTCGAAACCAACAGCCCGCCGCTCTTGGGCGAGACGGGCGTAACGACACGGCGAACGCCGGGGGAGGAAGTGATGAGGTCCGCGAGTGGGCCGGGCGGCGGCGTGCTGCTTGCCGTGGCCGCCCTGGCCGTCATCGCCCCCTGCGCCCTCACGGCGACGCCCGCCGAGGCGCAACCGGTGGCCTACCAGTTCGACATTCCCGCGCGGGATCTCGGCGGCGCCCTGCGCGCCTTCGGCGAGCGGTCGAACACCCAGATCCTCTTCTCCCAGGCCCTGGTCAGCGGCCGCCGCAGCCCCGCCCTCCGGGGGCGGATGTCGCAGGACGACGCGCTCAAGATCCTGCTGTCCCACTCCAACCTGACCTTCCGCCGCACCTCCGCCAACGTGATCCTGGTGACCGAGGCGACCGACGCCGGCCCCTCGCCGGTGGCGGAGAAGATCACCCAGCGGTCGCACCCCACAGCCGCCCCCGAGCCGGCCGCCGACCCACATGCGGTGATCGACGAGGTCCTGGTCACTGGGGAGAAGCGGACAGAGAACGTGCAGGACGTGCCGGGCTCGGTGCTGGTGGCCACCCCCGCAGCCATGGAGCGGAGCAACGTCCGCGACTTCGACGACCTGGTGAAGATCGCGCCGTCGGTGACCATCACCAAGACCAGCCAGCCTGGGAACAACTCGATCAACATCCGCGGCATCGGCACCTACGCCTTCTCGATCGCCACCGAGTCCAGCGTGGCGGTGGTGGTCGACGATGTGCCCCAGGCCTTCCAGGCGGCGGCCTTCTCAGCCTTGGTGGACGTCCAGCAGGTCGAGGTCCTGCGCGGGCCGCAGAACACCCTGTTCGGCAAGGCCGCCTCGGCCGGGGTGATCAGCATCACCACCCAGCCGGCCACCGACCACTTCACCGCCCACGGCGAAGCGATGTTCACCGACGACCACGAGCAGCGCTATCAGGCGACCATCTCGGGGCCCCTCAACGAGGTCCTGAAATTTCGCCTCGCCGCCAACTACAGCGACTACCGGGGCAACGTCTTCAACCTGACGGACGGCCATTGGCTGAACGGCCAGTCGGACACCACGCTGCGCGGAAAGCTGGTATGGACGCCTGACGCCGACTGGACGGTGACGCTCTCGCCCTACATCACCCGCACGGTCGCCTCCTGCTGCACCGGCGCGGAGTTGTTCGTCAGTCCGGGCGTCACGGTCGGCAGGAACAACGTCCCCCAGCCGGTGGTCCTGGCCGGGATCACCCCCGGACCGGACAATCAGAACGCCCGCTACGACGTGGACGCGCGGGGCAACGCGCTGGACTATGGCTCAGGCCTGCGGATCGTGCGTGAGCTCGGCGGCCTCACCCTGACGTCGATCTCGTCCTACGATCACTACTACCTGTACGACCGGCAGGACACCGACTCGACCGACATCGACTTCTCGCAGTTCGCGCCGACGGCGCCCAAGGGCGGGTCCGCGAACGGCGGCGACTTCAAGATCAATTCCGTGACCCAGGAGCTCCGCCTCACCTCCGCGGACTCCGGCCCGCTGCGCTACGTCGGCGGCCTGTTCTACAGCCGGACGGGATCGGCGCGGTTCTTCGTGCGCGGCTCGAACGATCTCGGGACCTTCAACGGCCTGGCCTCACTGCCGACGACCAACAGCACCGCCTATTCGGCCTACCTGTCCCGGGCCGAGGCCACCAACTACGCGGTCTTCGGCCAGGGTTCGTACCGCCTGACCGATGAGCTCAACCTCCTGGCCGGCCTTCGGATCAACCGGGAGGACATCCGCTACAGCTTCGTCGACTACGCAGACAAGGTCACCTACGGCGATCCAAGGTGCTCCACGGCCAGCCCGACGCTGCCGATCCAGACCTGCAACAGCAACACCTCCGTCACCGGGCGCGTGGGCGGCCAGTACTACGTCACACCGGCCCTGATGACGTTCGCGACCTATTCGCGCGGCGAGAAGGGGATGGCCTACGACCTCAGCAGCACGCTCACGATCCGCGCCCTCTTGGCGGCGGGACCGCTCAAGGGCGTGCCGACCGCCGACGCCGTCGCCGCCAGGCAGCCGATCCCGCCGGAGACGGTCGACAGCTTCGAGATGGGCTTCAAGAGCACCTTCTTCGACCGCAGGCTGACCTGGAACGCCACCGCCTTCGACATGATCTTCCATGGCTTCCAGGCGCAGAGCCGGGATCAGATCACCAATCAGAACGTCCTCAACAGCATCGGCAAGGTGACCTCCAAGGGGGTCGAGACCGAGCTGGCCGCGCGGCTGAACGAACGACTGAGCGTCACGGGATCGGCCGCCTACACAGACGCGGTCATGAACAGTTTCCCCAATGCCGGCTGCTTCCCGGCGCAGACCGCGGCCCAGGGCTGCATCAACGCCGTGCAGGACCTTTCCGGCAAGCCGCTGTCCAACGCGCCGAAGTGGAACATCAACCTCAACGCCCAATATGAGGCGCCGTTGGCCTGGGCGGGCGGCGGGTACGTGGGGTTTGCGACAGCCGGCTACCGTTGGCAGTCGAAGGTGATCTTCAACCTGCTGCAGGATCCTGACTCCATCCAGAACGCCTATGGCGTCGCCAACGTCTCGGCCGGCGTCCGCAACGACCGCTGGAAGCTGACCGCCTTCGTCGACAACCTGTTCGACCAGCGCTACGCGCTCACCCGCGGCCGCGACACCCAGTGGAATATCAACCAGACCGCCATACCGCCCACCGATGCGATCAATTGGAAGCCGGCGCGGGACAGCTTTCGCTATGTCGGCGTTCGCGCCGCGGTGACCTACTGAACGCCATGCGCGCCGCCAGCCGACGCGGCCGCCGGCTTGGGGTAGGTCTTGGCCAGGTAGTCGATCAGCGCGGCCGCCTCATCGGGATTGAGGTCGGCGCCCTTGTCGATCATCCGGCGAACGGTGAAGTCCCAATCGTCGCGGTCCTTGCGGTGCTCGGCGATGAAGTCGACGCCGTGGCACATGGCGCAGGCGTCCTTCAGTATCGCCACCGGGTCGAGCGGCGGCGGAGCTTGCGGCTGGGCGGGCGCCTGGCTCGGCGGTGATTGGGCGGCCAGGGCGACGGACGCCGCCAGCGCCGCCGCCACGCCCGCCGCCGCGATCAGCCGCCCGCGCATCGGCCTAGGGCTTGACCAGGGCGTCGTAGATCCAGGCGCGGTTCTTGCGCTGGTATTCCATGGCGCGCTCGCGGTTTTGGATCATGAAGACCATGAAGAGGTCGTTCTTCGGGTCGACCCAGAACTCGGTGCCGGCGATGCCCCACCAGCTGTAGGTGCCGTTCCCCGGCCGGGCGACCTTGTCGTCGATGACCACCGAACCGCCCAGGCCGAAGCCCATGCCGGGGCCGGGAAAGAACAGGCCGGCCTGCCGGATGGCGGGCGTGGTCTGGTCCTCGCGCATCTTGGCGACGCTCTCGGGCTTCAGGATGCGCACGCCTTTGTACTCGCCGTTGTTCTGCAGCATCAGGGCGAAGCGCAGGTAATCCTCGGCGGTGGACGAGATGCCGCCGCCGCCGGAGAACAGCACCGGCTTCTTGGCGTAGTCGTAGTAGGGGTTGCCGATGCCCGGCAGGTTGCTCGCGGCCAGGGGTTCGGCGAAGCGGGCCTTTTGCGAGGCCGGCTGCCAGAAGCCGGTGTCGGTCATGCCGAGCGGGCCGGTGACGCGTTCCTTGACCGCCACGTCCAGGGTCTTGCCGCTGGCGACCTCGACCACCGCGCCCAGGATGTCGATGGAGCGGCCGTAGTACCAGGCTGTGCCGGGCTCCGTGCGCAGCGGCAGCTTGGCGACGATCCTGGCGTAGTCGCGCAGCTTGACGTCGTCACGGTTCTCACCGCCGGCGTCCCAGGCCTTGGCGAGCGGGCTGGTCGGCTGGATGAAGCCGTAGATCAGGCCGGACGTGTGGCTCATCAGGTTGCGGACCAGCATCGGCCGGGTGGTCGGCTTGGTCGTGCCGTCGTTCTGCCAGACCACCAGGTTGGCGTACTCGGGCAGGTATTTCGAGACCGGCGCGTCGAGGTCGAGCTTGCCCTCCTCCACCAGCGTCATGGCCGTCACGGTGACGATCGGCTTGGTCATGGAGAAGACGCGGAAGATGGTCTTGTCGTTAGGGACCGCCGTCTGGCCGGGGCCCTGGACGCCGAAGCCTTCCTGGAAGGCGACCTTGCCGTGGCGGCCGATCAGCAGATAGGCGCCGGCTAGCTTGCCCGCCGCCACGTCCGCCTTCAGCCCATCCTCGGCGACCTTGAGCTTGGCCGGATCGAAGCCGAGCGCGACCGGATCACCCTTGACGAGTGAAGAGACGTTCGGATCGGCGACGCCCTTCGGCGCGGCGTAGCCCGGCGCGGCGGCGCCCAGCGCCAGCGCGGCCATGGCGGCGACCGCAAACATCCTGAGTTTCATGTCGAAGCTCCTCCCCTTTATGAGCAGTGATGGCTCATTTCCGTCGGAGCTGGCAATGGGGCTCCCGCTTGGCGGGCCGACGGGGCGCCTATAAGCAACGCCCATGACGGATGAGACAGACGCCGAACGGCGCAGGGCGCTGGCGGAGCGAGCCGAGACAGACCTTGAGCGATGGGGCAATCCGGACGCCCTGATGGCGGCCTGGGACGGGCGCGCGAAGATCGCCGCCGACTTCATCCCGCGCGGCGCGCGGGTGCTCGACCTTGGCTGCGGGGCGATGGCGCTGGAGCGGTTCCTGCCGTCGGACTGCGCCTACCAGCCCTGCGATCTCGCCGCCCGCGACGAGCGGACCCTGATCTGCGATTTCAACGCCGGCGAATTCCCCGACGCCCCGTGCGACATCGCCGTGGCGCTGGGCGTGCTGGAATACCTGGCCGACGTCCCGGCCTTCCTGCGGAAACTGCGCGCGCTCGGAAAGCCGGTCGTCCTCAGCTACAGCCTGGCCGGCGAAGGCCCCGCCGATCGCCGCGCGCTGGGCTGGATGAACGACTACACCCGCGCCGAGCTGGGGGCGCTGCTGAAGGCCGCCGGCTTCAACCGGGCCGCGGCGCGCGGCATCGAGAACGGCCAGGTGCTGATGCGGCTCGACCCGACGGCGCCGCCGCAGGCCGCGGAGAAGACCGTCTGGGTCGTCTCGCAAAGCAACGTCAGCAATTTCGGAGACCGGCTGGGCGTGCATCTGCTGAGCCAGGTGCTGCCGGCCCACGCCGTGGTGCGCCACCTGCAGCACAAGCCGTTCGACGCACCGACCGAAGGCGCGCCGGACCTGCTGATCCTGGGCCTCGGCAACAGCCTCTACGCGCCGCTGCTCACCGACGAACTGGCGGCGCTCATCGAACGCGCCCCGGTCAGCATCGGCGTCTTCGGGACCCAGTACCGCGAGACCCTGGACCGCGAGCGCCTCGGCGGCGTCATCGAGCGCCTGCACACCTGGTACGCCCGCTATGAGGAGGACGCGCTGATCTACGGCCAGGGGCGCGGCAACGTCCGCCACCTCGGCGACTGGCTGATCGACGCCTTTCCCATGAGCCGGCCGAGCGACGACGAACTGCTGATCGTCGACGCGGACTTCGACCTGGGCGGGCCGCTCGACCGCACCATCGCCGAAATCCAGCGCCACCGCTCGGTGATGTCGGCGAGGCTGCATCCCCTGCTCTGCGCGCTCACCTCGGCGGACACGGTGGGCTATGAGGAACAGTGGGCCAAGGACGCCTGGGCCGGCGGTCATAGCTCGGGCAAGTTCCGCTCCATGCTGCTGGACGTCTTCGGCATGGCCTGGTCGTCGGACCATATGTGGCGCGTCGATCGCACCGCGGTGATCGGCTACAAGGCCAAGGTCGCCGCCAACCTCAGCGGACTGCGCGCCGATCTCGCGCGGCTGTTGGCCTAGCCGCCATGACGTCGCCGCCGCGGCCCATCGACATCGCCTACACGCTGCACATGCGCGGCGACCTGGCCGCCGCCGAGGCCCGCTACCGCGCTATCGTCGAGGCGGCCGGCGACGAGGCCATGGACGCCCGCAACAATCTGGTCGGCCTCTACCGCGACCAGCACCGCTGGGGCGAGGCTGAAGGCGTGATGCGCGACGCGCTCTCGGTGCGGCCGACGGATAACGACTGGCGCTTCCGCCTGGGCTGCTCGCGGCTCGCAGACGGCGACTTCGCTGAAGGCTGGCCGCTGTTCGAGGCGCGGCGCGGGATCACCCGCGGCCGGGTGCCCGTCCCGCCCCTGCCGTTTCCGGAATGGCGCGGCGAGGCGGTCGGCTCGCTGCTGGTCTGGCCGGAGCAGGGGTTCGGCGACGTGATCCAGTTTTCCCGCTACCTGCCGCTGCTGCGGGCGCGGGGGATTTGCGTGACCCTGGTCTGCAAGGCGCCGCTCGTGCGGCTGCTCAGCCCGCTGGCCGACCGGGTCGAGGCGCTGCAAAACGGCATGGCGCTGCCGGCGCAGGACGCCTGGTGTCTGATCGGCTCGCTGCCGCTGATCTTTGGGACCACGCTGGAGACGATCCCGCCCTCGGCGCTGACGTCGTCGCCGCGCCAAGGCTCGGGTCTCGGCGTCGTCGCCAAGGGCGATCCCAACCACTTCAACGACGCCAACCGCTCGCTGAGCGACGAGGCCGCCGCGGAGCTGATGGCGCTGCCCGGCGCGGTCAGCCTGGATCCGCAGGACACCGGCGCCGCCGATTTCCAGGCGACCGCCGAGATCGTCGCGGGCCTGGACGCCGTGGTCAGCGTCGACACCGCGGTCGCCCACCTGGCCGGCTCGCTCGGCAAGCCGACCTGGATCCTGCTGCCCTACCGCAATCCCGACTGGCGGTGGCTGCGCGGGCGGGCGGACAGCCCTTGGTATCCGAGCGTGCGGCTGGCGCGGCAACCGGCCCCCGGCGACTGGCGCTCGGCGATCGACAGAGTGAAGCGGGAGCTGGCGAGCCGCGCCGGATAGGGCCGCCGCATCCAACCGTCGCCGCATCCCTTCCGTTGGTCGCGCGTCGGGCCTGGGGTTTCTTGCGCGCCCCGGAAGGCCGTGATCTCTCAGGGCGGATGCGCGTCGCCGCCACGCCAAAGACCGAGTTCAAGGTGCAGACCTGCGGTCCGCCCCTGGCGGTCAGCACCGACTTCTATGGCCTGGGCGAGGCCTGCTGCCGTGCCGAGCCCGATGCGCCGCCGATGGAGATGCGCTACGCGAGCCCAGCCATCGGGGCGGTGATTTCGGGCGTCTTCGACTACCGCTCGCAGACCGGCGCCGGGGCCGGCGGTCCGGGGGCCATCGTCTTCGGCAATGCGGGCGAGGCCTTCCAGTGCCGCCACCTGGACGGGGCCGGCAACCGGCGCGCGGTCGTGGCGCTGAGCGCCGCGCTGATGGCCGAGGTGGCCAGCGACTGCGGCTATGACGCCCCGACCTTTGGGCTCGCGGTCCTGCCGCCGTCACGGCGGGCGGCTCCGCTCTATGGCGCGCTGCGCCGCGCCGCCGCCGGCGCGCTCCGCGAAGACGAGGTGCTGGAGCTGGTCGGCATGGCGCTGCGCGTCGCCCGCGGCGCCGCGCCTCTGCCGGTGACGCCGCCGGAACGCGCCCGGGTCCTCGCGGTCGCCCGCCTGCTGGACAGCGCCTTCGACGAGCCCCTGTCGCTGGACGAACTGGCCGCCGCGGCGGGCCTTTCCCGCTATCACTTCGTCCGCGTGTTCCGCGCCGTCGTCGGCGACAGCCCGCACCAGTATCTGATCGGCGCCCGCCTGCGCGCCGCCGCCAACCGCCTGCTGGACACAGCCGAGCCGATCACCGCCATCGCGCTGGATGTCGGCTTCAACGACATCAGCCACTTCAACGCGACCTTCCGGCGGACCTTCGGCGCCGCGCCCGGCGCCTGGCGCAAGGCCGCCTGAGCCGCCGCGCTTAGCCCTCGCCGCGCAGGTCGGCGGAGAGCTTGCCGAGGTTCTGGGCCCGGATGGCGGCGCCCTCCTCGTCATAGAGGAACGGCACGAAGACGAAACGCTCGCCGCGGGTCACCGGCGTCGCCTCGTGCAGCAGGCTGCAGCAGAACACCGTCGCCCCGCCGAGCGGCGGCCGATAGGTCCGCGGGCCGAATTCGGGGAAGATCAGGTCGCCGCCTTCGTAGCCGTCGTTGAGGTTCAGGCTGACGGCGAACTTGCGGTGCGCGGTGCCGGCGGTGACGTCGTCGCGGTGGCGCGAAAAGAAGCCCTGGTCCTCGGCGCCGTAGCGGCTGACCAGGTAGCGTTCGATGTGCTGCGCCTGCCATCCCAGCGCCCGCTTCACCATCGGGAACAGCCGGGCGCGCAGCCGCGTGGCCAGAGCCTCGATCATCGCCTCGTCTTCGATAAAGACGTCGTGGCGGCGTTTGATGAAGGTGTCGAGCTGTTGCACGGTCTCGCCGCCCACATCGCGGGTGAAGCCCGACTGGGTCGCGCCGCCGGCCCGGTAGAAGGCGATCAGCGCCTCGCAGAGCTCCGGCTCGAAGATGCGCGGCAGCGTCAGGACCGGGGCATACTGGTCCGCGGTCGTGGCGGGCGCGTCGGCCAACTCCTGCGCCAAGCGGTCCAGCACCGCGTCCACCGCCTCGATCGGCGCGCTCATGGCGATGCGGAAGGCCGGGTCGATGAGGAACAGCGAGGGGTGCAGATTGGCCTCGTCGGCGACGCCCCAGAGCCGGGTCACGGCCAGGTCGAAGTCCCAGAAGAAGCGCACGCCGGGGTCGGAGTTGGCGAGGCCCCGCTCAGCCCTATCCGCCGGGTCGATGCTGACGCCGAAGAAAGCGGCGTTCGGGCCATCGAACAGCTCGCGGCGCTCGAGCGCGCGGGCCAGGCCCTCGGCGCTCTCCTGCCGCCCCGCCGTGCCGAAGAACATCAAGACGATCCAGCGGCCGGCCACCACATCCAGGCTGTAGCGCTCGACGCCGTCGGTGGCGGCGGCGAAGAACGGCGCGGGCTCGCCCACCTGCGGAATCTTGCCCTGCGGAATTTGGGCCATGCCTCGCTCCGACGACTCGAACGCTTGCGGTCGCAGGCCTACCACACCCCGACGTTGGGCATCGAAGCCCAAGGCTCGGCCGGCGCCAGCGCGGGCCCGGCCTGCAGCAGCTCGATCGAGATGTTGTCGGGCGAGCGCACGAAGGCCATGTGGCCGTCGCGCGGCGGGCGGTTGATGGTCACGCCCTTGTCCTTCAGCCGCTGGCAGGTGGCGTAGATGTCGTCCACCGCATAGGCCAGGTGGCCGAAGTTGCGGCCGCCCTCATAGGCCTCCGGATCCCAGTTGAAGGTGAGCTCGACCATCGGGGCCTTGGCCGCCTTGGCCTGGGCCTCGTCGCCGGGGGCGCAGAGGAAGACGAGCGTGAACCGCCCGCGTTCGTTCTCGACCCGAGAGGCCTCCACCAGGCCCAGCTTGTCGCAATAGAATTCGAGGCTGGCGTCGAGGTCGGTGACCCGGACCATGGTGTGCAGATATTTCACCTGTAGTTATTCCTTACATCGTAAGTTTGTGCGACACCGGGTCACGCGGCCAAGGTCGCAACCTTGTGTTGCAGTGGAGTGGCAGGAACCAGTCATAAACGCTGTGGGGCCATCATGTCCGCGATTTCATTTGCGGTCGCGTAACGGTGGCATCACAAGCGCGGAAAACCTCTAAATGAGGGACGCGTGCTACGGCGCAGGTGATTCGCGCAGAGCTGTAGGGGGCTCAGGAACAGCTTGATCCGGATGAAATCCCAGTACGTCTTCGTCATCGCCATCGCCGTCGTGGTCGCGCTCTACTTCATCGTGCGCAGCCTGTTCGGCGCGGTGGCCCCGCATCCGGCGCAGGCCAAGACCGCCGCGCCGACCTCCGGCCCGCCCAGCGTCCAGGCGACGATGATCCCCGAGATCGTGCGGCCCTACGACGTGGTAGTTCGCGGCCGCACCCAGGCCACCCGCACCGTGATCATCCGCTCCGAGACCGCCGGCGTGGTGGCCGCGGCCCCGGTGCTGCAGGGCACCTATGTGAAGGCCGGCCAGGTGCTCTGCCGCGTCTCGGTGGACGCCCGCCAGGCCGCGCTCGACCAGGCCCGCGCCGCGCTGAAATCGAACCAGCTGACCCAGCAGCAGAACGAGGAACTGGCCAAGAAGGGCTTCCGCTCGCCGACCCAGGTGCTGCAGGGCCAGGCCAATCTGGACGCCGCCAGCGCCGCGGTGCGCGCCGCCGAGATCGCGCTCGCCCAGGTCAACATCAAGGCCCCCTTCGCCGGCGTCTTCGACCACCGCGACGCCGAGGTCGGGACCTATCTGGGCCCAGGCCAGCCGTGCGGCACCATGATCGAGATTAATCCCCTGCTGGTCGTCGGCGACGTGCCGGAGACCCAGGCCGCCAGCATGAAGGTCGGCGCGCCGGCCACCGCGCGGCTGGTCTCGGGCCAGACGCTCCGCGGCCACATCCGCTACGTCAGTCATGACGCCGATCCGCAGACGCGGACCTACCACCTGGAAATGACCCTGCCGAACCCGAAGCTGGACGTGCGTTCGGGCCTGTCGGCGGAGATGCACGTGGGCGCGGGCTCCGGTCCGGCGCATCTTGTGCCGGTCTCGTCGCTGGTGCTGGACGCCGCGGGCCGCCAGGGCGTCCGCTATGTCGTGGGCGACGGCCGCGTGGCCTTCGCGCCGGTGACCGTGCTGGAAGAAACGAAGGAGGGCGTCTGGGTGACCGGGCTCACCGGCCCCGTGCAATTGATCACCGTCGGCCAGTCCTATGTCGCCGACGGCCAGAAGGTTCGTGTCGCCCTGGTGCGCTAGCAGCGCCAGGGCCACGGGAGAAGAGCGATGATCGGTGCGCTGATCGACGGAGCCATCAAGCGGAAGAAGGTGGTGCTGGGCGTCACCCTGGTGGCCTGCCTGTTCGGCATCCTCGCCTATAGCTCGATGCCGCGGGAATCGAACCCCGACATCGACCTGCCCTACATCACCATCGTGGTGCCGTTCCCGGGCGTCAGCCCAGAGGACGCCGAGCGCCTGCTGGTCAAGCCGCTGGAGGTCCAGCTGCAGACCATCCAGGGCATCAAGCACATGAACGCTGTGGCCGAGGAAAGCGCCGCGGTGGTCACCCTTGAGTTCGAGCCGGACTTCTCCAAGCAGAAGGCGCTGGACGACGTGCGCTCCAAGGTCGACCTGGCGCGCGGCCGCTTCCCGCCCGACGCCGAGCCGCCGGACATCGAGGAGCAGAACTTCGCCGACCAGCCGATCATCGGCGTCATCCTGCACGGCCAGGCGCCGGAACGGGAGCTGGCGCGCATCTCCCGCGACCTGAAGGAACGCCTCGAGGCCGCGCCGGGCGTGCAGCAGGCCTTCGAGAGCGGCGCCCGCGACCAGGTGCTGGAGGTCGACATCGATCCCCTGCGGATGGAGGCCTACAACGTCACCGCGTCCGACCTCTCGGCGGTGATCGCACGCAACAACCAGCTGGTGCCCGCCGGCAACCTGCGCTCCGGCGCCGGCCTCTTCGCCATGAAGATCCCGGGCGTGGTGCAGAACCCCGCCGACATCCTGGCGCTGCCGGTCAAGAAGAACGGCGACCGGGTGGTCACCGTCGCCGACATCGGCAGCGTGCGGCGCACCTTCAAGGAAGCTTCCTTCGTCACCCGCTTCAACGGCCAGCCGGCCGTGGCGCTCGACGTCTCGCGGCGCAGCGGCGCCAACGTGCTCGACACCGTCAAGACCATCCGCAAGGTGGTCGCCGAGGAGTCCAAGCATTGGCCCGCGACCGTGCAGGTCGACTACACCTACGACAACTCCGAGTTTATCGGCCGCACGCTGACGGTGCTGGAAAGCGGCATCCTCATGGCCAGCCTGCTCGTCATGATGATCGTGGTGGCGAGCCTCGGAATCCGCCAGGGCATCATCGTGGGCCTGGCGATCCCCGTGTGCTTCCTGATCGCCTTCATGATGATCCACGGCATGGGCGTGACGCTCAACCAGATGGTCATGTTCGGCATGCTGCTGGCGGTCGGCATTTTGGTCGACGGCGGCATCGTGGTGGTGGAGTACGCCGACCGGAAGATGGCCGAGGGCATGCCCAGGGAGCAGGCCTTCGCGGCGGCGGCGAAGCGCATGTTCTGGCCGGTGGTCAACGGCACCCTGACCACGCTCTGCGCCTTCCTGCCGTTCATGTTCTGGAACTCGATCAGCGGCAAGTTCATGAGCTTCCTGCCGCTCACCCTGTTCTTCGTCCTAGGCGCCTCGATCTTCGTGGCCCTGATCTTCACACCGGCCATCGGCTCGATCTTCGGCCGCGCGACCGCCGTCGACGCCGCCCACCTGGCCGAGATCGAGAAGTCCGAGCACGGCGATCCGCGCGAGATGACCGGGTTCATGGGCTGGTACGCGCACACGCTCTCCTACCTGGGCGAGCATCCGGGACGCACCGTCGCCGGGACCATGGGAATCGTCTTCCTGATCGTCTTCTGGTTCGCCGCCACCCCGCACCGCACCGAGTTCTTCCTCAACCAGGACCCGGAGTCGGTGACCGTCTATCTGAAGGCGCGGGGCAATCTGTCGCCCGAGGCGCAGGACGCGCTGACCCGCCAGGTCGAGACGCGGATGGGGAACATCAAGGGCGTCGAGTCCATGTATGTCCGCTCCGGCAGCGTGGTCTCCTTCGGCGGCCCCAACTCGCCGCCCAACGACACCGTCGGCCGCATCCAGGTGCAGTTCGTGAAGTACGAGCAGCGCAAGGCGCTGGGCATCCGCGGCGAAGACGTCGCCAATGAGATCCGCGAGCGCGTCGCCGACCTGCCCGGCATGTCGGTGGAAGTGCGCGAGCCGGAGAGCGGCCCACCGATCGGCAAGTCGGTGCAGGTGCAGCTGAACAGCCACGACCCGCTGGTGCTCGACAAGGCCGCGGACCTGGTGAAGGCCAAGCTGTCGGCCGATCCGCAGCTGATCGACCTGGAGGACAGCCGAACCTCGCCCGGCATCCAGTACAACATGACCGTCGACCGGGTGGCCGCCGGCCGCTACGGCGTCGACGTGCTGGCGGTAGGCCAGGCGATCCAGTTCCTCACCGATGGCGTGCTGGTCGGCCGCTTCCGCCCCGACGACGTGCAAGAAGAGCTCGACATCCGCATGCGTTTCCCCAGCGATGCGCGGACCATCGCGGCCTTCGACCAGCTGAAGATCACCACGCCCTCCGGACCGGTGCCGGCCAGCTATTTCGTCAAGCGCCTGCCGACCCAGCAGGTCAGCCTGATTCAGCGCCGTGAAGGCCAGCGCCTGGTGCTGATCCAGGCCAATACGATCAAGGGCATCGCAGCCAACCAGAAGATCGCGCAGCTGAAGCCCTGGCTCGCCAAGGCCGCCATCGATCCCGAGGTGCACGTCAAGTTCGTCGGGGCCGACGAAGAGGGCGCCAACGCGACCACCTTCTTCATAGTGGCCATGAGCGTTTCGCTGTTCCTGATGAGCGTGATCCTGCTGTGGCAGTTCAACAGCTTCTATGGGGTGCTGGTGACGCTCTCGGCGGTGGCGCTGTCGACCATCGGGGTGCTGCTCGGCATCCAGATCAACCTCTTGCACACCTTCGACTATATCTCGGTGATCCTGGTGGGCACCGGCGTGGTGTCGCTGGCGGGCGTGGTGGTCGGCCACAACATCGTGCTGGTGGACACCTTCTATCAGCTGCGGCGCCAGGGCTTCCCCGCCGACGAGGCCGCCGTCCGCGCCGCCGCCCAGCGCTTCCGGCCGGTGATGCTGACCACCATCGTGACCATCGTCGGCCTGCTGCCGATGATGTTCCAGATCCACCCCAACTTCCACACGGGCCACATCGAGCTGAAGGCGCCGGGGTCGGAATGGTGGGTGGAGCTCTCCGGGACCGTGGTCTGGGGCCTATCGTTCGCGACCCTGCTGACGCTAGTGCTGACGCCGGTGCTGCTGGCCGCGCCCAAGGTCGCCTCGGCGCGGTTCGCCAGCTACTGGCGCTTCGGCCAGCGTCTGGTCGGGGTGACGCCAAAGCCGGCGCCGGTGGAACCCTACGATATCCCCCGCGCGGCCGAATAGGCCCGTGGCCGGTCTCACGTCCCGCGTCGCGACAGAGGACGACCTGCCCGCCCTGGAGGCGGTGATGGCCGCGTCCATCGCCGAGCTGCAGAAGGGCTTCCTGAGCCCCGCCCAGATCGCCGCCAGCCGGACGATCATGGGCCTCGACCGCCAGCTGGTCGCCGACCGCACCTATTTCGTCGTCGAGGATGGCGACCGCGTCGCCGGCTGCGGCGGCTGGAGCCGGCGCGCTACTCTCTACGGCGGCGACCACACGCCGGGCCGCGATCCCGAACTGCTCGACCCGGCCAGGGACGCCGCCCGCGTGCGGGCGATGTACACCCACCCGGACTTCGCCCGCCGCGGCGTCGGGCGCCTGATCCTGCAGCTCTGCGAGGACGCCGCCCGCGCCGAAGGCTTCAAGCGCCTGGAGCTGATGGGCACCATGTCCGGCCGTCCCCTCTACGAGAGCTACGGCTTCCAGGCGATCGAGGAGATCGTCGACGCCCGCGGCGGCGAGCCCGTGCCGCTCACCCGCATGGGCAAGACGATCGCCGGCTGATCGTCAGTCCCCGTTGAACGCGTAGTCGCGGCGTTGCTCGTAGAGCCGCGTCACGGCCGGCGCGGCCAGGCTGGCGACCGCGCGATCCATGCTGCCGCGGTAGCAGGTCGATTTCCGGACCGCCCAGCGATAGTCGGGAAGGCTGGCGCCGAACGCGCCACAGGCCTCCAGGGCCGCGTCGCTGATCCGATGCAGCATGGTCGCCGAACCCTGCTGGCTGGCCAGATCCAGGTCGCCGAACTTGATCGCCACCTGCGCCGGCATGTTCTCGACCTCGCGGGCGGCCTCGGCCTCGCTGGACGCCGGGTGCGGCGCCGCCTGGGCCGACATCGCGCCGGTCAGCGCGAGGGCGCATCCGAACGCGGCGATAATTCTGCTGTTCATGATCTTCCTCCGAAACTTTCCGTGACCCCGGCTTCGCGTGAGCCAGGTGACGCCGCAGGGGCGCGAGACCTCGGCGGCGCACGATATATGGGCGGATTGCGGCGAAATGGGAGAGGGTTTGCGCAAAGAGTCACCTGTGCACAAAAATGCAGGCATGATTTTGCAGAATCCGTTTGACAGGCCGTCGCCTCGAAAGGCGCGCAGCGGGCGCTAGATTTCCCGCGTCTGCCGCTTCCAGAGCGCCGCGTACTCGCCGCGCTTTTCGAGCAGTTCGTTGTGCGTGCCGCGTTCGACGATCTTGCCACGCCGCAGGACCAGGATCTGGTCGGCGTCGACGATGGTCGACAGGCGATGGGCCACGACCAGCGTGGTGCGCCCTTCCTTCACGCGCCGCAGGGTCTCCTGGATCGCCGCCTCGGTGGGGCCGTCGAGCGCGCTGGTCGCCTCGTCGAGGATTAGCACCCGGGGATTGGCCAGCAGGGCGCGGGCGATCCCCACCCGCTGGCGCTCGCCGCCGGAGAGCTTCAGGCCGCGCTCGCCGACCATGGTCGACATGCCGTTGGGCAGGCTGTCGATGAATGGGCCGAGCTCGGCGGCCTCGGCGGCGGCGCGGACCTCGCCGGTGGCGGCGCCGGGCCTGGCGAAGGCGATGTTGGCGTAGAGGCTCTCGTTGAACAGCGCCACGTCCTGCGGCACCAGGGCGACGGCCTGGCGCAGCGCCGCCTGCTTCACCCGGGTCATGTCCAGGCCGTCGATCAGCACGCTGCCCTGGTTCGGATCGAGCAGCCGCATGGCCAGGCGCACGGCGGTGGTCTTGCCAGCGCCGGACGGGCCAACCAGGGCCGTCGTTGTTCCCGGCGGGGCGACGAAGCTCACGTCGTTGAGGCCGACCGAGCGGGCGTCGTGCTTGAAGGTCACGTGGTCGAAGGCGATCGAGGCCCCCTGCCCGCTGGCCGGCGGCAGTTCGCGCGCGTCGGGCGCATCGACAATGTTGGGCTCGACGTCCCTGAGCGAGGTCATCTGCTCCATGTCGATGAAGGCCTGGCGGATCTCGCGGTACTGGAAGCCCAGCATGCCCAGCGGCGCGTAGAGGCCGCTCAGCAGCAGGATCGCCATGGTGATGTCGCCGATCTTCAGCGTCCCGTTGGCCACCAGATAGCCGGCCATGGCGGTCATGGCGCCCAGGCCGACGTTCAGGATCACCGACTGCGAGGCGTTCAGCAGATTGAGCGAGGCGTTCGCGCGCGCGCTGGCGTTGACGTAGTCCTCCATCGCCGCCTCATAGGTCTCGACGATGCGCGCCTCGGCGCCGAAGGTCTTGAGCGTCTCGTAGTTGATGAGCGCGTCGCCCGAGAGGCCGGCCACCCGGTTGTCGGTGTCGTTGAGCTCCCGCCGGTGCGAAAGCCGCCAGTTGGTGATCCGGAACGTCACCACGACGTAGAGCACCATGGTCGCCAGCGCCGTGGCCGCGAACGCCCAGTTCAGGCGCACCACCATCACCACCATGGCCATGACCAGCTCGACCATCGTCGGGCCGAGATTGAAGATCAGGCTGCGGATCAGGAAGTCGGTGGAGCGCGAACCGCGGTCGATGATCCGCGTCAGCGTCCCGGTCTGCTTGCTCTGATGGAAATCCATCGAAAGGCCGAGCGCGTGGGCGAAGGTCTCCACCGCCGCCTTGGCCATAGTCGACTGGGAGACCCTGGTGAAGATCGCGTCGCGGGCATAGGGCGCGCAGGCGGCTAGCAGCCGCAACGCCGCAAAGCCGGTGACGAGCGCGAAGAAGGTCACGCCGAGCGCCTGGCCTCCGCCCACGACAGGGCGCAGGGTATCGATCGCCGCGCCCATGGCCACCGGTGCGATCACGCCCGCGCCCTTGCCGACAAACACCAGGATCAGGGCCGCAGCGATTCGCAGGCGCAGTTGCGGCGCGCCGGAGCGCATGACCAGCCGCCACAGATCGGCGAGCGAGCCCCAGAAGCTGAACCTCGTCTCCACCAGCGGGCTGTCCCCGCCCGAGCGGCGCATCATTCCGGGGTGCGCGAAGGCCAACCGTTCGTCCCTAATGAATCAGAAGCGTGGATTGCACGCCGCCGCCCGGCGTCATCCAGTCGACCCTGGGGCCGGCAGGGGTCAACTGGCTACGCAATGGCCCCTGCGCAAGGGGCTGGGCCGGCGCGACCTTGACCGAGACCTGGTCGGCGAAGCCGTCGCCCCGCACCTCGATCTGGTGGGGCCCGGGCCGGATCGGGGTCGGCGAGCCCAGGCTCACCTCATAGCGCCCGTTGGCGTCGGCGCGGCGTTCGTCGGCCTGGCGGCCGTCGAGATGCAGGATGACCGTCGCGCCCGGCGACACCTGGGCGGCGACCTCCACACCGCCGCCGCGGTCGAAGTCGACGCTTCGCAGGCCCGGCCGCGCGACGGGGTCGAGGCGCATCGCGCTGGCGCCGGCCCGCAGCAGCGCCGCCTGGCCGGCCGGGGTCACCAGCAGATAGCCCTCGGCCTGGGTCTGGCGCCCGCCGGCGCTGGCCGAGACGCCGAAAATCCGCGGCTCCGCGGCGGGCGGAAGCGCGATCGCCCAGCGCCCCTGGGCGTCGACGGTGGAGAACATCGCCTGGCCGGTCGGTGTCGCCAGGCGCACCTTGCCGCCGACGGGCGCGGTTCCGGCCAGGGTCACGCCGCCTTCACCCGCGCGGACGGTGTCGACCTTCGGCGGACTCAGATAGTCCTGCGCCGCCGCCTCCGCGCCGTCGGCCGCCGCCGAAGGCGGCTTGGCGCTACACGCCGCCAGCGCCAGCACGCCGAGCATTGCGGCCGCCAACGCGGCGATGTGGCGCTTCGCGGAAATCACGGCTTGGTTGAAACTCCTTAACCCAGAGCCTAGCTAATCGGGCTTTCGCCGCGCCGCCACAAGCACGGCCTTCCCCTGGAGTACTGTCCTATGGGCCGCTCGCCCAATAGCCTGAAGTCCGTCTGCGTGTTCTGCGGTTCGTCCGACGCGGCCGACCCCGCCTATCTGCGCGCGGCGGGCGATCTGGGCCGGGCGCTGGCGGCGGCGAAGCTGCGGCTGGTCTACGGCGGCGGCGGCGTCGGCCTGATGGGCGCCTGCGCGCGCGCCGCCCACGCGGCCGGCGGCGAGGTGCTGGGCGTCATCCCCAACTTCCTGGTCGGCAAGGAACGCGCGCTCGAGAGCGTCCAGCATGAGGTCGTGGGTTCGATGCACGAGCGCAAGCAGCGCTTCTTCGAGGAATCCGACGGCTTCGTGATCCTGCCGGGCGGCATCGGCACCCTGGAGGAGATCGTCGAGCTCTTGTCCTGGCGCCGCCTCGATCTGCACACCATGCCGGTGGTGTTCTACAATCCGGACGGCTTCTGGGAGCCGCTCTTCGCCCTCTTCCAGCACACCGTCGACGCCAAGCTGACCCCGCCGTCCTTCATGGACGCCTGGACGGTGGTCGACAGGGTCGAGGACATTGTGCCGTCGCTGTTCGCCGGCCCGAAGGCGGGCGCGTCGTCGATGCTCACGAGCGTGACCTAGGGCTATCCGCGAAGCGCGGCCTCACTTGTGCAGAGGCCCGTCGAGCCCGAGGCGCTCAAGCGGGGCGTGATTGTACGCGGCTGGCGCGGGCCCCATCGGCGGACAGGTCCGGACTGTGTCCCTGGTTTTCGCGATACGTGCGGCCGTCGCCTTCATCGTCGCCTCATCAGCCCGCAGGTGGGTCTCGCTGATTCTGTCGGTGATCTCAGACGCCTCCAGGCGAAGGTCTCGCGCGTGGAACAGCGCCGAGGCGAAGGAGGATCGCAGTTTCGACAGCTCCCCCTCGCCCGTCGCCCGGCCCGGACCCACGATCGTGTAGAGGGTCACCCAATCGGCCATCTCCTGATTGTTCTCGGAGTCGATCTCCCGGAGATAGTCAGCTATCGCCGAGTATCGTCGGGCTTCCTCGCGTGGGAAATGCACGGCCGTTTGGGCGGCGACCAGGGCAGGCCATTCCGTCTCCGACCAAAGCCGCAGGGGCGGAGCCCCGATGTCGCCGACGGGCGGCAAGTGACCGGTTTTCGTGGCCTGATCCAGCGCGCCGGCGATCTCGTTCAGCCGCGCGCCGAAGCAAGGTGACCGGAGCTCACGCTCCGACGCGATCCACTCAATCTTGGCGTAGCTCACCGCCAGATCACGCCGCCCTTCGTCGACGAGATGCCGCCAGTGCAGCCATTCCACGGACTGCTCCGCGGCGAGCGCGGTGAGTACGCCCACGACGATGATCGCGTATTCCTTCAGGAATTCCCGCAAGCCGCGCCACGGCTTCGGAGTGTGGATGTCCATGGGTCCCCCTCGGCCGTGAGCTTAGGTGCATCGAGGGCGGGAGGGAAATGGCCGCCTAGGGAACGTTGGCTTCCAGCTCGTCCAGCCAGACCTTGGCCGTGCCGTCCGACGGCGCGCGCCAGTCGCCGCGGGGCGATAGCGCGCCGCCGGAGATCACCTTGGGGCCGTTGGGCATGGCCGAGCGCTTGAACTGGCTGATCTCGAAGAAGCGGAACAGGAAGACGCCCAGCCACTTCTTGATGGCCGCCAGATCGTAGGCGTTGCGGGTTTCTTCCGGGAAGTTCGGCGGCCAGGCGCCAAGCTTGGCGTCGCGCCAGGCGTGCCAGGCCAGGAACGCCACCTTCGACGGCCGCAAGCCATAGCGGGTGATGTGGAACAGGCTGAAGTCCTGCAGCTCGTAGGGCCCGACCTTGGCCTGGGTCGACTGGATGGCGCCCTTGGCGTCGGCCGGCACCAGCTCCGGCGAGATTTCGGTCTCCAGGATGGCGTTCAGGACCTCGGCGGCGCCGGGGCACTGCCCGGTCTTCATGGTCCAGCGGATCAGGTGCTGGATCAGGGTCTTCGCCAGCGAGCCGTTGACGTTGTAGTGGCTCATCTGGTCGCCGACGCCGTAGGTGCACCAGCCGAGCGCCAATTCCGAGAGGTCGCCGGTGCCCAGCACGAAGCCGGAATGCTGGTTGGCCAGCCGGAACAGGTAGTCGGTGCGCAGGCCCGCCTGCACGTTCTCGAAGGTGATGTCGTAGACCGGCTCGCCCTTGGCGAAGGGATGGCCAAGGTCGGCGAGCAACTGGCGCGCCGCGGGCTTGATGTCGATCTCCTGGCCGGTGACGCCGAGCGCCTTCATCAGCGCCCAGGCGTTGGACTTGGTGCCCTCGCTGGTGGCGAAGCCCGGCATGGTGAAGCCCAGGATGTCGGCGCGGGGCTTTCCCAGGGCGTCCAAGGCCTTGCAGGCCACCAGCAGGGCGTGGGTGGAATCCAGCCCGCCGGAGATGCCGATCACCAGATGCTTCGATTTCGTCGCGCGGAGCCGCTGGGTCAGGCCCTGCACCTGGATATTGAAGGCCTCGTAGCAGTCCTGGTCGAGGCGCGCCGGGTCGTCCGGCACAAAGGGGAAGCGGTCCAGCGGCCGCAGCAGGCCGATGTCCTCGAAGACCGGTTTGTGTTCGAAGGCGATCCTGCGGAACGACCGCTCGGGCCGGCCGGCGGCCACGGCCGCGTTGTTGAAGGTGGGCGTCCGCATCCGCTCCAGGCGCAGCCGCTCCACGTCGATGTCGGCCACCGCCATCTGCGCCCGGACCGGGAAGCGGTCCGTCTTGGCCATCAGCTTGCCGAGCTCATGAATGGTCGCCTGCCCGTCCCAGGCCAGGTCGGTGGTGCTCTCGCCCGGCCCCGCGGCCGAATAGAGGTAGGCGGCCATGCAGCGCATGGACTGCGAGGCGCAGAGCAGCTCCCGCTCATCGGCCTTGCCGACCACGATGTTCGAGGCCGAGAGGTTGCAGAGGATCAGGGCGCCGGCCAGCGCCGCCTGGGTCGAGGGCGGGGTTGGCGACCAGAAGTCCTCGCAGATCTCGGCGGCGAAGCTGAAGTCGGCCAGGTCGCCGGCGGCGAACACCAGGTCGGTCCCGAAGGGCGCGTCCTGCCCGGCCAGCCGCATCGTCAGGCCGGTGACGCCGGCGCCCGGCGCGAACCAGCGATTCTCGTAGAATTCCCGATAGTTGGGCAGGAAACTTTTGGGCGTGACTCCAAGGATCTTGCCCCGCGAAATCACCACCGCGCAGTTGTAGAGCGCGCCGCAATGGGCCACCGGCGCGCCGACGATCAGCACGGGGCTGAGCGTCTTGCTGGCCTCGACCAGGCCGGCGATCTCGGCCTCCACGCGGGCCAGCAGGGCGTCCTGCAGGAAGAGATCGTCGATGGCGTAGGCCGAGAGCCCCAGTTCCGGAAACAGCATCAGGTCGCAGCCGCGCGCATGCCCTTCCTTGGCAAGCGCCAGGGTTTCCGCCGCGTTGAACCCGGGGTCGCCCACCGCCACCGCCGGCGTGCAGGCGGCCACGCGCACAAAGCCGTGACGGCGCATGGCGTAGAACGGGTTCTTCGGGGATTTCGTCACAGGCGGTCCGCCCCTCATCCTCCCGCCACTAGCGACTGATTTGCCGCCGGGGAGAAATGCTCACTTTGAGCATATATAGGCGGAGCGTTGAGAAATCAAAAATCATCCCTCCCCGTTCCGGGGAGGGTGGCGACCCCGGACTTGATCCGGGGGAGACGGGTGGGGAAGAGTGGGGCAGCGTGCAGGGCCGGCGCTTGAACGCGAATCCCCCACCCTGCCCGCTTACGCGGCCTGTCCCTCCCCTAAAGAGGAGGGATGATTTGCCTAGTCGTCGCGGTGGACCCGCTCGCGGCGCTCGTGGCGCTCCTGGGCTTCCAGGCTGAGCGTGGCGATCGGGCGGGCGTCGAGACGGGCCACGCCGATCGGCTCGCCGGTCTCCTCGCAATACCCATAAGAGCCGTCTTCGATTCGCCGCAGCGCCTCGTCGATCTTGGAGATCAGCTTGCGTTGCCGGTCTCGCGTCCGCAGCTCAAGAGACCGGTCGGTCTCCGACGATGCGCGGTCGGCAAGGTCGGGATGATTCTCGGTTTCGCTCTGTAGATGTTTGAGGGTCTCTCCAGATTCGCGGAGAATATCCTCTTTCCAGTCGATGAGCTTCTGCCTGAAATACTCAAGCTGACGCTCATTCATGAACTCTTCGTCCTCAGAAGGACGGTAACCAGGTCGATCGGCCAATACGGCTGATGCCTTCATGGACACTCCGAGCCCCCAAAACACCCCGAGACACGCGGGGGGCTTATAGCAAACAAAACAGTGGTTTCAATCCATGCTTGCAATCGCGTGCCTTTACGCCGCACGCGCCGATCGCTCGAGCTTGGCCATCTCGACGGCGGCGCGCAGTTCGATCTCGTCCAGAACCGCCTCGAGACCGGGGTCTTCCGTAGCGTCACGTTCGTCGCGAATGGCCCGGCGCAGGCGGTCCAACTCGGCGCTGGAAAGCTCGCCTTCCAGGAGGCCGACCTTGATCTCGCCCAGGACATCGAGGATGCGGCCGGCGCGGCGCACGGCCCGGCGCTTGCGCTCCAGCGGCCCGCCGACGTCCTGCAGGGCGATCAGCGCCTCGACGCCCATGACGCCGCGCGTTGCCGAGACGTTGGAGACCTGACCGGCGCCGCCGGCGCTTTCGGGGGTGATGATGCGGAAGCCTTCGCCGTCGGCGCCGCGCGCTGGGCGTGCGCCTGAGGACGATCCGATCCCGCCTGGGCCGGTGACCTTCATGCTGCGCGCTCAATCCCTATGGCTCGTACTCTGATCCCTCTTGTCGGCCCGCAAGCTTGCAGCATGGTTAATGCCGGGCAAAAACTGCCGCGAGGCGCCGCGTTGCCCGCGTCAGCCCGCCGCGTCCCACTGATTTTCCTGCATTTTCCGGGGCTGCCCGACTGGCACGCCGCTCGCATAGGAAACCGCGAAGCAGCTTCATCGGGTTTCCATGCGTCCGACCTTCCGCGCCTTTTCCGTCCTCCTGCTGGCCACCGGCCTGATGTTCGGCGCCTGCGCCGCGCCCGCCGCCGCCAAATCGCGCATCAAGGATATCGTCTCCTTCGAGGGCGTCCGCGACAACCAGCTGATCGGTTACGGCATCGTCGTGGGCCTGAACGGCACGGGGGACGCGCTGCGCAACGCGCCCTTCACCCAGCAGAGCATCCAGTCCGCGCTCGAGCGCCTGGGCATCAACACCCGCGCCGCCTCGCCCAACACCAAGGACGTGGCCGCGGTGATGGTCACCGCCAACCTGCCGGCCTTCGCCGCGCCGGGCTCGCGGTTCGACGTGACGGTGTCGGCGATCGGCGACGCCAAGAGCCTGCAGGGCGGCACCCTGGTGATGACGCCCTTGATGGGCATCGACGGCAACGGCCACGCCGAGGCGCAGGGCACGGTGCAGACCGGCGCGATCAGCGCCTCGGGCGCTTCGGGCTCGACGGTCTCCAAGGGCGTCCCCACCGCCGGCCGCATCGCCGGCGGCGCCACCGTCGAGGGCGAGGGCACCGGCTTCCAGCTGGCCAGCATGACGGTCATGCGCCTCACCCTGCACAATCCTGATTTCAGCACCGCGCAGCGGGTCGCCGACGCGATCAACGCCCGCTTCCCCGGCTGCGCCCAGTTGCAGAACCCCACGATCGTGGCCATCCGCCCGCCGCCCGGCCAGGACATGGTGAGCTTCGTCGGTCAGGTGGAGAACCTCTCCGTCGAGACCGACACCCCGGCCAAGGTGATCATCGACGAGATCGCCGGCGTCGTGACCATGACCGACGCGGTGCGCATCTCCACCGTGGCGATCCAGCAGGGCAACCTGACCATCACGGTCAAGGAGAGCTCGCAGGTCAGCCAGCCCACCGCCTTCTCCAAGGGCGGGACCACCGCCATCGTGCCGCAGAGCGACGTCTCGGTGGACGAGGAGAAGGGCAAGCAGTTCCTGACGCTGAAGAACGGAGCGTCTCTGGGGTCCCTGGTCGCCGGCCTGAACGCGCTGGGCGTCACGCCCCGCGACATGATCTCCATCCTGCAGACCATCAAGAGCGCCGGCGCGCTGCAGGCCGAGATCGAGGTGCAGTGATGAGCGACCTGACCGCCGCCAGCGCGCCCGCGAACCTCTTGACCCCGACGCCCGCGGCCGGCGGCGGCGCCAATCCGCCGATGAGCGCCGCCGAGACTGCCAAGCGCGCCCAGATCCATCAGACCGCCCAGAAGTTCGAGGCCTCGTTCCTGTCGGTGATGCTCAACGAGATGTTCAGCAAGGACGACGACAACGTCGACAAGGCCTTCACCGGCGGATCGGGCGCCAAGATGTTCCAGTCGATGCTCGCTGAATCCATGGCCGATAAGATGGTCAAGACCGGCGGCATCGGTCTCGCCGCCTCGGTCCAGCGCGAGATGCTCAAGATGCAGGGGCTGCACTGATGGTCATGACCCCGGAAGAAGCCGCCGAGCGCGTCGAACAGCTCATCATGCTCACCGACCGGCTGACCGCGCTGGTCGCCGAGCAGGCCAAGGCCTTCGAAAACCGCCGTCCGCAGGACGCCGCGGTGCATGTCGAGGAAACCAGCCGGCTCGCCAACCTCTACCGCCATGAATCGGCCCGGGTGCGCGCCAATCCCGGCCTGATCTCGGCTTCGCCTGCGCCGCTGCGCCTGCGCCTGCGCCGCGCCACTGAGGCCTTCGACGCCGTCCTCGCCCGCCAAGCCCGCGCGGTCGGAGCGGTGAAGGAAGTCACTGAGGGCCTGGTCCGGGCCATCGCCGAGGAGATCGCCGGCCAGCGGCAGAAAGGCGTCAGCTACGGCGCCTCGGGCACGCAGAACCAGGCGACCGCCGCCACCGCCATCACGCTCAACAAGCGCGCCTAGACGCCTCCATTTCCTCGCGCGGGGACCAGAATTCAAACGCCCGTTTGACTTTCTGGCTTGCCCGGTCCTAACCTGCTCGCGTCGTCGGAGCGTTTCCGGCGATCTACGTTCTCAGGGCGGGGTGGAAGTCCCCACCGGCGGTAATGTCTTCCAGCGATGGAGGGACGAGCCCGCGGGCGCCTGGGGTCTTTCGGGACTTCAGGGACAAGCAGACACCGGTGCGATCCCGGGGCCGACGGTTAGAGTCCGGTTATGAGAACCGCTGAACGCGTGCGCCTGGCCTCGGCCGATCGCGCGTGGGCGGCGTCTCCCTGAGTCGTGGTTCCTCGAACCCATCCGGGAGATGACCATGACCCAAGCTACCCAAACCACCCCAACCACCAAGGCCCAGACCCTGGAATTCCCAACCGCCAACGGCGCCTTCCGCGCCGCGCGGATCGCCTTTGTCCACGCCCAGTGGCACCGCGAGATCGTCGAGCAGTCCTACGCCGGCTTCCTCGAGGAGATGGCCGCCCTTGGCCTCGGGCCCGAGACCGTCGAGCGCTTCGAAACCCCCGGCGCCTTCGAGATCCCGCTGCACGCCCAGACGCTGGCCCGCAGCGGCCGCTACGCCGCCATCGTCGGCGCGGCCTTTGTGGTCGACGGCGGCATCTACCGCCATGAGTTCGTCGCGCAGACCGTCGTGACGGCGCTGATGCAGGTGCAGCTCGCCACCGAGACGCCGATCTTCTCCGTCGTGCTCACGCCGCATCATTTCCACGAGCACGAGGTCCACCAGCGGTTCTTCCACGACCACTTCCGGGTGAAGGGCCAGGAGGCCGCGCGCGCCTGTGTCGGGACGCTGACGAGCCTCGCCCAGCTGGCGGCGGCGTGAGGGGGCGGCCATGAACATCGTCACCGACGGCCCGCCGGCCGGGTTCGAACCCCACGACCGCAAGAGCGCGCTCACCGAGCCCTGGGAGCCGCTCTACAGCCGCAAGACCGATCGCGCGGTGGTGCTGGGCCTGCGCGCCAGTCCGGCCCACGCCAACAGCCGCGGCTTCGTGCACGGCGGCCTGATCGGGGCGCTGGCCGATAACGCCATGGGCCTCTCCTGCGGCGCCATGCTGGGGCACACGGGCGGCCTGGTCACCGTCAACCTCAACGTCGACTTCCTAGCGAGCGCGCTGGAGGGCCAGTGGCTGGAGTTCGACACGGTGTTCGTGAAGCCGGGCCGCACCCTCTGCTTCGCCCAGGCCTTCGTCACCGCCGACGGCCAGCCCTGCGCGCGGGCCAACGCGGTTTTCAAGGTGGTCGGAGGCGAGATGCGGCGGACCGGCTGAATTCGCGCAGGTCCGCGAGCTTGGCCCTGGCGGATCGTGGGGCGCCACACTAGGTTGAAGCCTGAGAAACCAACCCTCGCACCCGGGGTTTTGCTAGCATGACCCAAGTTCCCCGCGTTCCGCTTCGCCCGCTCGCGTTGGCCTTGGCCGTGGCGGTCATGGCTGCCGCGGCGGGACCAGCGCTGGCCCAGGTGACCGACCCGCGCACCGATGAGCGGGTCGAGCCCTGGCGCGGGCCCGAGCCGCCTCCCGGCAAGCCCCGGAACGCCACCTCGAGCACGTCGGCCACCGAGCCGACCGAGGCCGAGCAGCGCGAGGCCCGCAAACTCGCCACCGCCATCTTCGCCGCCCCGTCCGCCGGCCAGCGGGCCGCCGACAAGGCAGCCCCGCCCGCCGCCGCCAAGGTGCCGCCGGCCCAGCCCAAGGCGGAGTGGCTGGCGGACGACAAGCTCGGCCCAGGCGGCGAAGGCGTGCAGGTCAAGACGCCGTTCTGACGCGCGCGTGACCGGCCCCGCGATGATCGGCCGCCCATGACCGACGCCAGCTTTCCCGGCTTTCCACCCGAGGCGATGGGCTTCCTCGCGAACCTGCGCGACAACAACGACCGCGAATGGTTCGCCGCCCACCGCAAGACCTACGACCAGGCGATCAAAGGCCCGGCCGAGCACCTGCTGGCGGCCCTCGAACCGGCGCTCGCCGATCTCACCGGCCGCCCCGTCACCGGCAAGATCTTCCGCATTCACCGCGACGTCCGCTTCTCCAAGGACAAGCGGCCCTACAACGCCCACCTGCACATCGCCTTCCCGGCCCGAAGCGGCGAGATGACCGCCTGCGGCTATTTCTTCGGCCTGGAGCCGGAGCGTGTCCTGGTTGGCGCCGGCGGCTTCGACTTTTCGGGGCCCGTGCTTGACGCCTACCGCGCGGCGGCGGCCGACGCGAAGAAGGGCCCCGCCCTGGAAGCGATCCTGGCCGGGCTGGAAAAGGCCGGGCTGCGCATCGAAGGCGCCGAGCTGAAACGGGTACCGCAGCCCTACGCCCGGGACCATCCGCGCGCCGCCCTCCTGCGCCGCAAGGGCCTCAACGCCTGGCGCGATATCACCGACCGCAAGACGGTCGAGAGCGAGGCGCTGTTCGCCGAAACCATAGCCGCCTTCACCACCCTGGCGCCCCTGGTGAACTGGCTGGCCGATCTGTGAGCTGAGATCACGGACGGGGCGCCCAGATGTCGTTTGGGCGGTTCGGCGACTGCGGTTATATCCAGGCTGACGTTCGTGAGCTGAGGTCACATGGCCAAGCGCAGCCAACTCCCCCTGACAGCCCTTCGCGCCTTCGAGGCGTTCGCGCGGCTCGGCAAGATGAGCCTCGCGGCCGACGAGCTCTGCGTCACCCACGGCGCGGTCAGCCGCCAGGTCCGAAGCCTCGAGGCGCTCTGCGGCGCCAAGCTCACGCAGGGCCCCCGCAACGCCCTGAAGCTCACCGACGCCGGCGAGCGCATGTCCCGGTCGCTCGGGCACATCTTCGACGAGCTGGAGCAGTCGTTCCGCGAGGTGCGCGCCGCGGCCGACCGCGAGCTGCACGTCTCCTGCGTCGGCACGCTCGCGATGAAGTGGCTGATCCCGCGCCTGTCGGGCTTCCACGCGCGCCATCCCGAGCTCTCGATCCGGGTCACCGAGGCCTATGGCCCGGTCGACTTCACCCGCGAACCCTTCGACGCCGCCATCCGCCTGACTGAGAGCGTGGTCGGCGACGGCCTGACGTCGACGGCCTTCCTGGACAACTTCCACGGCCCCATCGTCGCCCCGGAGCTGGCGCGCGGCGGCCTGGACCTGGCGCATACGCCCAGGCTCTACACCCGCTCGCACCGCCAGGCCTGGGACGAGTGGTCGGCCCATTCGGGCATCCCGGTCCCGCCGGAGCCGGAGAGCCGCGAATACGAGCACCTGTTCTATCTGCAGGAGGCCGCCGTCGCCGGCCTGGGCGTCGGCATCTCGCCCTGGATCTACGTCGCCAACGACATCGCCGCGGGCCGCCTCGTCGCGCCCTTTGGCTTCACCCGCACGCCGGCCAGGTTCCACCTGATCCTGCCGGGCCAGCCGCCTAAGCGCGGCCTGAAGGCCTTCCGCGAGTGGCTGATCGAGGAAGCCGCCACCGCACCGGCCCCGCCGATGCTGGCTGCCGCCGACGCCTAGCCCTTAGGCCTCGGTCCGCCCCATGGCGAAGACCGGCTGGAAACAGCCCAGGATCAGACGGCCGGGGTCGAACGGCGGCTCGCCGCCGGTGTCCAGGCGCCCCTCCTCGTGCATCTTCGCCTCGGCGGCCTCGAAGCTCGCCTTGTCGGGCCAAACCTGCCAGGTGAAGACGATTTTTTCGCCAGGCTTGGCGGCCACGGCCTTGCGGAAGTCGGTCTGCTTGCCGTCGGGGACGAAGTCCTCCCAGCTCTCGACGATCTCCAGGCAGCCGTAGTCCTTGAAGACCTGCGCGCCGTTCTGCGCCCATTGGCGATAGGCCTCGATTCTGTCCTCAGGCACTGGGATCACCAGACCGCAGACGTACATGACGAGGCTCCTCTGGCTTCGCATTGGGGGCTCGGCGCTAGCCTCTCAGACCCGGCGCCAGGCGCCAAGCCCACCCGCCGAGTGGCGGCTTTCGGACATGTGTTGATTTCGCCAGATTGGCTCCAAGGCCTCCCGCCCCGATGTTCCGGCCGCAAAGGAGACCCGCATGTCCGCCACCCAATCCTACGTCGTTTCCGGCCTTCCCCTGGAGCCGTTCGCCCCGCTATTCGGCCTTTCCGACGCGGATCTGGCCGACCGCGGCGTGATCCGCCGCGTCGTCGACAGCCCCACGGGCTTTCCCAGCCGCGTCGAGCTGGAGGACGCCCAGGTCGGCGATACGGTCCTGCTGCTCAACTACGAGCATCAGCCCGCCGATACGCCCTTCCGCGCCCGCCACGCCATCTTCGTCAACGAGAAGGCGCGCGCGACCCGCCGCGCCGTCAACGAGCTTCCCGGCGCCCTGGCGGTCCGCGACGCGGTCTCGCTGCGCGCGTTCCGCGAGGACGGCATGATGATCGACGCCGGCTTCGCGCCAAAGGGCGAGGTGGAGCGCGCCATCGGCCGCTTCTTCGGCCAGCCGCAGGTCGCCTACCTGCACGCCCACACCGTCGGCTGGGGCTGCTACCTGGCGCGCATCGACCGCGCCTAGCCGATCCGGACGACGCGGCTACTGTGTCATCCGCCAGGGCGAGCGGTCGTCCCAGTGCTTCAGCGCGTCCGTCGCCCAGGCGGTCGTCTTGTCCTTGTGGCACTGGTTGCAGGCGTTGGGGATCTTCAGCGCATCGGTCTGGGTCGGCGTCACGAAATGGAAGGTGTGGCTGGCGACGTTCACGTTGGCCACGGTCTGCGCGATCAGCGGCATGTGGCAGGCGACGCACTGCCCGCCGGGGCTGCCGGCCGCGTGGTGGGTGTGGGTCTCGATGGTCGCGGCGTGCGGGCCGTTCCGGCCGTTGGGGCTGTGGCAGGTCAGGCAGATCGTGGCCGGCGGCGCGCGCAGCATGGCCTGGTTCGGCGTGCCGTGCGCATCGTGGCAGGAGAAGCAGGTGACGCCGCGGGCGTACATCAGGCTCTGGGTGAAATCGTTGCCCTGCATGCGGTTCTTGTGCGCGGTCCCGTCGGGGAAGTGGGTGAAGGTCAGTTCGCCCAGCTTGTGCGGCTCCAGCTCCCAGTAGTCGCGCAGGTTCAGCCCGACGTGGAAGCCGACCGGCCAGTCGTAGTACTTGCCGTCCGCCGCCGGCTTGCCGGCGATCGGCTGGCCCTGCGAATGGCATTGGATGCAGGTGTCGTTGGCCCGCACATAGTCCATTCGCGCCGGGTTGAGGATGTTGTCCTTCGCCGGATGCGCCGCATGCGCCGAGCCAGCCCCATGGCACATCTCGCAGCCGACGTTCCATTCGGCCGGCGTCTCGGTCTTGGGGTCGTAGGCGACCGAATGACAGCCGTCGCAGGTCGGCCCGGTCGGGCGGCCCGAGTTGTCGCCCTTGGGGTCCGGATAGTGCGCCGCCCACCAATCGGCGGTGTCGGCGACATGGTAGGGCAGCCACTTCTTGTTCGTGATGTCCCACTGCGCGGGATAGGGCACGTAGGTCCGGCCGACCTTGTGGAAGTAGCGTTGCTTCCAGACCGTGCCGTAGACGAAGTCCACGTCCTTGACCTGGAAAGTCACCAGCGGGTTCGGCGTCTTGAAATCGCCGACCACGACCTCAGGATGGCTCTTCGGATCGGTCACGACGTTGGCCATGCGGGTCTTGGACCAGCGGGCGAACTGGTCTGCGTGGCAGCTGGCGCAGGCCTTGGAGCCCACGTAGCGGGCGCCCGGCGGCGTCGCCTGACTGTCCGGCTTGCGCTCGAGCGAGGCGAAGATCGGGTACTTGGTCGCGGGAAACTCAGGCGCCTGGGCATGCGCCGCGACGCCGGGCCACGTCAGACCCACTACGGCGAGCGCGATCATCCCCACGATCCCACCCCAGATCCGGGCTCCGCGCACCGCCGCGTCGTCGCCGACCATGAACGCTCCTCCTGATTGAGGCGCCACCTTAGGGCACGGGTTCCACCAGGCGAAAGCGCCGATGCGTCGTCGGCGGCTATGTCGAAGCCCGCGCGGCCAACCCCTCCAGCCACCGCTGGTGCCAGCGCTCCATGCGGCCGGGGAAGATCAGGCGGCCGGCGCGGGCGGCGAGGCCGTGCTGGGTCTCCTCGGTGACCACATGGCAGCCACCCGCCGCGGGCAGGATCAGCCAGGCGTGGTAGGCCTCGATCAGCGGCGCGGTGGCGAGCCAGGCGATGCGCTCGAAGGGCTCGAACTCGGTGACCTGCGTCTGCAGGTCGACGCCGAAGGTCTTCCAGGTGAAGCGTGCGCCGGCCGAAAGGTCGGGGCCGCCGCCTTCGACAACCACCTTCGAGGCGTTGGCGTAGTAGTCCGGCCATTCCGCCGCCCGGATCAGCACCCGCCACACCGCCTCCGGCGAGGCGGCCACGGTGATCGCATTGACCACGTGCACCGGCGCCCGGTCGGGTGAGAAACGGTCGGGCCAGCGGATCGAGGCGTCGGTCATGGCGCGGAGCATAGCGCAGGCCGCGCGTCCTGCTGCCACCGTCATGTCAGCAGAACGGCCGCGCGCTGTCGCCGCAGGGGCGCTGTTCAGGTTATGTTCCTATGTAATCTGCGAGTCGGCGCATTACATTGAGCGATCGCCCGACAGGACCCTTATCAACAAACCCTGCCACTGCGCTTTTGTGTTTCCGGGACAAGATGGCCGAACAACTCAACTTCATCCGCGTGCGCGGCGCACGTGAGCACAATCTGAAGAACGTCAGCGTCGACATCCCGCGCGGCGAGCTGGTGGTGCTGACCGGGCTCTCGGGCTCGGGCAAGAGCTCGCTCGCCTTCGACACCATCTACGCCGAGGGCCAGCGCCGCTATGTCGAGAGCCTGTCGTCCTATGCGCGCCAGTTCCTGGAGCTGATGAGCAAGCCGGACGTGGACCTGATCGAGGGCCTCTCGCCCGCCATCTCCATCGAGCAGAAGACCACCAGCCGCAATCCGCGCTCCACCGTCGGCACGGTGACAGAGATCCACGACTACATGCGCCTGCTCTGGGCGCGGGTCGGCGTGCCCTATTCGCCGGCCACCGGCCTGCCCATCGAGAGCCAGACCGTCAGCCAGATGGTCGACAAGCTGACCGCCCTGCCGGACGGCGAGCGCATCTACCTGCTCGCGCCCGTGGTGCGCGGGCGAAAGGGCGAGTTCCGCAAGGAGATCGCCGAGTGGCAGAAGGCGGGCTTCCAGCGCCTGAAGGTCAACGGCGAGTACTTCCCCATCGAGGACGCGCCGACGCTGGACAAGAAGTTCAAGCACGACATCGACGTGGTGGTGGACCGGCTGGTCACCAAGGCGGGGTTGGAGACCCGCTACGCCGACTCGATCGAACAGGCCCTGCGCCTGGCCGACGGCATCGCCGTCGCCGAATGGGCCGACAAGGACCCGACCGAGAACGAGCCGAAGCGCATCCTGTTCTCCGAGAAGTTCGCCTGCCCGGTTTCCGGCTTCACGATCAGCGAGATCGAGCCCCGGCTGTTCTCATTCAACAATCCCTACGGCGCCTGCCCGGTCTGCGACGGCCTGGGCATGAAGCTCGCCTTCGACGCCGACCTGATCGTTCCGGACAAGGACAAGACCCTGCACAAGGGCGCGGTGTCGCCCTGGGCCAAGGGACCCTCGCCGCTCTACACCCAGACCCTGCAGGCGCTGGCGCGGCACTACGACTTCTCGATGGACACGCCGTTCTGGAAGCTGCCGGACCAGGCCAAGCAGGTGATCCTGCACGGCTCGGACGGCGAGAAGATCCGCTTCGTCTATGACGACAACGCCCGCAAATATGAGGTCAACAAGACCTTCGAAGGCGTGCTGCCGAACCTGGAGCGCCGCTGGCGCGAGACGGACTCCTCCTGGGTCCGCGAGGAGCTGGCGCGCTACCAGTCGGAAACCCCCTGCGAGGCCTGTGAAGGCTATCGCCTGAAGCCCGAGGCGCTGGCGGTGAAGATCGCCGGCCAGCACGTGGGCCAGATCAGCCACCTGTCGATCAAGCACGCCGCCGCCTGGTTCGAGGGGCTGGAGAGCCAGCTCACCGCCAAGCAGATGGAGATCGCGCGCCGCATCCTGAAGGAGATCACCGACCGGTTGCGGTTCCTGGTCAACGTCGGCCTGGACTACCTCGACCTGTCGCGCTCCTCCGGCACGCTGAGCGGCGGCGAGAGCCAGCGCATCCGGCTGGCCAGCCAGATCGGCTCGGGCCTCACCGGCGTGCTTTACGTCCTGGACGAACCCTCCATCGGCCTGCACCAGCGTGACAACGCCCGCCTGCTGGTCAGCCTGAAAGGCCTGCGGGACCTCGGCAACTCGGTGCTGGTGGTCGAGCATGACGAAGAAGCGATCCTCACCGCCGACTACGTCATCGACATGGGCCCCCGCGCCGGCGTCCACGGGGGCGAGATCATCGCCACCGGCACGGCCGACGACATCATGGCCGAGCCCAGGAGCCTCACCGGCCAATACCTCTCCGGCGCCCGCGAGATCGAGGTCCCGGCCAAGCGGCGGCCGATCTCGAAGAAGAACGTGCTGCGCGTGATCGGCGCCACCGGCAACAACCTGAAGAACGTCACCGCCGAGATCCCGCAGGGGACCTTCACCTGCATCACCGGCGTCTCCGGCGGCGGCAAGTCGACCTTCACGATCGAGACCCTCTACAAGGCCGCCGCACGGCGGCTACACAATGCGTCCGACGCGCCGGCGCCCTACGAGCGGATCGAAGGGCTGGAGCTGTTCGACAAGGTCATCGACATCGACCAGTCGCCGATCGGGCGAACGCCGCGCTCCAACCCGGCGACCTACACCGGCGCCTTCCAGCCGATCCGCGACTGGTTCGCCGGCCTGCCGGAGGCGAAGGCGCGCGGCTATGGGCCGGGTCGGTTCAGCTTCAACGTCAAGGGCGGCCGCTGCGAGGCCTGCCAGGGCGACGGGCTGATCAAGATCGAGATGCACTTCCTGCCCGACGTCTATGTCACCTGCGACGTCTGCCACGGGAAGCGCTACAATCGCGAGACGCTGGAAATCCTTTTCAAAGGCAAGAGCATATCCGACGTTCTTGACATGACGGTCGACGAGGCCGCCGACTTCTTCAAGGCCGTGCCGGTGCTGCGCGAGAAGATGCAGACGCTCAATCGCGTGGGCCTGGGCTACGTCAAGGTCGGCCAGTCCTCGACCACGCTGTCCGGCGGCGAGGCCCAGCGGGTCAAGCTGTCGAAAGAGCTCAGCCGCCGCGCTACCGGCAAGACCCTCTACATCCTCGACGAACCGACCACCGGCCTGCACTTCGAGGACACCAAGAAGCTGCTGGAGGTGCTCCACGAGCTGGTCGACCAGGGCAACACCGTGGTGGTCATCGAGCACAACCTCGACGTCGTGAAGACCGCCGACTGGATCGTCGATTTCGGCCCCGAGGGCGGCGACGGCGGCGGCGAGATCGTCGCCGTCGGCACGCCGGAACAGGTCGCCCGCAGCGCCAACAGCTGGACCGGCCGCTACCTCGCCGAGCTCCTCGAGCGCCAGGCCGGCCGCCAGCGCGCCCAGGCGGCCAAGGCCGCTCCCAAGAAGGCCAAGGTCAGCGCCTGACGGATTGGGACTAGTCGGGGCGCCGACGGGTCCGTAAGCCTGGGAGCAATCGTCGTCAGAACGAACCCCAGGAATGAACGCATGATCCTCTATGGCGCGCCGAACCCCGCTCCCAATCCGCGCCGGGTGCGCATCTTCCTGGCCGAGAAGGGCATCGACCTGCCCGAGACCCGCGTCGATATGATGAAGCGCGAACACAAGTCTCCGGAGTTCCGCGCCAAGAACTCCATGGGCCAGTTGCCGGCGCTCGAGCTCGACGATGGGACCTGCATCGCCGAGACGGTCGCCATCTGCCGCTACTTCGACGAGACCCAACCCGACCCGCCGATGTTCGGCGTGACGCCGGTGGAAAAGGCGCTGGTCGACATGTGGGTGCGGCGCACCGAGTTCACGGTGATGACACCCGTGGGCATGTTCTGGCGCCACGCGCACCCGCGCACCGCCGCCCTGCTCACCCAGTTCAAGGACTTCGGAGAGAGCAACAAGCAAACCTACCAGGGGGCCCAGCGCTATCTGGACCGCGAGCTGGAGGGAAAGACCTGGCTGGCCGGCGACCGCTATTCCATGGCCGACATCTGCCTGCTGACCACCGTCGATTTCGCCGACTGGATCGGCCTGCCGCTGGAGCCCGAGTATGAGCAGCTGAAGGCCTGGCACGACCGCGCCACGGCGCGGCCCAGCGCCAGCGCCTAGCCCCCGTCAGGAGCGTCTTCGGGGGCCTCATCCGGCGCGGTCAGGGCCTGATAGGCCGCCGCCCAGGGGGCGCAGAAGACCACGATGACGAAAGGCCCGAACAGGAAGGGCGCGATGGCCTGCAGCAGGAAGAGGCCCGGGTGGTCGCGGAAGCCTTCGGGGCCTGCGAGGTTGCCGAGTTCCTGAAAGCCGACCACCGACAGGGTCAGCAGGAAGAACGCGCCCCAGACCAGAACGCTCATCAACAGGCCCAGGCAGCCGGCCAGCAACGTCATCCCGACCAGCGACCAGGTGTGGCCGCGGCTGAGGCGCCAGGAGCGGCCAAAGTCGATCCGCCGCTCGGCGACACAGATCGGCGCTGCGAAACTCAAGCGCATGAGCAGCCAGAAGCCGACGACGATGGCGCCCAAAGCCACAGCGCCGCTGGCGACGGGCGGCGCCGCCCGGGCCACGCCGACCGCCAGCAAGGCCAAGGCGCCGACACCCGCGGCCAGGACCAGGCTGACGCCGATCCCGCGCAGCTCGTCCGGCCCGAACCGCAGGTAGAGCCAACCGCGCTCTTGCGGCTGAAACATCAGCCGGTAGAGCGCCATGCCGATCACCAGCTGGATGGCCAGAGTCGCCAGTGAGAGCAGCGGACCGACAACCACCGCGCCGAACTGCGAGGCGTCACCGCCGGCGGTGGCGGCATAGAACACCCCGGTGATGACGATGACCGCGACCGCGGCGACCGGGGCCACCAGGTTGAAGCCGGCCCAGCCGACGATCACGCGCCAATGTCGGCGGATGACCTGGAAGCCTTCCAGGGCCGCGTCGCTGGCGGAAAAGGCGGCCATTCTCGCCAAAATCTCCGGGGGCGCTACTCAGCCCGCCTCGGGCTGGACGCTCAGCGGCCGTGGCGGCGGGTCGCCATGCAGCTGCTGATAGGCCACCGCGCCGGGCGCGGCCATCACGGCGTTCCAGAGCGCGCTGAACACGCTGGAAAGGATCATCGAAGCGATCAGCCCGATGCTGAGATAGCTGCTCAGCGTCACGTCCTTGGGGTTCAGGATCGACCCCAGGTCGGCCAGCTTGCCGCCGGTCAGCAGCACCACCACGCCAGCCGCGCCGGTGAACACCACGAGCGCCAGGAAACCCACCACCACCACGCAGGCCAGCGCCAGGACATAGGCTCCGAACAGCCGCCAGAACTGGCCCCGCGTCAGCCCCCAGGACTCGAAGATCGCCAGGCGCCGCTCGGCGAAGGTCGCCACCGGCGCCAACGACAGCCGCACCAGGACGTAAACGATCACCCCGAAGGACACCGGGATCGACAACCAGCCCAGGAAGTTCTGGACCGTAGGGCCCGCCAGGCCCGCGAGCGCGACAACGATGCCCGAGACCATGCCGACGCCGACCACGAGCGCGATGAACAGCACGATGTAGATCAGCGTCAGGCCCATGAGGCGCAACTCGTCCGCGCCCAGCCGCAGATAGCCGAAGCGGGTGTCGTCGTGCCGGAAGATCAGCCGATAGACCGCCGCGGCCATCACGTTCAGCACCGCCAGGCCCAACAGGATCACCGGCGCGGTCAGGATGAGCGCGTCCAGCAGCTGTGGCCCGGTCATCACATCGCTGGCGCTGATGGTCTCGAGCCCGTGCTTGACGCTGGCGGGCATGAAGGCGTCGATCACCCCGCTCAGCACATTGACCAGCAGCGACGCCGCCGCCCAGATGCCAAAAGCCTTGGGATTCTCACGGGTAAGCCGAAAGCCCTCAAGCGCCGCATCAGAGGGTGAAAACCCCGCCATCCTCGTCCTTCAAGGCCCGACCCGCGACGTAGGTCTACGCCATGGGAAACGAGTCGGCCTCCCCTTTGGATGCAAGGGTGGGGCTCGGCCGTGCCGCGTGCAAGGCCCTGCTCGCGATCTGACACGATCGTTGCTAGTTAGCCACGCATGACGAGCGGAAAACTCTCTGGTCCTGTACATGTGGTGGGCGGCGGCCTGGCCGGCTCCGAGGCGGCCTGGCAGATCGCCCAGGCCGGGGTTCCGGTGGTGCTGCACGAGATGCGGCCCGTGCGCGGCACCGACGCCCACCAGACCGACAAGCTGGCCGAGTTGGTCTGCTCCAACTCCTTCCGCGCCGACGACTGGACCGGCAACGCCGTGGGTCTGCTGCATGCCGAGATGCGCAAGCTGGGCTCGATCATCCTTTCCTGCGGCGACGCCCATCAGGTCCCGGCCGGCGGCGCGCTGGCGGTCGACCGCGACGGCTTTGCCCAGGCGGTCACCGAGCGGCTGGAGGCGCATCCGCTGGTCACCATCGCCCGCGAGGAGGTGGCCGGCCTGCCGCCCGCCGAGTGGGACAGCGTGGTGGTCGCCACCGGGCCCCTCACCTCGCCGGCCCTGTCGCAGGCGATCCTGGAGCTGACCGGCGAGGGCGAGCTGTCGTTCTTCGACGCCATCGCGCCGATCGTGCATCTGGAAAGCGTCGACATGGGCAAGGCTTGGCGCCAGTCGCGCTACGACAAGGAAGGCCCGGGCGGGGACGCGGCCGCCTACATCAACTGCCCGATGGATCGCGAGCAGTACGAGGCCTTCATCGACGCCCTGCTGGCCGGGCCCAAATCGGAGTTCAAGGACTGGGAGCATGTGCCCTATTTCGACGGCTGCCTGCCCATCGAGGTGATGGCCGAGCGCGGCCGCGAAACCCTGCGCCACGGGCCGATGAAGCCGGTCGGCCTGACCAACGAACACGACCCGCAGACCAAGGCCTGGGCCGTCGTCCAGCTGCGCCAGGACAATGCGCTGGGCACGCTGTGGAACATGGTGGGCTTCCAGACCAAGCTGAAGCACGGCGCCCAGACCGACATCTTCCGGATGATCCCGGGGCTGGAAAAGGCGGTGTTCGCCAGGCTCGGCGGCCTGCACCGCAACACCTTCCTGAACTCGCCCGCCCTGCTGGACGGGTCGCTGCGGCTGAAGGCCGATCCCCGGATGCGGTTCGCGGGCCAGGTGACCGGCGTCGAGGGCTATGTGGAGAGCGCCGCCATCGGCCTGCTGGCCGGCCGGTTCGCCGCCACCGAGCGCCTGGGGCGCCCCGCCACGCCGCCGCCGGCCACGACGGCGCTGGGGGCTCTGATCGGCCACATCACCGGCGGGCACCTGGACGGCGGCAAGGGCTCGTTCCAGCCGATGAACATCAACTACGGCCTGTTGCCACCGATCGAGGGCCCGCGCCACGGCGAGGACGGCAAGCGGCTGCCGCACAAGGAACGCGGCCGCGCCAAGAAGCGGCTGATGGGCGAGCGCGCGCTCGCCGACCTCGACGCCTGGACGGCTAGTTCGCCGGGATGATCCAGGGGATCAGGAACTGCTGAGCGGCGACCAGCGCCCCCAGGATCACGGTCAGCACGATACTGTGCGGGAAGGTGCGGGCGAAGATCTCGCCCTCCCGGCCGGTCATGCCGGTCACCGAGACGCCGGTGGCGATGTTCTGCGGCGAGATCATCTTGCCCATCACCCCGCCGGAGGAATTGGTCGCGGCGAACAGCACCGGGCTGAGATTCAGCTGGTTGGCCGCCACCACCTGCAGGTTGCCGAAGAGCGCGTTGCCGGAGGTGTCGCTGCCCGAGAGCATCACCGCCATCCAGCCCAGGAACGGCGAGATCAGCACGAAGGCGTGGCCGGTCGACGCCGCGCCGAGACCCAGCGTGTAGGCCAGGCCGGAATAGTTCATCAGATAGGCCAGGCCGACGATCAGCATGACCGTCACGACCGCCTTCCAGGCCTGGCGCACCGTCTGCACGGCGCAGCCGACGAAGGCGGCCGGGGAAATCCTGACAGCTACGGCGGTGATCACCGCGGCCAGCAGGATCGCGGTGCCGGTGGCCAGCGGCTGAAAGGCCCAGACCGCGGCATAGGGCTTGTCGTGGTAGAGGGTGATCGAGATCGCCTTGTCGAGCAGCGGCCAATGGATGGCCTGCTGGCCGATGTTGGCGACCTTGAAAGCGGTCCACAGCACCACCGTCGCCGAGAGGATCGCCCACGGTAGCCAGCCCTGCCAGGCCGCCGGCGCGCCGGCCGGCGGGGCTTCCAGCGCCGCCTCGTCCCGGATCGCGAAGGCCGGGTCCGGCGCCGGGCGCCAGACCTTCAGGAAGGCGAGCGTCACCAGCAGTGAAACCAGCGCGGCCAAGACGTCAGTGAGCGTGTAATCGATGTAGTTGGAGGCCGCGAACTGGCCGGCCGCGAAGCTCAGGCCCGCCACCACCAGCACCGGCCACAGGGCCCGCACCGAGCGCCAGCCGCCGTAGAGCGCCATGACGTAGAATGGCAGGATCGCCGCCATCACCGGCAGTTGCCGCCCGATCATCGCCGCCAGCACATGGGCCGGCAGGCCGGTCACCGAGCCCAGCACAGTCACCGGCGCGCCGAGCGCTCCGAACGCCACCGGCGCGGTGTCGAAGATCAGCACCAGGACCAGGGCCTCCATGGGCGGAAATCCGACCATGATCAGCAGCGAGCCGGTAATCGCCACAGGCGTCCCGAAGCCCGCCACGCCCTCCAGCAGCGCGCCGAAGCAGAAGCCGATGACGATCAGCACGACCCGCCGGTCGTTGGGCACATTGGCCAGCACCCAGGACCGGAAGGCCTCAAAGCGGCCCGAGACCACGGCGATATTGTAGACCAGCAAGGCGGCCAGAACGATCCACATCACCGGCCAGAGCGCGAACACCGCCCCGTTGGCGACCGCGCTCAGCGCCAGGGTCATTGGCAGTTTCCAGACCATGACCGCCGTCGCCAGGGCCACGGCGAGGCCGCCCAGCGACGCCTGCCAGGCCGGCCGCCGCAGCACGCCCAGCAGCAGGAGCACGGTTGCGATCGGGAGCGCCGCCACCAAGAACGACAGCGGCAGGCTGTCGGCGACCGGCGTCAGAAGCTGTTTGAACACCGGACGCCCCCATCCCATTGGGCGACCGCTGGCTCAGCCGCCTCATCGGCGGAGCTTGGCGCACGCCGGCCGATTGGCAAGCGGCATCTCGCGCGCCCCAGATAGCAGGCGCTCAGATCCTGCCGCGCGCCACCGCGATGGTCAGGCGCAGCCGCCGCGCGAAGTCGTTGCTGGCCGGGCGCCCCGCCAGCGCCGCGTGCGCCACCGCCGGAAAGGCCGCGACGCTGAGGTTGCGCGAGGCGCTACGCGCCGCATGGATCACCTTCAGGAAGGTGGGTCGCAGGTCCGGTGTCTCGGCGAGCCGTTTGCCCAGCGCCCAGGCCGAGCCGCCGGCCAGGGCCATCTTGGCGTCGGTCGCGGGGTCCAGGACCTCGGCCGCCAGCTGCGCCGAAAGCCCGCCGGTGTCCCGCGCCCAATCCAGGACCTCGCCCTCGCCCATCGGCGCGGGGTCGAGCTCGCGGTAGCGGGCGTCGATCATCCCCTCCAAGGGCTCGCGCTTCAGACCGCGCCGCTCGACCACGCGCAGCAAGGCCTGGGCGGTCGGATGCTGGCGCACCGGGCGGCCCTCGAACATCTCGTCCAGCGCCTCGCGCCACCAGGTCAGGCGCACCTCGCCGAGCAGCGAATTGGAGGCCACGCGGGGGGCGCGGGCGAGTTCGTTGTCGAAGGCGTAGATCGCCACCACGTCGGCGCGCGCCTCGCCCGCCCCGATGAACCGGCTGGAGAGCCAGCGGTCCGGGTCGATCCGGCGGATCAGGCCGTCCAGGTCGCCCTGGTCGGCGCTTGGGGCGTCAGGCTCGCTCATCGTCGCCTATGAAAAGGCCCGCCGGTTAAGGCGGGCCTTCCCGATATCAAGATCCAGGTCCGCGATCAGCCGAAGATGGTCTGGTTCATGGTCATGCAGGCCAGCATCGGCACCGACAGCAGGGTGTTGATGCGCGAGAAGATCATCGCCTTGCGCCCGGCGGCGGCCTTGGCGTCGGCGTCACCGTCGACGATGCCGAGCGCGATCTTCTGCGCCGGCCAGATGAAGGCCCAGACGTTGACCATCATGATCATGCCCAGCCACATGCCCAGGCCAATGAAGGCGTGGCCGATGCCGACAGGCGTTTCGGTGAAGCCGAACGTCAGCGCCTGCACCAGATAGCCGCGGTTCCAGGCCAGGATCAGGCCCATCAGCACCGTGAACAACGCCGCCCAGCGGAACCAGAACAGCGCCTCAGGTGCGATGAATTTGGAGACCGCCGGCTTCAGCTCGGCAGGGATCTCCGGCATCTTCCGGATCTGCACGAAGTTGAAATACCAGAGCAAACCGATCCACATGATGCCGAACAGCACGTGCATCCAGCGGAACAGCGCCTGCAGGAAGATGTCCATCCCGCTCTGATTGTGTACGTCGTACCCACCGACAACGATCAACGCCAGGATGAAGCTGACGATCAACGTGTTGCGGAGATTTGAAAGAAGTCCGGCCATCTGAGCGCCCTCGTGATTCCTACCCTGGGGCTCAGGTATAGGGCGTTTTGACGCAGGCGGAAACGGCCCTAACGCGACTTGGTCAGACGGCGATCAGGGCGCAGGCCAGCCGGCGGCCCTCCGATGTCAGGACGTTGTAGAGCTTGGCCGCCGAGGGCGTGTCCATGAACTCCAGGCCCAGGCCGGCGCCCAGCAGGGCCTCGCGGATGGCTCTGGGCGGCTGGGCGTTGCGGGCGCCCACGCCCAGCAGCAGGAACTCCACCTCGGCGCGGCCGGCCGCGAACACGGGACCAAGGCTCTCAAGCGTCAGATCGGCGAAGGCCGCCACCGGCCACGCCTGCGCCTGGTCGGCGACGATCAGCAGCGAGCCGGCATGCCATTCCCCCGACAGGCGGAAACCGCCGTCGCCATAGGCGTCGATGGACGGCGCGTCGCGGGCCAAGGCCCTGCCCTTCCGCCTAGCGGACGTTGATCGGCGTCAGCGGCTCGGCGACCTCGTCCTCGCCGCCACGCTTGACGCCCCAGAGCAGGATCACCGGGGCCGCGATATAGATCGAGGAATAGGTGCCGATGGCGATGCCGAACAGCATGATCACCGAGAGGCTGTAGAGCGTCGGCCCGCCGAAGAAGGCGAGCGCCAGCAGCGCCAGCACCGCGGTCATCGAGGTGATGATGGTCCGCGTCAGCATCTCGTTGATCGACATGTCGATCACTTCGCCGAGCGGCATGCGCTTGTATTTGCGCAGGTTCTCGCGGAACCGATCGAACACCACCACCGTGTCGTTCATCGAATAGCCGATGATCGTCAGGATCGCGGCCACCGACTTCAGGTCGAATTCCATCTTGCCGAAGCGGCCCATGATGGCGATCAGGCCGAAGGTCAGGAAGACGTCGTGGAACAGGGCGGCGACCGCGCCCAGGCCGAACTGCAGCTCGAAGCGGAACCAGATGTAGAGCAGCATGGCCAGGATCGCGAGGCCGAGGCCCAACAGGCCCTTGCCGAGCAGCTCGCCGGAGACCGTTGGGCCGACCACGTCGGTGCTGGCGAACTTCACCTTGCCGAAGGCTTGGTTGAGCGCGGCCTCGACGTGGCTGACCGTGGCGCTGATGTCGGCGCCCTTGGGCGCCTCGAAGCGCAGGATCGCCGCGCCCGGCGCGCCGGCGGTCTGCACCGTCTCGTTGAGGTTCAGGCCGCGCAGCGCCGCGTGAATCTTCACCGGATCGGCCGCCTGCGGCGCGGTCGAGATGTCCATGACCGTGCCGCCCTGGAAATCGATGCCGCAGGCCAGGCCCCCGCAGGGCGGCTTGAACGGATAGAGGGTCAGGAACAGCGAGCCGATGATGGCGATGACCGAAAGCGAGGCGAACAGCCGCGAGAGCCGCACGAACCGGAAGTGGGTGCGGACCGGCAGGACCTTGATGAGGGGCCAGAATTTCATTCGGCTGGTCCTTACGCGATCGGCAGGGTCTTCGGGCGGGCGGCTTTGAACCACCAGGCCAGAAGCACTTGGGTGACGAGAACCGCCGAGAACACGGTGGTGAAGACGCCGATCGCCAGCGTCCAGGCGAAGCCCTTCACCGGACCGGAGCCCAGGTTGAACATGATCAGCGCCGAGAAGATGTGGGTCATGTTGGCGTCGAAGATGGTGCCCCAGGCGCGCGCGAACCCGGCCTCCATCGAGGAGATCAGGTTCTTGCCGGAGCGCAGTTCGTCGCGCATCCGCTCATAGATCAGCACGTTGGCGTCGACGGCGACAGCGAGCGTCAGGATCAGGCCGGCGATGCCCGGGAGCGTGAGCGTCGCCTGGGTGAAGCTCATCACCCCGATGATCATCACCGCGTTGACCGCCAGCGCGATCAGCGAGATGCCGCCGAACAGCCCGCCGTAGATCAGCAGCATGAAGACCATGGTGGCGATCAGGCCGACGATAGCCGACGTCGTGCCGGCCTTCACCGCGTCGGCGCCCAGTTCGGCGCCCACGGTCCGCTGCTCCTCGACCTTCATTGGCGCGGGCAGGGCGCCGGCGCGGAGCAGCACGGCGAGATCGGTGGCGCTCTCGGTCGTGAAGTGGCCGGTGATCTGGCCGGAGCCGCCGGTGATCGGGTTCAGGATGTTGGGCGCCGAGATCACCTTCTTGTCGAGCACGATGGCGAAGCGCTTGCCGACGTTCTGGCGGGTGATGTCGGCGAAGCGGGTGGCGCCCAGGCTGTTCATGCGGAACTGCACCAGCGCGCCGCCGCCGCCCTGCTGATCGAAGCCCGGCCGGGCGTCGGTCAGCATCTCGCCGCTGATCGGCGCGCGCTTCTTGACCAGATACTGCGGCGCGATGCCGTCGGTGGAGACGAGCATCTCGTCGCCCGGCGGGATACGGCCGGCGGCGATATCCTCGGGACTGGCCTGCTCGTCGACCATCTGGAAGGTCAGTTTGGCGGTCTGGCCGATGACCGCTTTCAGGCGCTCAGGGTCGCTTTCGCCGGCCGCCTCGATGACGATGCGGTCCTTGCCCTGGCGATTGATCTCCGGTTCCTTGGTGCCCATCTGGTCGATCCGCCGGCGGATGACCTCGATGTTCTGCTCGACCGCGCTGGAGGCTTCGGCGTCGAAGGCTTCGGCCACGAAGGCCACGACGATGCGCTGGTTGGCGGCCTCGGAGACGGTGACGTCGCGGGCGTTGGCGGCGCCGGGGAGCGACGAGCCCAGCGTGCGGCGCAGCAGCGTCACCGCATCGTTCAACTGCGCGGGGTCGGTGATCCGCAGGCCGATCGCGCCGTTGGTCACGGCCAGATCGGTGAAGGCGATGTTCTTGCCGTGCAAGCCGGTGCGGATGTCCTCGGCCATGTTGGTGAGCCGCTCGGTGCGCAAGGCCGCGGTGTCCACCGAATAGAGCAGGCGCGAGCCGCCCTGCAGGTCGAGGCCCAGGTGCAGGGTCGAGCTGGGCATGAAGCCCGGCAGCCCGTCGCGGACCTTGGCCGGCAACAGGTTGGGCAGGGTGAAGAGCAGGCCGAGCACCGTCGCCAGAACGACGAGGATGACCTTCCAGCGGGCAAGATTCATCATGGCGGGAGAAGCGCTTTTTAAGTCTTGGCGTCGTTGGCCGGCGCCGGCGCGCCGCGGGCCTGGACCTCGGAAATCATCCCCTTGCGCACCTTGACGGTGACGCCGGTGGCGATCTCGACGCCTACGTCGGCGTCCTCCACGCGGACGATCTTGCCGTGCACGCCCGAGGACAGGACGACGTTGTCGCCGCGCTTGATGCTGGCCAGCATCGCCTGGTGCGCCTTCATCCGGTTCTGCTGCGGGCGGATCATCAGGAAGTAGAACAGCACGACCAGGCCGATCAGCGGCAGGAACTGGACTAGCATGGTCTGCATGTCATTGGCGGCGGGCATGGCCTCTCCGGAAAGCAGTGCGGCGGCGGCCTTTTGGGAGGCCCCGCTCGAAGTCGGCGGAAGCTATGCGCTGCGACCCTGTTTTGCAATGGAAGCGGGCCGGGTTAGGTGTCGCGCGATGACGCATGACCTGGAACCTGTGCTTTCGCGGATCGCCGACGCCCTGGAGCGGCTGGCGCCGGCCCGCGCGCCGCAGCCGGCGTTCGAGGCCGCGCGGCTGTTCCGCCACGATCCGGCGAGCGGCGCCTTCCATCCGGCGCCGGACTATCCCCTGCCGCTGGCCGCCCTGGTCGGCGTCGACCGCCAGAAGGAACGCTTCGTCGAGAATCTGCAACGGTTCGCCAAGGGCCTGCCCAGCAACCACGCCCTGCTCTGGGGCGTGCGCGGCGCCGGCAAGAGCTCGCTCGCCAAGGCGGCCTTCATGGATGTCGCCAACTCGGCCAAGAACCTCAGGCTCGTGGAAGTCGACCGCGACCACGTCACCGCCCTCCCCGACCTCTTCGACATCCTGCGCAGCCGAGGCGAGCGCTTCCTGGTGCTCTGCGACGACCTGTCGTTCGAGGAAGGCGCGGCCGCCGCCAAGGCGCTGAAGTCGGCCCTGGAGGGCGGCGTCTCGGGCCCGCCGGCCAATGTGCTGTTCACCGCCACCTCGAACCGCCGCCACCTGATGCCGCGCGGCCATCAAGAGGACCGCGGCCTGATCGCCAGCGCCGAGGACGCCGAGGAGGAGGTCAGCGTGTCCGACCGCTTCGGCCTGTGGATCGGCTTCCCGCCCATGGACCAGCCGACCTACCTGGCCGCGGTGAAGGCCTACGCCAAGCGCTACGGCCTGAAGGCGGATGCCCTCGACCGCCGCGCGCTGCAGTGGGCGCAGCTGCGCGGCGCCCGCTCCGGCCGCGTCGCCTGGCAGTTCATCCGCGATCTGGCGGGTGAGCTGGGGAAGAGCCTGCCGCTCTAGCGCCTAGCGCGCCGGCAGCACCAGCCTCGGGTTCACCGACCGCGCCCGTTCGGAGGCGTTGGGCTGATAGCGGGCCTCGAAGTGCAGCTGCGGCTCCGACACGCCGCCGGACATGCCGGCCTGGCCGATCTGCTGCCCCTGGGTGACCTTCTGCTGCATCTTCACGTCGATGCGGCCGAGGTTGCCGTAGACCGTGGCCCAGCCGTCGGCGTGGCGCAGCAGCACCAGGTTGCCGAAGCCCGGAACGATGTCGCCGGCGTAGATCACCTCGCCATCGGCCGCCGCGCGCACCGCGGCGCCGGCGTCGGCCTGGATGTTGATGCCGTCGTTGCTCTGGCCGCCGGGCTTGGGCCCGAACTCGGAGAGGATCATGCCCGTCAGCGGCCACTGGAAGCGGCCCTTGGACAGCTGCTGGATCTGAGCGTCGGTGAGCCCCGGCGTCGACGGCGCGGCTTCCGCTCCCGGCGTCACCGCATAGGGGATCGGGTGCGCCGGCAGGGCGGGCGCGCCGCGGCCCGGCGGGTAGACGGTCGGGTAGTGTTCCGAGCGGTCGCCGCGGTCCGACCGCTCCGGCGCCGGCGCCTCGCGGTCGTGGTAGCCGTCCGGCAGGAAGATCTTCTGGCCGGAGCGGACGCTCAGCACGCGCTTGGAAAGCTCGTTCTCGGCCCTGAGGCTCGCGACGCTGACGCCGAACCGCCCGGCGATGCTGGCCAGCGTGTCGCCCGGCTGGGCGGTGTAGATATGCTCGGCGAAGCTCGGGCCGCGGTAGACCTGCCCCACGTGGACGGCGGAGCCCTTGATGTGGTTGAGGCGCTTCAGCTGGCCGATGTCGGTGTCCAGGTGGTCGGCGATCTTGGCGAGCGTGTCACCCTTCCGGGCCTTGTAGCTCTCGCCCTTGGCCTCGCGGGTCATGACGGTGCCGCCGCCAGTCGGCGGGCTTTCGTCGGAGGCCGTGGCGGGCGGCGCCTTGCCCTTGTGGCCCTTCGCCGGCTTGGCCGCCTCGGCGTCCGCCTTGTCGCCCTTATCGGCCTCGTCGACCGCCGCCTCGACGGCCGGCGCGCGATAGTCGGACGGAAGGCGAATCTGCTGGCCGGGCCGGATCGGGGTCTTGGGCGAGAGGTCGTTCTCTTCACGCAGCTGTTCGACCGTCACGTGGAAGCGCTTGGCGATCGAGAAGACGGTGTCGCCCTTGGTGACCACATAGGCCTTCTTGGTCACCACCGGGCCCTTCAGCACGTCGCCCGGCTGCAGCACGCTGGTCTTCTTCAGCTTGTTGGTCTTCATCAGCTCGTCGACCGTGGTGTCGAGCTGATCCGCGATCTTCTCGAGGGTGTCGCCCTTCTTCACCACATAGGAGGCGCGTTCGCCCTTCTCGGTGACGATCTTGCCGTTGGCCGCGGTCGGCGGGGCTTCGGCCTTGCGCGCGTGATGGGTCGCCGCGAGCGCCGGACCCGTGGCAAGCGCCGTCGTGGCCAGGAGGATCAGGGCCGATCGCTGGAAGAAGTGCGTCATCTGCGCTCCGGTTTGGAATTTGGAATCAGTCGGGGCGTCAGGGTTGATGATGGGTTAACCGGACCCATCCCGCCAACCTGCAAACGACCGCAGGCCCCACAAGTCTTCGTCACAATTCTTTCGCCACCCCGTCGAGCAGTGGCACGAACCGCACGTCGGTCAGCGCCTCCACCTCGAAGCCTCCCTTGCCGTCGCCGGCATAGCGCCGCAGGCTCTGCACCGGCCCCTTGCCGATCGGCGCCACCAGGATGCCGTTCGGTTTGAGCTGGGAAAGCAAAGCCTTGGGTTCATCAGACGCTGCGGCTGTGACCATAATGCGGTCGAACGGCGCCTGTTCGGGCCAGCCCTCGCCCCCATCGCCGAAGCGGGTGATCACATTGGTCAGGCCCAGCGTCTTGAAGCGCGCCTCGGCCTCCCGCATCAGGGTGCGGTAGCGCTCCACCGTGTAGACCAGCCGCGAGAGCTTGGAGAGGATGGTGGTCTGATAGCCGCTGCCGGTGCCGATCTCGAGCACCCGGTCGCGCTTGTCGACTTTTAGCGCCTGGGTCATCAGGCCGACGATGAACGGCTGGCTGATCGTCTGGCCGCAGGCGATCGGCAGCGCCGAGTCCTCGAAGGCGCGTTCCTTGAACAGGTCCGGCGTGAAGGCCTCGCGCGGCGTCGTCTCGATGGCGCTCAGCACAGCGGGCTCGCTGACACCCTGCGAGCGCAGGGCCAGGATCAGGCGGGCGAGCCGCGTCTCAGCCGTGTCGTCGTCTTTCTTCGCCACCATCATCTTCAGGCTTTCGGTGGCGCGCCACCCAGCACGCCACGAAGCTTGTGCACTGACTCGGCGTGCGTGAGGTCGATATGCAGCGGCGTGACGGAGATTTTCCCGTCATAGAAGGCCCGCAGGTCAGTGCCTTCGTCCGGCTTCGAGCGCTCCTGCCGGTAGCCGACCCAGAAATACTCGCGGCCACGCAGGTCGGTGCGCTTCTCGGCCATCCGCACGTGGGCGTCGCGGAAGCCCTGGCGGGTCACCTCGACCTCTTTGACCTTGTCCGGGCCGCCGGCCGGGAAGTTCAGGTTCATGATCACCCCGTCGGGCCAGCCCACCTCCAGCAGACGTCTGACGATCCCGGGCGCATAGACCTCGGCGCAGGCATAGCCGGTCTGGCCGTCGTAGAAGCCGCCTTGCGAGAGCGCGATCCCCGGCACGCCCATGGCCATGGCCTCGATGGCGCCGGCTACGGTGCCGGACATGGTCACGTCCTCTGCCAGGTTCACGCCGCGGTTGACGCCGGAGAGCACCAGGTCGGGCCTGGCGCCCTTCACGACTTCGCTGATCCCCAGCATCACGCAGTCGGTGGGCGTGCCGGTCGTCGAGAACCGCTGGGGACCATATTGCTTCACCCGGATCGGGTCGGTGAGCGTCAGCGCCCGGCTGGCCCCGGAGCGTTCGGCCTCCGGCGCGCAGACCCAGACGTCGTCGCTGAGCTTGGCCGCGATCCGCTCCAGCGCGGCCAGGCCCTCGGCGTGGATCCCGTCGTCGTTGGTGAGCAGGATCCTCAAGCGGGCTTGCCCCCGATGTGGGTGAGGCCCGGCAGGTAGCTATGCAGGGCCTGCGGAATGGCGATCCGGCCGTCGGTGTCCTGATAGTTCTCCATCAGCGCCACCAGGGTGCGGCCGACAGCCAGGCCCGAGCCGTTCAGAGTGTGCACGAACCGCGTGCCCTTCTCGCCGGCGGCCTTGGCGCGCGCATTCATGCGGCGGGCCTGGAAGTCGCCGGTGTTGGAGCAGGAGCTGATCTCGCGGTAGCGATCCTCGCTCGGCAGCCAGACCTCCAGGTCGTAGGTCTTGCGGGCGCCGAAGCCCATGTCGCCGGTGCAGAGCAGCATGGTGCGGAACGGCAGTTCCAGCCGTTTCAGGATCGCCTCGGCGCAGCCGACCATGCGCTCGTGCTCTTCGTCGGACTTGTCCGGCTCGACTATGGAAACCAGTTCGCACTTGTAGAACTGGTGCTGTCGAATCATGCCGCGGGTGTCGCGGCCGGATGCGCCGGCTTCCGAGCGAAAACAAGGGGTTAGCGCGGTGTAGCGGAGCGGCAGATCCTCGGCGGCGACGATCTGGTCCATGACCAGGCTGGTGAGTGGAACCTCCGCGGTGGGGATCAGCCAGCGGCCGTCGGTGGTGCGGAACAGGTCGTCGGCGAACTTGGGCAGCTTGTCGGTGCCATAGGCCGCAGCATCATTGACCAGCAGCGGCGGCGAAACCTCGGTATAGCCGTGCTCCTGCGTCTGGATGTCGATCATGAACTGGCCAAGCGCGCGCTCCAGCCGCGCCAGCTGACCCTTCAGCACGACGAACCGCGAGCCGCTCATCCGCGCGGCGGCCTCGAAGTCCAGCAGGCCCGACTGCTCGCCCAGGTCGGTGTGGTCCTTCGGGTTGGCGATGGCGAACGGCGTCCCCCAGCGGCGGACCTCGACGTTCTCATGCTCGTCCGCCCCGGCGGGGACATCGGGCGCGGGGATGTTAGGCAGGCCGGCCAGGAGGTTCTGCAGGCTGGCCGCGGCGTCGCGCTCGCTCGCCGCCTCGGTGGCGACGGTGGCCTTCAGGCTCTCGACCTCGGCCATCAGACGCGTCGCCTCGGCCTCATCCTTCTTCGCCTTGGCCTGGCCGATCAGCTTGGAGAGCTCGTTGCGCCGCGCCTGTGCGACCTCGCCCACGCTCTTGGCCTTGCGCACCAGGGTGTCGTAGCCGGTGATCTCGATGACCAGCTCGGCCCCGGGCAGGCCTTTCGCGTCCCAGCCTTTGATGTAGGGCTCGGGCGTTTCGCGAATGGCTCGGATATCGTGCATGGCGGCCGCAAAAACCTAGTGGAAGCGGCCTTCTCTAGAGCGCGCCGCCAGACGGGCCAACCCCCAGGGGATTAAGCCGCCGCCTCGTCGTCCTTCTTGCGGCGGCGCTCGATCAGCCAGACGCAGCCCATGGAGATGAAATAGAGGCCGATGATCGGGATCGACAGCAGGGTCTGGCTGATCGGGTCCGGCGGGGTGATGATCGCGGCCACCAGGAAGACGCCGACCACCGCATAGCGCCAGCCGGCCATCAGCATCTTGGAGCTGACGATGCCGGCCATGCCGAGCAGGGTCAGGATCACCGGCAGCTGGAAGCAGAGCCCGAACGCCAGCAGCAGCGTCGTCACCATGTCGAAATACTCGGAGATCTTCGACATCAGCTGCACGGAGATCGGCCCGGCGCTGATCTGCTGGTTGAGCGCGAACCACATCAGGAACGGCAGCACCATGTAGTAGACCATGGCCCCGCCGATCACGAACAGCACCGGCGAGGCGATCAGGAACGGCAGGAAGGCGCGGCGCTCGCGCTTGTAGAGGCCCGGCGCCACGAAGGCGTAGATCTGGCCGCCCAGCACCGGGAAGCTCAGCGCGACCGCGCCGACCGCCGCCAGCTTCACCTTGGTGAAGAACAGCTCGAGGGGCGCGGTCGAGATCAGGGTGGTCGCGGCCTTGGCCGTCGGCTCCGCCATCTGTCCGGCCAGCACCAGGAACATGTCCCGGGTGCCGGTCCAGGCGCTGACGATCGGGCCGAAGAAGCCGTGCGAACCGCCGGCCGGCGCCTTGGCGCGGACCGCCGCCAGGCCCTGAGCCACCGTGTAGGGGTGCACGATGATGATCAGAATCTGCTGCGAGAAGGCGAAGCAGAAGATGAAGGCCACGAAGAGCGCGATCACGCAGACGATCAGCCGCGATCGCAGCTCCACCAGATGGGTCAGGAGCGGCGCGCGCGACGCCTCGATTTCGTCCTCGTCCGGGGCGCCGCTCACGAGACGGCCGCCTTGCGGGCGCGGGGCTTGGCCGGCGCGGCCTTCGCGGCGGGCGCCTTGGGCTTGGCGGCCGGCTTGAGCGCCGCGGCCTCAGGCTTGGCGGGCGCTTTCGGGGCGGCGGCCTTGGCGACGGCCTTTGGGGCCGCAGCCTTCTTCGCCGCGGCAGCCTTGGCCGGCGCCTTTTGGGCGGGCGCCTTCTTGGCCGCGGTCTTGCGGACCCGGGGCGTGCGCGCGGGAGCCTCTTCGATGTGGGCCGTCTGCGCCGGCGTGTAGACCGGCGAATTGAACGACACGCCCACGTCCGACAGGCCCTGGCTGATCTCGTCGAAGGCCTGGTTCATCTCGGGCGCATGGGTGGCGATGTCGTCCAGCTGGCCCTTGCGCATGGCCTCGACCTCCTTGCGCAACTCGTCGAGCTCCGACTGGCGGGCCATCTCGTCGAAGCTGGCGCGGAACTCGGCGGCCATGGCGCGCACCTTGGCCATGAACTGCCCGAACTTGCGCAGCAGGATCGGCAGGTCCTTGGGACCCACAACGATGAGCGCCACGGTGGCGGCGATCAGGAACTCGAACAGGCGTCCTTCGGGAAACATGGCCGTGGGCTTAGCGCGGTTTCAGGCGCGTTGGAAACGGAGACCGCGAGCGGGCCGACGGATCGGCTCAGGCCTTGGTCTTGGCGCGGGGCTTGGCGGCCGGCTTCGCCGCCGTCTTGGCCTTCGTCGTCCCCGCTTTTGCGGTTCGGGGCGCGCTGGCGCGGGCCGCGGGCTTGGCGGCCGGCTTCGGCAGCGGCTTGGAAGGTTCTTCTTCCTTCTCCTTAGCCTGTTCCTCTTCGCCCTTCAGGCCCTCGCGGAACGCCCGGATGCCCTTGGCGGCGTCGCCCATGATGCCCGAGAGCTTGCCGCGGCCGCCGAACAGCAGCGCGACGATCGCCAGCAGGATCAGCCAATGCCAGATACTGAAAGAGCCCAAAGTCTAACTCCTGGAAGCGCGCGCGGCCCGATCCGACCCCGACTCCGCGATGTTCAACCGGCTATATAATCGGTCTCGGCGCAACACGCCACGCGACAATCAGGCGGTCTCTTCGCCCAGGAAATCGGTGTGGAACTGCGGGGCGTCGCCGTCGTCCAGCGGGTCCTCGTCGGCGGCGAGCGCATTGGGGTCCGGCACCGCGAAGTCGGCGGGGAGGTCCAGCGACAGGAGGCCCGCGGCGCGCATCTCGGCCGCGCCCGGCAGGTCGCCGACGCTGGCCAGGCCGTAGTGCTCCAGGAAGGCGTCGGTGGTGCCGTAGGTGATCGGCCGGCCGGGCGTGCGCCGGCGGCCGCGCATGCGCACCAGGCCCAACTCCAGCAGGACGTCCAGCGTGCCCTTGCTGGCCTGCACGCCGCGCACCGCTTCGATCTCCGCGCGGGTGACCGGCTGGTGGTAGGCGATGATAGCCAGCGTCTCCTGCGCTGCGCGGGAAAGCCTGCGCGGTTCCTCCCGTTCGTCGGTCATGAGCCAGGCAAGGTCGGCGGCGGTCTGGAAGCGCCAGCGCCCGGCCACCGCCACCAACTCGACGCCGCGGCCGGCATAGCGCGCCTGCAGGGCCGCGATGGCGCCCGCCACGTCCGCGCCCTCCGGCAGCCGCTTGGCGAGGTCGGCGTCGCTCAGGGGGCCGGCGGCGGCGAACAGCAGGGCCTCGACCTCGCGCTCGGTGTAGGCCGCGTCGCTCATGGTTGGATGCTTCCCTTCAGGGGCCCTCCTCCCCTTGTGGGAGGAGGTGTCAGCCGGAGGGCTGACGGAGGTGGGGTTTTGCTCCGCCCTCCGCGCGAGAGGGAGCCGCGGCTAGCTCGGCGAGTCTGAGAAACCCCACCTCCGACCTGCTCCGCAGGCCACCTCCTCCCACAAGGGGAGGAGGGACACTCTGCCCGGACGATCTGCAAGCGCGGACCCATCATGCCGCTTTCACCTTCCTGGTCCGCAGATAGATGTCGGCGAAGGCCTCCAGCTGGCGGGCCTCCAGCGCGCCTTCCTTGACCAGCTCCAGGCCCGCCGAAAGGGTCGAAGCGACATAGGAGGCGCGGCTCGGTCCCTGCCCTTCGGGTCCAAACGGCGCGACGCCGGTGAGCGGCGTCCAGCGGTCGAGCTCGGGCAGCAGGCGGCGGAGGCGGTCGCGCGCCTCCTCCAGCGGATAGGCCTTGGGGAGCGCCGGGGTGTAGGTGCGGCTGGCTTCCTTGGTGCGTTGCGCGATGTAGGCGCTCATCAGGCCGTAGAGATCGCCCTCGATGCGGCCGGACGGGATCACCCTGATCGCTTCCGGATCGCCGCGTCCGAAGACGTCGCGCTTGAACTGCGGGCGGGTGCGCAGCGCCTCGGCGGCGTTGCGCATGGCGTCGAGCTTGGCGAGCCGGAAGGCCAGCCGCGCGGCGATCTCCTCGGCCGGCGCCTCGTCGGCCTGGGGCTGCTCGGGCTTGGGGAGCAGCAGGCGGGATTTCAGGTAGGCGAGCCAGGAGGCCATCACCAGATAGTCGGCGGCCAGCGAGAACTGCGCGCGCCGCGCCTGCTGCACAAAGGCCAGGTATTGCTCCGCCAGCTTCAGGATCGACAGCTGCAGGAGGTCGACCTTCTGGCTGCGGGCCAGCGCCAGCAGCACATGCAGCGGGCCTTCGTAGCCATCGATGTCGACGATCAGCGCCTCGCCGTCCTCGACCGCATTGGCGACGGCGTTGAAGTCAAGGTTGGGCTGGAAGCCTTCGCTCATCCTACTTCGCTCCTGACGGAGCTTCGAAGGACAAGTCCTGCGTAGCCTTGGCGAAGCAGGGTCATGCGGCGAACTTCCCGTCGAAGGCGGCGTCGAACCGCGCCCGGGCCTCACCCGCGTCGAACGGTTCCGGCGCCCGCGCCAGCCTGGCGAGCGCCGCCTTGGCGCGCGCCGCGGCCTTCCCCTTCAGCTCGCCCGCGCCCTTCACAACCGCCTTCATCTCGGCCATCGATCCGTTGCAGTGCAGGACGACGTCACAGCCCGCCGCGCGGCTCATCTCGGCCCGTTCGGTGAAGTCGCCGGAGAGCGCCTTCATGGAGAGGTCGTCGCTCATCACCAGGCCGTCGAAGCCGATCACGCCGCGCACGACGCGGCGCATGACCTTTTTGGAGGTGGTCGCCGGGCGTTTGCGGTCGACGGCGGTGTAGATCACATGGGCGGTCATCGCCATGGGCATGTCGGAGAGCACGCGGAACGGGGCGAAGTCTCGGGCGTCGAGGTCGTCGAAGCCTGCGTCGACCACCGGCAGCTCCAGATGGCTGTCAGCCATGGCGCGGCCGTGGCCGGGGATGTGCTTGATGACCGGCAGGACGCCGCCGGCGATCAGCCCCTCGGCGGCGGCGCGGCCGAGCGTCGCCACCTCGTCCGGCGTCAGGCCATAGGCCCGGTCGCCGATGATCTCATGGCCGCTGGGGTCGGGCACGTCGAGCACCGGCACGCAGTCGACGTTGATGCCCAGCGCCGCCAGGTCGTGTGCCATCAGCCGCGCGCCAAGCCTGGTCACCTCGCGGCGCACCAGCGGGTCGTTGCCGCCGAGCGTCCCAAACGCGCGGCCGGGCGGATAGAGGCCCCAGTGCGGGGGCCCTAACCGCTGTACGCGGCCGCCCTCCTGGTCGATCAGCACCGGGGCGTCGGCGCGGCCCACCGTGTCGCGCAGCGCATCCACCAGCGCCCGCACCTGATCCGGCGTTTCCACATTGCGCTTGAACAGGACGAAGCCCCAGGGCTTCACCCGCCGGAAGAAGGTGCGCTCTTCCGGCGTCAGGACGGGGCCCGAACAGCCCAGGATGGCCGCACCAATACTCATTTGAAAAGCGGGCTCACTTGACGAAGCAGGCTTTCCCGGCGGCCTTCAGCTTGTCGCAGAAGGCGGTGGCCGAGGCCCGGTCGCCAAAGCCGGTGACCTGGACGCGGTACAGGGTCTTGCCGTTCACATCGACCTTCTCGACGTTCTTGCCCTTGCCGGCCGCGAGGCCGGGCGCGATGGCCGCCGCGTCCGTCCAGGCCTTGTCGGCCAGGGCCGTTGAGGACACCGCACCGATCTGGACGAAGGCGGCGCCGGCCTTCGCGGGCGCGGGCGTCACGGCCTTGGGCTCGGGCTTGGCCTCGGCCTTGGCGGGCTTCGCGGGTTCGGCCTTGGCCGGCGCGGGTTTCGCAGGCGCCGGCGCGGGGGCTTTGTCGGCCTTCGGCGCCGGCTTGGGCGCGGGCGGCTCGACCTTGGCGGCAGGCGCCGGCGTCGCGGCGGCCGGCGGCTGGGCCGGGATCGACGGGCGGAGGGTCGGCGCGGGCTGAGCCGGCGTCCCGGCCGCGGAAGGGGCGGCGGGCGGCGGGGCGGCCGGCGTGATCGGCGCGGCGACGACCTTGGGCTGGGCCGGCTCGGGGCGGGCCTGCGGCTGTTCCGGGCCGGGCGTGAAGGTCGGGGCGGCGGGACCGGACGCGGCCTTGCCGCCCTCGGTCTTGTAGATCTGCAGGCCGGCGGCGGGATCCTGCGGCTGGGCCTCGGCGGGCGGCGGGGCCTTCATGGCGCTGACCGGCGCGCCGACGGCCTGCGGCGGCTGGCCCGCCTGGCGCACGCCGGAGCGGTAGAAGACGAAGATCGCCGCCGCCACGCCCAGCAGCACCAGCACCGAAATGATCAGGGTGAAGGGCATCGGCCGCGCGCCGCGCACCGGCTGGCGGGCGTCGAAGCTCAACGGCGCATCGGTGGGAGGCGTGTAGGCGCCGCGCTCATGATCGGACATCGAAGGCTCCGCAGACAGGCGCGTCGGCGGACCGAATCGCGCGCTAGAGGCGACAGTCTAGCCGAGCGCGCGCCCCCAAAACCGCCCACCAACCCCATGGGCGGCGATTTCTGTGGGCGGCCGTCGCTTCTCTTCGGGGGAGATGGGCCGGAATTGGGGCCGCGGACCTCGCTGCCGGCGCCTGGGTCCCGCCGCCGGCGTTGCCTCCCGTCCCGGCCTGGCCTACGCCCAAGCTGCGGAAACTGTTCATGTCAGCGGCGACATAAGAATTCCATAAAAATTCACTAGGACCCCATGCCACGCAATCCTCAGTCGGCCCCGCCGGCCAAACGTCCGAAGAAGCGAGGCGTCCGCAGTATGCTTTCCAGTGAAGACAAGGACGTCCGCAAGCTTATCGATGCGGCGTCGCAAGCGATGTCGGCCGGCCGCCACTACGACGCCGAGCGGCTGACCCGCGAGGCGGAGACGAAATACCCCAACCACCCGATGGTCCTTAACGAGGTCGGCAAGCGCAAGCTGATGTCCGGCGACAAGGCCGGCGCGCTCGCGGTGCTGGAGCAGGCGCTGAAGGAGCGCCCCAACGAGGGTGCGCTGTGGCTCAACTACGCGACCGCGCTGCGCGACCTCGGCCGCCCGGAGGACGAGGACGCGGCGCTCACCAAGGCCCTGCTGCTGGAGCCGACCAACATGCGCGCGCTCCTGCAGTCCGCCGCCTTGCAGGAGCGCCGCGGCGACTCGCGCACCGCGGCGGCGACCTACCGCAAGGCGCTGCAGCTGATCCCGCGGAACCTGCAGATCCCCATGGACATGCGCCCGATCCTGGCCCAGGCCAAGGCCGCGGTGGACGCCAACAACCGCGAACTGGAAGCCTTCCTCGCCGGCCATCTGGAGGCCCTGCGCGCGCGCCACGCCGACCAGTCGCTGAGCCGGTTCGACAAGTCGCTGGCGACGCTGCTGCAGAAGCGCCGCGTCTATCGCCCGCAGCCGACCTTCCTCTACCTGCCTGAACTGCCGGCCATCGAGTTCTACGAGCGCGGCGACTTCCCCTGGCTGGACAGCATCGAAGCGGCCACCGGCGACATCCGCGAAGAGCTGATCGGCGTGCTGGCGCAGGGCCGCGAACAGCTGGAGCCCTATATCGCGCGGCAGGAGACGCCGGACGCGCGCTGGCGGGCGCTGAACAATTCCCGCGACTGGGGCGTCTTCTACCTGTGGAAGGCCGGCGAGGCGATCGAGGCCAACATGGCCCGCTGTCCCAAGACCGTGGCGGCGCTCTCGGCCTGGCCGAAGTGCGAACTGCCGGGCTCGGCGCCGACGGCGGTGTTCTCGATCCTGGAGCCCAAGACCCGCATCCCGCCGCACACCGGCGTCAACAACGCCCGCCTGATCTGCCACCTGCCGCTGATCGTGCCGCCCGGCTGCGGCTTTAGGGTCGGCGCGGAGACCCGCGAGTGGGAGCCCGGCAAGGCCTTCGTCTTCGACGACACCATCGAGCACGAAGCCTGGAACAACAGCGACGACACCCGCGCCGTGCTGATCTTCGACATCTGGAACCCCTACACCACCGAGGCCGAGCGCGAGATGGTCAGCGCGCTCACCACCGGGGTCGAGCAGTTCTACGGGGAGCTGCCGTCGTATCTGTGACGGACCGCCGCGACGGGTCGGTCAGGGCCGCGAGACGCCGGAGCCGTCGGTCATGCCGGCTCTCTTCTGCATCGCCAGCAGGCGGCCGCCGTATAGGGTGGTCTTGCCCCAGCGGGCGCTGATGACCGCCGCGTTGGCGCGGAGCAGCGGCGCGCCCTCGCGGACACGCCCGGCCCGCGTCAGGCAGTCTCCCCGCACGGCCTCGACCCACGCCGTCCGCCAGGCGTCGTCAGGGTACACAGCCTTCATGATCGGCCCGGCCTCGCCGAGGAATCTGAACCCCTGGGCCGAGGCGCCGCGCTCGCAAGCTATCTCCGCGCGCTCCACCAGGATCGGCGCGAGATTGCGGTGCTTGTGGATCCGCGCCACCCGCTCGGCCTTGGCGAACAGGTCGTCGGCGTCCTGCAGCCTTCCCAGTCCACGCTCGGCGATGGCCAGGTTGGCATATTCGAAGGCCAGGTCGTCGCTGTCGGCGCGTTTTGCCAGATCGATGCCAACGGCGCGCCGAAGCAGCGGTTCGGCCTTGGCGAAGGATTGCTGCTCCAGCTCGACGCGCGCGAGATTGTTGAGCGCGCCGGCCACCTGCGGATGGTCGGGACCCAGCACCGCTTCATAGCCGGCCAAGGCGCGGCTGAAGTCCAGCTCCGCCGTGGCGCGGTCCTGCGCCATGTAGGCGATCGAGGCGAGGGTGTTCAGGTCGTCCGAAATAACCCAGTAGCGGGGGCCGTGCGTCTTCGACCGGATGGCGATGGCCCGCTCGACGTCGCGGCGCGCGCCCGCCAGATCACCCTTGTAGAATTCGATTTCTCCCAGGCCTTCGAGATCCAGGGCGACGTCGTCGTGGCTGTCGCCGAGCCGTTGGATATCGGCCTGCAGAGCGCGCCGCAGGTTCTTCTCGGCCGAGGCGTAGTCGCCCAGACGCCCCTGGGCGGCGCCCAGGCCATTCCAGGCGCGCGGCATCAGCGCCGCGGCTTCGGGACCGCGGCCTTTCAGCAGGGCCAGGGCCCGTTCCTGGGTCTTCGCCGCGGCCGGATAGTCCCCGAGCCGGGCCTCGATCTCCCCCAGGATCGTGTACTGGCGCGCCGCCGTGCTCGGATCGACGCCCTTGAGCGCCAGCGCCTTGCGCACCGTGGCCTCCCCCTCATGGAACAGGCCCAGCTTGTTGTAGACTTCCCCAAGCGTGGTCGTGAGCTCGGCTTTCACCGTCGGCTCGCCCTCCAGCCCCTGGTCGAGGTCATGGGCCCCGCGATCGAGAATCTCTCGCGCGGTGATGGTGTCGCCCCGCGCTTCCGACGGGTCGGCCACCTCGAAGAGCGACTTCACGAACCCGACCGTCCGCTCCGCGGTCAAGGTCTTCTGCCGGGCGATGTCGCGCTGGTGGATCGCCTCGTTGCGCGAAACCAGGGCGAACGCCGTCAGGCCCGACATCACCAGGAAGCCCACGGAAGACACCGAGGCCGCGGCGAACATCTGGCGCTGCCGGCGGGCCTGTTCGCGCTGGCGCAATTCGTCGTAGCCGACCCCCAATATGCCGGCCAGCAGCTTGAGCCTGGCCGATGAGCGGTCGTCCTGGCCGGGGCGGATGTCGCACGCAAGCGGCTCGCCCGCGCCGCCCTCGAACAAGACCGGCGGCAGGCATTCCAGCGCCGGATCGACGCCGGGACGGCTGGCCGCGTGCGGTTCGCCGCCGACGATCAGGCACTGAATGCGGTCGCGCCGGCCCAGCGCCGTGAAGGCGCGGATCTCCTCGTTGACCCACCGCGACGCCACCGCATTGGGCGAGCAGATCACAATGAGCGTCGCGGCGTTTTCGAGCGCCTCGCGCACCGAGGCGGCCAGGTCGCTCGACGCGGCCAGTTCCTCGCGGTCCTGGAAGATCGGCGGCAGGCGCGAGCCGATCACCCCGAGCGCGCCCTCGCGTCCCTGCAGACGCTTGGGAATGCGGTAGGTTTCCAACGCCCGATGAAGCCAGGAGGCTGCTTTCCGATCCCGATGATTGTAGCTGATGAAGGCCGAGTAGCGCACGCCAGGTACGCCGAGCCGGCCGCGTCAGGCCAGGGCGCCGCGACGTCGGCGCAGCGCGCCGCCCAGCAGTGCGAAACCGCTCAGCAACATCGCCCAGGTCGCCGGCTCCGGCACGCCGCCGCCTGACGAATAGGGGCCGGCGCCGTCGTCGAAGGCCGGCGCATCGCCGCAGTCCGCGCCAACGCCGTCCCCGCAGATCGCCAGCGCGCCAAGGCCGGTGCTGAGGTCCACAATGCCGGTCGAGCCGATGAAGGCTGTCGGCGAGATGCCCAGGCCCGGGAACGAGCCCCGGGGATCCTGGCCCGAGGTGTCGTCGCCGGCCCCGAAGTGGATCAACATCTCCTGTTCGCCGATGAGCGGATCGCGGCCGTCGGTGAACAGAACCTGGAAGACGCCGCCCGTGCCCGGATCGCCGACGTAGAAGTTGAACCCGATGGATTCCGGCGTGTGCATCGTCTGTTCCTGGACGAAGGCGTTCAGGGACAGGTCGAGACCGGGCGCCAGATAGTAGCCCGGGCTGACGATCTGGCCATCCACCACGTGAACCGCCGATCCCAGCCCGATCACGCCCTGGGCGTAGACATAGAGCTGGTTGCTGCTCGTGCCGTCCGGCAGGGTATAGGAATAGCTCAGGGTCTCGGGCGTGTCGCAGGCTTGGCCAAAGGTGCAGACCACAGCGTCCCGCGCCGTCGCCGTTCCGCCCGTCGCGGGATCAAGGTTATCGATGCGGATCCCGCCATGCGCTTGCGCCGCCGCGGGTTGAGCCAAGGCCACGCAGGCCAGAAACAAGCAACTCGCCGCAACGCCGGCGAAGGTCCTCGAAAACATACTCTACCCCCCAACACTCTACTCTACCCAACCGTGACTACGACTCATGCCACCCGACACGCGGCCTGGAAAGACCCAAGATCGTCTTTCACCGCCACGGACTCCGATGGCTGGAATTGAGGCGCCCGCACGAGGGCCGGCCGAGGATATGGCCGCAGCGATCGCTAGTGCAGGGCGTCCAGGTTGAACAGGTTGCGGTGTTCCTGGATGGCGTAGCGGTCGGTCATGCCGGCGATGTAGTCGCAGACCACGCGGGCCTTGCCGGCCTCGCCGCGGCCCTGGGTGCGGGCGTACCATTCGGCGGGGAGCACGTCGGGCTGCGCCAGGAACAGCTGGAACATCTCGCCCAGCATGCGGCGCGCCTGGCTGCGGGTGCGGTTGACCTTCCAGTGGCGGTACATGCGGTCCATCAGGAAGCCGCGCAGGACCGAGAGGTCCTCAGCCATGTCGCGGGAAAAGGCAACCAGCGCATGGCCCAGGACGCGCACGTCCTCGGCTGAGCCCACCTTGTCGGCGGCGGCGCGGCGGCGGGTTTCGGCCAGCACGTCGGCGACCATGGCCCCGATCATCCGGCGCACGGCCTCCAGGCGCAGGATGCCGACATCCACGTCCGGATAGTCGGCCACGGCGCTCTTCACATGCGGCCCGATCAGCGGGATCGCGCGCAGTTCGTCCAGGTTGAAGAGCCCGGCCTGCACCCCGTCGTCCACGTCGTGGTTGTTGTAGGCGATGTCGTCGGCGAGCGCGGCCACCTGCGCCTCGGCCGAGGCCCAGCCGTCGAGCCGCAGGCCGTAGTCGGCGTCGAACTCGGCGATGGCGCTCCAGGACGGCTTCTCGAGCTTATCGGTCACTGGGCCGTTGTGCTTGATGATCCCTTCCAGGGTCTCCCAGGTCAGGTTCAGGCCTTCGAAGCGCGGATAGCGGCGCTCCAGCTTGGTGACCACCCGGAAGGTCTGCACATTGTGGTCGAAGCCGCCGTGGTTCGCCATCTGCACCTGCAGCTCGTCCTCGCCGGCGTGGCCGAACGGCGGATGGCCGAGATCGTGGGCCAGCGCGATGGTCTCGGCGAGGTCGGCGTCGAGGCCGAGCGCGGTGGCGAGCGACCGCGCGATCTGCGCCACCTCCAGGCTGTGGGTCAGGCGGGTGCGGAAGTGGTCGCCCTCGTGGGCCACGAAGACCTGGGTCTTCTCCTTCAGCCTTCGGAAAGCCGTGGCGTGGATGATCCGGTCGCGGTCGCGGGCGAAGGGCGTGCGCGTCAGGCTCTCGGGCTCGGCGACCTTGCGCCCCCGGGACTTCGACGGGTCCTCGGCATAGGCGGCCCGTTCTACGAGGGAAGAATGGGGAGGGATCGTGGCGGCCATCAAATCCATCTATAAGGCAGCCTCTTGGTCGAAGCCGTTGGCGTCCTCATATAGTCCAGGCGTTTCATTCTCCTAACTCACATGACTTCAGCAGAACTCACCCTTTCCCCATCGGCCGCCCAGCGCATCCACGCCATCGGCAAGGCTGAAGGCAGGGCGCTGATGCTGCGGGTGGCGGTGGAGGGCGGCGGCTGCTCGGGCTTCCAATACCAGTTCGATCTGGTGGAAGACGAAAACCCCGACGACTTCCGGGTCGAGCGCGACGGGGCCGCGGCCCTGGTCGACGAGATGTCGTTCGTGCTCCTGAAGGGTTCGGAGATCGACTTCGTGGACGAACTGGCCGGCGCCGAGTTCCGCGTCCGCAATCCCAACGCCAGGTCCAGCTGCGGCTGCGGCGTCAGCTTCTCGATCTGAGCACGAGGCGGTTGCGCCCGGCGCGGCGCTCATAGGCCTCGATGTCGCACCAGGAGCGGATCAGCGCGATCCCGGCCCCGCCGCCGCGCTCCAGGTTCGGCCCCTGGTCCTGTGCGGTCCGCGGATCGAAGGCGACGCCGGCGTCGGTGAAGGTGATGCGCGTGGCGGCCCCTTCCCTTTGCAGGCGCAGGACGATCAGGCTGGTCGGCGCGGCGCCGCCGTGCTCGACGATATTGGCCGCCCACTCCTCGACGATCACCACCAGTTGGTCCGCGGCGTCCTGCGACAGGCGCGCGGTCTCGGCGAACCGCCGCGCAAACGCGATCGTCCGCGCCACGGCCCGGTCGCCCACCGCCAGGCGCGCGGCCGCGGCCTTTTCGCCTGCGACGGGATGGGAGTCGGAATGGGTCGGCCGCTGAGCTATGGTTAAGCCTTAGGGGTTTGGGGGCTATGCATCGTGAAACTCTTCGCAGCAGGATTGCTGATCGCGGCGGCTGTGTCGACGCAGGCGCTGGCGGCGGACATCGGACGCATCAAGACGGTCGTCGGACAGGCGAACATCGTGCGCGGCGCCCAGACGCTGCCCGCCACACCGGGCGCGACGCTGAGCGTCAAGGACGTGCTGACCACCGGCAAGGACGGGCGGATCGGCGTCACCTTCATCGACAACAGCCGCTTCGCCGTCGGGCCCAACGCGCACGTCTCGCTGGCCGAGTTCGAGTTCGATGACACGACCCACAAGGGGAGTTCGCTGACCCAGGTCGACCGCGGCTCCCTGGCCATCGTCTCGGGCCAGATCGCCAAGGAAAACAAGGACCAGATGAAGGTGAAGACGCCGACCTCACTTTTGGCGGCGCGCGGCACCCGCTTCGTGGTCGACGTGCCATGAAAGGTTTGGCCGTGAGGGCGCTTCTGGTCCTGCCGCTGCTCCTGCTGCTGGCGGCCTGCGCGACGACGCCCGCCGGCTCGGTCACCCTCTTGCCCGGCGAGCCCGGCGCCAACGTCGGCGCGGTTGCGCTGTTCGACGGCAAGACCGGCGCCGAGACCGGCTCGCTGACCGCGGAAAACACCCAAGCCGCGCTGGGCGGCAAGTTCGCCGCCAAACCGGCCGATCCCAAGCTCTACGCCGCGCTCACGGACACTCTGCCGCCGCCGCCGGCCAGGTTCACCCTCTACTTCCTGGAGGGCACCACCAAGCTGACGCCGGACTCAGAGCCCGAGCTGAAGAAGGTGTTCGCCGAGATCGCCAAGCGGCCGGGCGCCGAGGTGCAGATCACCGGCCACACCGACACGGTCGGCAAGGAGGGCGACAACGACATGCTGTCGCTCAAACGCGCCCGCGATATCCGCGAGGCGCTGATCGCCCAGGGGCTCAACCCGACGATCAGCCGCGCCGTCGGCCGGGGCGAGCGCGAACTGCTGGTGCCGACGCCGCTCAACACGGCTGAGCCGCGCAACCGGCGGGTGGAGATCACGGTCCGCTAGCTAGGCGGGCCGGCGCACCGCCAGGACGGTCAGGTCGTCGCTGGGGTCCTCGCCGGCCTCGAAGGCGCGGACGGCGCTGATCAGCGCGTCGATCATCTCGGCCAGCGGCTGGGCCGCCTTTGCGCTCAGCACAGCCATCGCGCCCTCGCGGTCGAAGAGGTCGCCGGTCGGGTTCTGCGCCTCGGTGACGCCGTCGGTGTAGACGATCAGGGTCTCGCTGGGCTCCAGGCGGTGGCGCTCCACCGGATAGGGGAAGTCCTCGGCCACGCAGAGCGCCGGGCCGCCCTCCAGGCGCAGCTCGCGCACCGCGCCCGCGGAATCGACCACCAGCGGATTCTCGTGGCCGGCGTTGCAGAGGTCCAGGGTCCCGTCGGCGAGGTCCAGCACGCCGACCAGCAGGGAGACCGCCATCGCCTGGCCGTTGTCGCGCGACAGCTCGGCGTTGATGCCGTCGAGCGCCATATCCAGCCCGATCTCCGGCCGCATCAGGAAGCTGCGCGAGAGCGCCTTGGACAGCGCCATGAACAGCGAGGCCGGAACGCCCTTGCCGGTCACGTCGCCAACCAGGAAGCAGAGCCGGGTCTTGTCGATCATGAAGGCGTCGTAGAGGTCGCCGCCGACGCTCTTGGCCGGCTGCAGCACCGCGTCGATCTCGACGGCGCTTGAGACGCGGCGCAGCGCTTCGCGCGGCAGCAGCATGCCCGACTGGATCTCGGCCGCCGCCGACAGCTCGCCGGCGATCTTGGCGGCCGACACCCGCTCCTCGTCCAGCGCGCCTCGCAGGCGCGCCTGCACGCGGCGGCCTTCGACGAACAAGAGCGCGATCATCGCCGCCGCGGTCGCCACGCCCGGCGCCAGCACCGGCGCCGGGTCGAGGAGCCAGCCCTGCTGCAGGAATCCGCCATAGCTCGTCCCCACCGCCAGGCCGGTCAGCGCCACGGCCGCCGTCACCAGGGCCAGGAGCCCCAGCCGCGGCGTGAACCACCAGGCCGCCGCCGCCGCCAGCAGGCCCAGGCTCCATTCGGCGATCATCGCCCAGTCAGGGCGATAGAGGCCGCCGCTCCCTTTGGCGCTGGAGCCGACGATGTTGTTCACCGCCTCGGCCTGCACCAGCACGCCGTAGGTCTGGACGCCGGTGGGCGTGGTGACGATGTCGGAGGTTCCGGCCGCCGCCAGGCCGACCAGGACGATCTTGTTCTTGAAGATGTCGGGCCGCACCCCGGTCCGCAGCAGCTCCACCGCCGAGATGGTGTCGGCGCCCTTCAGGCCGCGGAACCGCAGCGCCATCCGCCCCTGCGCGTCGACCGGAAGGGTGTGGCGGCCCAGCTGCACGGCCCGCAGCCGCCCGCCGTTGGAGATCAGCTTCGCGCCGTCCTCGCCCTCGGCCACCCGCACCAGTTCGAGGGCGAAGCCGGGCGTGAGCGTTCCGGCGGCCCGCGCCACCAGGGGCACCCGCCGGGTGACGCCGTCCGGGTCCTTGGGCCCGTTGTAGAGGGCGTGGCCGAGCGCGGCGCCGTCGAGGATGGTCAGGCTCGCACCCACCTCGGGATAGGCGAAAATCCCGCTTGGCGCCGCGCCAGTGAACTGCGCCTCGGGCGGCGCCGGCGCCGCCCCGCCCACCAGATCCAGCGAGTCCTTGTCGATGCCCGCCCGGCCCAGGACCACGGGGCTGCGGCCGATCACCCGGGCGAAGATCGCATCCATGGACGGCAGCTTGCGGATCTCGTCCGCCGTCGGCTTAGGGAGTTCCGGATAGAGGTCGGCGAACAGCCCCGGCGTCGTGCGGTCCGCCTCCGGGAACAGGATGTCGAAGCCGATCGCCTTGGCGCCGCGCGACGCGATGGCCTCGGTCAACCGGGCCATGACATAGCGCGACCAGGGCCAGCCGCCGACGGCCTTGAGGCTCGGCCCATCGATCAGCACCACCGCCGCGGCGGACGGCGGCGGCGGAACGGGCGCGGCCAGCCGCTGCCAGGTGTCGAACAGCGGCTGGCGGATCGCGTCGCCCGCGGTCAGCAGCGTCAGCGCCGCCAGGATCGCCGCGGCGATCCCGCCCAATAGGACCCGCAGGCGGGCGCCGGGATCGAGCTCGTTCAGACCTCGACCTCAAGGCCGTCGTAGGCGCAGATCACCTCGAGCTCCGGCCGGTCGGCGCGGACCAGCTCCTCGTAGCGGACCGTCTCGGCGTGCATCCGCTGGATGTCCTCGTCGGCATAGGTCGGCTCGTGGTGGAACAGCGCCAGGCGCTTGGCGCCGGCCGCGTGGCACAGGTCGACCGCCACGATGTTCGAGGAATGGCCCCAGTCCTGCTTCAGGCTGACGGTGTCGCCCAGCGAATACATGGTGTCGCAGATCACCAGATCGGCGTCGGCGAAGAAGGCCTCGAAGGCGGCCTCCGACTCCATGTTGTCCAGCTTGTGCTCGCTGTCGGTGGAATAGATCACCGAGCGACCGTCGCGGACGAACTGATAGCCGAAGGACTCGTGGCTGTGGTGCTGCTGGATCAGGGTCACGGTCACGCCGGCGACCTCGAAGGGCGCCGCGACCCGATGCACCTTGAACGACATCCTGGCCTTCAGCCAGTCGAACGGCACCGGGAAGGAGATCTCCTCCTGCTGGCGGCGCAGCGCCTCCTCGGCGTCGGGGTGGCCGGTGTGAAAGACGATGGTCGCGCCGGGGTCGAAGGCCGGCCCGAAGAACGGGAAGCCCATGATGTGGTCCCAGTGCAGATGGGACAGGAAGATATGGAAGACCCGCGGGTGGCCCGCGGCGCACCGCCGGAACGCGTCGATCCCGAACTCGCGCAGGCCCGAGCCCATGTCGCAGACGAAGTAGGCGTCGTCGGCGCCCTCGATCTCCACGCAGGAGGTGGCCCCGCCGTAGGCGCCGTAGGTGGCGAAATCCAGGTTGGCCTGGGCGAAGGCCGCGGCCTGCGCCTCATCGGCGAACGCCTGGCCGCTTGCCGCCACCAGGGCCCGGGCGATCTTGGCCTGGATGGCGCCGGCCTTCTGCGCGACCGGCAGCGACCCGCGCGTGCCCCAGAACCTTACGCGCATCGGAAAGCGACCTGCATCATGCCTCCTTTGATCACGTTTCCGGTTCGACGGCGTCGGTCACGTTGAACAGCTTGTCGTAGCGGCTGATCGCCAGGATCTCGCGCATCCGGTCGTTGGGGGCGGCGAGCGTGATAGGCACCGTCTCGCCCGCCTCGCGCTTGGCCATGGTCAGCGCCCGCAGGCCCCGCGACGACATGTAGTCGAGTCCGGAGAGGTCGACGATCAGCGGCAGGCCGCCGGCCGCGGCGGCTTCGCGCACGGCGCCGGTCAGCGCCTGGGAAAAGGCTTCCCAGGTGGTCTCGTCGACCCGCCCGCGCGGTTCGCCCACCAGGCGCGTCGCCGAGCGCTTAAGCTCCCAATCCATGCCGCCTCCCCAATTGCGCGGATGCTGCCACAGTTCAGCAAGCCCTGACACCCGGCAAGGGCCAACGAGGTTCGCCTTGCGCTCAACGGCAGACTCCCCAAGTCTTCAGCACAACCTTCGGGAGGGCGTCAGAATGAGCATCGCTTCGATCACGCGCCGCATGGCGCTGGGGGTGGCCGCGGCGGCGCTCCTTTGCGGTTCAGCGTCCGCGCAGGCGCCCCAGGCTTACGATGGCGTCTGGGCCGGCGCGATCTCGGCCGGCGGCCAGACCCTGCATCTCGAACTCACGGTCAAGACCGCCAATGGCGAAACGACCGCCGAGATGAACAGCCTCGACCAGGGCGCCACCATCCCGGCGTCCGCGGTGAAGACCGACGGCGGCCAGCTTTCGCTGCTGTTCCTGTCGGTCGGCGCCGAGTACACCGCCAAGCTGTCGGCGGACGGCAAGAGCCTGGCCGGCAGCTTCACCCAGGGCGGCTCGGTTCCGCTGACCATGACCAAGAAATAGCGGCCGGAAACCTTATCGCCGATGCGCATCGCCACCTGGAACGTGAACTCGGTCAACGCGCGGCTGGAGACGGTGCTGAAGTGGTTCGAAGCCGCGCAGCCGGACGTCGCCTGCTTGCAGGAGATCAAGTGCGTCGACGAGAAATTCCCCGCCGAAGCCTTTGAACGGCTTGGCTACAACGTCGCCGTCCACGGCCAGAAATCCTACAATGGCGTGGCGCTGCTCTCGAAGTCGCCGATGGAGGATGTGCGCCGCGGTCTGCCCGACCCTGGCGAGGAGGAGCAGTCGCGCTACCTGGAGGCGGTGATCTCCGGCCCGACGCCGGTCCGCGTGGCCTCGATCTACCTGCCCAACGGCAATCCGGTCGATACCGAGAAATACCCCTACAAGCTCGCCTGGATGGACCGGCTGAACCGCCATGCGCAGGATTTGCTGAAGCTGGAAGAGCCGCTGGTGCTGACCGGCGACTACAACGTCATCCCCGAAGCCCGCGACGCCGAGTTCCCGGCCAACTGGGAGGGCGACGCCCTCTTCCGCCCGCAGACCCGCGAGGCGTTCCGGGCGCTGAAATACCTGGGGCTGACCGACGCCTACCTGGCCGCCGACGGTGCGCCCGGCGCCTACACCTTCTGGGACTACCAGGCCGGCGCGTGGCAGCGGAACAACGGCATCCGCATCGACCACGCTCTGCTCTCGCCGCAGGCGGCGGACCTGCTGGCGGGGGTTAGCATCCACCGCGACGTGCGGAGCTGGGACAAGCCCTCCGACCACGTCCCTTTCGTGATCGAACTCGACCTCTAAAGGCGCCCCATTTGGGGAGACTCAGCGAACCGGCTTAGCTTCGCCCCCCATGGACGAGGTCACCCGGCTTCTGGCTCTGCTCGGCGTCGCCGGCATCGCGGTCACTCTGGCGGCCGGGATCGCACGCTGGACCAACAACGAGGGCCGCAGGATCCGCCGCGGCCTGAAGGTGGTCCTGAAGGGCCCGCCGCACGGCTTCCTGGCGGCGCTGGGCCGCGGGCGGGGCATGGGCTTCAACTTCACCAGCAACCAAGTGGCCGTGGTCTGGGACGCCGGCGCCTGGGGCCTGGTCTATGCGCTGGACGAGCTGATGGGCGCCGAGGTGATCGTCGACGGCCTGGTGGTCGGCCGCGCGCACCGGGGCGAGACGCGCCGCGCGCTGGACGCCTTCGACGCCGCCGAGCGGGTGGCGCTGCGCCTGGTGTTCGACGACCTGGCGCACCCCGATTTCGTGCTCGACCTGTGGCTGGCCGAGGACGAGGGCCGCGCCGACGAGCTGCCGCCCGCCGAGGCGATCGCCGAGGCCAACCGCTGGCTCGCCCGCATCGAGGCCCTGCTGCGGCGCCCGGTCACCACGCGGCGGGCGGCGAGCGTCGCAGTCGCACCGGCGCCGGCCCAGGCCGCGCCCGCTCCGCCAGCGGCGCCGGCGCCTGACCCGGAGCCTCCGCCACCCCCGCTGTTCGCCTTCGCCGCCGACGCGGCGCGCGACGCGGCGCCGTGGGAGGACGATCCCGCCCAGGCGGAACATGTCGCGGCGGACGAGGACGACGAGGACGATCTGGACCGCCCCCTGCGGATGGGGCTCTAGGACCTAGGCCAGCGCGAAGCTGACCGCCGCCTCGCAATGAGCGACGGCGCTGTCGACGGTGGGCAGCGGCATTGCGTTGACGTCCAGCAGGAGACCGATCTCGGTGCAGGCGAAGACGATCCCGTCGCAGCCGGCGGCCCTGCCCTTGTCGATCATAGCCAGCACGGCGGCCTTGGAGGCTTCGGTGATCACGCCGACCACCAGTTCGTCGTAGATGATGGCGTGCAGCGCGTCGCGGTCGGCCTTGTCGGGCGTCAGGGTCTCGATCCCCTGGGCGCTCAGCCGCTCGGCGTAGAACGGCTTTTCCATGGTGAAGCGGGTGGCGAGCAGCAGGGCTTTTTTGACGCCCGCGGCCTTCAGCGCCGCGCCGGTGGCGTCGGCGATATGGATCACCGGGACGGCGGTCGCGCCGGCCACCTCATCGTAGTTCAGATGCATGGTGTTGGCGCAGATCAGCAGGCAGTCGGCGCCCGCGCCCTCCAGCCTCACCGCCGTGTCGGCCAGGATCGCGCCGGTGGCGTCCCAGTCGTCCTTGGCCTGCAGTTCGGCGACGGGGGCGAAGTCCAGCGACCACAGGGCGATCTGCGCCGAGTGCAGCCCGCCCAGCCGCTCGCGCACCAGCCGGTTGATCAGCTGGTAGTAGACGGTGGTGCTCTCGGCGCTCATCCCGCCGATCAGGCCGATGGTCTTCATGGGGTCATCACCTAGAGGTCGGCGTAGACGTGGGTCTCGCCGTCCATCCCCGGATGGGTCACCGCCCCCAGATGCGCGGGGCCGACGAGCTGGGCGAACTTCCAGATCGCGCCGGAGCCGTAGTTGGTCTTCTTCGGCTCCCAGTGCCGCTGGCGGTTCTCCAGCTCGATGGGATCGACCTCCAGCTCGATCGTGCCCTTGTCAGCGTCGATGGCGATGATGTCGCCGTCCTTGACCAGGGCGATGGGACCGCCGAGCTGGGCCTCGGGCCCGATGTGGCCGACGCAGAGGCCGCGCGTGCCGCCGGAGAAGCGCCCGTCGGTGATCAGGGCCACCTTGTCGCCGCGGCCCTGGCCGGAGAGCGCCGCTGTGGTCGACAGCATCTCGCGCATGCCGGGCCCGCCGCGCGCGCCTTCGTAGCGGATCACCAGGACGTCGCCGTCCTGGTAGTTCCCCGCCTCGACCGCGTCGAAACAGGCCTGCTCGCCGTCGAAGCAGCGGGCCGGGCCGCGATGGCTGCGGTGGCTGGTCATCCCGGCGACCTTGACGATGGCGCCGTCGGGGGCGAGCGAGCCCCACAGGCCCACCACGCCGCCGGTCGGCGACAGGGGATTGGTGATCGGGCGGATCACCTCCTGGTCGTCGCGCCAGACCACGTCCTTCAGGTTCTCGGCGATGGTCTTGCCGGTGACCGTCATGCAGTCGCCGTGGATGTAGCCGCCCTCCAGCATGGTCTTCAGCAGCATCGGCATGCCGCCGGCCTCGCCCATGTCCTTGGCGACGAAGCGGCCGCCGGGCTTCATGTCGGCGATATGCGGCGTGCGGGCCGCGATCTCGGCGAAGTCGCGCAGGGTGAAGCTGATGCCGCACTCATGCGCCATGGCCGGCAGGTGCAGGCCGCCGTTGGTCGACCCGCCGGTGGCCGCCACCACCGCCGCGGCGTTCTCGAAGGACTTGCGGGTGACGATGTCGCGGGGCCTGAGGCCCGTGGCGATCAGCCGGACCACCGCCTCGCCCGAGGCCACCGCATAGGCGTCGCGGCTGAGATAGGGCGCGGGCAGCGAGGCCGAGAGCGGCAGCGCCAGGCCGATGGCTTCGGAGACGCAGGCCATGGTGTTGGCGGTGAACATCCCGCCGCACGCGCCGTCGGACGGGCAGGCCGCCTGTTCCAGGCTGCAGAGGTCGTCCAGGCTGAGCCGCCCGGCCGAGTGCATGCCGACGCCCTCGAAGACGTCGACGACGGTCACGTCCCTGCCCTGCCAGGAGCCCGGCAGGATCGAGCCGCCGTAGAGGAAGACGCTGGGCACGTTCAGCCGCAGCATGGCCATCATCATGCCCGGCAACGACTTGTCGCAGCCGGCGATGCCGACCAGCGCGTCATAGCCGTGGCCGCGCATGGTCAGCTCCACCGAGTCGGCGATCAGGTCGCGGCTGACCAGGGAGGAGCGCATGCCCTCGTGGCCCATGGCGATGCCGTCGGTGACGGTGATGGTGCAGAACTCACGCGGCGTCGCGCCGGCCGCCTTGACGCCTTCGGACACGGCCTTGGCCTGGCGCATCAGGGCGGTGTTGCAGGGGGCCGCCTCGTTCCAGCAGGAGGCCACGCCGACGAAGGGCTGGGCGATTTCGCGGCTGCCCAGGCCCATGGCGTAGTAGTAGGACCGGTGCGGCGCGCGGCTGGGCCCCTCAGTCACATGGCGGCTGGGCAGTCGGGTCTTGTCCCAGCTTCCATCGGGCTTGCGGTGCATCGGAATGGGCCTCCCACGTCGAGGGGGCTTCCTTAAGCGCGCGCCGCCGCGCGGGGAAGAGCCTGGCGCTCTCCGGGGCAGCAAAAGGCGGGCGGCCCGCTCGTTACGATGGTAACCACTATTTCAACTTGCAACTTCAGGTGGGATGGATCGTATGGTGGATGCGTCTGATTCCGTGACAAATTTCGAGATTTTCGAATGAATGGTATCTCGCGGAATCCAAGGTCGCCATACTTCAGACACAGTATACAACGTATCCAGATAAGCTTTTAGACTACCCTGACTACAATTCCCAGATGACAAGATGCCGCTAGGTAAAGCTTCCGGGCGACGCACCAGCGTTCGAAAACCTGTGTCTCCTAAAATCCACATAGGTGAGACTTAGTCAGTTATCGCTGATAACTTAGTTCCGTGACGTTGACGTCACAATTCCACAGCTACAGCGTCCCTCCTCAAGCGCAGCCAATAGCGCTCGTGAAAACCCTGGGAGAAGACGCATATGCAGTGGAAACACGCCCTTCTGGCGTCCAGCGCCATGCTTGTCGCCGCGCTGGGCACGTCGGCCTACGCTCAGACCAAGCCGGTCGCCGGCGCCGCAGCCAGCAACACCATCGAAGAGCTGGTCGTCACCGCCGAGCGGCGCTCGGCCAACCTGCAGGACGTGCCGGTGGCCGTGACCGCGTTCAGCGCCCGCGAACGCGCGATCGAGGGCATCTCCACGGTCCAGGACATGACCAACTTCACGCCTGGCCTGACCTATTCCAGCCAGCTGGACCGCCCGGTCATGCGGGGCCTCGCGCGCAACAACAACATCTATCTCTCGGACTCGGCGGTCGCGGTCTACTACGACGACTTCTTCTCCAACTCGACCTTCCTCGTCGGCCGCGACGACATGCTGATCGACCAGGTGGAAGTGCTGCTGGGGCCGCAGGGCACGCTCTATGGCCGCAACGCCGTGGGCGGCCTGATCAACACCCTCTCCAAGCGCCCGCAGGAAGACTTCGGCGGCGAGGTCCGCCTGATCGCCGGCAACTACGGCTACACCAAGATCGAGGGCACGGTCACCGGGCCCGTCCCCGGGGTCAATGGGCTCACCTACCGGCTGAGCGCCTACGACCTCAACCAGACCAAGGGCTACTTCAAGAACCTGACCGGGCCGACCGAGGGCGACGTGCGCCACGACCCCTATTTCGACGCCATGCTGGAGTACAAGAACGACAAGAACGACATCTGGCTGGACGCCTACACGCTGTGGTTCAACAACGACCGCGGCGGTCCGGGCGGCCTGCTCGGCATCCCGACGTCCGGCCACTACGACACCTCGGAGACCCAGCCCGGGCAGCTGGTGTTCAACCCCAACTTCCCGTTCGGCGGCGGCGCGGTGCCCGGCTCCGTGGTCGGCATCCCGGCCGGCCTGACCGACAACCCGGCGCTGAAGAACATCCGCACCTTCGCCCACGCCCAGCCGACCGACATCGTGCTGAACGCGACCTACACGATCACCCTGCACTTCACCCATCACTTCGATGGGTTCGACATGAAGTACATCGGCGGCTACAGCCAGTATCACTACAATCTGCACACCGCCTACTTCAACAACGACAACTCTCCGGTCACCTCGTTCCAGATTCCGCTGGCGCCGGGCGGGACCTGCGCCAGCCTGGGGGCGCCGATCTGCACGCCCCTGACCGTGCATCCGAAACAGATCTTCCAGTATGAGGCGCACCCGAACTGGTCGAGCCACGAGCTCGACTTCGCGTCGACCAACGACGGGCCGGTGCAGTGGATAGGCGGCTTCTACCGCTACGACGAGTTCGACAACAATCCGGAGACCTTCCAGGAGCCGGACCAGCCGCAAATCGCCCACCCCTCGCCGGCCGCCGCCGGCCTGCAGGCGCCGCCGAACCCCAGCCTAAACTACCTGCTGCTGGACTATCAGGACCACATCTCGTCGACCGCCGCCTTCGGCCAGATCGACTGGAAGTTCACCGATCAGCTCAAGCTGACGGCCGGTCTGCGCTACACCTATGACGAAAAGCACGGGCAGGAAGAGGCCCGCTACATTGTCTTCCAGGACCTCTCCGCGGCGGTCAGCGCCGAGAACCTGGGCTCGCTGCTGCCGGCTGTGGACATCACCCCGGTGCAGGTCAGCAATGCGATCAGCAAGGGGGTCTGCTCGGCGCCGACCCTGCAGACCACCGGCAAGTTCGCCGGCGACGACGTGCGCTGCCTGAAGGATCACTCCGACGCCTTCACCGGCACGCTGGGCCTGTCGTGGACGCCGGACGACAAGACGCTGGTCTACGGCCGCTACAACCGCGGCTACAAGGCCTTCGGCTTCAACGCCGGCTTCATCGGGGCCAACGTCGAGGCGCTGCCGGAGCACGTCGACGACTTCGAGGTCGGCTTCAAGAAGACCATGGGCAACTTCGTGCTCGACGCCGACGCCTTCTACTACAACTACCAGGACGCCCAGATCCCGATCGGCGTGCCGGTGGGCGCGGTCAACGTCACCGAGTTCGTCAACATCCCCAAGGCGATCTCCAAGGGCGTCGAGTTCACCGCCATCTGGAACCCGGTCGAGCACCTGAACCTGAGCCTGGTCTACGGCTTCGACGACACGCGCATCCAGTCGGGCTGCTCTCTGGTGGGCGGCGTGGCGACCGGCACCTGTCTCGTCGACGTCGCCGACCCCCACGCCACCGCGCTGGGCGCACGGCCCATCGGCGGCACCGGCGCCCAGGCGGTGAGCGGCGACCCCCTGCCCCAGGCGCCGAAGAACAAGGTGGCCTTCAACGCCAACTACACCTTCGTCTTCGACCCCGGGAACCTGATCCTTTCTGGCAGCTACATCTGGAAGGACAAGTCCTACGCCTCGGTGTTCCTGCGCAGCTACGACGAGGCGCCAAGCTGGGATCAGGTCGACCTGCGGGCCACCTGGCAGGGCAACCACGACAAGTACGAGCTCGTGGCCTACGTGCGGAACCTGTTCAACACGCTCGGCTACGACGCGGCCGCCGGCGGCTATCCGATCGCAGCGCCGGTGGGCGGCGGCGGCTTCACCCAAGGGCCGGCTTACGACCTCACCCCGCCCAGAACCTATGGCGTCGAGGTGCACTACAAGTTCTAGGCCCTATTCAACCAACCGCCTGACGAACGAGGGCGCTCCGCTTTGCGGCGGGGCGCCTTTGTCGTTTGCGGACCCGGCCTATAGTCGGGTCAAAGCCGAAGAGGGAGACGCTTCAGATGACCTTCCACGACATCGTCTACGCCGCGAAGGACGGCGTCGGCGTCATCACCCTCAACCGGCCCGACTACCGCAACGCCCAGAGCTACCGGATGCTGGACGAGATCGACGCCGCCTTCGACCTTGCCCGCGCCGACGAGGCGGTCCGGGTGGTGGTGGTCCGGGGGTCCGGCGGGGTGTTTTCCACCGGCCACGACCTGGGCACCAAGGAGGGCATGGCCTACCGGGCGGCGCTGGGCGCCAAGCCCGGCATCCAGACCTACGACCAGTTCAAGACGTACAATCTCGACCTGCTGCTGAAGTGGCGGAACTTCCCCAAGCCGACGGTCGCCATGGTCGAGGGCTACTGCATCTACGCCGGCTGGATGCTGGCCGCGGCCATGGACGTGGTCTTCGCCGCCGATGACGCCGAGTTCCTGGCCGGGATGGTGGAATATATGTCGATCCCCTGGGACATCGGCGTCCGCCGGGCCAAGGAGCTGGTGTTCGAGAGCCGCTTCATCACCGCCGCCGAGGCGGCCCAGTACGGGCTGGTCAACCGCGTGCTGCCCAAGGGCGAGCTGGAACGTGAGACCTTCGCCTATGCGGCGCGGGTGGCGCAGAACAGCCCCGAGGTGCTGCGCAACACCAAGCTCCAGATCAACCGCGCCCAGGACGCCCAGGGGTTCACCAATGCGGTCGAAGCCTGCCTCAGCGACTACGTGGCGATGATGAACCAGCCCGGCGTCAACCTGCGCATGGAGGGCGAGAACCGCCTGCTGGCCGTCGACCTCGCCGTCCGCGGCAAGCGCGGGACCCGGCAGCCCGCCTAGAGGGCCTTTTCGATCGCCGCCACGATCTCCGGGCCTTCCGGCTCGGTGCGCGGGCCGAAGGCCTCGAGCGCCTCGCCGTGCTTGCCGATCAGGATCTTGTGGAAGTTCCAGACGGGCACCGCGCCCTCGCCCAGTTCCTTCTCCGCCCAGGCGTAGAACGGGTGGCGGCCGGCGTCCTTCACCTCGACCTTCGAGGTCAGCGGGAAGTCGACGTTGAAGCGGGTCTCGCAGAAGCTCTTGATCTCGGCCTCGCTCCCCGGCTCCTGGCCGGCGAACTGGTTGCAGGGCACGCCCAGCACGACCAACCCCTTGTCCCGGTAGTCCGAATAGAGCTTCTCAAGCCCGTCGTACTGCGGGGTGAGGCCGCAGGCGGACGCGGTGTTCACCACCAGCACGACCTTGTCCTTGAAGGTCGTCAGCGGCAGCGGCGCGCCGTCGATGGTCTTGAACTCATAGTCGTAGGCGCTGGCAGTCATAGGACGTCTCCGGAGCTTCGGGCGACGCTAGCGCCGATCCGCGACGCACTCCAGACCGCGCCTTTCCGGCTTCCCGCAGGCAACCCGAGAATTCGGCCGAAAATGATTTCTCGACCGAAATATATGAAAAACCAAGCTTTTGACAGACCGGCGATATCTTATCGCTGATAACCTCGTTTTTTTTGATTGACGCCCCCTCCGCACGTACCCAGCCTCGAAAAAAAGAGAGGTCGCCTACACAGCTAGAGGCGGCACATGGGAGGGCCGTGGGAGGGCCGTGCGATGAAATTCAAACATCAATTGATGCTGGGCAGCGCACTGATTGTAGGGGCGATTTCCAGCAGCGCGGCCGCTCAGACGCGCCCCACAAACGCCGTCGCCGCGACGACGAACACCATCGAAGAACTGGTGGTCACGGCCGAGAAGCGCGAACAGAACCTGCAGGACGTTCCGATCGCCATCTCCGCCTTTACCGACAAGCAGCGTGACATCGTCGGCATCCAGTCCATTCAGGACATGACCAACTTTACGCCGGGCCTGCAATATTCGACCTCGACCGACCGGGTGTCCCTGCGGGGCCTGGGCCGCCTCACCAACGTGCTGTCGGCGGATGCTTCCGTCGCCAACTACGCCGACGGCGTCTACGAAACCTTCGCCGTCCGGGCGGGCGCATCGACCCTGTTCACCGATCGCGTGGAAGTCCTGCGGGGACCGCAGGGCACCCTCTATGGGCGCAACTCGATCGCCGGCGCCCTCAACATCATCTCCAAGCGGCCGACCGAGGATTGGTACGCCGAGGCCCGCGTGGGCTATGCGAACTACGAGCACAGCGACGTCGAGTTCGCCGTGTCCGGCCCGACCGCGATCCCGGGGTGGAAGTTCCGCCTCGCCGCCCAGTGGGAAGATCAGGAACAGGGCTGGATCAAGAACACGGTCCCGAACCGGGCCAGCGAGGGCAACGTCCTCAACACCCTGTACATCGAGGGTCAGATCGAGGGGAAATTCGGCGACAATCTCGAGATGTGGTCGAAGTTCGGCTACACGAACTGGAAGAACGGCGCGGGCGGCCCAGGGTCGCAATCCGGCGGTTGGACCCCGAACATCTATTCCGCCGATCCGGCGCACCCGAATCAGGTCCTGCCGAACATCAGCGCGGGCAACCCCAACGGCGGCAACGGCTTCAACATCATCGAGTTTCCGCAGGCCTCCACCAACATCAACGCCGGCTTCGGCTGCAGCGGCCTGGCGACCAACGTGATCTCGGCGAACGGGCCCGGCATCGCCGGTTGCGTGAACGCCTCACACTCGAGCCCTTGGCTGAAGAACTCGCCGATCTCCTATCAGGTCCGTCTGCCCAACGCCTACACTGTGGCCAGCCACTGGACCTATCACACGCCCGATTTCGACGTGAAATACATCGTCGGCGGCGTGCGCTACTGGTACCACCTGAACGGCTCGGTCCCGAACGGCTCGGCCGACTCGCCGATCACCCAGTTCACGGCCGGCGCCACCACCTTCTACCCACAGGAGAGCTTCGACTATCAGGAGCGCAACGGCTTCATCAGCCACGAGCTCAACCTTGTCTCCACCACCGACAAGCCGCTGCAGTGGATCGTCGGGGCCTACTACTTCGACCAGAACTACACCCAGCCTGTCTCCACCGAAGAAGAGCCGGCCCAGAAGCAGTGGTTCTCCGTCCCGCCCTTCGGCGTCTGCCTGAGCGGCACCATCCCCAACGCCACTTCAGTGGCCTGTCCGACCGGCATCGGCCGTCGGTTCGACAACCGTCCGGCGGTCGAGGACATCTCCTACGCGACCTACGGCCAGCTCACCTACAAGTTCGATCCGACGCTGACCCTGACGGGCGGCCTGCGCTATTCGCACGATGAAAAGCGCGGCACCGAATCCGTGCGGCTGCTCTGCTTCGGCCTGCCCGCCTGCCTGAGCGGTCTGCCGCCGGAAATCTTCGCAGCCCCGCTCGACCTGACCGGCGTCACGACTGTCGTGGCCGGCGGCACCGGGGTCGGCATCGATCAGATCCCGCAGGGCGTCACCGGTGGCACCAGCTACAATCCGGCCACGGGCTTCGCCACCCGCCACTACGACGCCAGCTGGGAGGCGGTGACCGGCACCGCCAAGGTCGACTGGCAGCCGGACGACAACACCCTGCTCTACGGCAGCTACAGCCGCGGCTACCGCTCCGGCGGCTTCAACATCGGCATCTTCACGGTGCTGAGCTTCAAACCGTTCTCCGACAAGGAGACCGTCGACGCCTTCGAAGTGGGCTTCAAGAAGAACTGGCCCAACAACCTGCAGACCAACGTCGCGCTCTATCACTACGAATACAACAACCTGCAGATCCCGATCACCGAGATTCAGGGCGGAAGCGGCGCGCTCGTGTCGACGTCCACCACCGCGTTCTACAACGTGCCCAAGTCGCGCTCGCAAGGCATCGAGCTCGAAACGATCTGGCAGCCGATCCAGGACCTGCAGCTGATCTTCAACTACTCGCTGATCGACGCGAAGGTCATCACGGGTCAGGCCGTCGACATCGTCGATCCGACAGCGGTGCAGCAGGGCGCCAAGCCGATCCACACCCTCGCCCAGTGTCAGGCCGGCGGCGCGGCGGTGGCCGGCGACTGCGCGACCGACGACCCGACCAACGGCCTGCCGGGCGGCGGCTTCCAGCGCCAGCAAAGCCTGGCCGGAAACGACCTGCCCAACGCCCCGCGCAACAAGCTCGCCTTCGCCGGCAACTACACCTGGCGCTTCGCGGCGGGTTCGCTGACCGGCAACCTGTCCTACTCGTGGCGGGACAAGGCCTACGGCACGGTGTTCACCCGCTGGTACACCGAAGCGCCCTCATGGGATCAGTGGGATGCCCGGGCCATCTGGACCTCGAAGGACAACCACTACGAGCTCATCGGCTACATCAAGAACATCTTCGACAAGATCGGCTACGACCAGGGCGCCATCGCCAGCCGCATCAACGGCGCGTTCTCCAACGTCTACGGTCCCAATCCGGCCGGCCTGACCTGCAGCCCGATCGTCACGGGTTCAGGCAACCTGGCGGCCGGACAGCTCGGCACCGTGAACTGCGTCCAGGGTATCCAGAAGACCTTCTACACGACGCCGCCGCGCACCTTCGGCGTCGACCTGCGTTACAAATTCTAGGGAGCGACTGGGCGGGCCCGGTGCGCCCGGGTCCGCCATTATTTCCTGGTGCTGCGAGACCTGCGTTCCACGCCTAGCCCGCGAGACCCTGTTCGACGGCCAGCGCCAGGTCGAGCGCGGCGATCGCCTCGGCGGCGTCGACCACCGGCCTTGGCGCCTCGCCCCGGACCGCGGCCAGGAAGCCCTCGACGCTGGCGCCTAGCGGGTCGGTCCCGGCCGGCGTGTCGGCGAAGTCGGCGTTGAGCGCAAACGGGGTGGTGTTGCGGAAGGTCCGCGCCACGAAGTCGATCTCCACCTCGCCGGAGGGATAGACCACCCGCATGGTGCGCTTGCGGGCCGGCGCCTGGCGCGAGACGTCGAAGATCGCCGTAAAACCGTCCTCGAAGCTCACTTCGCTGCGCGCGATGTCCCAGACGCCGTCGTCGCTGAGCTTGCCCTCGCCTTCCGCGGTCACCGGATCGGAGGCGCTGATCGCCAGCGCCAGGTCGATGTCGTGCACCATCAGGTCGAGCACGGCGGAGACGTCGCGGCTGCGGTCCGACGGCGGGCCGTGGCGCAGGGCCTCCAGCAGCAGCGGCTGTTCGGGGATGTCCAGCAGGCCCATGGCCTGGAACACCACCCGCTCCTGATGCCCGCAGGCGACGACGAGGCCTTTCGAGGCGGCCAGCGCGCGGACCCTCTCGCCGTCCGCGACCGAGGTGGCGATGGGTTTTTCGATATAGACCGGCTTGCCGGCCGCCAGCGCCGCCAGCGCATGCTCGGCGTGGAAGGTCGCGGGCGAGGCCACCGTCACCACGTCCGCCGCGTCCAGGAAGGCCGCCATGTCGTTGAAGCCGCGGCCGCCCAACGGCATGGCCACGTTCGCCGCGCGGTCCGGATGGGTGTCCAGCACCGCCGACAGCACGACGCCGGGCAGACGGACGTACTGCTTGGCGTGATAGCCGCCAAACACGCCCGCCCCGATCACGCCGCCCCTGAGAGGCGAAGAGTTGGAGGACTCACCCATCGAACGCTCCGAAATGAGCCTCGCCGCCTATCAGGTCACGGCCCTCGACGCCACCCGGCCTCAGGAGCTAAACAAGCGTTTGAACGGGCCGGTGAGGTCCGAGGGAGCCTGAACGCCATGACCACCGTCCGCGAGATCCGCCTGAAGAGCCGCCCGTCCGGCCTGCCGACCCACGACAACTTCGAGCTGGCCAGCGTGGAGCTGCCGGCGCCCGCCGCCGGCGAGGTGCAGGTGAAGAATCTCTGGATGACGGTCGACCCCTACATGCGCGGGCGCATGAACGACGTGAAGAGCTACGCCCCGCCGTTCCAGCTGGGCAAGGCGATGGACGGCGGCGCCATCGGCGAGGTGACGATTTCCAACGATTCCGCCCTGAAGGTCGGCGATCTGGTGCAGTCGGGCTTTGGCTGGCGCGAGGGCTTCAACGCGCCGGCCGGCGCCATGCAGAAGCTCAATCCGGGGAACCTGCCCATCCAGGCGTTCCTGGGCGCGGCCGGCATGCCGGGCCTCACCGCCTATGCGGGCCTGCTGAAGGTCGCGGGCCTGAAGGAGGGCGACGTGGTCTTCGTCTCCGGCGCGGCGGGCGCGGTCGGCGCCATGGTCTGTCAGATCGCCAAGGCCAAGGGCCACACCGTCATCGGCTCCGCCGGCGGCGCCGACAAGGTGGCCTATCTCAAGTCCATCGGGGTCGACCACGTCATCGACTACAAGGCGCAGAAGGACCTGAACGCGGCGCTGGCGGCCGCCGCGCCCGGCGGCATCGACGTCTATTTCGACAACGTCGGCGGCGCGCACCTGGAGGCGGCGCTCAACAACGCCAAGATGTTCGCCCGCTTCGCCATCTGCGGGATGATCTCGATCTACAACGCAACCTCGCCCGAGCCCGGCCCGTCGAACCTCGCCCAGCTGATCGGCCGCAACATCCGCATGGAAGGCTTCATCGTCAGCCACCACTTCGGGATGATGCCGCAATACATCGCCGACCTCTCGGCCTGGGTGGCTGAGGGCAAGGTCAGCTGGAAGGAAACGGTGTTCGACGGCCTGGAGAACGCGCCCGACGCCTTCATCGGCCTCTTCAAGGGCGAGAACCTGGGCAAGATGCTGGTGAAGCTCGGCTGATAACCGTCGTTGGCCTGTCACAACGCAGGGGCTAGAACCCCTGCGTCGCCCGCCCCTTTGTTCGTGTTCCGGAGTCTGCCGTGCCGCGCCTGTTCAGCGCCTATGTGATCGTCGACTGGAGCGCCGCCTCCAAGCCGACCACGGGGGCCGACTCCATCTGGATCGGCGTGCTGAAGCGTGACGTGCGCTTCCGGCTGGCGTTCGAGAGCTACAACGAGGCGACCCGGACGGCGGCCGAGGCGCGGCTCAACACCATCCTGGCCGACCTGAAGAAGCGCTCGGAGCGGGCTCTGGTGGGATTCGATTTCCCCATGGGCTTCCCGCGCGGGTTCGCGGCGACCATGAAGCTGAAGGGCGACCCCTGGCGCGCGGCCTGGGACGAGCTTGGCAAACGGGTGGTGGACAAGCCCACTAACGTCAACAACCGCTTCAACGTCGCCGCCCAGCTGAACCGGCTGCTGACCGACGGACCGTTCCCGTTCTGGGGCGCGCCGCCGAAGGACGTGCAGACCACGCTGATGGCCACCAAGCCGCGCGCGCACGGCCCCGGCGACCTGCCGGAGTTCCGCCACGCCGACCTCGCCGCCAAGGGCGCGGCCTCGATCTGGAAGACCTATTACAACGGCTCGGTCGGCGGTCAGGCGATCATGGGCATTCCGGTCGCGCGGCGCCTGAAGGACGCCCGCGCTGAGGCGGCCAAGGTCTGGCCCTTCGAGACCGGCTTCAAGGCGCTGACCGAGGCGGACCTCGCCGGCGTCGACGTGGTGATGGCCGAGGTCTACCCCTCGCTGATCAAGGGCGCGGCCCTGCCGGGCGAGGTCAAGGACCAGACCCAGGTACGCCTCACCGCCGAGCACTTCGCCCGGCTCGACGAGGCGAACAAGCTGGGCGCGGTGTTCGGACCGGCGAAGGGCACGGCCGCCGACGTGGTGCTGGACGCCGAGCGCGAAGAGGGCTGGATCCTGGGCGCGGGCGCCTAAGGCCGGGATCAGTCCCGCCGGCTGAGCCGCCAGAAGCGGACCAGCAGCAGCCCGGCGGAGACGACGCTGGCGATCACCACCGCCCAGGAGATGCCCAGGATGCCCATGTGCCTGGGGATCGCCAGCCACCACGCGAGCGGCATCATGATCGCGATGTAGCTGGTCAGGTGCGTGCCGGTCGGCAGCCACACGTCGCCCCGCGCCCGCAGGGCCTGGGCCGTCACCACCTGCAGCGAATCCGGCAGGTACATCAGGCAGGAGATCACCAGCGCCGGGACGGCCATGGCCAGCGTCATCGGGTTGTCCGTATAGGCCTTGGAAATCCAGGCGGCGTTCGGCCAGACCGCCAGCGAGATCAGCCCTCCGAACGCGCCCGTCACCGCGAACGCCACCAGGCCCGCGCGCACCACGCCCCGCGGCTCGCGCGCGCCATAGGCGCGGCCCACCCGCACCGCGGCTCCGGTCGCCAGGCCGAGCGGCACCATGAAGACGATCGCCGCGACATTGAGCACGATGGCCCAGGCGGCCACCGCCAGGCCGCCCATCCAGCCGGCGATGACATTCATCGAGGCGAAAGCCGCCACCTCGAAGAAGTTCGACGCCCCGGCCCCGAAGCCGATCCGCCGCTGCTCGGCCTCGGCGGCGCGGTTGCGCTCGGGCTTATCGAAGACGCCGAGCGCGCGGGCCTCCGGCATCAGGGCGATGTAGCCCAGCATGAAGACCGCCAGGAAGGTCCTGGCCCCGGTCGTGGCGCAGGCGCCGCCGATCGCGCCCAGCGCCGGCAGGCCGAAGTGGCCTGGCACCAGGATCAGGTCGAGGGCCAGGTTGATGGCGTTGGCGATCCACATAGCCCAGGCGCCGGGCCCGGGCCGCGACAGCCCCTCCATCCAGAAGCTGGCGCTGACGCTGATCACATAACCCGGCAGCGACAGGCAGAAGACCAGCAGCACCTTGCTGGCCCCGTCCGCCAGGCTCTTCTCCAGCCCGATGGCGTGCAGGAACAGAGGCCCGGCCAGCACCAGGGCGGCCATGGAGATGAGGCCGATCCACAGGCTGTAGCTCAGGCCCCGGCGCAGGACCGCGCCGGTCTCGTGCAGCCGGCCCTCGCCGATCGCCCTCGCCGTCATCACCTGCACGCCGGACAACAGGCCGATGGCCATGGTGATGATCACGCTGGTCGGCGCCCAGCCCAGCGCGTGGTAGCCGAGCTGGGTCGCCGAATAGCGGCCGACGACGATGGCGTCCGACAGGCCCATGGCCATGATGCCCAGGCGCGAGATCACCACCGGCCCGGAGAGCTTCAGAAGCTCGGCCAGCTCAGTGCGGACGGGAAGGACGCGCCCTCCCGCGACGGAGGACGCCTGGGCCGCGGGACGGTCCATGGCGGTGCTGCCTGATTTTCAAAGAGGGGCGGACATTGGCGCCCGCGCCGAAAATGGCAAGCCGTCGCCGGGCGGCGGTTCGGCGGCGTGACCTCGAAGGCACATCCGGAAATCGCCGTTCGGCGGTAAGGTCCCGGTGAAAGCTGGGAGGGGCCGATGGCGAAGATCGTGGCGCGGCGGGTATGCGCGGAACGTGAGGGCGGATTCGTCGTCTTCCTGATCGGGATGCGGGTGAACAAACCCTGGAAGATCTGGAAGTGGCTGCCGGTGGCGACCGCCATGCCCAGGATGATCGTCGAGCTCTCCAGGCGCCCCGAGCTTGGCCTGCTGCACGCCCGCACCCAGTTCGGTTTTCCGAACGTGGTGGTGACCCAATACTGGGAAAGCTTCGAGAAGCTGGAGGCCTACGCCAAGGCGCGGGACCTGGCCCACCTGCCGGTCTGGCAAGCCTTCAACAAGGCCGTGGGCTCGAACGGCGACGTGGGCATCTGGCACGAGACCTATGTCATCGAGCCCGGCAAGTACGAGAACATCTACAACAACATGCCGCCCTGGGGCCTGGGCGCGTGCGCGACCGTCGTCGACGCCATCGGCGGCCGCCGGGCGGCGCGGCAGCGGGTGAAGGAGAGCGCGGGGGCGTGAGGCGGCGGCTTCGCGCCCGATCCCGATCAGGCCGGGGCGCCGCGCCGGGAACAGTTGCTGGCTTCCAGCCTGAAAAGAGCGCACACCCGGGCGATGTCTATATTGGCCAAATACTCAGCGTCGCGGTCCGCCGTCGATAGATCGGCCAGTTGCAACCTAGATGCGAATATTTCGCGTCATGTCATAAACTTCCAAGACGTCGCGCGAAATCTACAGTTCTGCTCGGTAACGTCCCTCGAAAATCGGCGCGCGGGCTGATGGCCTTGATTCTTATCGTGGAAGACGAGCTTTTCCTGCGGGAAAACGCCGAATGGATGATGGAGGATCTGGGCCACACCAGCCTGCTGGCCGCCAACCTTGAAGAGGCCCTGTTGCATCTGTCGACGGCGCCGACCATCGCCGCCCTCTTCGTGGACATGCGCCTGAACGAGCTGAAATTCGGCGGCTATGACGTGGCGAACCAGGCCATCGCCCTGCGGCCCGACCTGCGCGTCCTCTACACCTCCGGAACACCGCTCACGGCGGAGATGTCGGACCAGTTCGTCCTGGGCGGCCAGTTCCTCGCCAAGCCCTACTCCCCGGAACAATTGGGGATTTCCATGGAACAACTTCTCAACTGACGAGCTAGGTCTTCGCAGCTTGGCCGTTCGGGCCAGAGTCAGGACATCCGATCAAAAGTTCCGACGCCGAGATGGGCCTGGCGCTCCCGACCGCCAAACTTCCGGATGGCGAGGGCGCATTCCAGTCCGAGGAATCGCTCGTCAAGATCGGGGCCCTGCAGAGCGCGATCTTCAACAGCGCCAACTTCTCCTCCATCGCTACCGACGCCAACGGCGTGATCCAGATCTTCAACGTCGGCGCCGAGCGGATGCTGGGCTACACGGCCGCGGAGGTGATGAACACCATCACGCCGGCCGACATTTCCGACCCGCAGGAACTGATCGACCGGGCGGAGTCGCTAAGCGCCGAGCTTTCGACGCCGATCACGCCGGGCTTCGAGGCGCTGGTGTTCAAGGCCTCGCGCGGCATCGAGGACATCTATGAGCTGACCTATATCCGCAAGGACGGCACCCGTTTTCCCGCCGTGGTGTCGGTCACCGCGCTGCGCGACGCTCAGGACGCGATCATCGGCTATCTGCTGATCGGCACCGACAACACCGCGCGCAAGCAGGCGGAAGAGGCCCTGCTACAGGCCGGCGCCCTGCAGACGGCGATCTTCAACAGCGCCAATTTCTCCTCGATCGCCACCGACGCCAAAGGCGTGATCCAGATCTTCAACGTCGGCGCCGAGCGGATGCTGGGCTACGCGGCGTCCGAGGTGATGAACAAGATCACCCCGGCGGACTTCTCCGACCCCGCCGAACTGATCGTCCGCGCCGAGGCGCTCAGCGCCGAATTCGGGACGCCGATCACGCCCGGCTTCGAAGCTCTGGTGTTCAAGGCCGCGCGCGGCATCGAGGACATCTATGAGCTGACCAAGGTCCGCAAGGACGGCACGCGGTTCCCCGCGGTGGTGTCGGTCACGGCGTTGCGCGATCCGGTCGGCGCGATCATCGGCTACCTGCTGATCGGCACCGACAACACCGCGCGCAAGCTGGTCGAGGAAGAGCAGAAGAAGTCCGACCAGCGGCTGCGCGACCAACAATTCTACACCCGCTCGCTGATCGAATCGAACATCGACGCCCTGATGACCATCGATCCGGCCGGCATCATCACCGACGTGAACAAGCAGACCGAGGCGCTCACCGGCTGCACCCGCGACGAATTGATCGGCGCGCCGTTCAAGGATTGCTTCACCGACCCGGCCCGCGCCGAGGCCGGGATCAAGCGGGTGCTCGCCGAAAAATCGGTCACCGACTACGAGCTGACGGCCCGCGCCCGCGACGGCAAGCAGACCGTGGTCTCCTACAACGCCACCACCTTCTACGACCGCGGGCGCAAGCTGCAGGGCGTCTTCGCCGCCGCCCGCGACGTCACCGAACGCAAGCGCGTGGAACTGGAGCTCCAGCTCGCCAAGGCCGCCGCCGAGAGCGCCAGCCGCACCAAGTCCGACTTCCTGGCCAGCATGAGCCACGAAATCCGCACGCCGATGAACGCGATCATGGGCATTGCCGACCTGCTGGCGAAGACCGCGCTGACCGGCGAGCAGGACAAGTATGTGCAGATCTTCCGCCGCTCCGGCGACAACCTGCTCAACCTCATCAACGACATCCTCGACCTCTCCAAGGTCGAGGCCTCGCAGCTCGACCTGGAGCGCACCGGCTTCTCGCTGGCCGATCACCTGGAAAAGGTGATGGAGATGGTCTCGCCCAGGGCGCAGGAAAAGTCGCTGACGCTGGTCTGCGAGATCGCGCCCGGCGTCCACAACGAGCTGGTAGGCGACCCGACCCGCCTGCGCCAGGTGCTGCTCAACCTGCTGGGCAACGCCATCAAGTTCACCGAGACCGGCAGCGTCACCCTGCAGGTGGAGCCTGACGGCAATGACGCGGTCCCGACCGCTCTGCGATTCACGGTCACCGACACCGGCATCGGCATTCCCAGCGACAAGCTCGACCGGGTGTTTGAGCGCTTCACCCAGGCCGACAGCTCCACCACCCGCCGGTTCGGCGGCTCGGGCCTGGGGCTGACCATCTCGCGGCGCCTGGTCGAGCTCATGGGCGGCCGCATCTGGGTCGAGAGCGCGGTCGACCAGGGCAGCCTGTTCGCCTTCGCCGTGCCGTTCGAGGTCTCGACCGCCGCCATGCGCCCGGTCGCGGCCCCCGTTGGCGCCGGCCCGGAAGCGCCGCTCCCGCCCCTGCGCATCCTCATGGCTGAGGACTCCCCCGACAACTGCATCATCGCCCTCGCCTACCTCGAGGACACCCCCTACGTGGTCGACGTGGCGGAGACCGGCCTGCTGGCCTGCGAGATGTTCAAGGCCGGGCGCTACGATCTGGTGCTGATGGACCGGCAGATGCCCGCGATGGACGGACTGACCGCGACACGGACCATCCGGGCCTGGGAGAAGGCGCACGACCGCCCACCCACGCCGATCATCGCGCTGACCGCCTCGGCGCTGAAGGGCGACCGGGAAAGCTGCCTGGCCGCCGGCTGCACCGCCTATCTCACCAAGCCGATCAAACAGGACGTCCTGCTGCAGGCGATCAAGGACCATTCCGCCGTCAAGGCGCCGGCCCGGCGCGGCCGCGCGGCCTCGGCGGGCGCCTCCCCGAGGGTCTCCGCGGACGTTTCTCCAATTGTCCCGCCGAGTCTCTCCGGGGCCGCCGCGAAGCTTGCCGCGCGCACGCCGGCCTATCTGGCGAACTGCCGCCTGAACGTCCTCGCCATGCTGTCCGCGCTCGACAACGGAGACTTCGAGGCGGTGACCATCCTGGCGCACAATCTGCGAGGGTCCGGGGGCAGCTACGGCTTCCAGACGATCACCGACATCGGCGCGGGGCTTGAGCAGGCCGCGGACATCTCAGACCCGGTGATCTCGCGCCGGTGGCTGGGCGAGCTGTCGACCTATCTCGACGACCTGCACGCCGGCGAGCGACCGCACTAGGACCGGCGGATGTTCAGGCCCCGCCGGCCGCCCGCTTGACGCTGTCCACCCGCTGGTCCTTGAGCTTCTCGGCCACCAGGAAGGCCAGTTCCAGGGCCTGCTCGCTGTTGAGCCTGGGGTCGCAGTGGGTGTGGTAGCGGTCGGCGAGGTCGCCTTCGCTGACCTGCCGCGCGCCGCCGGTGCATTCGGTGACGTTCTGGCCGGTCATTTCCAGGTGGACGCCGCCGGGGTGGACGCCCTCGGCCTTGCAGATCTCCACGAAGGACTTCACCTCGGACAGGATCCGGTCGAAGGGTCGGGTCTTGTAGCCATTGTTTGCGGTCAAGGTGTTCCCGTGCATGGGATCGATGGCCCAGACCACCGACTTGCCGGCCGCCTTGGTGGCGCGCAGCAGGGCCGGCAGGCGCTTTTCGATCTTGTCGTAGCCGAAGCGGCCGTAGAGCGTCAGGCGGCCAGGCTCGTTGGCGGGCGACAGCGCGTCGGCCAGCCGCATCAACTCGTCGGCCTCCATGGTCGGGCCGCACTTCACGCCGATCGGGTTCTTGATGCCCTTGAAGAATTCGACATGGGCGCCATCGAGGTCGCGGGTGCGCTCGCCGATCCACACCAGGTGGGCGGAGGTGTCGTACCATTGGCCCGAGGTGCTATCGATCCGGGTCATCGCCTCTTCGAGGTTGAGCAGCAGCGCCTCGTGGCTGGTGAAGAACTCCACCTGATGCAGCGCCGGCTGGCTCTCCGGCGTGACGCCGATGGCCTCCATGAACTGCAGGGTCTCGCTGATCTTCTCGGCCATTTCGCGATAGCGGGCGCCCTGCGGGCTGTCGGCCACGAAGCCGAGCGTCCAGCGGTGGACGTTGTGCAGGTCGGCGTAGCCGCCGCCGGCGAAGGCGCGCAGCAGGTTCAGCGTCGCGGCCGACTGGCTGTAGGCCTGGATCAGCCGCTGCGGGTCCGGCGTCCGCGCCTCTGGCGTGAACTCCATGCCGTTGATGATGTCGCCCCGGTAGGACGGCAGGGTCACCCCGCCGACGGTCTCGGTGGGCGCCGAGCGCGGCTTGGCGAACTGGCCGGCCATACGGCCGACCTTCACCACCGGCTTGCCGCCGGCGAAAGTCAGGACGACGGCCATCTGCAGGATCAGGCGGAAGGTGTCGCGGATGTTGTCGGCGGCGAATTCCTTGAAGCTCTCGGCGCAGTCGCCGCCCTGCAGCAGGAACGCGCGGCCCTCGGAGACGTCGGCGAGCAGGGACTTCAGGCGTCGCGCCTCACCGGCGAACACCAGCGGCGGCATGGCGCGCAGCGTCTGCTCCACCTTGGTCAGGGCGGCCAGGTCCGGATAGTCCTCCGGCATGTGCTTGGCGGTCTTGCCCCTCCAGGAGGCCGGCGTCCAATGGTCCGTCATAGCTCGCAACTCCACGCCCCGTGCGGCGGAGCCGAAACGGGGCCCAGCCGACGAAGCCGGGCTTTCTACTCCAAGATAGGGTGAAAGGTCGATGTTTGCGCCGGCGGGGCGGCCTTAAGCGCCGGAGCGTGGCTTGACGGGCACGGGCGCGTTCATCGCCGCCAGCATCGGGATCATGGCGCCCAGCGCCAGCCACCACTCCTGCCAGACGCCGAAGTTGAACATGGCGAACAGCAGATAGACCGAGGCGCTCGCCGCCGTCGTGGCGGTCAGCAGGTTGGACCAGGTGCGGGAGAGCCGGCTCAGCGCCACGCCCCAGAAGCTGGCCACGGCCACCGCGCCGATGGCGCCCAGCTCCATCCAGATCTGCAGGGCGTCGTTGTGCGGGTGCAGCTTGATGCCGGGCCCGAATTCGCGGCTGGCCTCCAGCCCACAGCCGCGCAGGGGGTGCAGCTGGATCCAGTCGATGGCGTGGCTCCAGTAGCCCATGCGCAGGGCATAGGACTTGGGCATGGCGGCCTGGATCGCGGCGTAGTCGCCGAAATGCCGGACTGCCCAGACGATCGCCGGCGCGGTCAGGAAGATGGCCGCGGCGCCGAGCGCCATCACCCTGGGCGCGCCCTTCGGCCAGCGCAGGACGATGACGCCGACCAGGGGCGCCAGCACCAGGCCCAGCACCGGCGCGTCGGAACCGAAGGCGATGGCCGAGGCCCCCGTGCCCAGCGCCATGACCAGCGCCAGCCACCAGCGGAACCTCGCGCCCGCGCCATAGGCGGCGAGCGGCCACAACAGGCCCAGCACGAAGGTCGAATGGCCGATCTTGGCCTCGGCGATGTCGTCGCGCATCGGGTCGTAGTGGGCGTGCACGGTCTTGTAGAGCACGCCGCCGTCGAGGGCCTCGGTCATGAGCGCAAGGCCATAGAGGGCGCAGCCCCAGGCGAGGATCTTGAGCGCGCGGGTTCGGAGCACCGGGTCGGCGCGGCGGGCGGCGGACACGGCGCTCCAGTAGAGCGGCAGCTCGAAGGCGAGCTTCAGGATCGTCGAATGGGCCGCCTTGTCGGGATGATAGGGGCTCCAGGTGGTCGAGACCGCCGCCCAGATCAGGGCCGCGGTGAGGATCAGCGCCGCCGGCCGGTCCTCGTCGGTGATCCGCACCGCCGGCAGGCAGAAGAGGCCGATGGCGGCCATCAGCACGGAGAACTCGCGCGGCGCCAGCCAGCCGGTCACCGGAATCAGCACGGCCGCGCCCGTCAGCACCCAGCCGCACCATACTGCCACGCTCCTCTCAGAGCTTCGCAGCACTGGGCGTTCCACGTCCTGACTCAAGGACCTGTCCTCCGAAGCCTTGGGCGAAGGAGGATCAAGCGACCTGGCCCAGGCCCATGGGCACGTATTTCTCGCGCATGGTGACCAACTCTTCGGCCAGCGTCGGGTGGACCGCGCAGGTGGCGTCCCATTGGGTCTTGGTGACGCCCATCTTGATCGCGATGGCGGCCATCTGGATGATCTCCGGCGAGTCCGGCCCGACCACGTGGCAGCCCAGCACCCGCTCGGTGGCGCAATCGACCACCAGCTTCAACAGCGCCCGCTCCTCCGAACCGCTGAAGGTGTATTTCATCGGCCGCTGGCGGGACAGGTAGATGTCGACCTTGCCGAATTGGTGGCGGGCGTCGGCTTCCGACAGGCCAACCGAGCCGATCGGCGGCTGCGAAAACACCGCCGAGGCCACCATCTCGTGATCGAAGCGGGTCGGCCGATCGTAGAACTCGGTCTCGGCGAAGGCCGCCCCTTCACGGATCGCCACGGGCGTCAGATTGATCCGGTCGGTGACATCGCCCACAGCCCAGATGTTCGTGGCCGTGGTGCGCGAGTAGTCGTCGACCTTGATGGCCCCGGCCTCGTTCAGTTCGACGCCCGCCGTCTCCAGGCCGAGGCCCTCGACATAGGGCCGGCGGCCCACGGCCCACATCAGCACGTCGCTCTCGACCTCGTGGCCGTTGGTGAACTTGTGCAGGAGGCCGGTGGCGGTCTTTTCGATCGAGGCGTGCTGGGTCCCCAGCACCACCGTCACGCCGCGTTTCTCGATCTCCTCGGTCACATGGCTGCGCACGTCGTCGTCGAAGCCGCGCAGGATGTTGGGGCCGCGGTAGACCAGCGTCGTATCGACCCCCAGACCGTTGAAGATGCCGGCGAACTCAACGGCGATATAGCCGCCGCCGGCGATTACGATCCGCTTGGGCAGTTCGGTGAGGTGGAAGGCCTCCTTGGAGGTGATGCCCAGCTCGGCGCCGGGGATTTCGGTCGGCCGCCAGGCCTGGCCGCCGGTGGAGATCAGGATCTTGCCGGCTGTCTTTGTCCCAACCTTGTCGATCTCGATGGTGTGGGCGTCGGTGAGGCGGGCCTTGCCGTGCGCGAGCTCTGCGCCGGCGTTCTGCAGGTTGCGCACATAGATGCCGCTGAGCCGGGCGATCTCCTTGTCCTTCTCGGCCAGGAAGGTCGGCCAGTCGAACGTCGCGCCGTCGATGGTCCACCCGTAGCCCTTGGCCGTCTTGAAATGGTGAGCAAATTCCGAAGCGTAGACCATGAACTTCTTGGGCACGCAGCCGCGGATCACGCAGGTGCCGCCGACGCGGTCTTCCTCGGCGATGGCCACCTTGGCGCCGGACATGGCGGCCAGGCGCGCAGCGCGCACCCCGCCCGAGCCGGCCCCGATCACAAACAGGTCGTAGTCGTATTTGGCCACCTAGGGGCCTCCTTCATCTCGTGGGCGTCAGCCCATAATCCTCTACGGCTCGAGGACGGTTACGCCCGTTTCGCCGCCAATCAGCGCCTGGTCGGCCAGGTCGAGGAACAGGCCGTGCTCCACGACGCCGGTGACGCTCTTCAGCGCGGCCGCCAGCGCCGCCGGCTCCTCGATCCGCCCGCAAGCTGCGTCATAGATGAGGTTTCCGTTGTCGGTTCGCACCGGGGCTCCATCCTTCATCCGCAATCGCGGCGCGATGCCGATCTCGAATTCGCTGAGGACGTCGCAGATCCGCGCCTGCGTCGTCTTGTGCCCGAAAGCCACCACCTCGATCGGCAACGCGAATTTCCCCAAGATCGGCACCAGCTTGGCGGCGTCGGCGATGACGATGGAGCGGCGCGAGGCCTCCCAGACCAGCTTCTCGCGCAGCAGGGCCGCGCCGCCGCCCTTGATCAGCGACAGGCCCGGCCCGATCTCGTCGGCGCCGTCGACGGTGAGGTCGATGGTCCGCGTCTCCCCCAGCTCGGCCACGTTCAATCCGAGGCCGGTCGCCAGGTCGGCGGTCGCCTGCGAGGTCGCAACGCAGGTCAGGGATAGGCCCTGCGCCGCCAGCGCGCGCACGAACCAAGCCGCCGTCGAGCCGGTGCCGAGGCCCACGACCATGCCGTCCTCGACGAGCGCGGCCGCCGCCTCGCCCGCCGCGCGCTTCTGATCATCCGCCGAACTCATTTGGCCTTCTTGGCCGCCCGTTCGGCGAGCTTGCGCTCGCGGAACCGCGCCGCCCAGCCGGGGCTCTCAAGCTGCTTGCTGCGCTCCAGCGCCAGGGCGTCGGGGGCCACGTCCTTGGTGATCACCGAGCCCGAGCCGGTGAAGCCGCCGGCCCCGACCCTGACCGGCGCCACGAGCGCGGTGTTGGAGCCGATGAAGGCCCCCTCGCCCACGTGGGTCTCCCATTTGTCGAAGCCGTCGTAGTTGCAGAAGATCGTGCCGGCGCCGATGTTCGCGCCCGCGCCGACGCTGCCGTCGCCCAGGTAGCTGAGGTGATTGGCCTTGGCGCCCTTGCCGACCGCGACCTTCTTCACCTCGACGAAGTTGCCGATGTGGGCGTCCTCGCCGATGTCGGCGCCGGGGCGCAGGCGGGCGTAGGGGCCGATCAGCGCGCCCTCCTTCACCACCGCGCCTTCCAGATGGCTGAAGGCGCGGATCACTGCGCGGGTCTCGACGCGAACGCCTGGCGCGAAGACCACGAACTGCTCCACCGTGGCGCCGGCCTCGATCTCGGTGTCGTAGGAGAAGTGCACAGTCTCCGGCGCCAGCATGGCCACGCCATCGGCCAGCGCCTGCGCGCGGCGGCGATCCTGAAAGATGCGTTCGGCCTGGGCGAGCTGCATGGGCGTGTCGCAGCCCATGACCGAGCTTTCCGGCACGATGGCGGCCTTGACGACCGCCTTGTCGGCATCGGCCAACGCGACCACCTGGGTGAGGTAATACTCGCCCTTGGCGTTCTTGTTGTCGGTCCGGTCCAGCCAGCCGAACAGGCGCGCGCGGTCGGCGCAGAGCATGCCCGCGTAGCAGGCCTTGATGGCCAATTCGGCTGGGCTCGCGTCCTTCGGCTCGACGATGCGGCTGACGCGGCCGTCCGGCCCGCCGACCATGCGCCCGTAGAGCAGGCCATCGACCGGCTCGAAGCCCAGCAGCGCCAGGTCGACGCCGTCGGCGCGCATAGCGAACAGCGGCTCAAGGTCGGGCGGCGTGAGCAGCGGGCAGTCGCCGTTGGTCACCAGAACGTCGCCCGCGAAGCCGGCCAGCGCGTCCCGCGCGGCCATCACCGCATGGCCCGTGCCCTGCGGCGGGTCCTGGACGGCGACGGCGCCCTCGCCGAGCCGCCGCACCACCAGATCGCGCACCGCGGACGGGCCTGCGCCCACCACCACGACGATCTTCTGGCAGCCGGTTGCCTCGACCGTGTCGATGACCCGGTCCAGCAGGGCGCGGCCGCCGACCTTGTGCAGCACCTTGGGGATGGCGGACTTCATCCGCGTGCCTTGCCCGGCGGCAAGAATGACGGCGGCGCGGGCAGTCATGGGTGCAGGCCTCCGGCCCGAGTCATCAATCGCATGCGGCGTGCTTACCAAGCCTTGGCGCCCGGGGCGAGACAGGGGTAGCGTCCGCGCGCCTTGTCTGGGGAATCCTTCATGAAATCGCGTACCACCGTTGTCGCCCTCCTGTCCGCCTGTGCGGTCGCCGCCGTCACCTCAGCCCGGGCCGCGCCGCCGCCGGCGATGGACCGCGCGGCGATGGAGGCCAAGTTCGATTCCGCCATCGACCCGGCCGAGATGGGCCGCTGGCTGAAGGACCTGGCCTCGCAGCCGAACCATGTGGGGTCCCCCCACGACAAGGCCAACGCCGAATGGATGGCCGCCCAGTTCAAGTCCTGGGGCTGGGATACCAAGATCGAGACCTACGACGTGCTCTATCCGACCCCGATCAGCGAGGCGCTGGAGCTGGTGGGCGGCGCGGGCGCGCCGTTCAAGGCGACGCTGACCGAAAAGCCGATCCCGGGCGACGAGCCCACCTACACCAAGGACGCCTTGCCGGCCTACGTGGCGTTCCAAGGCGACGGCGATGTGACCGCGCCGCTGGTCTACGCCAACTACGGCATGCCGGAGGACTACCTGGCGCTGGAGAAGATGGGCGTCTCGGTGAAGGGCAAGATCGTCATCGCCCGCTATGGCGGCGGCTGGCGCGGCCTGAAGCCCCTGCTGGCGCAGATGCACGGGGCGGCGGGCGCGATCATCTATTCCGACCCGAAGGACGACGGCTATTCCACCGACGAGGTCTATCCGAAGGGGCCGGCGCGGCCGCCGCAGGGCTTCCAGCGCGGCTCGGTGGCCGACATGCCGATCTATCCGGGCGACGTCCTGACGCCGGGCGTCGGCGCGACCAAGGACGCCAAGCGGCTGGACCGCAAGGACGCCGTCACCATCCTGAAGATCCCCTGCCTGCCGATCGGCTACGGCGACGCCCAGGTGCTGCTCTCGGCGCTTGAGGGCCCGATCGCGCCGGCGGGCTTCCGCGGCTCGCTGCCGATCACCTACCGCGTGGGCGGCGGCGACGGGGCCAAGGTGCATCTGATGGTCAAGTCGGACTGGTCGATGAAGACCCTCTACGACGTGATCGCCACCCTGAAGGGCTCGGAAGCCCCCAACGACTGGATCGTGCGCGGCAACCACCACGACGGCTGGGTGATGGGCGCGTCCGACCCGCTGTCGGGGATGATCGCTGAACTCGCCGAAGCCAAGTCCATGGGCGCCATGGTCAAGGCCGGCTGGAAACCCAAGCGCACCATCGTCTACGCCAGCTGGGACGGCGAGGAGCCGAGCCTGCTGGGCTCGACCGAATGGGCCGAGACCCACGCCGAGGAGCTGAAGGCCAAGGGCGTCGTCTACATCAACTCCGACGGCAACGGCCGCGGCTACTTCCGCGCCGAGGGCAGCCACGCCTTCCAGCATTTCGTCAACGAAGTCAGCGCCGATGTGAAGGATCCTGAGACCGGGGTTTCGGTGCGCGACCGCGCCCGCGCCCGCCTGGCCGTGGGCCTGGCCGACGGCGGCGGCGCCGGCCGCGGCGGCGAGAACAACCCGCAGACCAAGGCCGCGGCCAACGATCCCTCCAAGGACCTGCCGATCGGCGCGCTCGGCTCCGGCTCGGACTACTCGACCTTCCTGCAGCACCTTGGCCTGCCCTCCATCGACTTCGCCTATGGCGGCGAGGGCGACAGCGGCGGCGTCTACCACTCGCTCTACGACGACTATCAGCACCACTCGACCTTCGTGGACCCGGGCTTCGTCTATGACGCGACACTGGCCAAGACCGTGGGCCGCGCGGTGATGCGGCTGGCCGACGCCGACCTGCCGGTGCAGCGCTACGCCGACTTCGCCGACACGGTGTCCACCTACCTCGACGAGGTGAAGAAGCTCGCCGACACCAAGCGCGACGAGGCCAAGACCCAGGCGCGGCTGTTGAGCAGCAACGCCTTCAAGCTGGCGGGCGACCCGACCAAGACCACGGTCAACCCGGCGGCCCTGGCCCAGTCCCCGACCTACGACTTCAAGCCGCTGGAAGCCGCGGTCGCCAAGCTGAAGACCAGCTCGGCGGCCTTCGACAGCGCGCTGGCGTCCAAGGGCGCCGGGCTCTCCAAGGCCCAGAAGGTCAAGCTGGACAATGTCGTGCGCCCGCTCGACCAGGCCATGCTGCGCCCCGAAGGCCTGCCCGGGCGGCCCTGGTACATGAATATGGTCTACGCCCCCGGCCGCTTCACCGGCTATGGCGCCAAGACCCTGCCCGGCGTGCGCGAGGCCATCGAGGAGCGCCGCTTCGCCGATGCGGAGAAGTACATCGGGATCACGGCCCAGGCGCTCGACGCCTATGCCGCCGAACTCGACAAGGCGACCGCGGTCGTAAATGGCGCCTAACGGGCCTGAGATGGCGGGGCTTTCGGGCGCCGCCATCGCCTTCGACCTGGACGGCACCCTGGTCGACACCGCCCACGACCTGATCGGCACGCTGAACTGGCTGCTCGCCGAGGAGGGGCATCCGCCCCTGCCGCTGGCGGAGGCCCGGCCGTTCATCGGCCGCGGCGCGCGCTGGATGATCGAGCGCGGTTTCCAGGCCGCCAACGCGCCCCTGCCCCCGGCCGCCGTCCAGCCGCTCTTCGAGCGCTTCATCGACCGCTACACCGGCCACATCGCCGACGAGAGCCGGCCGTTCCCGGGCTGCGTCGCCGCGCTCGAGGCCCTGAAGGCGCAGGGCGCGAAGCTGGCGGTCTGCACCAACAAGCTGACGGGCCTGTCGAACGCCCTGCTCGACGCGCTCAACATGAGCCGGCTGTTCGAGGCGGTGATCGGCTCCGACGCCACGCCGGCCATCAAGCCCGACCCGCGCCATCTTGAGACCGCCATCGCCGCGGCGGGCGGGGCCATGGACCGCGCGATCATGGTCGGCGACGCCGCCACCGACGCCGGCGCCGCGCGGGCGGCGGGCGCGCGCCTGATCCTGGTCAGCTTCGGCTACACCGAGGTCCCGGCCCGCGATCTGGCGCCCGACATCCTGATCGACCACTTCGACCAGCTGCCCGACGCCTGCGTGCGGCTGTTGGGCGCGGGAGCCTGAGATTCGAAGTTTCGGAGAGGCGATGGTGGATGCGACAGGGATTGAACCTGTGACCCCCTCGGTGTGAACGAGGTGCTCTCCCGCTGAGCTACGCATCCGCTATCCGCGAGGAGGTGGGCGTATAGCGTGGGCCCTTCCGCCCCGCAAGCCGCGAGAGCCCGATCGGACCCGCCGGCGCCGAAGTCGCGGTCGACACCCCGGCGCCTGCCTCGCTCAGCGGGCTCGTTCACACCGAGGGGGTCACAGGTTCAATCCCTGTCGCATCCACCATCCTGCTTCGCCCTGGTGGGCTTCGCAGGACAAGTCCTTCACATCGTTGGCGAAGCGGGATGCCCTCCGAAGCCTTGGCGAAGGAGGGCTCGCCTCGGCGGTCGCCCTGATTTGTGGGCGTGCCTGACTGCAAAACCATGTTATTCTCACCAAAACATGCCGTTCTGGGGAGAGCTGGGATGAGGGCCGTTCTGGGCGCCGTGGCGGTTTCCGCCATCGTTGTCGCAACCGTTGGGACCGCTTCGGGGACCGCCGCGCCGAATGGCGGCGCCTCGTCGATGACGCCGGACCACGTGAGCGACTTCCAGCTCACCGACACGACGCGAATCGGGCACCGGTTGTCCTACTACCAGTACGCCCCGGCGATCGTCCTGATGTCGCACAAGGTGGGCTCGCCCCTGTCGATCGCGGCGGCGGGCGAGCTGGCCAAGCTGCAGGCCGCCTACAAGGACAAGGGTGTCCTCTTCTACATGATCGACTCGGCCGACACGCGCGACCAGGCCGCGGCCGAGGTGGCGGCGAAGAAGCTCGAAGTCCCGATCCTGGTGGATGACCTGCAACTGGTCGGCGAGCAGATGAACATCCAGCGCGAGGGCGAGGTCTTCGTGCTGGACCCGAAGGCCGACTTCAAGGTCGCCTACCATGGACCGCTGGACGACCGCTTCAACAAGGCGGCGCCGGATACGCGCGCGCGGGCCGCGAACGCCTATGCCGCCTCGGCGATCGATGCGGTGCTCGCCCGCCAGCCCGTCGCCAATCCGCGGGTGGCGGATAAGGTCGGGCAGACCATCTCGTTCCCGAGCCGCGCGCACGCCGCCGACTTCGACAAGATCTCCTACTCGGAGACCATCGCGCCGATCCTGCAGAAGAAGTGCGTGACCTGTCACCAGAAGGGCGGCATCGGCCCGTTCCAGATGAACAGCTATGAGGTGGTCAAGGGCTTCGCGCCGATGATGCGCGAGACGGTGATGACCAAGCGCATGCCGCCGTTCTTCGCCGATCCGCACGTAGGCAAGTGGTCGAACGACACCTCGCTGACGCCGGACGAGGCCAAGACCCTGATCCACTGGATCGAGGCCGGCGCGCCGCGCGGCCAGGGCGAAGACATCCTCAAGACCCACGCCGGCGAGGCGCCGGAGTGGCCGACCCAGCTCGGCAAGCCCGACGTGATCGTCCAGTTGCCGTCGTTCAACGTGCCGGCCACCGGGGTTATCGAGTACCAGCACATGACGGTCGACAACCCGTTCAAGGGCGACGCCTGGCTGCGCGCGGTGGCCTTCCAGCCGGGCGCGCGTCCGGTGCTGCACCACATCACCTCTGGCTATTCGCCGGACCGCTCGCTGCCGCCGGCCGACATTCCGGGAAGCTCGGTGGGCTCCTACGTCCCCGGGGCCGGCATCCAGGTCTACAACGAGGGCACGGGCGCGCCGGTGCCGGCGGGCGGCAAGCTGTCGTTCTCGATGCACTACACCACCAACGGCCGGCCGATGACCGACGTGACCAAGATCGGCTACTACCTGTTGAAGACCCCGCCGGAGATCATCCGGCGCGCGGCGGTGATCTCCAATCCGATCATGGCCATCCCAGCGGGCGAGGCGCGCCACAAGGAGGTCGCCTACCTCGAATTCCCGGCCGACGCCCTGCTCTACAGCGTCCACCCGCACGCCCACTACCGCGGCTATGCGGTCGAGCTGACGCAGATCACGCCAGACGGCAAGGAGACGCCGATCCTGTCGGTGCCGAAGTACGACTTCAACTGGCAGCTCGACTACGACCTGGCCGAGCCGCTGCTGGTCAAGAAGGGCACGAAGCTGCGCGTGAAGTGGATCTACGACAACTCCGCGCACAATCCGGCCAATCCTGACCCGAAGCTCAACGTCACCTGGGGCGAGCAGACCTGGAACGAGATGATGTACTTCCGGGTCAACTACCGCTGGGTGGACGAGACCAGCCACCATGTCCGCAACGACCTGCAGGCCAAGCTGATGGAGTCGCGGATCATCGGCTTCCTGGACGAGAACGCCGACGGCAAGCTGCAGCCTTCCGAGCTCAAGGGGCCCTACGCGGTGCTGAAGAGCCGGTTCGCCGAACTCGACCTGAACCACGACGGCGGACTCGATCTGCAGGAACTGGCCGCGGCCGGCATGACGCGCGGCGCCGCCAAGCGCCTGGCGGAGACCGACGTCGAGCAGTAGGCGGGGAATAGTTTTCCACCTGGTGTACCTTTTCCGGCGCCGGAGGGTTATGCTCCGGCGCCCGGAGGAGCCGCACCCATGGACGCCAAGACCGAGACCCTGACACCGGCCGCCGAGCTTGCCGCGCGCGGGCCGGTGCGTTTCCCCAACGAGAGCGCCGAATATCGCGCCGCGCGAACCGCGCTGCTTGAGGAGGAATATGAGCTACGCCGCCATCTGGCGCGGGTCGCCGCCCTGCGCCGCGGCCTGCCTCCGGGCGGCGAGGTGAAGGGCGACTACCGATTCATGGGCGAGGCCGGCGCGCGCGATTTCGCGGGGCTGTTCGGCGATAAGGACACCCTGATCCTCTACAGCTTCATGTTCGGGCCGCAACGGGAGCGGCCCTGCCCCATGTGCACCAACCTGCTGGGCCCGCTCGCCGCCAACGCGCAGGACCTCGAGCAGAAGGTCGCCTTGGGCGTGGTGGCGAGATCGCCGGTCGAGCGGCTGATCGCCTTCAAGCAGGAACGCGGCTGGCAGGGTCTGAAGGTCTATCAGGACCTCAACGACGCCTATTCGACGGACTATCACGGCCTGTTGCCGGAGGGCTCGGAGATCCCCGCGATCAACGTCTTCACGCGACGCGACGGGACGATCCGCCACTTCTGGTCCGGCGAGATGACCGAGGGCGACCCCGGCCAGGACCCGCGCGGCGCGCCGGATCCTGCGCCTCTGTGGAATTTCCTGGACATGACCCCAGAGGGACGCGGCGCGGACTGGTATCCGAAGCTGACCTATTGAAGCGCGGCTAGCGGCGCTGAAGGCCCTGCTGCTCTAGGCGCCATTTGAGCTGATCGAAGCGGTCCTGACCGAAGAAGGCCTCGCCGTTGAAGGTCATCATCGGTACGCCCCAATGGCCGGCGGCGCGCTGAGCGAGCTGATTGGCCTCAACCGCCGCGGCGAAGGCCGCCGGATCGGCGTCGACCGCGGCGGCCATCCCGGCGAAATCCAGTCCCGCGCGTGCGGCCGCCTGGGCCAGGTGATCGCCCTCGTGCCAGTTGTCGGTCCCGCCGTCCCAGATCGTGCGGCTAACCTCATCGAGGAAGGCCAGGCCCCGGCCGCGCTGCACGGCCGCCACGCCCAGGTGAGTGAGGCGGTGGATGTAAGGCTGCCGCATTCGGTAGCCCTCGCCCTCCGAGCGCTGCACCGGGTCGGGCCGGGGCCAGCGGAACGGCAGGCCCAGGAACGCCGCCTCGCGGAACACGTCGGTCATGAAGTAGCGGATCCACAGGGGATCCTGCTGCTCGAAGAACTCCGGCGTGCGCACCGCCAGCGGATAGACCGGCCGCACGTTGCAGGCGACGTCGTAGTCGCGCTCCAGCGCCGCCAATCGCCCCGTCACCATGTAGGAATAGGGCGAGCGGAAGGACCAGTAGAGGTCGTAGCTGAGCGTCATCGGCAGGTCCCCGGCCAGGAGCCCTTCCCGCTCATGATGAATCATCGTGAGCGGACGAGAAGGGCTCCCGAAATAGGCGACGACCCTGTTCTTCCCCGGCTGACGAGTCAGCCGGGACAGGGTCTAGGGCCGAAGCTCTACCACAGCGCCGCTAGCCGTTCATCGGCGGCTGGTGCTCGGCGATCAGGTCCACCCGCTCGGCCTCGCGCACCGCGCGGGTGACGTTGAGCCGGGTGAGGATCGCGGCGTCGCGATAGGTCTCGCGCGCCTTCTCCAGCGTCTTGCGCCAGCTCTGGGCGGCGAGGTTGTCGGTCTCGCCGGCGTAGACGACGGTCGCGCCCTCCTTGGTCAGGCGGGCGATGACGAAATTGGCTCCCGCCGGCGGCAGGAAGCGGTCCTCCTCGAAGGAGATGTAGCGGTAGCGGGCGCCGGACTTGCCGGCGAGTTCAAATTGGCGGGACAACGATACTCTCCACCCCTGGACACTGCGGTCTTCGGCGCGCCCGGGTGATCCGGTGGGCGACCGGGCGCCACTGTCGGCTGCGGGCTTGACCAAAAATGGGCTCAGCTTGACCATAAGGACGCCTCCCGGCTCAGAACGGCCGGAAGCTGGCCAAATGCGGAACAACCTGCGCCGTAAGACGTTCGGGCGGTTGCGCCGTCTCTGTTAGGGTCACATCTCCCTTTGGAGCGCGACTCGAAAGTCGCCGCCCCTGAGATAAAGACGCTCGATAACGGAGCCCGCCTGACTGTGGAGACGACGGCCGAATTCAGCGTCAGGACCGCCGGCGAGCGCCCGACCGTCGCCCTGACCGGCGACTGGACGGCCAACAGCCTGGGCGATGCGCCGGCCAGGCTGGCGCAAGCCCTGGGTTCGCAGAGTGGAAACGCGCGGGGCCAGGTGGGCGTCGATATCCGCAAGGTGCGCCGCCTCGACACCGCCGGCGCCTACGCCCTGATCCGGGCCCTCCCCGAGCATTTCGACCTGAAGACCGTCCAGTCGCGCCCCGAAAGCGCGCGCCTCCTGGAGCTGGTCGGCGCGGCGGTGCATGTCGAGCCGGTCAGCACGGCTCCCCCTCGCGGCTTCCACGAAATGACCGTGCGGATCGGCAAGGGGGTGATGAACATCGGCTACGAGTGGCTCGACACCCTGGCCTTCCTGGGTCACCTGCTGGTCGTCGTCGCGCGGTCTGCCGTCTACCTGTTCACCAACCCCAAGCGGATCCGCTGGGCGGCGATCTTCTCGCTGGCCGAACGCGCGGGCCTGGACGCCATCCCGATCGTCGCGGTCACCTCGTTCTTCATCGGCGCCGTCGTGGGCCTCCTGGGCGCCAACATGCTGAGCCAGTTCGGGGCCCAGGTGTTCGCCGTCGAACTGATCGGCATCGCGGTGCTGCGCGAGTTCAACATCATCATCACCGCGGTGCTGCTGGCCGGCCGCTCGGCCTCCAGCTTCGCCGCAGAGCTCGGCTCGATGAAGATGAACCAGGAGATCGACGCCATGCAGGTGATGGGGGTCGACCCGTTCGAGGCCCTGGTCCTGCCGCGCTTCGTGGCGCTGCTCGCCACCATCCCGCTGTTGACCTTCGTCGCCACCCTGTCCGGCCTGCTGGGCGGCATGGTGGTGGTCTGGAGCGTGCTGGACCTGGGGCCGACGTTCTTCCTGCAGCGCATCGTCGACAACGTCGGCGCCGTGCACTTCTGGGTCGGCATGTCCAAGGGCCCGGTGATGGCCGCGGTGATCGCCGGCATCGGCTGCCGCCAGGGCCTGGAAGTCGGCGGCGACGTGGAATCGCTGGGCCGGCGGGTGACGGCGGCGGTGGTCCACGCCATCTTCGCGATCATCATGATCGACGCGGCGTTCGCGCTGCTGTTCATGAAGCTGAACATATGACCGAGAGCGCACCCCCTCACGCCGTCCCCCCCGAAGAGGTGGACGAGGACACCCTCACCGACGATCAGCTGCTCGACACGCAGGGGCCGGCGGTGGAGGTGCGCGGCCTGGTCTCGCGGTTCGGCGACAATGTGGTCCACGACGGCCTGGACATCACCGCCCAGCGCGGCGAGGTGCTGGGCGTGGTCGGCGGCTCAGGCGCCGGCAAGTCGGTGCTGCTCAACACCATCATCGGCCTGCGCAATCCGCAGGCGGGCACGGTGCGGGTCTTCGGCCAGGACATCGAGCGCGCCTCGCGGCGCCGCTGGACGGCCATCGAGCGGCTCTGGGGCGTGCTCTTCCAGCAGGGCGCGCTGTTCTCCAACCTGACGGTGCGCGAGAACGTGGCCGCCCCGATGTTCGAGCACACGACGCTGACGCGCAAAGAGATCTACGACCTTTCGGACCTGAAGATCGCCCTGGTGGGCCTCGGCCCTGAATCCGGCGACCTGAAGCCAGCGGAACTTTCCGGCGGCATGCGCAAGCGGGCGGGTCTGGCGCGCGCCCTGGCGCTCGACCCCGAGCTCCTGTTCCTCGACGAGCCGACCGCCGGCCTCGACCCGATCAGCGCGGCGGCCTTCGACGAACTGATCAAGGACCTGTCGGACAGCCTGGACCTGACGGTGTTCATGATCACCCACGACCTCGACACGCTCTACGAGATCACCGACCGCGTCGCCGTGATCGCCGACAAGAAGGTGGTCGCCACCGCGCCGGTCCGCGAGCTCGAACACAACAAACATCCCTGGATCCAGGAGTATTTCCTGGGCCCCCGCGGCCGGGCCGCGGCTAAGGTGAAGACGGAAGCCTGATGGAAAAGAACGCCAATTACGCCCTGGTGGGCCTGTCCTCGCTGATCCTCTTCGTTGGCCTGGTGATCTTCGTCGTCTGGCTGGCCCGGGTCTCGTTCTCCCAGGAGTACGACCTTTACGACATTGTCTTCGACGGGCCGGTGCGCGGCCTGAACCAGGGCGGCGAGGTTCACTTCAACGGCATCAAGGTCGGCGAGGTCACCAAGATCGCGCTGGACCGCACCAATCCCAGCCGGGTGATCGCGCGTGCGCGCGTGACCTCCGACGTGCCGATCCGCGTCGACAGCTACGCGACGCTGGAGCCGCAGGGGATCACCGGGGTCAACTACATCCAGATCACCGCCGGCACGCCGTCCAAGCCGCTGCTGAAGGTGGTCGAGAAGGCCAAGTGCCAGTCGAACGGCCTCAACGGCCCCTGCATCCCGATCCTGAGAAGCCAGCGCAGCGCGCTCTCCGACCTGCTGGAAGGCGGCGGGACGGTGCTGACCCGGACCATCGAGGCGCTGGACCGGGTGAACCGCGTGCTCTCCGACAAGAACATCCAGACCTTCTCGGCCACGCTCTCCGACGCCCAGGCGGTCACCGCCGAGATCCGCGAGCGCAAGGAGATCATCGGCGACGCCCAGAAGCTGATCCAGGACCTGGACACCGCGACCCAGCACGCCGACGGCATCCTGAAGTCGACGCAAGGGCTGGTGGACGGCGACGGCAAGCGCAGCCTGAAGAGCATCGCCGACGCCGCCGACGAGGCCAAGGGCGCGGCTCACGACCTACGCGGCATGATCGACAAGCTGCAGGGCCCGACCGCCGACTTCGCGAACAACGGCCTGCCGCAGATCACCTCGGCGATCGTCGAGCTGCAGAAGGCGGCCGAGTCCCTCCAGCGCCTGGTCAACGAGATCCAGCGCAGTCCCACCGGAGCGCTGGGCAAGGGCTCCGCGGAAGAAGTGAAGGTGAAGCCATGATCCGCCCCATTCTTCGCCTGGCTGCGATCGCGGTCTGCGCCGCGGCGCTTTCCGGCTGCATCTCGCTGTTGCCCAAGAGCAAGCCGGCGCAACTCTACCGCTTCTATGCGCCCGCGGCGGCCACGCCGGCGCCGTCGCGGCCGGCCAGCGCCGTGGCGGTCTTCCAGACCAACGGCACGTTCCAGGAGGAGGCCTCCGACGACCGCATCCTGACCATGACCGGCGGCAGGGCGGCCTATATCGCCGAGAGCCGCTGGGTCGCTCCGGCCGACATCCTGTTCGACGAGGCGGTGGCGAAGGCTTTCGACGCCAGCCCGATCCGCCTGATCGCCCGCGGCCAGCAGGGCCGTTCGGCCTATGCGCTCAGGGTCGACGTGCGCACCTTCGAGACCCGCTACGACCACGGCGAGAAGGCGGCTCCGACCGTCATCGTCCGCGTCCACGCCGCCCTGACCCGCGCCGATCAGAGCGGGGTCGGCGAAGATGAGTTCGAAGCCCGGGTCCCGGCCTCCGACAACCGCGTGAGCGCCATCGTCGCGGCCTACAACACCGCCGTCGGCGACGTGGTCGGCAAGATCGTCAGCTGGACGGAGAAGAGCGCGACCTAGGCCAGCCCCGCCTGCATCTTCGCCGCCGTGACCGTGTTCTGCAGCAGGACAGCCACGGTCATCGGCCCGACGCCGCCCGGCGCGGGCGTGAGCCAGCCGGCCACCCGGCTCGCCTGTTTGAAGTCGACGTCGCCTACGACCTTGGTGCGGCCCTCGGCGGCCTTGATCGGATCGTCGAAAGGGACGCGGTTGATGCCGACGTCGATCACCGCGGCGCCCGGCTTGATCCAGTCGCCCTTGATCATCCGCGGCCGGCCGACGGCGGCCACCAGGATGTCGGCCTCGCGGCAGACGGCCGGCAGGTCGGCGGTGCGGGAGTGGGCGATGGTCACGGTGCAGTCGGCCTGCAGCAGCAGCTGGGCGATCGGGCGGCCGACCAGCACGGACCGGCCGACGACAACGGCGCGCTTGCCGGTCAGGTCGCCCAACACGTCGCGCAGCAGGATCATGCAGCCCATGGGCGTGCAGGGCACGAGCGCGGGCAGGCCGCTGGCCAGCCGCCCGGCGTTGGCCACCGTCAGGCCATCGACGTCCTTGTCGGGGTTCAGCATGGCCAGCACCGGCTTCTCGTCCAGATGCTTGGGGAGCGGCAGCTGCACCAGGATGCCGTGGATCAGCGGGTCGACGTTGAGCTCGGCGACCAGGCGCTCCAGTTCGGCCTGGGTGGTGTCTTCCGGCAGGCGGTGGGTGACCGAGTGCATGCCCGCAGCCAGCGACTGCTCGCCCTTGGAGCGGACATAGATCTGGCTGGCGGGGTCGTCGCCGACCAGCACCACCGCCAGGCCCGGCTGCAGGCCGTGGTCGCGCTTCAGCGCCGCCACCTGCTCGGCGACCTTCTCGCGCAGGCGCTCGGCGTAGACCTTGCCGTCGATGAGCTGGGCGGACGACTCGGACACGGTGACGGCCTCCTGGAATTGGCGCACCGACTAGCGGGTCAGGCGCGCGCGCGCAAACGCAACCATGCCGCCAGCGCCCAGGCGTGGGACTCGCGGTCGAGCGCGAGCAGCGCGTCCTGCGGCGTCATCCATTCGAGCGCGTGGTCGTCCTCCACCTTCAGCTGCGGCGCCTCGGCGGTGACATGGGCCGCGAAGAAGACGCCGCGGGTGTTCACCCGGCTGTCGTCCTCGTTGGTGAAATAATGGTCGGCGCGGGCGACCTCGGCGTCGACGGCGATCTGCAAGCCCACTTCCTCGCCGCACTCGCGCGCCGCGGCCTGCGCCGCCGTCTCGCCGGGATCGAGGCCGCCGCCCGGCAGGTCGAGGCGTCCGCCGCCGGCCGCGAAACTGACCCGGGCCACCGCGATCTGGCCGTCGCGCTCGACGATGGCGAAGGCCGCTGGCCGGTCCGGATAGGCGCGGCCCGGCGCAGGCTGGCCGAACTGCGGGACGATCCTGCCCGCGGCCGGCATCAGTCGATCGCGTAGAAGGCGTTGTAGGGGTCGGTCTTGCCCGAGAGGATGTCGGCCAGCGGAATCGGGCGCCAGCCCACGGTCTGCTTGTCGGCGCCCTGCCAGGCCATGACGAGCAGGTCTCTCAGTTCCGAGGCGCCGATCGCGATCTGCCGGGTCGCGAAGGCCGCGCCGCGCGGATCGCCGGGCTTGAGGCCGCCGGCCTTTTCCAGCTCATAGAGCGGGACCACCTGGGCGCCTGTGGCGGCGAGGTAGGCCCCGACCTGTGCGATGTCGAGCCCACCGGCGTTGACGCGCAGCGGCGCCATCGCCTTGTCTACGTCGGCCTGGGTGACCGACAGGCGCACCAGGGCGCCCTCGAAGTCGCTGTGGAACGTCCGCGAGGTGGAGTAGCCGCCCGGGTTGGGATAGTCGCCCCAGCCGTTAAAGTGGACGCTGACGTGCAGCGGCTGACTGCCGTCGCCGACGAAGTGCGACAGGTAGCCGATATCGATCAGGATCTGCTGCTCGCGCCGCACGCGGTCGGCGGTGAAGAACGCCTTGTGCGCGGCCCAGGCCGGGTTCGATTCGGCGAACTTCAGCGCTTTCCAGTAGGCGAAGTCCTGCATCACCTGCTGGTAGTCCTCAAGGATGCTGTAGGGCAGGTAGCCGGCCTTCCAGCTGTCGGCGCCCACCGCCTGCAGGGCCTTTTCATAGTCCTGGCGCGTGGGCGGGAGCGCGGTGGCCTTGGGACCGCCGAGCGCGGTCCCGTCGTCGTTCATGTCGAAGAAATGGCCCTGGTCGCGGTCGCTGTCGAAGGCCTTGCCGGCGCGCTTGATGCGGTCGGGCTCCCGCGAATATTCGCCGACGTCGACAATGGCCTGCGGGGCCTTCAGGAAAGCCGGCAGGTCCGCCGGCAGGGCCTTCATGGCGCCAACCCCGATCATCCGGTGCCCGGAGCCGCCCCAGGCGAACACCGAACTCGGGGTCAGAGCCGTGGCGAGAGCAGCGCAAAGCGAGGCGACGGAGGCGATGGGCGCAAGGCGTTTCATGCCCGACGGTTTGTCGCCTCCCCCGACCGAAGGCAAGGGCCTCAGTCGCGGATATTCAGCGCCTGCTCGACGCGACCGACCCAGGCCTGCACGAGGGGATAGTCGGCCAGGTTGAACTGACCCTCGTGGGCGACCCGGGTGTAGGCGACCAGCGCCACGTCGGCCAGGCTCACCGCCTCGCCGACCAGGAAGGCGCCGCCGCCGGCCAGCCCGTCCTCCATCCGCTGCAAGGCCGCGCGGCCGCGCGGCATGACCTTGGGGTCGAGATCGGCCTGGGTCTTGCCGAGATAGGCGAGCTGGAAGCGCGCCACGGCGATGTAGGGCTCGTGGCTGTACTGCTCCCAGAACATCCACTCGAGCATCCTGGCCCGGTCGTAGGCGTCAGCCGGGATCAGGGCCGAGCCCTCCGCCAGGTGCAGGATGATGGCGTTGGACTGAGCCAGCGGGCGACCGTCGGCCAGCACCACCATGGGGACCTGACCGGCCGGATTGAGCGCCAGGAACTCCGGCGTCCGCGTTTCGGCGGCGATCACGCTGGTCTCGATCCAGTCGTAGGCAAGGCCCAATGAGTCGCAGACCCATTTCACCTTCAGGCAGTTGCCCGAGATGGAATCCCCATAGATTTTCATGAATACCTCGCCCCAAAAGCCCACCGGAAACCCAGGTGGATATGGCGGATTTCGCCTGTGGAGCGCAAACGATCTGAACTCCACGGCGCTGTTAGTTCTACTGACAGGTCGCCGCGCCGCACCCGTTCCGGGGTTGGCAGCCCTGACCGCCCCGGCTACAAACCCGGTCGCACCAGTTCAACGACGAAGGAGGAGCCGTCTTGCGACGCCGCCTCGCCGCCCTGGCACTCTTGCCCCTGATCTTCGCAGCCTCCGGCGCTCAAGCTGCGCCCGCCGACCCTGTGGGCGACCTGATCATGTCGGTGGTCACCGGCGCCCTGCCCTCGGGCCCTGGCTGGAATCTAAAGGCGACGCTCTATCACGCCGGCGCCAAGGGCGTGGGCGCGCTGGACGCTCTGGGCTGCAAGGTCGTGGCCATGCGCACCGTCGCCGTCGACAAGAACCTGATCCCGCGGCACAGCGTGCTGTTCATCAAGGAAACCGTCGGCCTGAAGATGCCGGACGGCTCGACACACGACGGCTACTGGTACGCATCTGACGCCGGCAGCGCGATCAAGGGCAAGCGGATCGACCTCTACACCGGCGCCACGGCCCGCTCGATGGCGGCGACCAAGGGCCTGGACCTCTCCAGCCTGACGGCCATCAAGGTCGGCGACTTCCAAGGCTGCCCGCCCGGCTAGCCATTCCGGGCTGAAGCCTCCGGCTCACCCGACAAATCCCCCGGACCGCGAACCGCCGACTTCCCGGCGCACCTCAGCATGTCTGGAGAACAGCTTGATCCATAAACCTAACTTCTTCGTCTTCACCGGCGGCCCCGGGGTCGGCAAGACCTCGCTGCTGCGCCACCTGCAGGCCATGGGCGAGACCGTCGTCGAGGAGACCCACCGCGCCGTCATCGCCGAGCAGGCGGCCGCGGGAGGCCGCGCGCTCCCCTGGGACGACTTCGCCGCCTATTGCGCGCTTTGCGTGCGGCGCGACATCGGCAAGTTCGACGCTCTGGTTGAGGCGACGGGGGCAGATGCGACCGGGCGCGTGTTTTTCGACCGGAGCCTCCTCGACGGCTTCGATCCGAGATGGGCCGCCCCGGCGGACCTGGCGGCGGCGGCCCGGGACCGGCGCTACAATCGCCGCGTCTTCGTCTTCCCGCCCTGGCGCGAGATCTACGAGACCGATGCCGAGCGGCGCCAGGACTGGGCGGAAGCGGAGGCCACCTTTCCCCGGATCCTCGAGGTCGTGGCCCGCTTCGACTATGAGCCGCTGGTCGTGCCCCACGGCAGCCTCGACGAGCGCGCCGCCTTCGTGCTGGCAGAGGCCGCTCGGGCTCTGGCCGCCCCACGCTAGGATCGGGTTCGCATAACGCACTACCTGAGGTGGTCTCACCCTCCGGAGCTGTCGGCAAGGGGCGGCGCGCCGCGCGATGAGCTCTGCGGCGGCCGTCAAGGCACGCCGCCGGAACGCCGGCGCGTCGATCCATAAGTTTGATATAAAATACTTTTGCCGGTCGCCGCCGCGCTCATCGCCGCGCCAGCCGGGCCGGATCGGACAGCGCCCGGATGATTTGCGGCGACGGACTGAACAAGTTGATCGCCCTTAACGATCCAACAACCTTGGCGGGCTTTTCTAGGCCCTGCGCCGGCTCAGGCTCGCGCGGCGGGCGCAGAAGGGCCTGCCCTAAGGCTCTTCAAGGCGCCGAGGCGGACTCCGGCTCCTGCACGGCCGACACATTTTGAATGTTGCTGTGCCAAGGACGCCGATGCCCTACGACCTCAGGACCCTGATCTCCGCCACCGGTCCCACCGAGTTTTCGACCGTCGCGCCGGTCGCCAGCCTGGGCGTCGCCGCGCTTGGCCGCCTCGTGTTCGAAGGCGCTGGGCTGCAGGAAGTCTGGGACCGACTGATCGCCCGCGTCAGCGCCAACGAGGCCGACTACGGCGCCCTGCTCGACCTCTCGACCCTGGTGCAGATGACCGGCAGCCGCGAAAAGGGTCTGGAGCTGCAGGCCGCCGCCATCGCCGGCCAGCGCTGCTATCGCACCCGCCATGGCGACGGGCGGCTCAAGGTGCTGGCCTTCATGACCGCCGGCGATCTGATGACCAACACGCCGATCGACTTCCTGCTGGAAGGCTCCGACGTCGAACTGACCGTCTATTTCGTGGATGGCGCGCTCCCTTCGCCGTCGCAGGTTCCCGAGCACGACGTGGCCTTCCTGGCGATCGGCCAATCCGACGACGGATCCAAGGCGCTCGCGGCGCTCGGCGCCGAGCCCTTCGCGGCCTGGCCCCGGCCAGTGATCAACAGCCGGCCGCAGCTGATCGCCGCGCTCAGCCGCGACGGCGTCGCCGACACCTTCGCCGGCCATCCGACGCTGATCTGCCCCGCCACACGCCGCGCCCCGCGCGCCGCCCTCGAAGGCGTCGTCAGCGGCGCGTCGGAGCTTTCCGCCCTGCACGCCGACCTGAGGTTCCCGGTCATCGTCCGGCCGCTCGGCTCCCACGCCGGCGCCGGTCTGCAGAAGCTCGCCTCGCGGGCCGAGCTGGGCGCCTATCTCGCCGAGCATGCCCAGGCGGAGTTCTTCGTGGCGGCTTTCTTCGACTATCGGGGCGCCGACGGCCGGTTCCGCAAGCTGCGCGTGGTGTTCGTGGGCGGTCAGCCCTTCGTCAGTCACATGGCGGTCTCCGAACGCTGGATGGTGCACTACCTGAATGCCGATATGGGCCAGGCCGCCAATCGCGCCGAGGAAGCCGAGGTCATGGAGACCTTCGACACCGGCTTCGCCCTGCGGCATCGCGCCGCGTTCGAAGCGCTGAACCAGACGCTCGGCCTCGATTATTTCGGCATCGATTGCGCCGAGACCCAGGACGGGCGGCTGCTGGTCTTCGAGACCGACGTGGCGATGATCGTCCACGCCATGGATTCGGCCGAGCTCTACCCCTACAAGAAGCCGGCAATGGCCAAGCTTTTCAACGGCTTCGTCGCCGCCCTCGGCGCCGCGGCGGGCCAGAGCCGACTGGCCGCCTAGGGCCGAGAAACGCTGCTGAACAGCTCCCTGCCCGGCGCGAATTCGCCGGTCGCCCGCCGCTATGCGTTCTTGTCCCCAAGGACTCCCCTCTTAGGCGAGTCCCGTTGCTTAAGCTTAACGGCATGCTAACGCTGTAAATTGAAGTCGCCTCCGTGCGCGTCGGCATGTCCAATGCAGGGGCTGAGGCGAATGGGCATGGGGGCCCAGTACATGTTCAGGAGTGACACAATGCGTATGCGTGGGATCAAGGCCCTGGCCGCGGCGGCGAGCCTTGGTGTGATGGCGATGGCGGGGCAGGCTTCGGCCACCCAGACCTTCACCTTGGTCAGCTCGTCGATGGATCAGTCGTACACGGCGCTCGTCACTGCTCCGGCCAACGGCAGCTACGGCGCCATCAACGAATATGTCTATGACGGCCCACTCACCTTCACGGTGTCCGGCTATCCGGGCGGCGCCACCTCCCTCTTCGGCTTCTGCATCGACCTCTACCACGACATGAACCTGGGCAATCTGGGCTGGACCTATACGACCAACCAGCCTGACGGCGGTGGCTTGATCCCGAACGCGCCGCAGACGCTTAGCGCCGACCAAACGAAGACCATCACCGACCTGGTGGACACCGGCTGGATCATGGAGATGCAGGGGACCGCTCCTGATCTCGCGGCTCAGGAAGCCGCGATCCAGGCGGCGATCTGGAACGTCGAGGTGCCGGGTTCGGTCAGCAATTTCAATTCGGGCCTGGTCGCCAGCTACTACGATACCTACGCGAACGGCCCTTCCTCCTCGTGGAACCTCGCCGACGCCAACGACAGGGTGTTCACGATCTCCAACGGCGGCAATCAGTCGTTCGCCATCGGCTGGCCGATCGCCGGCGTGCCGGAGCCGACCAGCTGGGCTCTGATGCTCACCGGCTTCCTCGGCATGGGCACGATGCTCCGCCGTCAGCGTAAGACCGTGGCGGCCACCGCCTAAGCTTCGGCGTCAGCCTGAACAACAGAAACCCCGGCGCTCCGCAGCGCCGGGGTTTTTCTTTGTCCGGAGGTCTGGCGGCCGGCCTCAGGTCTCGACGAAGGCGCGTTCCAGGACGAAGTCGCCGGGCTGGGCGATGGAGCCTTCCTCGTAGCCGAGGTCGAGGAGCTGCTGCTTCAGGTCGGCCAGCACCGAGGGGCCGCCGCACAGCATCACCCGGTCCACCGCCTTGTCGAAGGCGGGCAGGCCAAGATCGCGGAACAGCTGGCCCGACGCGATCAGGTCGGTGATCCGCCCCTGGGTCTTGAACGGCTCGCGCGTCACCGTCGGGTAGTAGCGCAGCTTCGGCCCGATCAGCTCGCCCAGGATTTCGTCGTGGGCCAGGTCATGGCCCAGCAGCTCGGCGTAGTTGAGGTCGGCGACCTCGCGCACCGTGTGGGTGACGATCACATCGTCGAAGCGCTCATAGACGTCCGGGTCGCGCGCCAGCGACAGCCAGGGCGCAAGCCCGGTGCCGGTGCCCAGCATCCACAGCCGTTTGCCCGGCTTCAGCCCATCAAGAACGAGCGTGCCGGTGGGCTTGCGGCCGATCAGCACCTCGTCGCCGACCTTGAGGTGCTGCAGGCGCGAGGTCAGCGGCCCGTCCGGCACCTTGATCGAATAGAACTCCAGCTCCTCGTGCCAGGCGGGCGAGGCGATGGAATAGGCGCGCACCAGCGGCTTGCCGTCCTCCTTCGTCAGGCCGACCATGACGAACTGGCCGCTGGCGAAGCGAAGCGCCGGATCGCGGGTCGTGCGGAACGAGAACAGGCTCTCGGTCCAATGCTGGACCCAGGTCACGGTCTCGACGAAGAAAGCGCCGCCTGCCTTCACAGGCGCGGCCACTGGAGCGAAAGCAACGTCATTCATCGGGGTGTCTACACTCTTTCAGGCGGCGTCAAATGTCGCCGCCGACATTGGGCGCGGCGCCCGGGGCGCGGGCGACATGGATGCCGCACTCGGTCTTGTCCTGCCCCGCCCAGCGGCCGGCGCGGACGTCCTGACCGTCTTCCACCGGCTGGGTGCAGGGCCAGCAGCCGATCGAGGGGAAGCCCTGGGCCACCAGCGGGTGCGCCGGCAGCGCATATTCCGCCATGTAGGCGTCGAGGTCCTCCTTGGCCCAGTTGGCCAGAGGATTGAACTTCAGTTGGTGATCGGCCTGCTCCACCACCGGCAGCGACAGCCGCGCCCCGCCGTGGAACCGCTTGCGGCCGGTGATCCAGCCGTCGAAGCCGGCCAGCGCCTTGTCCAGGGGGATCACCTTGCGGATCTCACAGCAGGCGTCGGTGTCGGTCTGCCAGAGCTTCGCGGCAGGGTCGCCGGTGGCCAGGTCCTGGTAGGCCGGGCGCAGATCGCGCACGTCGGTCAGGCCCAAGAGCGCCGCCAGCTGACGGCGGTAGTCGAGCGTCTGGCCGAACAGCATGCCGGTATCCAGGAACAGCACCGGCATGTCGGGCTTCACCTTGGAGACCAGGTGCAGCAGCACCGCCGATTCCGCCCCGAAGGACGAGACCAGCGCCAGCCTGTCGCCGAAGGTCGCGACGGCCTCCTCGATCACCGTCCGCGGGTGCGCATGGCGCAATTCCGCGTCCAGACGCGGCGCGAGCGTCTGATGCCAGTCGCTGTGATCGTAGGCCAAGCTCACCCTCCCCGCTCCACATAGGCCGGCGCGCGGCCGTCGGCGGAGCGTTGATAGACGTGACGGAAGCGCTGGCTGGCCCTTTGCCAGTCCTCCGGGGTCGAGCCGTCCGCCGGCTCGAAGGCGGTAAAACCGCAACGGACCATGAAGCCCGCCTGGGTGCGCAGGACATCGCCCACCGCGCGCACCTCGCCCGTGAAGCCCAGCCGCTCGCGCAGCAGGCGCGCCGAGGTGAAGGCGCGGCCGTCGCGGTACTTCGGATATTCCAGCGCCACCACCGCGATCCGCGGCAGGTCATAGGCCAGGACCTCGACCTCCTCGTCGCTCGCGAGGCGAACGCCGACCTTGCGTCCTTCCGAGAGCAGCGCCTCGCCGTCGGCCTGGAAGCGGGTCAGCGTGACGATCACGTCGCCCGGCGGCAGGCCCTCGTCGTCGGCCACGTGGGTGAAGGCGTCCTCGGCCAGCGAGAACACGCCGTCCGCCAGCCTAATGAACGTCGGCATAGACGGCCTCCTTGAAGGGGGCGACGCCGGTGCGCCGGAAGGTGTCGAGGAAGCGCTCGGCGCCCTGGCGCTCGCGCAGATAGGTCTCGACCAGGGTGTCGACGGCGTCGGCCACCTTGTCGTAGGGCAGCGCCGGGCCCAGCGCCTGACCCACGGCAGCGTCTTCCGCCCCGGAACCGCCGAGCGTGAGCTGATAGAATTCCTCGCCCTTCTTATCGACGCCCAGGATGCCGATGTGGCCCACGTGGTGGTGCCCGCAGGCGTTGATGCAGCCGCTGATCTTGATCTTCAGCTCGCCGACCTTCTCGGCCCGGTCTGGATCGGCGAACTTCTGGGCGATGTGCTGGGCGACCGAGATCGACCGCGCATTGGCCAGCGCGCAATAGTCCAGGCCCGGGCAGGCGATGATGTCGCTCACCAGGTTGATATTGGCGCTGGCGAGCTCGGCGGCCTTCAAGGCGGCGTAGACCTCGGGCAGGTCGTCGAGCCGGACATGCGGCAGGACCAGGTTCTGCTCGTGGGTGACGCGGATATCATCCTGGCCGTAGCGTTCGGCGAGGTCGGCCACGGCGTCCATCTGCGCGGCGCTCGCGTCGCCGGGCGTCTCGCCGACGGTCTTGAGCGAGATCTCGACGATGCCGTAGCCGGGCTTCTTGTGCGGCTTGAGGTTGTTGCGGATGAAGCGCGCGTAGGCCGCATCGGCCGCCTTGGCCCGCTCGTGGGCTTCGGAGACCGCCGGCAGGACGTCGAAGTCGGCCGCCGCAAAGGCGCCGCGGATGCGCGCGAGCTCGGTGTCCGGCAGGTCGACGGACGCACCGACCTTCTCCCACTCGGCCTCGACCTGGCGGGCGAACTCCTCGGCGCCCAGGGCCGCGACCAGGATCTTGATCCGCGCCTTATAGGAATTGTCCCGGCGGCCGTGACGGTTATAGACCCGCAGGATCGCCTCCAGGTACGAGAACAGCCGGTTGGCCGGCAGGAACTCGCGGATGGTCGAGCCGATGTAGGGCGTGCGCCCCATGCCGCCGCCGACGATGACCTCAAAGCCCATCTGACCGTCGCGGGCGCGGCGCACGACGAGACCAATGTCATGCACCTTGGCCGCCGTGCGGTCCTTGGGCGCGGCGGTGATCGCGATCTTGAACTTGCGCGGCAGGAACGAGAATTCCGGGTGCAGGCTCGACCATTGGCGCATGGCCTCGGCCCAGACGCGCGGGTCGTCGATTTCCTCTGACGTCGCCCCGGCATAGGGGTCGGCGGTGATGTTGCGGATGCAGTTCCCGGAGGTCTGGATCGCGTGCATATCGACGCTGGCCAGGTGATCGAGGATATCCGGCGTGTCGGCCAGCTTGATCCAGTGGAACTGCAGGTTCTGGCGCGTCGTGAAGTGGCCGTAGCCCTTGTCGTAAGTCCGCCCGATCCAGGCGAGCTTGCGCAGCTGCGTCGGGTTCAGCGAGCCGTAGGGGATCGCAACCCGCAGCATGTAGGCGTGGAGTTGCAGGTAGAGGCCGTTCATCAGCCGCAGCGGCTTGAACTGGTCCTCGGTGAGGTCGCCGGCCAGGCGGCGGCCGACCTGCTCGCGGAACTCCGCCGAGCGGTCCGCCAGCATTTCCCGGTCGATGGTGTCGTAGCGGTACATGAGGCCTACTTCCGCTTGATCAGGTCGACGCGGCCCGTGGAGCGGGACGCGCCGTGGGCGTGCTTGAGCGCCGCGATCGCCGCGCCGCCCTCGGTCTGTTTGCCGTGATTGAGGTTGGTGGGCCCGAGCGCCCGGATTCGCTCGCGGTAGCTGAGCGGGGCCCAGAGGCCCTCGGATTCCACCAGGTCGATGAGATAGGGCTCGACCACCACCTTGGGCTGGTTCTTGGCGTGGCCCTCGGCGGCCTCGCCGGCCGGATCGTCGTCGGCGAACAGATCGGCCTCGGCGAAACGCTCGACCCACTGGCCCTGGCGCCAGAACACGACCTCGCCATCGGTCAGGCGGTTGGCGGTGAGCGCCTTCATGCGCGGACCTCCTGGATCAGCGCCGCCAGCTCGGCGGGCTCGCCCGCCTGCGCCAGCGCCATGGCCTCGCCGACGATCAGCAGGGCCGGGCCGCTGAGCGCCGAGGCGGCCTCGGCCAGGCCCCAAAGGTTGGTGACGATGCGGCGCTCGTCGGCGCGGCTGGCGTTTTCAACGATCAGGGCTGGAGTCGTGGCGGCGCGGCCGGCGGCCATCAGGCGCGCGGCGATCGGGGCGGCCTGCGAGAGGCCCATGTAGATGACCACGGTCTGGTTGGGGCGCGCGAGGCTCGCCCAGTCCAGATCTGGCTCGCGGCCTTCTGAGGCGTGGCCGGTGACGAAGGTGACCGCCTGGGCGGAGCCGCGATGGGTCAGCGGCGCGCCGGCGCTGGCGCCGGCGGCGAGCGCCGAGGTGATCCCCGGAACGATCTGGCAGGCCACGCCCGCCGCGCGGCAGGCTTCCAGTTCTTCTCCACCCCGGCCGAAGATGAAGGGGTCGCCGCCCTTCAGGCGCACCACCGTCAGGCCGTCGAGCGCGAACGCCACCAGCATGCGGTTGATCTCGTCCTGGCTATAGGAATGGCGCGACTTGCGCTTGGCCACCGAGATGCGCCGCGCGGCGCCCGGCGACAGCTCCAGGATCTCATCGGAGACCAGGCCGTCGTGCACCACGACGTCGGCTTTCTGCAGGACTTTCAGCGCCTTGATGGTCAAAAGGTCGGGGTCGCCAGGACCCGCGCCGACCAGCCAAACCTCGCCCGCCGCCAGGTCCTTGGAGGCCTTGCCGCCGCCCAGCATCACCAGGCCGCCCGCGCGCCTTGACCTCACTTGCCGCTGGGACATGATTAGCTTCTCTAACGCCTACGAACCTTGAACCGGAACGGGACGGGCCTGCGCCCGCCCCGCCGAATTCCCGCGATGAAAAGGGCCTGGACACCGCTGGAGGCTTGCAAATAGGTCTCGGCGCCCCCAATTCGCAATCCAAGGACTTCTGCCGGGGCTGTCAGGAATTCTATGGAACGACCGACGGAACAACGACGACGTCTGCCGCCGCTGAACGCCCTGCGGGCGTTCGAGGCCGCGGCGCGTCATCTGAACTTCAGCCGGGCGGCGGACGAGCTGTCGGTGACGCCCGGCGCCGTCAGCCAGCAGATCCAGAACCTCGAGGACTATGTCGGCGCGGCGCTCTTCAAGCGCACGCCCAAGGGGCTGTTGCTCACCGACGCGGCCCAGACCGCCCTCCCCGCGCTCCGCGAAGCTTTCGACCGCCTGGCCGAGGCCGCCTCCCTGCTCACCGCCGCCGTCGATGGACGGCGCCTGACGCTGACTGCCCCGCCCTCCTTCGCCGCCAAGTGGCTGGTGCCGAGGCTCGGCGCCTTCGAACAGGCGCATCCGCAGGTCGATGTCTGGCTGTCGGCGGCGATCGAGCTGGTCGACCTGACCGCCGGCGAGGTGGACGTCGCCATCCGCTACGGCGCCGGGCGCTACCCGGGCCTGGAGGTCCACCGCCTGTTCTCCGAGACGGTGATCCCGGTGGCCAGCCCCGAGCACCTGGCTAACCAGCCGCTCAGCACGCCCGCGGACCTCGCCAACCACATCCTGCTGCACGACGGCTCGCCCGATCTCGACGACAGCTGCCCCGACTGGTCCATGTGGCTGGCGGCGCGCGGCCTGAAGACCATCGACGGCATGCGCGGGCCCCGCTTCAACCAGAGCAGTCTGGTGATCGAGGCCGCCGTGAATGGCCGCGGCGTCGCGCTCGCCAAGCGCACGCTGGCCCAGGCCGACCTGGAGGCCGGCCGCCTGGTCGCGCCGCTACAGATCGCCACCGCCGTCGACTTCGCCTATTACCTCGTCCACCCCAAGGCCAAGGGCCGGCTGCCGCAGGTGAAGGCCTTCGTGAGCTGGATCGAGGCCCAGGCCACGGCCCACGAGGCGGCCCTGTTGGCGATCGATAACGGGGCCGGCATCTAACCAAGAGTCTGAGTCACCGATGAGCTTTTCCACCGACCCGCGCCCGGCGCCCGCCGACTGCGCGACCATGGCCGAGGTGCGCCAGGGCGTTGACGCGCTGGACCGCCTGCTGGTCACGGTGCTGGCCGAGCGCCAGCGCTACATGGACGCCGCCGCGCGTATCAAACAGGACCGCGAGGCGGTGCGGGACAACGCCCGGGTCGAGGAGGTGGTGGCCAAGGTGAAGGCCGCCGCCCGCGAGGCCGGCCTCTCCGAAGCCATCGCCGAGCCGGTCTGGCGCACGCTGATCGAGGCCTGCATCGCCCATGAATTCGGCGTCTGGGACGCCCTGCGCCAGGACGCCTAGTCCGCCAGCGCCTCGCGCAGCCCCGGCACGCGCGCGATCAGGGCCTCGTTCAGCTCATCGCGGCGGCGCCAGAGGTCGAAGTACCAATCGCGCCGTAGCGCCTCCTGGTCGGCGAACATCCGCTCATCCCGCACCTGCGCCCAGGCCGCCTTGGCCATCCGTTCGCGCGCGGGTTCGTCGGTCAGCGCCTGGCGCAGCAGGGGCGCCCAATCGGCCACCTGACGGGCCATCAGGCCGTTGACCCCGTGACGGATGATCCGCTCGTAGACCACCGGCGAGCCGATGGTCAGCACGCCCGCCCGTGCGGCGTCGATGTATTTGCCGTCGCTCTTGGTGTCCCAATGGGCCAGGTCCTCGACCGGCGACAGCGAGACCGTGCACTGGCTCATCAGCCGCAAATAGGCCTCGAAGCTCATGTATTCGTAGTAGCGCTTGTTGGCGGTCGGCAGGGCCGCGAACACCTCCTTGTCGCCGATGACCACGAACTCGGTCTCGGGCCGGCTCTCGATGGCTGGGCCCAGCGACCGCGCCACCGAGACCGCATAGTCGCCGCGGATGAGCGCGCCATAGAAAACCCGCGGCGGCCGCGGCCCTTGCGGGAACGGCAGCAGTTCGAAGGCCGGATTGGGGAACAGCACGGTCTCAGGATTGTATTCGCGGAAATGTTCCACGAGGGCCGGCGTCGAGGTCTGCACGCCGTGCGCGTACCAGAACAGCTGCATGCCCTCCTCCTGGATCGGCAGGCCCTTGGTCATGGCGATGAGCGGCGGGTAGTCATCGAAGTCCATGACCGTCACCCAGCCCCCGCGGATCACCCGGACAAGCGACCTGCGCCAGACCTCCAGGCGCAGCTCGCCTGGCCGGATCATGACCACCAGCTTCGGCGCGTCGTAGGCCAGCGGGGGCACATCGACCGGCGGGAGGCAGTAGGCGACCTGCAGGTCCGGGTCCGAGGCCAGGCCGCGCGCCGGCATCCGCGTGCGCACGTCCATCAGCGCCCGGGTGTAGGGCGCGACCTGGACATAGAGCGCCGGGCGCGGCGGCGCCCCGCCGGTCTTCTGAGCCCGCACCACACCGGTGCCGCCGGCGTCCACCGGCTCTCGCAGGACGAGGCCGCTGGGCGCCAGGTCCGCGGCCAGCGCCGCCCGCTCGGCCGCCCAGCGCACGACGAAACAGCCCTCGGCGCTCAGCGCCGCGGCCAGCCGCTGCAGCACGTCGGGTGACGGCGGGCGGGCGGCGACCACCGTGTCGAAGCCGCCGGGCGGGCCGGCGGCCGCGCCGGCGCCTCCGTCCGGGTTCGCGGTCGTGACCAGGGCCTTGGGATTGAGCCTGCGATAGGCCTCGGCGAAGACGTCGCCGTCCGGACCCCAGTGCAGCACGCGCCGCGCCGCCAGCGGCGTCGCCTCCAGCAGCGGCTCGTCGAGGCGCAGGCGCTCGGCCGGCAGCTGGGCGGAGGCGCGGTGGCACGCCTCCAGCACGATCTCCGACGCGGGCTCGATCGCATGCCCAATGAGATTGTGGCCCGTGCCGGCGACGAGGTGCAGCCGCACGCCGGGCGTCGCCGCCAGCAGCCGCCGCTCGGCCTCGCCCACCAGGCTCGGATGGCGCGCGAGCGCGCGCCGCGGCTCCAGGGGCTCCTCGGCCAACATCACATCGACCGGTACGTTCAGCCCTTGCAGCACCCAGCGATGGTCGAGCCCCACGACATCGGTCTGGGTGACCCCGAAGGTGCCCGAGATGTAGGCTTCGGAGAGCTCATCCTTCACCTGCCGCAGATGCTCGCCGAAGGCGTCGAGCACCGGCCATAGGCCCGCGGTGACCAGTGGCGGCTCGACGGCGACGATGCGGGCGAGATTGCGCGCCCGGACGCCCAGCGCGATCACCGCCCCGATCGAGGCGCCCAGCAGCACCACCGGCCGGTCCGGATAGCGGCTTTCCAGCAGCTCGCCCACCAGGGCGGTCAGGCCCTGCACCGTGTGGGCCGCAAGGTCGTAGGCGGCCCCGATCGGCAGCGTCATGACGCACATGTCGGCCAACAGCTCGAGCCGCTGCTGCACGGCCGCGAAGTTTTCCGGCGTGGACAGCGAACTGGGCAAGGCGAAGACCAGCGGGCGCACCGAGTCCGCCGGACCCGGACTGGTCTGCAGGCGCACGACCCCCAGCCGCGTCTTCACGCTTTCGCCGATGAACTCGCTCAGGGACACGGATCGCTCGGGGACAAAGGGCGCGCAAACCTTAAGGGTGAGCGCCGCTCATAGGGCAATCCGCCACCTGAATGAAGCGGGAGGGGCCCGTCAGGCCGGGCGGGCCTGATAGGCCACGATTTCGGCGACCGCGGCGGCCAAGGCGTCGCGCACCGCCGGCACGCCGGCCTCGCCCTGCGCCTCGGCCCGGGCGCAGACATCGCCCAGCTCATTGGCGCCGACGCCCCGCGCCGCGCCCTTGATCGTGTGGACCACGTCGCGCCAGCCGGCGCTGCCGGCGTCCAGCGTCGCAGCCCAGATCTCCGCCTGTTGCCGGAACAGCGCCAGCACCTCGCCCACCACCTGCCGGTCGCCGGCGGCGAAGCCTTCCAGGTACCCAAAATCCACCGCGCTCATCGGCCTTTCAGTCCCCCAAATCGCCTGGCGCGACCGCGCCCCAAACGCGCCATCCGGACACGCCTTGCCAAGGCCGCGTTTTCGCGTATTTTCCGCGCCCTCGCCGCCGGGGCTGATACTGCCTCAGAAAACGCTCCGGTGCGACGGCGGGTGCTTAGCTCAGTTGGTAGAGCAGCTGACTCTTAATCAGCGGGTCGTGGGTTCGAATCCCCCAGCACCCACCATTCCTTCCGGCCTTCCCGTCTTTCGCGGACTGAGCCGCTGACGGAGACGTGGCCTCGCATGGACCGCCTCATCGTCCAGACCAGTTGTGGTGCGCTGTACCTAGGGGGACGGCTGCACGCCGACCCGGCGACGCCGGCGCTGGTGGCCATGGGCGGCGTCTGGACGCCGCGCGACTTTCTGCATGAGCTGGTGGACGCCTTTCCGGAGGTCAGCGTGGTCATCGCGCCCCTGCCGGGGATGGGTGGCTCGCTGGCCCGCACCTTCGACATCGCCACCATCACCCGCTCGCTGGACGAGGCGCTCGTCAGCCTGTTCCGCGAGACGCCCCTGGTCATCTACGGCGTCTCCACAGGCTGTCTGGTGACGCTCGGTTTGCAGGCGCCGCAGATCGTGCGGCAGGTGGCCCTGGAGCCCTTCTTCCGCACCGCGCCGCTGTGGCCGTTCCACGTGACCGCGCGCGAGTTCCTGGCCAGCGAGCCGGAGAACCGCGGCGCGCGCGTCGCGGCGAACGAGATCTTCGGCATTGCCGAGACCGGGGAGGTGACCGACCGCGACTACCGCGCCCTGCTGGCGGGGCTAAAGCGGCCCCTCGACGTCATTCTGGGCGATCTGCCTCTGGAGCCGGTCCGGCCGCTGGAGGACCTGCCCTCGCTCTGCAGCCGTGAGGACCGCGCGGCCCTGGCGGCCCATCCGCAGGTCACCTTGCATCCCGGCCCGCCGGGCTCAGGCCACGACCTGGGGGCGACCCCGGACGGCGCGCAGCTGGTCCGCGCGGTGCTGCGCCAGGCGCTCGACGCCGTGGCAAGGGCCTGACCGCGCATGGATTTCCTGACCCTCCAGACCGCCGCCGGCCCGCTCGGCGTCGTTGGCCGGATCCACACCGGCCCGCCGCGCCCGGCCCTGCTGGCCGTCAACGGCGCCTTCCCGCGCAGGCATCATCGCCACGATCTGGTCGACTATTTCCCAGGCGTCAGCGTGCTGGTGGTGGAGCTGCCGGGGATGTCCGGAGTGCCCTGGGCCAATCCGACGATCCCAGAACTGACCCAAGGGCTCGAGGCCGCGGTGCGACGGCTCGTCGGCGATGTCCCGATCGTCGCCTTCGGCTCCTCGACCAGCGTTCTCGTGACGCTCGGCCTGCGGCTGCCGAACATCTGCCGCCACCTGCTCCAGGAGCCGTTCTTCCAGACCGAAAACCTCTGGCCCTTCGTCGCGAGCTCCCGCGCCCGGATGGCGCGGAACCCGGACAACGCCGCCATGACGCGGTTCTACTGGGAGGCGTTCGGCATCGGCCCCGAGCGGCTGGAAAACCGCGACTACCGCCACCTGCTTGAGAACATCACCAAGCCGACCGACGTGATCGTCGGCGGCGCGCCCCTGGAACCGATGCGAGAGATGGACTTCTGGCCCTCGTTCACCTCGGGGCAGGACCGCGCGGCGCTGCGGGCCAATCCTCTGGTCAGCCTGATCGAAGGCCCACCCGATAGCGGCCATAGCTTTGGCTCCGAAGGCGGCAGCGATCTCCTGATCAAGCGCCGGCTTCACGCCGCGCTCCTCGAAGCCGCCAAGCTCTGCGGCTGAAGCCGCCCCCTTAGCGATTGCGTCGCCACCCGCAAGCCGCCAAGCTTACAGAAAAGGGCTTGGGAGGACGGGATATGGACATGGGCGCTCGCGCGCGGCGGCTCGCCGTCGGTCTGGCGGCGATTTTGGGCCTGGCCGGGGCGGCCCACGCCGCCGACAAGCCCGTCGCGGCCCCACCGGCCGCCGCCAAGGCGCCTGTCGGCAAGTCGGGAGCGCTTGCGATCCGCACCCTCTCCTCGCGGCCCGACATGGTCAGCGGCGGCGATGCGCTGGTCGAGGTGCGCGGCGCCGCCAAGGGCGTGAAACTGACGCTCAACGGCAAGGACGTCTCCGGCGACCTGCGGCTCGATCCCGCCAGCCACACCCTGCGCGGTCTGGTCGGCGGCCTGGAGGTCGGCAAGAACACGCTGAGCGCCACCGCCGGCGCGGCCAAGGCGACCCTGACCCTCACCGACTACCCGCTGGCCGGGCCGATCGTCTCGGGCCCGCACATCATGCCCTATGAGTGCCGCACCGAAGAGTCGGGCCTGGGCAAGGCGCTGGACGCCGACTGCTCGGCCGCCCCGCGCACCGACTATTTCTACCGCACCACCGGGGGCAAATTCGAGACCCTTGCCAATCCGGCCGACCGTCCGGCCGATCTGGCGATGACCGCCGTCGAGGGCGTCAGCGTCCCCTATGTGGTCCGCGTCGAGTCCGGGACGCTCAACCGCTCGATCTACCGCATCGCCATGCTGGCCGACCCGAGGGGCTGGAACCACCGCCTGGCGGTGAGCTTCGGCGGCGGCGCTGGGGCCAAGTACAACCAGGGGACCAACACCGCGAAAGACCCGCTGAGCGACCTCTTCCTGTCGCGCGGCTTCGCCCACATGGTCGCCACCGAGCTGGTCAACAACCTGCACGGCAATGCCGTCCTGCAGGGCGAGACCCTGATGATGCTCAAGGAGCACTTCATCAAGACGCACGGGGTCCCGAAATGGACCGTCGGCTTCGGCGGCTCGGGCGGGGCGATCCAGCAGCTGACCATCACCCAGATGTATCCCGGCCTGCTGGACGGCTTGGAGCCTTCGCTGTCGTTCCCGGATTCGACCCTGCACACCGCCGATTGCGGCATCCTGCAGCGCTACTGGAAGTCCGACGCCGGCAAGGGCTGGAGCCAGGAGAAGAAGACCGCCGTGGAAGGCTTCACGCCCGGCACCTGCCGCGCCTGGGAAGCCTCGTTCGTGCCGGTCTCCAACTCCGGCAACAAGCCGGGCTGCGACCTGAAGGACAAGTCGCTGGTGTGGGACAAGGAGACCAACCCCAAAGGCGCCCGCTGCGCTCTGGCCGACTGGCGGGTCAATATCTACGGCCGCGATCCGAAGACCGGCTATGCGCGCAAGACCGAGGACAACGAAGGGCTGCAATATGGGCTGAAGGGCCTGAACGCCGGCAAGCTCAGCGTCGACGAGTTCCTCGACCTCAACGAGAAGATCGGCGGCTATGACGACGACGGCGGCTTCGCCGACCACCGCAGCCACGGTGACCCGATCGCCCTGCACGCGGCCTATGCGTCGGGCCTGCTGAACGGCGGCGGCGGCGGCCTGAAGACCGTGCCGATCATCCACTACCGGACCTACAACGATCCGCTCGGCGACATTCACAGCCGCGAGCGCGACATGTCGATCCGCGCCCGCCTGATCAAGGCCAACGGCGACGGCGACAACGAGGTGTTCTGGGTGGGGCCCGGCGCCACGCCTGGCGGGCCGCGCAACGACCCGGCGGTCGCCAAGACCTACGCCCTGATGTCCAGCCAGACGCTCGACGCCATGACCAAGTGGCTGGATGCGCTGGCCGCCGACCCCACGCCGCTGACCCACGCCAAGGTGGTCAAGCACAAGCCCGCCGAAGCCAAGGACGCCTGGTTCGACGCCTCGGGCGTCAAGCACGACGAGAAGGCGACCTGGGACGGGCCCGGCGGCTACAACGCTGCGTACCCCAACCACTCCGAGCCGCGCATCCAGGCCGGCGCGCCGATCGCCAACGACGTGCTGAAGTGCCGCCTGAAGCCGATCAAGGCGGCCGACTACAAGGTGAAGTTCTCAAGCGCCCAGATGGCGCGGCTGAAGGCCATCTTCCCGACCGGCGTCTGCGATTTCTCGAAGCCCGGCATCGGCCAGGTGGCGCTGAAGGGGACCTATCAGCGCTACTGAGCTAGCCGGCGTCCAGGCTGATGTGGGTGGCGCCCAGCGAGGCCAATACGCCCGCGCGCTTCATGGTGCCGGCGCGGTAGACCAGCACCGAGCGGGCGACCTTGCGGGCCGCGGTCAGGGTGGCGCTGGCCCAGCCCAGGAACTCCGCCTCGCCGACGCCGACGTGTGGACATTCGAAGGACAGCGCCTGGAACCCGGCGCCCGAGAGCCGCGCGAAGGCCGAGGCCGTGGGTCGAGACAGGCGGCCCACCACCAGCAGCGACAGGGGCCGCAGCAGCGTTGTCACTTGGTGCAGGGCGCTGGTCGGCACGCCCTCGATGTCGACGACCTCGCAGATCACGCCCAGCTTCACCAGGGCGGCGGCTTCGCGCACCGGCTCGACCAGTTCGGCGCGGCCACGCGCGGCGGCCAGGCTGGAAAACGACACCGGCACGATCAGGCTGAGCTGCTGCTCGCCCGCGCCCTCGGCCTTCAGCCGGTCGATGCCGCGGGTGATGGTGGCCAGGTCGGCGCGCAGGAGGTCGCCGGTGGAGAGCGCCGAGACCTGTTGCTGGCTCAGCTCCTCGGCGGTGTCGACCACGATCACGCGGCGGATCATCCGAAAGCCGATCCGCGTGAAGCCCTTCAGCTCGTAAACCGGCTCCAGGGTGGCCGAGATCCGCAAGGTGCGCCCGTCCGAGGCGGTGAACGGCGTCCAGCGGTTCACCAGCTTGGTGGTGATGTCCGTGTCTTCCTGGAACGCCGCCAGGTGCGTGCCGACGTTGACCGACAGGTCCTGGCCCAGGTCGTTGGCGATCTGCTCGACCCTGTCGGCGTCGACGGGCTTCGTCTCCAGCCGCCCCTTGTTGATCCTGGTCACCTGCAGGATGCCCGCGACGGCGTGGTCGGCCTCGCCCACGAATTGCGTCAGGATTTCCCGCAGATAGCGCAGGCAGGCGGCCTGCCCCTGCAGGCGCGACAGGCTCGGGTGGATGATGAAATAGTCGCTGTCGGAGACCCGCAGGTGGATGCCACGCGCGCCCAGCGCGCGGGCCAGCACCGCCTCGGTGAAGGCGAAGACCTGGTCGCGCTGCGACTGCCAGCGCTCGCCCAGCACCTTCTGCACCGCCTCCAGCGACATGATGGTGATCTTGCCGGCGGCGGCCAGCTGGTGATCGGCGAACCGCTCGACGTCGTCCTGCGCCTCGGGAGAGACGAGCCGCAGCGCGCCGGAAAGCTGCGCCTTGGCGAGCGCGCCCAGCTCGGCGCTCTCCGACTCCGCGCGCGCGCCGGCGACTTCCTTCGGACGAGTGGCCAGTTCTGTACCGTCGGCCACACTCAGCACTCCTAGACGACTGGGCCCCATCTTCGCAGGACGCGGTTAAGCGATGGCGCCCATTCGCAAAAAAATCACCCCTAGGTGGTGTTCCAGACAGCAAGAGGCCTCGCCAGGCTTGCCCGGCGAGGCCTCTGCAAGATCGCGATCCGTGGCGGGACACGTCCGCCGCGGGATGTCGGCTACTTCAGGTGGCCGGCGAGGTGCTTGTTCATCTCGAACATGCTGACCTTGTCCTTGCCGCCGAACACGGGCTTCAGCTTGGCGTCGGCCAGGATGTCGCGCTTGTTCTTCGGATCCTGAAGGTTGTTCTTCTTGATGTACGCCCAGATCTTCGAGACCACTTCCCCGCGGGACAGTTGTCCCGGCCCGACCACGGCGGCCAGTTCGGCCGACGGCGTCAGGGGCTTTTGCAGGGCGTTGGTTTTCTTGGCATCGGCCATTTGTTGGGCTCCCCCAGCTAGATATTAGGCGCCTACGGCCTCACGCCGGAAGTGCGTGAACTGAGTCGCTTGAGGGTATGCTAGGACCGCAATGCGTCCCGCGTCACCTAGAGAAACGCCAGAAGTCGCCTCTGAGGTGTAAAACCGCGATTTAGGCGGCTTTCGATAACGTCGGCGTGACCGTGAGGGGCGGATTCGCCGTCGCAACGGCCCTTTTTCCCCGGCGCCGCCCTAGGCGCCGAAGATCCAGCCCGGCGTCAGCGTCGACATCTGCACCCCGACCAGGATCATCTCGTTGCCGTTCCCGAGATCGATGACCGTGTCGGCGCCGACCTGGCTGATGGTGAAGGTGGTCCCGGGATCGAGCTGCACCCGGTCGCCCTCGGAGAGGTGGAAATCGAGCACCCGGTCGATGCCGGCGTCCTGGCTGGTGTGGAAGATGTCCGCGCCGGCGCCGCCGCTGAGGGTGTCGTTCCCCCGGTCGCCGGAGACGAAGTCGTTCCCGGACCCGCCGACGATCACATCGTCGCCCTGACCGCCCCGCAGCACATCGCCGCCATTGCCGCCGTGCAGGGTGTCGTTGCCGAGGTTGCCGTAGAGCAGGTTCTGGCCCGCGTGGGCGGTGATGAGGTCGTCGCCCTGGCCGCCGACCAGCCAGTCGCCGCCGGGCCCCGCCCCGCCGTCGATGGTGTCGTTGCCCTTGTTGCCGTTGATGTCGTCGAAACCGACCCCGCCAACGATGCTGTCGTCGCCGTCGCCGCCGCGCAGATAGGTCTGGGTCGCCGTGCCGGCCTGGATCGTGTCGTCGCCGGTCCCGCCGTCGAAGGTCGAGAGCGTGCCGCCGCCGATCATCAGGTCGTTGCCGCCCCAGCCCTGGCCGGTGAAGCTGGTGTCGGCGCCCGGCGCGGAGCCGCGCACGGTGATCACGTCATCGCCGGACATCAGGGCGGCCGTCGACAGGTCCGCGTTGTTGGCGTCGTGGGCCGCCGCCAGGATGGTGGCGTCGGTGTGGGCGCCGGTCAGGGCGAAGTGGCCGTTTGGCGAGGTGATGTCGAGACCGGTCACCGTGCCGCCGATGAACTTGCCGTTGGCGTCGTAGGTGAAGCCCGTGCCGGTGATCGTCATCTTGGCGGTCCCGGCCCCAAAGACCAGGACCTCGGACGTGGACGACCGGGTGACCGTCGCATCGGCGAGCTGGCTCTCCTGGAACGCACCCATGTCGGCGCCGTCGAAGAGATCAACGGTGGCCCCCGCGCCGGCCGCGGGTGGCGGAGGCGGCGCCGGCGCCTGTGTGGCAAGGGCCGGGTCGCCGCCGACATTGGCCTGAGAGATGCTGGCGAGCGTGGTGTTGGACAGCACGACTTCGTCGGACTGCGCCAGGCCGACGACAACGACGTCGGCGCCCACCTGGGCGACGACATAGAAGATCTCTGCGCCAAGGTCGGCGTTGGCCTGGGCGTAGGCCGCCTCGACGCTGCTGGCGGTGATCTCGACATAGTTGGTGGCCGTGGCCACCGGGCCGCCGGTGAACTGGATGAAATCGCTACTGGACCAGTCAGTGATGTGGTCCAGGCCTGTGGGGTTGTTTTCCAGCCCGGCGGAGGACCGGCTCTCGTTGACGCCGAACTCGAAGACGTCCTTCGCGCCGCCGCCGGTCAGGGTGTCGGCGCCGGGGCCGCCGTTCAGGTAGTCCGAGCCGCTGCCGCCCCGCAGGATGTCGTCGCCCGCGCCGCCATAGAGGCTGTCATTGCCGCCGTTGCCGACGATCAGATCGTCCCCATCGTAGCCGCGCAACAGGTCCGAGCCGCCGGTGGAGCCGCAGATGGTGTCGGCGCCGGCGAAGATCTGGCCGAACGCCAGGGCGTTGTTGTTCAGCGCGAAGGCCTGCACCAGGGGCGCCACCGGCGTGGAGAGGCCCGTGACAATGCCCTGAGGCTGGCCCGGGCTGAGCCCATCCAGGAAGGTTATCGAGGTCACCGTGCCGCCGGTGATCTGCTCGTTGGCGTCGTAGGTGAAGCCCGTTCCGGTCAGCGTCAGGCTGACGTTCGACCCGGAGATGAACAGCGTCGTCGAACTCGCCTCGACGATCGGGGCGCCCACCAGGTGCTGCAGCTGGACGGCGTCCATGTTGCCGGTGAGCGAGGCCGTCGCGCCGGCGGAACCGCCGGAGCCGCCGGACCCGCTGGCAGGCGGCGGCGGCGCGCCAGCCGCACTGCCCAGCAGCTTGAAGGGCGTGATGGCCGCCAAGGGGGTGTTCGACACGACCACGGCTTCATGCTGGTCGTCGATGACAACCTCGTCCGCGCCGACCTGGGTTAAGACGTAGACGAGGCCCGGCCGCGTCGCGAAGAAGTTGTTGGCTTGCGACAAGGCGGTGTCGAAATCCGGCGCGGAGGTGCCGATGACGTTGGTCGCTGTGCCCGAGACCTCGCCGGCGAACACCAGGGTGTCGCTGGTCGACCAGTCCGTGATGTGGACCAGGTTCGAGATATGGCCGCCGACCGCGGCCGAGGTGGGGCTTTCGCCCACGCCGATGTTGAAGCTGTTGACTCCGGCGCCGCCGGAAAGGGTGTCGGCGCCGCCAAGGCCGAAGATCTGATCGTCGCCCGCCAGGCCCGAAATACTGTCCGGGCCCGACGTGCCCTCCAGGGTGTCCGGCCCGGATGTTCCCGTGATCGTTGCCATCCTGATACGCCCCCCGACACACAACTGAGCGGCTGGCGGGTGAAGCGTCAATCCGGAGATTGCAACCTTATAGTGTAAATATCTGCCCGGTACGTGCCGCATCGTCAGCCCGACTTCTCGCCATCGGATGGGCTGAGATGACGCGCGCGGCGCCACATTGTAGAAGGTGGTTCTCCAAACAGCGAGACTCACATGCAGATCGTTCTCGATCCTATCGACCGCCGCATCCTGCGCGAGCTGCAGGCCGACGCCACGGTTCCCATCGCCGAACTGGCCGAACGCGCCGGCCTGTCGCAGACGCCGTGCTGGAAGCGGGTCAAGCGGCTGACCGACGCCGGGGTGATCGAACGCCGCGTGGCGATCCTCGACCGCGAGCAGCTGGACCTGGGCCTGGTGGTGTTCGTCTCGGTGCGCACCAGCCGCCACGACGAGGAATGGCTCAACGCCTTCGCCAAGGGCGCCGCGGGTCTCCCGGAGGTGGTGGAGTTCTACCGGATGAGCGGCGAGACCGACTATCTGCTCAAGGTGATCGTGCGCGACATCGCCGCCTACGACACTTTCTACAAGCGCCTGATCGCCGCGGCGCCGCTGCAGGACGTCTCCTCCTCCTTCGCCATGGAGCAGATCAAGTTCACCACGGCGCTCCCGATCTGACGAAGCCCGTTGACTTACGCGGGCCCAACGCCGCCAAATTCGATCCATAAGAACAAGACTTTCGGAGGATGCGGTGGCTTGGAATTTCGCGGACGTCTGGGAGGCGATCGTCGCCGTCCAGCCTGAGCGGGCGGCGCACATCCAGGGCGATCGCGTCATCACCTGGGGTGAGATGGACGCCCGGGCCGACGCCCTCGCCGCCCATTTCATCGCCCGCGGCCTGCGCCAGCAGGGGAAGGTCGCGGCCTTCCTCTACAATGGCCCGGAGTACATCGAGGCCTACTACGCCGCCTTCAAGGGCGGGTTCGCACCGGTCAACACCAACTACCGCTACGGCCCCGAAGAGCTCTTCTACCTGTTCGACAACGCCGACGCGGAAGCCGTGGTCTTCCACTCAGGTTTCACCGAAGTGCTGGAGAAGATCCGCGGCCGGCTGACCGGCGTGAAGGCCTGGATCGCGGTGGCCGAGCCCGGCCATCCCGTCCCCGCCTGGGCCGACGACTACGACGCCATCGTCGCCGAGGTTCCGGCCGCGCGTCCAGTGAAGGCGCCCTGGGGCCGCTCCGGCGACGACCTGCTGCTGCTCTACACCGGCGGCACCACCGGCATGCCCAAGGGCGTGATGTGGGCGCAGGACGACCTCTTCAACGTGATCGGGGCCGGCGGCAACGCGCTGCTCGGCATCCCGCCCGCGACCTCTATCGAGGAGCTGACAACCCGCATCCTGTCGCCGGAGCACCTGCGGCCCACCTCGCTGATCGCCTGCCCGCTGATGCACGGCACCGGCCAGTTCTCGACCCTGATCTGCTTCAACCAGGGCGGCACGGCGGCCACGCTCCCGTCGCGCAGGTTCAACGCCATGGAGCTGTGGGACGAGGTCGACCGCATCGGGGCGACCGCGGTGGTGATCGTCGGCCTGGCCTTCTCGACGCCGATGCTGGAAGCGCTGGAGGCCAACCCCGGCCGTTGGGACCTCTCGAGCGTCAGGTCGATGAGCTCGTCCGGCTCCATGTGGAGCCAGGAGAACAAGCAGGGCCTCTTGAGCTACGCCAAGAACGCCATGATCTTCGACAGCTTCGGCTCATCGGAGGCGGTGGGCCTCGGCGTCTCGGCGTCGGCGCCCGGCGCGGAGGCCAAGACCGCGGCCTTCACCCCCGGCCCCAACTGCGTGATCTTCACCGAGGATGGCCGCCGCATCGAACCCGGCTCCGGCGAGCGCGGCCTGGTCGCCGTCTCGGGCCTCCTGCCGCGGGGCTACTACAAGGACGAGGAGAAGACCGCCAAGACCTTCAGGACCATCGAGGGCATCCGCTGGAGCGTGCCGGGCGACTGGGCCGAGGTGAACGCCGACGGCACGCTGAAGCTGCTTGGCCGAGGCTCGGTCTGCATCAACACCGGCGGCGAGAAGGTCTTCCCCGAAGAGGTCGAGGAGGCGCTGAAAACCCATCCCGTGGTGCGCGACGCCGTGGTGGTCGGCCTGCCCGATCCGCGCTTCGGCGAACGGATCTGCGCGGTGGTGGAAACCGACGGCGCGGCCCAGCCGACGCTCGCCGAGCTCTCCGAGCACGTGCGCGGGACGCTCGCCGGCTACAAGGCTCCGCGCGAACTGGTGCTGGTCGACTCGATCGGCCGCGCCCCCAACGGCAAGGTCGACTACAAGGCCATCAAGGACCGCGCGGTGGCGGCGCTGGGGGTGAGCGCCTAGAGCGCCTTCAGGCTGCGGACGAATTCGACCAGGGCGGCCCTGGGCGCGCCGCGCGGCAGCGTGGCGTAGGCGCGCAACAGCGAGAGCGCGCCGGGCTCGGCCAGCAGGCCCGCGACCTCGTCGATCGCCCCGCTCGCCGGGCTGACCTCGCCGAACATCTCCGATACTGGCGCCTGCAGGGTGGTGGCGATGCGCGAGAGCATCGAGGCCGAGACGCGGTTTGCGCCGCGCTCGTACTTCTGAATCTGCTGGAAGGTCACGCCGGCGGCTTCGGCCAGCGATTGCTGCGACAATCCCCGGACCTTGCGCAGCAGCCGAATCCGCGCACCGACGGCGATGTCGATGGGGTCGGCGAGTGCTTCGGGCTTACGGGCCATAGTGTCTCCGAAAAATACTGACTGAACTAGCGCCGGGTCGAATCATCGGCGGGCGGCGCCCACTCGGCCTGGGCCATGCCCTGGTCGGTAATCAGATAGCAGGCCTCGGCGATGGCGATCCCCACGGCGCGCCGCAGCTGCGACATGACCGGAGTCTCACGCTCGAGGACCATCAACTCCTCCTCATACGAGGCCAACACATCCACCAGAGTTTGCGCGAGCGCCTTGGCCCTCTCCTCGCTCGTCTGGCCCATCTCCGTCCCCCAACACCCCAGGTTGAACCTTGAGCATTGGCACGGCGAAAGCAAGGCAAAGGGTCCGAAAAGGCCCCAGTTTGGGTAAGGCCATGTGACGCACCCTGATCAATGATCACCTGGCGTAGAGCGCCCAGAGGCCGGCGATGGCGGCGGTTTCTCCGTCGAAAATCTCGGCCTCGACGCCCCGCTGGCGTAGCGCGCGCGCATAGCGTGCGCAGAGCGCCGGATCGCCCAGCAAGGCTGCGTGCGAGGTCCCCTCGCCGAGCAGGGCCGGGACCGCGGCGATCTCCGCGCCGATCAACAGGCCGGAGAGGTAGCTGGGGGTGCTGGCCGCATCGGCCTGGCCGCCGACCACCCGGGACCGGGCGGAAAACAGCCGCGCGGCCAGTGCGTCGCCGGCGCCGGCCGCCGCTACCCCTGCCTCGAAGGCGACGTCATCGTCGGCGGGCGCATCGCTCGCGAGCAGGCTGTGCGCGCCCAGCACGGCGAACAGTTCGCCGGTCATGGCGGTGATGAAGCGGACGACGCGGCCGTCCTCGATCAGCACCCATTTGGCGTGGGTGCCGGGATGGCAGAGCAGGTGGCGGCCACGACGGCGCTCAGGATGCTGGGCGAGCCAGCCCAGAATCTGGGTCTCCTCGCCGCGCATGACGTCCGGCGCGCCGGCGATCCCCTCGCAGCGCAGGCCGGGCGCGATGCGGACGCCATCGGCCGCCACGGTCAGCCGGCCGGCCAGATCGGCAAGGCCCGCGGGACAATCGACATAGGCCGCCGTGGCCCAGCCGATGTTGGAGCCGATCATGCCGCAGAGGATCGCGGGCAAGCCTTCCGCCCCCAGCGCCGGCCTGACCTCGGCCTGGAAGCGGCGGGCCGCCTCGCCGGGCGCCAGCTTTGCGACCCCGAGCCGAAAGTCCCGCTGCGCGATTACCGCGCCCTGCCCATCCAGGGTCCAGGCCCGCAGATTGGTCGTGCCCCAGTCGCAGGCGAGCACCTCGGCGGCCATCAGGTCCGCCCGGCGTCCACGACCAGGTTCTGGCCGGTCATCATGCGGCTGTCGTCGGCGGCCAGGAACAGGGCGGCGCGGGCGATATCGTCGGGGTCCAGCCGATCCTTGAGCGCGGTGAGCTTCTGCCACTCGGCCTCGGCTTCGGGCGTCAGCCAGAGCTCCAGCTGGCGCTCGGTGACCACCCAGCCCGGCGACAGCGCGTTCACCCGGACGCGGTCCGCGCCCCAGGCGTGGGCCAGGCTCTTGGTCAGCGAATTGATCGCGCCCTTGGCGGCGGAATAGGCGGCGAGGTCCGCATGGCCGATCAGGGCGTTGATCGAGCTGAGATTGACGATCGACCCGCCGCCGGCGTCGCGCATCATCGGATAGACGGCGGTCGCGGCGTTGAAGGTCGGGTCGAGGTTGACAGCCAAGGTCTCGCGCCACGCCTCGGGCGTCACCTCGGCCGCGACCTGCCGGCCGTCGTTGGCGACGTTGTTGATCAGGACTGTGATCGGCCCGAGAGCGGTTGCCGCGTCGCGGATGGCGGCTTGCAGAGCCGCGGCGTCGGTAACGTCGCAGCGTCGGAACCAGCACCCGTCCGCGCCAAGTTGGGCCGCCATGGCCTGGCCCTTCGTCTCGTCCAGGTCCACGAAGGCGACCTTGCAGCCCTGCGAATAGAAGTGGACAACCAGGGTCGCGCCGATCCCAGTCGCTCCCCCTGTGATGAAGACGGTTCGGTCATTGAGGCTCGGATAGGTGGCGAAATGCCTGCCTTCAGCCATCAGTGGGACTCGCGGGTCACTTCGGCGGAGGACTTGCCGACCAGGAAGTCGAGGTCGACGCCTTGGTCGGCCTGCAGGACGGTATCGACGTAGAGCTTGTACCAGCCGCGGCTGTACTTCGGCGCCGGACGGGCGGCCTCCCAGGCGGCGCGGCGGCGCGCCAGCTCGGCCTCGTCCACCAACAGGTCCAGGGTGCGACCGGGGCCATCCAGCGCGATCTCGTCGCCGGTCTGGACCAGCGCCAGCGGGCCGCCGGCCTCGGCCTCAGGCGCGACGTGCAGGATCACGGTGCCGTAAGCCGTGCCGCTCATCCGCGCGTCGGAGATGCGCACCATGTCGGTGACGCCCTTGGCCAGCACCTTGGGCGGCAGGCCCATGTTGCCGACCTCCGGCATGCCCGGATATCCCCTCGGCCCGCAGCCCTTCAGCACCAGGACCGAGGTCTCGTCGGCGGGCAGGTCCGGATCGTCGATGCGGGCGTGGTAGTCCTCGATATCCTCGAAGACGACCGCCTTGCCGCGGTGGGTCAGCAGGGCCGGGGTCGCCGCGCTGGGTTTGAGGATCGCGCCCTGAGGGCAGAGGTTGCCTTTCAGCACCCAGACGCCGGACGAGGGCCCGATCGGCGCCTCGAGCGAGCCGATCACCTCGCTGTTCAGCACGCGCGCGGCGTCGGCGATCTCGCCCTGCGTCTTGCCGCTGACGGTCATGGCGTCACGGCGGTAGAGCGCGCCCAGTTCCTTGGCCACGGCGGGCACGCCGCCGGCATAGCAGAACTCCTCCATCAGGTAGCGGCCGGACGGCATCAGGTTGACCAGCAGCGGCGCATCGCGGGCGATCTCGTCGAAGTCCTTCAGCGTCAGCGGCACGCCGAGGCGCCCCGCCAGCGCCAGCAGGTGGACCACCGCATTGGTCGAGCCGCCCAGCGCGGCGTGCATCAGGATGGCGTTCTCAAAGGCTTGGCGCGTCAGGATGTCCGACGGCTTCACGTCGTCCTTCACCAGCTGGACGATGCGATTACCGCTCAGATGCGCCAGCACCTTGCGGCGGCTGTCGACCGCCGGCAGGGCGGCGTTCATCGGCAGCGAGATGCCCAGCGCCTCGGTCAGGCTGGCCATGGTCGAGGCCGTGCCCATGGTGTTGCAGGACCCCGCCGAGCGGCTCATGCCGGACTCGGCGCGCATGAAGTCGTCGAGGCTCATCTCGCCGGCCCGGACGGCTTCCGAGAACCGCCAGACGTCGGTGCCGGAGCCGATGTCGCGGCCCTCGAACTTGCCGTTCAGCATCGGGCCGCCGGAGACGAAGATCGCCGGCAGGTCGACGCTGGCCGCGCCCATCAAGAGGCCCGGCGTGGTCTTATCGCAGGCGCCCATCAGCACCACGCCGTCGATCGGGTTGGCGCGGATCGACTCCTCGACCTCCATGGCCAAGAGGTTGCGGAACAGCATGGCCGTCGGCCGCATCTGGGTCTCGGGGAGCGACATGGCCGGGAACTCGATCGGCACGCCGCCCGCCTCCCAGACGCCGCGCTTCACGAAGCCGGCGAGGTCGCGCAGCCCGACCTGGCAGGTGACCAGCTCCGACCAGGTGTTGGCGATGCCGATGATCGGGCGGCCGTCGAAGACGTGGTCCGGCAGGCCGGTGGCCTTGATCCAGGAACGGTGGACAAAGCCGTCGCGGTCGAGCTTGCCGTAGCTGTTGGCGCTGCGCAGGGGTTTCTTGGGCGGAGGGTCTTTGGCCATGCCGCTAACTCACCCTTCAAACAGCGGCAGCGCCAGTCCTTTAACGCCCGTCTCGATGGCGAAGAGGTTGCCGGCCAGCGTCTGCTGGGCGCGGGTCGCCAGCGGCAGCTCGTCCCAGGCGGAGGTGACGAAGAGCGTGGTCATGTCCTCGCCGCCGAAGGCGCAGCTCGACGGCTGCTGCACCGGCATCGCGACGATCGTGTCGATCTCGCCCTTCGGCGAATAGCGCACGATCCGCCAGCCGCCCCACTGGGCGTTCCAGAGATAGCCTTGGGCGTCGACCGCCGAGCCATCAGGGCTCGCGGGCGCGCCGGCGGTATGGGCGAACATGCGGCCCTTGGACAGGTCCGCCGTCTCGTGGGCGAAGATCGTCTGCAGCCGGGAGTCGGCCATGTAGAGGGTCTTGTTGTCGGGGCTGAAGGAGACGGTGTTGGGGATGTGGATGCCGCTCAACACCCGCTCGGTCTCGAGATTGGGCTTGGTGCGGAACACGTCGCCGGTGCGCTCCCCGTGGTTGTCGTCCATGGTCGACCACCAGAAGTTCCCCTCCATGTCGACCTTGCCGTCGTTGGTGCGGAAGCCTTCCGGCAGCTGATAGGGCCGCACGACTTCCAGCGTGCCCTTGTCTACGTCGCAAATGGCCAGCCCCTGCTCGGTCGCCATGATCAGGCCGCCCTGGGCGCGCGGCACGCCGGCGCTGGCCCGCATCGGCAGGTCGAAAGCGCCGCGGTCGTCGGTCTTGGGCTCGTACCAGGCCAGCCGCTTGCCCTTGATGTCGAACCAGTAGAGGCGGCCGTCGTTGGGCGACCAGCAGGGCCCCTCGCCCAGCCGGTCCTGCGATTTCACCACGCAACGCACGTCCATCCGGCGCTTCCCCTGTTCGAGCCGTCCCAGTTCAGCCGCCTGGGTCCGGGCCTCTACTACCCTATTGGCGGGAACCGTCGACTCCGCGGCCCGTTGGCAACCGCATGGCCGATCGTCGAAACACCGAGCCGGCCGGTGAGGCCGAGGTCGTCCAGTTGGACGACGTCATGCTGGAGGCCTGCGGGCCGGCGCTGCGAACTCAGCTGATGACCGAAGCCGCGATGCTGGCCGAGGCCTTCGCGCCGGAGGGCCGCACCGAACAGCTGCTGGCCATCGCGACCACGCTCGCCTCAGGGGCGCGGGACGACGAGATGGACCGGGACCGGGCGCGGCAACTGGCCTGCGCGCTGCGCTGTCTTGCCCGCGGCGTCGAGGCCTAGGGACCTAGCGCCTATTCCGCGGCCGCCGAGGCTTGCCGCTCGCGCGTCGCGCGGGGGCGGCGCCTTCGCGTCACCGGGCGGTCGAGCAGCTGCCGCAGCTTGGCCGAGAGGAGGCGGGTCTCATAGGGCTTGTCGAGCAGCGGAAACTCCTTGGTCTCCAGCACCGCGCCCTCGCCAACATAGCCGGAGGTGAGCAGCACCCGCAGCCCCGGACGCAGCTCGCGGGCCGTGCGCGCCAGGCTGACGCCGCTGACCCCGCCCGGCATGACCACGTCGCTGAACAAGAGGTCGATCGGCGCGTCCGACTGGATCACCTCCAACGCCTCGTTCGCGTTGGTGGCGGTGACCACCTGGTAGCCCAGGCCGCCTAGCATATCGACGGTGAGCGTCAGCACCGTGGGATCGTCCTCGACCACCAGGATGCGTTCGCGGCCGCCCTCGACGGTCACCGCCGGGGCCTCCGCCTCGACCCGCGCATCGGGCTCCGCGGAAACCGGCAGACGGAGCGCGAAGGTGGTGCCCTGCCCGACCGTCGAATGCAGTTGCACCTCGCCTTCGGACTGGCGGACAAAGCCGTAGACTTGGCTGAGGCCCAGGCCGGAGCCCTTGCCGACCTCCTTGGTGGTGAAGAACGGCTCGAAGACGCGCTCGCGCACCTCGGGCGACATGCCGACGCCGGTGTCGCGGACCTCGATCATCACATGGCTGGCGTCGCGGCGGGTGGAGATCAAGAGCTGGCCGCCCTCCGGCATGGCGTCGCGCGCATTGACCGCCAGGTTGAGCAGCGCGGTCTCCAGCTGGTTGGGGTCGGCATGCGCGCAGAGCGCCTCGTCGCTGAGCCGCAGATCGAGGGTCACGGCCTCGCCCACCGCCTGGCGGATCAGCGGCGCGAAGCCCTGGATCAGGGCGTTGACGTCGAGGCTGACGGGGCTGAGCTGCTGGCGGCGCGAGAAGGCCAGGAGTTGCTTGGTGAGGTCGCGGCCGCGCTCGGCGGCCTGGCGCACGGCATCGAGGCGGCGCCCACGGCGCTCGTCGTCCTCGGGCTTGCGGGCCATGATGTCGATGTTGCCAAGCACGACGGTCAGCAGGTTGTTGAAGTCGTGGGCGACGCCGCCGGTCAGCTGGCCCACCGCCTCCATCTTGCGCGCCTGGGCGAGCTGTTCCTCGAGCGACCGGCGGTCGGTGGCGTCGAGGATCACGCCGAAGATCTCGCGGGCCTCGCCGTCGTCGCTGGGCGCCACGACGCCCTCGTCCAGCAGGACCTTGTATTGCCCGTCGGCGCACAGCCAGCGGAACTCCACCGAATAGTGGCCGGTGATCGCCGACGCCGAGACCTTCTGCACCACCATCTCCAGGTCGTCGGGATGGATGCGGCTCGAGCCGAAGCCCGGCTCGTCGACGAAGCGGCTGGCGGGAAAGCCGGTGATCTTTTCGACGGCGTCGGAGACGAACTGCGGCGCGAAGGGCGGCTCGATGCTGCGCGAGTGCACGACGATCGGCAACGACCGCAGGATCGCCTCCTGCCGGGCCTCGGTGCGGGCCAGCGCGCGCTCGGTCTGCGCCTTTTCGGCCTTCACGCGGGCATGCTCGTCGAGCAGCCACTGCTGATAGGCCGACTGGCGCTTCATGGCCTCGGTCGTCAGGTAGAGGTCGACCAGGACCGTGACCTTGGACTTCAGGATGAAGGGATCGACCGGCTTGAACACCACATCGACCGCGCCGGAGGCGTAGGCCTGGAAGACGTGCGCCTCGTCGCGGAAAATGGCGGTCAGGAAGACGATCGGCGTCGACGCCGTGCGCTTGCGCGAGCGGATCAGGGCCGCGGTCTCATAGCCGTCCATCCCCGGCATGTGCAGATCCAGCAGGATCAGCGCGAACTGCTCGGTCAAAAGCCGGCGCAGCGCCTCCTCGCCGGAGCGGGCCACCACCAACTCGTGCCCCAGCTCCTCCAGGGCCTGGACCGCGGCGAAGGCGTTCCGTTCGTCATCGTCGACGATCAGGATCCGCGCTTTGAGCGGCGCTTCCAGATCGGGCGCTTCCGCCCGCCAGGATCGTCGCTCGGCCCCCCGGGTTGCGGACCAGGTCACGTCAGCTCGCTTGCGGCATCAGGACGACGGTGTCGGACGCCATTCGTATGGCGTCGGCCCGCTGGATCGAGACCCGCAGGACCGAAACCAGGTGATCGATGTCCACGGGCTTGGACACATAGTCCGAGGCGCCGGCCTGGATGCACTTCTGCCGGTCGCCCTTCATCGCCTTGGCGGTGACCGCGACGATCGGCAGGTCGGCCAGGCCCGAGCGCGAGCGGATCTCGCGGATCGTCTCGTAGCCGTCCATGTCGGGCATCATGATGTCGACCAGCACCACATCGACCTCCGGCTGGGCGTCCAGCACCTCCAGCCCCGCGCGGCCGCTCTCGGCGTAGCTGAGCTCGATCCCGTACTCCTCGAGCGCCGAGGCGAGCGAGAAGATGTTGCGGATGTCGTCGTCGATCACCACGATCTTGCGGCCGGTTAGCACCGGGTCCTGGTGCTTGTTCTGGCTGAGCTTGGCCTTGGCGCCTTCGCTCATCCGTTCCACCGGTTCGTGCAGCATCAGGCTCGCCTGCTCGACCAGTTGGTCGGGTGTACGCGCGATCCGGACGAGACCCCCGAACACCGCCAATCGCAGCCGGCGATCGTCGTCGCCCTCCAGCTCGTCGGGCGCGTAGACCACCGCCGGGATGGAGCGGCCATCGGCCTGTTTCAGATGGTCGACGAGCTGCGGCACCGGCAGCGCCGAGGCCTCGATCATCAGGCCCTCTGGACGCTCGCCGGCCGGACGGGCCAACACCTCGGCGAGGTCGGCGGCGACCTCGACCTCGGTGAAGGCCTGGCGCAGGGTTTCCACGGCCGGGCCTTCGGCGCCCACCAGAACGATGCGGCGGTCAGCCTTGTCGACGAAGCTCTTCACGCCCTGCAGGGTCGAGACCACCACCTCGCGTTCCACCGGCTTGTGGGTGAAGCCGAAGGCGCCCATGGAGAGGCCCAGGCCCTTCTGGTCGTCGGCGGAGATCACGTGCACCGGAATGTGCCGCGTCTCCGGCGTGCGCTTCAGGAGGTCGAGCAGCGCCAGGCCGTCCATGTCCGGCAGGCCGATGTCGAGCATGATGGCGTCGGGGCCGAAACGGCGGGCCAGTGACGGGGCGGCGGCGCCCTCGCCGGTCACCACGCCTTTGAAGCCGCTGTCATGGACAAGGCTCAAGAGGATCGAAGCGAAGCGCGGATCGTCCTCGACGATCAGCACCACGCTGTCCCCCGACCCGATCAGGTCGCGGTCGTCGGCGACGGCCTCGGCCGGTTCGTCGGAGAAGGCGGACGGCATCAGCATCGGCCGCGGCAGCAGCGGATTGGCCGGCAGGCGGCCCGACGCCGGCGCCTGGGCCGGGCTGAAGTTGAGCGGCAGGTAGAGGGTGAAGGTCGAGCCCTTGCCGGCCACAGAGGAGACGCGCAGCTCGCCGCCCAGCAGGCGGGTGATCTCGCGGCTGATGGAGAGGCCCAGGCCCGTGCCGCCATACTTGCGGCTGGTGGTGCCGTCGGCCTGCTGGAAGCTCTCGAAGATGATCCTCTGCTTCTCCTCGGGGATGCCGATGCCGCTGTCTTCCACCGAGAAGGCGAGCACCTGGCCGGCGGTGTTCAGGTGGTCGTTGGTGGCGTTCCAGCCGGAGCTGGCGCGCTCGACCTTCAGCTTCACATGGCCGGCTTCGGTGAACTTGAAGGCGTTCGACAGCAGGTTCTTGATGAACTGCTGCAGGCGCTTGTCGTCGGTGTACATCGACCGCGGCAGCGCGGTGTCGAGCTCGATCTGGAAGTCGAGTTTCTTGTCCGCCGCGATCTGGCTGAACGTGCGGTCGACCTGATCGCTGAGGCTCGCGAAGCTCATCTCGCTGATGTCGAGCGTGACCGTGCCGCTCTCGATCTTGGCGAGGTCGAGCACGTCGTTGATCAGGCCCAGCAGGTCGGTGCCCGCGGCGTGGATGTTCGAGGCGAACTCCACCTGCTTGTCCGACAGGTTGCCCTGGGTGTTGTCGGCCAGGAGCTTGGACAGGATCAGCAGGCTGTTCAGCGGGGTGCGCAGCTCGTGGCTCATGTTGGCCAGGAACTCGGACTTGAACTTGGAGGTGAGCGCCAGCTGTTCGGCCTTGTCCTCCAGCGCGATCTTGGCCTGTTCCACCTCGCGGTTCTTGGCTTCCACCTGCTGGTTCTGGACGCTCAGCAGATGGGCTTTTTCCTGCAGCTCGGCGTTGGTCTGCTGCAGCTCCTCCTGCTTGGTGCGGAGCAGTTCCTCCGATTGGCGCAGCGACGCGGCCTGTTGTTCGAGCCGGTCGTTGGTCTTCTTCAGCTCCTCCTGCTGCGCCTGTAGTTCCGACGTCAGCAGCTGGGATTGTTTCAGCAGGCCCTCGGTGCGCATGTTCGCCGCGATGGTCGAGAGCACGATGCCGATGGATTCCATCAGCTGGTCTAGGAACTGCTGCTGGGTCTCGTTGAACTCGCCGAAAGTGGCCAGTTCGATCACCGCCTTCACCTCGCCTTCGAAGAGGGCGGGGAGCACGATGATGTTGGCCGGCGCTGCCTCGCCAAGGCCCGAGGAGACCTGCACGTAGTCCTTCGGCACGTTGGTCAGCAGGATGCGCGATTTCTCGTAGGCGCACTGCCCGATCAGGCCTTCGCGCAGCTGGAACTGGTTGGCCAGGTGCTTGCGGTTGTTGAAGGCGTAGGAGGCCGCCAGGTTCAGCACCATCTGGCCTTCGTCGTCGCGGTCTGAGACGTAGAAGACCGCGTGCTGGGCGTTGATCAGCGGCGCCAGCTCGCTGAGCACCAGGTTCGACACGGTCGACAGGTCGCGCTCGCCCTGCAGCATGCGGGTGAAGCGCGCCAGGTTGGTCTTCAGCCAGTCCTGCTCGGTGTTCTTCAACGTCTGATCGCGCAGGTTCCGGATCATCTCGTTGATGTTGTTCTTGAGCTCCTCCACCTCGCCGGAGGCTTCCACGGTGATCGACCGCGTCAGGTCGCCCTTGGTCACGGCGGTGGACACCTCGGCGATGGCGCGCACCTGGGTGGTCAGGTTGGCGGCCAGTTCGTTCACGTTGTCGGTCAGGTCGCGCCACAGGCCCGCCGCGCCCGGCACGCGGGCCTGGCCGCCCAGCTTGCCTTCGGAGCCCACCTCGCGGGCCACGTTGGTCACCTGGTCGGCGAAGGTCGCCAGCGTCTCGATCATGCCGTTGATGGTGTCGGCGAGCGCGGCGATTTCGCCCTTGGCGTCGAGCGTCAGCTTGCGCTTCAGGTCGCCCATGGCGACCGCGGTCACCACGTCGGCGATGTTCCGCACCTGACCGGTCAGGTTGGCGGCCATCATGTTCACGTTGTCGGTGAGGTCCTTCCAGGTGCCGGCGACGCCGGGCACCTGCGCCTGGCCGCCGAGCTTGCCTTCGGTGCCCACTTCGCGGGCCACGCGGGTCACTTCGGAGGCGAAGGAGTTCAGCTGGTCCACCATGGTGTTGATGGTGTTCTTCAGCTCCAGGATCTCGCCCCGCACGTCCACGGTGACCTTCTTGGAAAGGTCGCCGCGGGCCACGGCGGTCGTCACGTCGGCGATGTTCCGCACCTGGCCGGTCAGGTTGCCGGCCATCAGGTTCACGTTATCGGTGAGGTCTTTCCAGGCGCCGGCGACACCCTTCACCTGGGCCTGGCCGCCGAGCTTGCCCTCCGTACCCACTTCACGGGCCACGCGGGTCACTTCCGACGAGAAGGAATTGAGCTGGTCCACCATGGTGTTGATGGTGTTCTTCAGCTCCAGGATCTCGCCCCGCACGTCCACGGTGATCTTCTTGGAAAGGTCGCCGTTGGCGACCGCGGTCGTCACTTCGGCGATGTTCCGCACCTGGCCGGTCAGGTTGCCGGCCATCAGATTCACGTTGTCGGTCAGCTCCTTCCAGGTGCCGCCGACGCCCTTCACGTTCGCCTGACCGCCGAGCTTGCCTTCGGTGCCGACCTCGCGCGCCACGCGAGTCACTTCCGAGGCGAAGGCGTTCAGCTGGTCCACCATGGTGTTGATGGTGTTCTTCAGTTCCAGAATTTCGCCCTTCACGTCGACGGTGATCTTCTTGGAAAGGTCGCCGTTGGCCACGGCGGTGGTCACTTCGGCGATGTTCCGCACCTGACCGGTCAGGTTGTTGGCCATCAGGTTCACGTTGTCGGTGAGGTCCTTCCAGGCGCCGGCGACACCCTTCACCTGGGCCTGGCCGCCGAGCTTGCCTTCGGTGCCGACCTCGCGGGCCACGCGGGTGACTTCCGACGAGAAGGAATTGAGCTGGTCCACCATGGTGTTGATGGTGTTCTTCAGCTCCAGGATCTCGCCCCGCACGTCGACGGTGATCTTCTTGGAAAGGTCGCCGTTGGCCACAGCGGTGGTCACTTCGGCGATGTTCCGCACCTGACCGGTCAGGTTGTTGGCCATCAGGTTCACGTTGTCGGTGAGGTCTTTCCAGGTGCCGCCCACGCCCTTCACCTGGGCCTGACCGCCGAGCTTGCCTTCGGTACCCACTTCGCGGGCCACGCGGGTCACTTCGGAGGCGAAGGCGTTCAGCTGGTCCACCATGGTGTTGATGGTATTCTTCAGCTCCAGGATCTCGCCCTTCACGTCGACGGTGATCTTCTTGGAGAGGTCGCCGTTGGCCACGGCGGTGGTCACCTCGGCGATGTTCCGCACCTGGCCGGTCAGGTTGTTGGCCATGAAGTTCACGTTGTCGGTGAGGTCCTTCCAGGCGCCGGTCACGCCCTCGACTCGGGCCTGACCGCCGAGCTTGCCTTCGGTGCCGACCTCGCGGGCCACGCGGGTCACTTCCGAGGAAAAGGCGTTCAGCTGGTCCACCATGGTGTTGATGGTGTTCTTCAGCTCCAGGATCTCACCCTTCACGTCCACGGTGATCTTCTTGGAAAGGTCGCCGCGGGCCACGGCCGTCGTCACTTCGGCGATGTTCCGCACCTGACCGGTCAGGTTGTTGGCCATCAGGTTCACGTTGTCGGTGAGGTCCTTCCAGGCGCCGGTGACGCCCTTCACCTGGGCCTGACCGCCGAGCTTGCCTTCCGTACCCACTTCGCGGGCCACGCGGGTCACTTCGGAAGCGAAGGCGTTCAGCTGGTCCACCATGGTGTTGATGGTGTCCTTCAGCTCCAGCACCTCGCCCTTCACGTCCACGGTGATCTTGCGGCTCAAGTCGCCGTTGGCGACCGCGGTCGTCACCTCGGCGATATTCCGCACCTGGCCGGTCAGGTTGGCGGCCATGAAGTTCACGTTGTCGGTGAGGTCCTTCCAGGTGCCGCCCACGCCCTTCACCTGGGCCTGGCCGCCGAGCTTGCCCTCCGTACCCACTTCACGGGCCACGCGGGTCACTTCCGAGGCGAAGGAGCCGAGCTGCCCCACCATGGTGTTCACGACCTTGCCGATCCGCAGGAACTCGCCGCGCAGGGGTCGTTCCTCGTTCTCCAGGTCCATGGTTTGCGACAGGTCGCCCTTGGCCACGGCGCCGATCACCCGGGCCATTTCGGCGGTGGGGTGCACCATGTCGGCGATCAGGGTGTTGACCGCGTCCACGCTGGCGGCCCAGGAGCCCTGGGCGGCCGGCAGGCGGGCGCGCTGGTTGATCTTGCCCTGGCGGCCGACCGTCTCGCCCAGCCGCTCAAATTCCTTGGTCATGCGGTCGTTGAGCTCGACCACGTCGTTGAAGGCCTCGGCGATCTCTGCGGCGATCCCGCGCCCGCGCGGCAGCCGCACCGAGAAATCGCCGCGCCGGAAGGCCCGCAGCGCCGCCAGCAGTTCCGCGGTTTCCGCCGGATCGCTCTCGGGCCTCTGGGCGCGCGAAGAGCCAGTGGCCTTGGATTTGGTGGCGGAAGCGGCTGCGGTCATGTGTTCCCCCAAGGAACGATAGGTTGCCTTCATCGGGGTTCTGCCGGTCCGTCAGAAGACGGATGCCGGGCACACCCCGCCCTTTCGCCGAACGAATAAATCCGGCGAAAAGTTCCACGAGGGAGACAAATTTTTGGGGACGCCCGAAGGCCTTTGGACCCTAGCGCGTTTCGGGCGCGAGCGCAGCCCCCAATAGGCGCCGGCCGCCTAGCGCGGCAGCTTCGAGGCGCCCATCAGGGCCTCGTCGACGGCGCGGGCGCATTGGCGGCCCTCGCGGATCGCCCAGACCACCAGGGACTGCCCGCGCCGCATGTCGCCGCAGGCAAAGATGTTGCGGACCGAGGTCTGGTAGTTGGCGACATTGGCCGCGACATTGCCGCGCGGATCGAGTTCGACGCCGCTGGAGTCGACGACGCCGGAGACCCGCGGGCCGGTGAAGCCCATGGCCAGCAGGACGAGATCGGCCTTCAGCGTGAACTCCGAGCCCGCGACCTCGCGCATGTGCATGCGCCCGTCGTCGCCCGCGACCCATTCCAGCCGCACGCATTCCAGCGCGGTGATCTTGCCGTCCGCGCCGATGGCCCGCTTGGTGGCGACGGCGAAGTCGCGCTCGCAGCCCTCTTCCTGGCTGGAGGAGGTGCGCAGCTTCAGCGGCCAGTCGGGCCAGGTCATGGCCTTGTTCTCGTGCGCCGGCGGCTGCGGCATGATCTCGAGCTGGGTCACCGAGGCCGCGCCGTGCCGGTTGGAGGTCCCGATGCAGTCACTGCCGGTGTCGCCGCCGCCGATCACCACCACATGCTTGCCGGCCGCCGAGATCGTGCCCGTGGGCGCGGCGATGGCCTCGCTGTCGCCGGCGACGCGCTTGTTCTGCTGGGTGAGGAACTCCATGGCGTAGTGGACGCCGGAAAGCTCGCGGCCCGGCACTTCCAGATCGCGGCCTTGCTCTGCGCCCCCGGCCATCACCAGGACATCGTAGTCGTCGAGCAGGCGCTGCACCGAGACGGTGACGCCCACCTCGAAGCCGGCGCGGAAGATCACGCCCTCGGCCTCCATCTGGCGCACGCGTCGATCGATCAGGTGCTTTTCCATCTTGAAGTCGGGGATCCCGTAGCGGAGCAGGCCGCCGATCCGGTCGGACTTCTCGAAGACGGTCGGCGCATGGCCGGCGCGGGCCAGTTGTTGCGCGCAGGCCAGGCCCGCGGGCCCCGAGCCCACGACGGCGACGCGCTTGCCGGTGCCGCGCGGCGACATCTGCGGCGTGATCCAGCCTTCGTCCCATCCGCGGTCGACGATCTGGCATTCGATCGTCTTGATGGTCACCGGATTGTCCTGGATGTTCAGCGTGCAGGACGCCTCGCAGGGCGCGGGGCAGACGCGGCCGGTGAACTCCGGGAAGTTGTTGGTCGACTGCAGGTTTTCCAGCGCCGCCTTCCACTGGTCCCGGTAGACCAGGTTGTTGAAGTCCGGGATCTGGTTGTTGACCGGGCAGCCCTGGTGGCAGAACGGAATCCCGCAGTCCATGCAGCGCGCGGCCTGCTCACCGACCTGCGGCGCGGCCAAGGGCTGGACGAATTCCTTCCAGGTTTTCAGGCGTGCGGCCACCTTGTCGTAGGTGCGGTCGCTGCGCTCGATCTCGAGGAAGCCGGTGGGCTTGCCCATCGGGGTAATCTCCGGAACTTGAAGGATTATTCCGCGGCGACGGCGGCAGCCGTCGCGCGGTCGGCGGCGAGATCGCTCAACGCCTTCTTGTAGTCGGTGGGCATCACCTTGACGAACGAGCCCAGCGCCTTGTCCCAGTTGGCCAGGATTTCGGCGGCGCGCGCGCTCCTGGTGTGCAGGTGGTGGCGCTCGATCAGGATGCGCAGCCGCTCGGCGTCGAAGCTCAGCATGTCGCCCATGCCGTTGTTCTCGACCGAGACCGAGCGCTGGCTGGGACGGCCGGCCTCGTCGCCGCCGGCCGCCGGCGACACGGGCCCGAGCTCGACCATGGCCTTGTTGCAGAGCACGTCGAAGCGGCCCGCCGGATCGTAGACATAGGCCACGCCGCCGCTCATGCCGGCGGCGAAGTTGCGGCCGGTGTCGCCCAGTACGACGACGACGCCCCCGGTCATATATTCGCAGCCGTGGTCGCCCAGGCCCTCGACCACCGCCACGGCGCCGGAGTTACGCACGGCGAAACGTTCGCCCGCCACGCCCTCGAAATAGGCCTCGCCGGCGATGGCGCCGTAGAGGACCGTGTTGCCGACGAGGATGTTGCGGGTGGGTTCGCGGCGGGCCTCGGGCGGCTGGCGGACCACCACGCGGCCGCCGGAGAGGCCCTTGCCCACATAGTCGTTGGCATCGCCGATCAGCTCCAGCGAGACCCCGCGCGCGGCGAAGGCGCCGAAACTCTGGCCCGCGTTGCCCTTGAAGGTCAGCGAGATCGTGTCATCGGCGAGGCCCGCATGGCCGTAGCGCCGGGCCACCTCGCCGGAGAGCATGGCGCCCACCGTGCGGTTGACGTTGCGCACTGCGTGTTCGCCACGCACAGGCGTGCCGTGCTCCAGCGCCGCCGCGGCGTGCTCGATCAGGGTGTTGTCCAAAGCGCGGCCGAGCCCATGATCCTGGCGATCCTGGTTCCACAGCCCCTTCGCGGCCTCCATCGGGGCGGCGTGAAGGATGCGCGACAGGTCGATCCCCTGCGCCTTCCAGTGTTCCAGGGCAGGCGCGAGGTCGATGCGGTCGACGCGGCCGATCATCTCGTTGACCGTCGCAAAGCCCATCTGCGCCATGATCTCGCGCAGCTCCTCGGCCACGAAGAAAAAATAATTGATCACATGCTCGGGCTGGCCGGTGAAGCGGGCGCGCAGCACCGGGTCCTGGGTCGCCACGCCCACCGGACAGGTGTTGAGGTGGCACTTGCGCATCATGATGCAGCCGGCCGCGATCAAGGGGGCGGTGGCGAAGCCGAACTCGTCGGCGCCCAGCAGCGCACCGATCGCGACGTCACGGCCGGTTCGCAGGCCGCCATCGACCTGGACGGCGATGCGGGTGCGCAGGCCGTTCAGCAGCAGGGTCTGCTGGGTCTCGGCCAGGCCGATCTCCCACGGGGAGCCCGCATGGGTCAGCGAGGTCAGCGGCGAGGCGCCGGTGCCGCCCTCGAAGCCCGAGATCGTCACATGATCGGCGCGCGCCTTGGCGACGCCCGCGGCAACCGTGCCGACGCCGACCTCGGAGACCAGTTTCACTGAAATTCTGGCCTGTTGGTTGACGTTCTTCAGGTCGTGGATGAGCTGGGCCAGGTCTTCGATCGAATAGATATCGTGGTGCGGCGGCGGGCTGATCAGGCCCACGCCTGGCGTCGAGTGGCGCACGCGGGCGATGTTCTTGTCGACCTTGTGGCCGGGCAGCTGGCCGCCCTCGCCGGGCTTGGCGCCCTGGGCCATCTTGATCTGGATGTCATCGGCGTTGACCAGGTATTCGGTGGTGACCCCAAAGCGCCCCGAGGCCACCTGCTTGATAGCCGAGCGCATGGAATCGCCGTTTGCCATGGGCTTGTAGCGGTCGCTCTCCTCGCCGCCCTCGCCGGTGTTCGACCGGCCGCCGATGCGGTTCATGGCGATGGCGAGTGTGGTGTGGGCTTCGCGGCTGATCGAGCCGAAGCTCATGGCCCCGGTGGAGAAGCGCTTGACGATCTCGGCCGCCGGCTCGACATCCTCGATGGGGATCGCCCCGCCCTCGCCCGGCTTCAACTGCATCAGCCCGCGCAGCGTCAGCAGCCGCTCGGACTGCTCGTTGATGGTGGCGGCGAAGGTCTTGTAGGCGTCTGGCAGGTTGCCGCGAACGGCGTGCTGCAGGTTGGAGACCGACTCCGGCGTCCAGGCGTGGGTCTCGCCGCGCAGCCGCCAGGCGTACTGGCCGCCGACGTCGAGCATGGTCTGGTAGATCGGATTGTCGCCGTAGGCGTCGCGGTGGCGGCGCACGGCCTCACCGGCGACCTCCGCCAGGCCGACGCCCTCGATCTGCGACGCGGTGCCGGTGAAGTACTTCTCGATCAGCGCGGTCGACAGGCCCACGGCGTCGAAGATTTGGGCGCCGCAGTAGGACTGGTAGGTGGAGATGCCCATCTTGGACATCACCTTGAGCACGCCCTTGCCGATGGCCTTGATGTAGTTCTTGCGGACCTCGTAGGCGGTCTGGGAAAGACCGTTCTGGATGCGCAGCGCCTCGATGGTCTGGAAGGCCAGATAGGGGTTCACCGCCTCCGCGCCATAGCCCGCGAGCACGCAGAAATGGTGCACCTCGCGCGCCTCGCCGGTTTCGATGACCAAGCCCGTCTGCATGCGCAGGCCCTGGCGGATCAGGTGGTGGTGCACCGCCGCCGTCGCGAGCGCCGCCGGGATCGGCACCCGGTCCGGCCCCGCCGCCCGATCCGAGAGGATCAGGATGTTCATGTCGGCCAGCACCGCGTCGGTGGCGTTGCGGCACAGCCGTTCCAGCGCCGCTTCCAGGCCATTGGCGCCCTCGGAAGCGGGCCAGGTCGTGTCGAGGGTTTCGGTGCGGAAGGCCCCGTCCAGGAGCTCGTTGATCGCGCGGATCTTGGCCAGGTCCTCGTCGGTGAGGATCGGCTGGGCGACCTCCAGGCGCTTGTGGGTGCCGGCTTGACGGCCGAGCAGGTTCGGCCTGGGCCCGATCATCGAGACCAGGCTCATCACCAGCTCCTCGCGGATCGGGTCGATGGGCGGGTTGGTGACCTGGGCGAAGTTCTGCTTGAAATATTCGTAGAGCAGCTTCGGCCGGCGCGAGAGCACCGCAATCGGCGTGTCGAAGCCCATCGAGCCCAGCGGGTCGTCGCCCGCCTTGGCCATGGGCTCCAGGAAGAACTGCAGGTCTTCCTGGGTGTAGCCGAAGGCCTGCTGGCGATCGAGCAGGGTCGCCGGATCGTTGGAGACCGGCGGCGCCTGCGGCTCTTCGGCGAGCGCCAGCTCTTCCAGCTTGAACTGGGTCTCGGCGAGCCACTCCTCGTAGGGCGCCGCTTCGGAGAGGGACCGCTTGATCTCCTCGTCCTCGATGATGCGGCCTTCCTCCATGTCGATCAGCAGCATCTTGCCGGGCTGCAGGCGCCACTTGCGGACTATGCGCTCCTCGGGGACGTCGAGGACGCCGACCTCGGAGGCCATGATCACATGGTCCTGGTCGGTGATGATGAAGCGCGCGGGCCTGAGGCCGTTGCGGTCGAGGGTCGCCCCGATCTGGCGACCGTCGGTGAAGGCCACGGCGGCCGGGCCGTCCCACGGCTCCATCAAAGCGGCGTGGTATTCGTAGAAGGCGCGCCGCTTGGCATCCATCAGCGGATTGCCGGCCCAGGCCTCGGGCATCAGCATCATCACCGCCTGGGCCAGCGGATAGCCGCCGGCGACCAGCAGTTCGAGCGCGTTGTCCAGGCAGGCGGTGTCCGACTGGCCGTGCGGGATCAGCGGCCACATCTTGTTGAGGTCGGGGCCCAGCAGCTCGCTTTCCAGCGTGCGGCGGCGCGCGTTCATCCAGTTCACGTTGCCGCGCACGGTGTTGATCTCGCCGTTGTGGGCGATGAACCGGTAGGGGTGCGCCAGGCGCCACGATGGGAAGGTGTTGGTCGAGAACCGCTGGTGGACCAGCGCCAGGGCCGACTCCGCCAGGGGATCGGTCAGGTCCTTGTAGAAGGTGCCGACCTGGTGGGCGAGCAGCAGCCCCTTGTAGACCACCGTCCGCGTCGACAGCGAGGGGATGTAGAGCTCGGTCAGGCCCGGCATCTTGCGCTTGGCGGCGAGTTCGCGCAGCGGGTTCTGGGTCTGCTTGCGCACCGCCAGCAGCTTGCGTTCATGGGCGTCCTGGTCGCGGATGTTGGGACCGCGGCCGATGATCGCCTGGCGGATGACCGGCATCTGGGCCAGCACCGCCTCGCCCAGGCCCGTGGTGTCCACCGGCACGTCGCGCCAGCCGATCAGCGGCTGCTTCTCGACGGCCAGGAAGTGCTCCAGCTGGCCCATGGCCACTTCGCGCGCCAGCTCGTCGCGCGGCAGGAAGCACATGGCGACCGCATATTCCCCGGCTGGCGGCAGGGTCACGCTCTCGCCTTCCGCCCAGGCAGCCAAGAGGCCGTGCGGAATCTGAATCAGGCAGCCGGCGCCGTCGCCGACCAGCGGGTCCGCGCCCACGGCCCCGCGGTGATCGAGATTGACCAGGATCTGCAGGCCGCACTGGATCACCTCGTGCGATTTGCGGCCCTTGATATTGGCCACAAAGCCCACGCCGCACGAGTCATGCTCGTTCGCCGGATCGTACAGTCCCTGCTTGTGGGGAAACCCCATCTCGTCCTCGTAAAACCGATACCCAATAGACACGCGTAAACGCGGCCGAACCTCACGTTGTTGAGAGGCTGGTCGTGTTCCGGGGCATTTACCCGGCAAGATCGCCCCTTGTCGATGGGCGGAGGGCCCAGCGCGGGGAAGATTTTTCTAATGGCTGCCGCAGGGCGCCTGCAGGCGCTTAGGGCATGGTCACCGTCTGCTTACCCACACAGCCCATCCAGCCATCGGAGACCTGGCGGTAGAGCATGGCGTCGTAGCGTCCGGGCGGCATCTTGTGGATCGCAAAGGTCTCGACGAAGCCGCTGGAGACCATCTTCGGATTGTTGAAATAGTTCCCCACGTCGGGCCTGGGCTTGTCCACCTGGATCGGACCGGCCAGCACCACGTTGGCGCCCTTGAGCGCCAGGAAGCCCTTGGCCGATGGCCGCCAGTCGGAAACCCCCGAGATCCAGCCGGACCCCATGAAGGTCGCCTCGCCGTCCTCGCTCGGCTTGAAGTCGACGATTTCGAGATTGCAGGCGCCGGTGATCTTCGCCCCGGCCATGATCGCGGCGACCTTGGCGTTCGGCGGCGCCAGCGTCGGCGTCCCCGCGGCGCCCAGGGTGGGCGAGGCGGCGATCGCGTGATCGATACGGGTCGTGGCCTCCTTGGACGCCGTCGGGCCATCGCCCATCGATACCCGCAGGCCATGCTCCACGACCTCGAGGATCACGATGTCGGGCTTGAAGCGGTCGATCAGGTCGGGGCGCCAGGCGCCGTCCTGATTGTGCGCCAGGATGATCCGGCTGAAGTGCGGCAGCATCATCGGCAGGATCTCGTTGGAGAACGAGTCCCGGGTCATCAGCAGCACAGGCTTGCCGGTCTCGCCAGTGTCGATCACCTGCGGCGCGGTCCAGTCCTGCTTGGGGCCCAGGTAGGTGGTCTGGATTTTCGCTTCGCCGGCCGGATTGTCGATGTGCGGAAAATCGATGTCCACGAAGCTCGCCACGCCCAGCATCAGGGCGAGATCGCGCGGCCGGTTCTTCGCGTGGGATGTCTCCACGATGAAGTCGGACATCGGTCGGGGCCCCTCGGTCAGGCCGAGCGCCTGCAGGTGGCCCATCAGGCCCGCGTAGCCGGCGTAGGCGCCATAGCCCGTCCAGTGGGTGTCGTGCCGGCTGAAGGTCTTCTGACCGTTGCGGGTCGCCTGCGCCACATAGGGATGCAGGTAGAGGACGTCGCCGACGCCCGCGTCACGGGCGAGCTTGGAGAGCAATAGGGTCGAGCGCTGCGAGCTGGGGCCTGGGTACCAGGCCGGCCCGAACTGCGGATAGATCGTCTCCTTCACCGGGGCCGCGACCACTACATAGGGAATGTTGCGCGCCTTGAGAGTCTCGGTCCGGCCGGCGAGAAAGCTGAGCCAGGAGCGCGCCTCGGGCCCCAGGATCGGCGGATCGCCCCGCGAGGCGCCCAGGTGGGTGCCGTCGTCGAAAAACAGCCAACCCTGGCGGCCGACGATCACCCGGTTCGAGCCGCTGACGCCCACCAGCATGCGCAGACGGTTCAGGAGCCCGATCAGGTAGGGCCGGATCGGGAAGTGATCGGCGACGTAGGGGTCGGCCGCCTGGCGAAACGCCTCGACCTCGGAAAGATGCTGCGGCCAGGCCGGCTGGGCGGCCAGCACGCGGTTTTCCTGGATGTCTGGAGCCTTGACGAAGCAGGGCGTGAGCCAGGCCGCCGCCATCAGGACCAGGACGGTTCCGATCAGCAGGCGCCAGTGAAGACGGGAGGCCAGCACCGCTCAGAACCTGAAATAGAGGAAGGGGTTGAGGGTCGACCCCACCAGGATCGCGATGGAGAGCACGAAGCCCGCCGCCAGCAGCGGAATCGGCAGCGCGTGCACGCTGCGCGTCTCCAGCCGGCCGGGCAGATCGGGCCGCGGCGGCTCGGCGCGCGGGGTGCGGAGCGCCTGCATCGCCGCCGGCAGCAGCGGCGCGGCCAGCAGGGTTCCCGCCGCCAGCGCCGCCAGGGTCTGGGCGTTCAGCAGGATCGCAAGCGCCGTGTCGGGCGCCGCGAACTGGCTAAGCTGAGCCATCTGGCCAAGGTAGCCCAGCGCCTGTGGCACGCTGTCGGCGCGGAAGAACACCCAGCCGACCATGACCACCAGCATCGCGTAGAGATGGCGCAGCGGCCGCGGCGCACGGTCCAGCAGGCGGCCCAGCCCGAACCGCTCCAGCATCAGAAAGGCTCCGTGATAGAGGCCCCAGATGATGAACCGCCCCGCCGCGCCATGCCAAAGGCCGGTCAGGAAGAAGACGATCAGCAGGTTCCGGACGGTCTGCAGCAGGCCGTGCCGGTTGCCGCCCAGCGGGATGTAGACGTAGTCCCTAAACCAGGACGACAGGCTCATGTGCCAGCGCCGCCAGAAGTCGGTGATCGACTGGGCGATGTAGGGGTAGTCGAAGTTCTTCGGGAAGGTGAAGCCCAGCAGGAAGGCGAGCCCGATCGCCATGTTGGAATAGCCGCAGAAGTCGAAATAGATCTGCAGGGTGTAGGCCCAGACGCCAAGCCAGGCCGTCGTGGCGTCCAGGTGCGTGAGGTCCGCGGCGAAGGCGTGGTCGGCCAGCGGCGCCACCACATTGGCCACCAACACCTTCTGGCAGAGGCCGACGATGAAGTACTGGACCCCCAGGCCGATGTGGGCGGTCCTGCGCCTTTGCGCATGCATCTCGTCGCGGATGTCGGCGTAGCGGACGATGGGCCCGGCGATCAGGTGCGGGAACATCAGAATGTAGGCCGCGAACCGCGTCAGATCGCGCTCAACCTTCACAGAGCCCCGGTGCACGTCGACCGCGTAGCTGACCAGCTGGAAGGTGAAGAAAGAGATGCCGAGCGGCAGGCGCTGGTGGATCTCCGGCAGGGGCGCGTGCGGCAGGAAATGGTTCAGTTCGTGGGCGAGGAACTGCGAGTATTTGAAGAAGCCCAGCACCGCGAAGTCGGCGACCACGACCGCGGCCAGGATCGCCAGCCTTCGCCGCCGGTCGCTGGTCGCATCGAGCCAGCGGGAGCCCACATAGTTCAGCCCGATCAGGCCCAGCAGCAGGAAGACGAAGACGCCCTCGCCCCAGACGTAGAAGGCGGCGCTGCCGGCCAAGAGGGCGCCGGCCCGCCAGCCGGACACGTAGTAGCCGAGCAGGAAGAACGGCAGAAAATAGAAGATGAAGATGACCGAGCTGAAGACCACGCCCTGAGGACTCCCCGGACGCTGGCGATCAGGACTTCGGCGCGGCAGGTAGCGCGGCCGGCGGCGGCGGAGATGACGCCGCGGTCGGGTCCAGGGGCTCGGTGATGGCGATCTGGCGGATCACGAAGGCGCCGCCGGGCTTGTCTTCGATATCGAAGCGGATCTGATTGATGATCGAGGCCATCCAGTCCGGGCCGCCCAGGGCTTGGTGGCTCATGTCGTAGACCAGCGTTGTGGTCTCGCCGACCTTGGGATCGGCGCCGGAGGTCGGCTTGCCCAGGAAGTTGATCGTCTCGCTGTGACCCGCGGTCGAATAGTAGAGCGCACCGTCCCAGGCCGACGCCGCCGCCGTGCGGGTCAGCCGCACCAGCACGACCGGATATTGCGCGCCCGGCACGTTGAGCCCCTTCGGCGAGCGCAACGTCGGATCGGCGATGGTGACGGCCAGGCCCTGCCCAGTGGCGGGGCTGATCTTGCTGCCCATGGCGGTGAAGCCGTCGGTCGAGCCGTCGAAGGTCCAGAGCTTGGCGGTCTTCAGCGCGCGGCCGTTGAACTCAAAGCCGCCGGTCGTGGCGTTCCAGCGCACCGGGCTGTCGCGCTCCGGGCCGACGGGGGGCGCGGCGACCGGGGTTTGCGCCTTGTCGGCCGGGCGGCCGCAGGCGGCCAACAACGCCACGGCGGTGGCAAGTCCGATCCAGGTCAGGCGTTTCACCGTGGCGGTCTCCGTGAGCGGCGGCCGCCGCGGCAGCCGGAATCGACCTGAGGTTTAGCATGGGCCGGCGTGCGGTTGACACCCCGGGCGGCGCGCTCATCCTTCGAGAAAACCAGGGAGAACGCGGAATGCCGGGCGCAGCGGGCGGGGCGGAAGCCGACCGCCACATCTCGATCGACGCCGTTCGCGGTTTCGCGGTCCTGGGCATCCTCCTGATGAACATCGTCGGCATGGGGATGCCAGCCTTCGCCTATCTCGACCCGACCTACGCCGGCGGTTCCACCGGCGCGGACCTCTGGACCTGGGCCGTCAACAACGTGCTCACCGACGGCAAGATGCGCGCGCTCTTCACTATGCTGTTCGGAGCCAGCGCCGTCCTGATCGCCGAGCGCGCCGAGGGCGGCAGGCCCGGGCCGATGGCCACCCACTACCGCCGGATGTTCTGGCTGTTCGTGATCGGCATGATCCACGCCTATTTCCTGTGGTGGGGCGATATCCTGGTCACCTATGCCCTGGCGGGCCTCGTGATCTTCCCGTTCCGCAAGCTGAGCTGGAAGGTCCAGCTCGGCGTCGGCGTCGCGATCCTGGCGGTGCTGCTGGGCGCAAACCTTGTGGTGGCCGACCAGCTGATCGCCATGCACGCCGCAGCGACCGCGCCGGGCGCCTCGCCCGACGCGATCAAGAGCTGGCAGGAGGCCTCGCAGCTCGTCGCCCCCTCTGCTCAGATGGGCCAGCTGGAGATTGCCGGCTATCGCGGCGGCTTCATGGATGCGCTCAGGGTCCGCGCGCTGGCCGCCCGGCTGATCCAGACCTACCTGATGCCGACCGGCGAAATTCCCGAGGCGATCGGTCAGATGTTCGTCGGCATGGCCCTGTTCCGCACCGGCTTCTTCACGCTCGGGTGGTCGAGCCGCGCCTACGGGGCGATGATCGCGGTGGGTTACCTTTTGGCTGTGCCAGTGACGGCCTGGATCGCCTGGATGATCTGGCGGGCGGGCTTCGAGCCGCTGACCATCAACAAGCTGGAGGACTGGCAGCAGGTCACCCGCCTGTTGATCGGCCTGGCGCACGCCAGCGTGCTTCTGCTGATCGTCCGCGCCGGCGCGGCCCAGGCCGTGATCGACCGGCTGGCGGCGGCAGGCCGCATGGCCTTCAGCAACTATCTGGGCACCTCGATCATCACCACCCTGGTGTTCGATGGTTTCGGTCTGGGGCTCTACGGCCGCCTCTCGCGCTTCCAGGAGCTCATCGTCGTGGCCGGGGTGTGGGTGTTCATCCTCGCCTGGAGCAAACCATGGCTCGCACGGTTCTACTACGGACCGTTCGAATGGGTCTGGCGCTCGCTGGTCCGCTGGAAGCCGCAACCCTTCCTGCGCAAGTGACCGAAGGCCGCCGCTGCCGCAGCCTAGACCGGGCTGCCCAGATCATGCTGTGGGGGATATTCGCGATGGTACCAGCTCTCGGGCTCGAACCGAGGACCTCTAGATCCACAATCTAGCGCTCTAACCAACTGAGCTAAGCCGGCCCATCGCGAGGGGGGTTTCTAGTCGCGCGGCGCGGCCCAATCAAGTCAAACAGGCGAGTCAGTCGGCGAGCAGCGGATGGCGATAGCGCCGGCTGCCGGCCAGTTCCCGTCCGTCGGTCAGCCGCACCGTAAAATCGCCGGTCGGCTTGGACTCAATCGCCGCCACGGCCTGGCGCCGCACGAGGCGCGAGCGGTGGATGCGCACGAAGCCCGCGGTGTGCAGCCGCCGCTCCATCTCCGACAGCGAGGCGCGGTGCAGCAGGCCCGCGCCGCCGCGGTGCAGCTCCACATAGTTGCCGGCCGCCTCCACCCAGACCACCTCGGCCAGCGGCACGAAGTGACGGCGCGCGCCGTCCCGCACTTCAAGGACGTCGGCCCATGCGTCGGCGACGCCGGCCGCGGACTTGGCCCTCACCAGGCGCCAGAAGGTGTAGACGCCGACGATCGCCGCATAGACCATCAGGTCCTTGCGCAGCTCGTAGGGCCAGTCACCCAAGGGGCCGAGCGGGTCGTATCGTGCGCGCATCACCCGATAGACCGCCCAGCGCGCCGCGCCGATGAACAGCACGTGGACCAGCGAAATGGCGACCGCGGCCACGAAATGGATCGCCAACCTCGGGAGCAGCGGACGGTCGCCCAGCCACGCACGTCGGGTGAGCAGCTGGATGATCGGCCCCACGGCCAGGAAGAAGAGGCCGCTGGAGACCTCCCACACGGCAGGCTCCCAGGGCGCCAGCGGATGACCCGCCCTGACGTGCTCATGGTAGGTGTTCATGGCGTTGAAGGTGAGCAGCACCGCCAGCACCGCCAGCGCGATGCCAAGGAACTGCAGGTCGTCCCGGGGGCTGCCGGGCGGCGGGCCGGAGCGCGCTGCTGGATCGCCGACCCCGCTCATCCCCCGCCCCACTCCTCGCCCGACACCGAAACCGCGCTGTGAGAATGGGGTGGGTCGCGCGGGCTGTGAAGGCGGACAAAGAAAAAGGCCCCGGGGCTTTCGCCGCCGGGGCCTGATCCAAAGTCAGCTTGAGAAGGTCAGCCCTTCGGAAGCTTGAAGGCGATCGGGATGTTGATCTGCCCGCCGTCAACCGGCGCGCCATCCTTGGTCTGCGGCTTCATCTTGAACAGCTTGGACAGCTTCATGGCGGCGTCGCCGAAACCAGCGGTCTCGGGTTCTTCGCCCTGAATCGAGCAGTTGTTCAGGGTTCCGCGCGCATCCACCGTGCAGTGGAGGGTCGCGTGGCCTTCGATATTCATCCGGGTCGCACGTTCCGGATAGTACTTCGCCATGTCCTCGCCGGTCGGCTTACGCAGCCAGTCGGCGTTGGTGATCACCGACGGACGCGGCGGCTCAGGCGGCGGCGGAGCCGGCGGCTTAGGCTGCTCGATCCGATGCTCGACCGGCGGAACCGGCAGAGGCGGGATCGAAGGCACGTCAGGCGCGGACACCGGAGGCCGGGGCTGCAGCTTGGGCGGCGGCGGCGGCGGGGTGTTCGGCGGCGGCGGCGGCGGTGGCGGAGGCGGCGGAGGCGGCACCGGCTTGATGAGCGCCACGTCCGTCACATCGTCCGAGTATTCCTTGAAGTTGGGCTCGAACTTGCTCTTCCACAGATAGATTGCCAAAGCGCCGTGCACGACAACCGCGATGGCCATCGCGATGAGCATGCCCTTGTTCCGCTTGGGCCGCGGATCGTCAAAGGGGTTGTGACTGCCGAAGGCGGGAGCCGGTGTGGCGCCGCGCGATGATGTATCGGTCATGCGTCAGCGCCTCACTTATTCGCGTCTTCGCCGACCAGGGCCACGCTGTAGAACTGGTTGTCCTGCAGCATGTTCATCACGGCCATGAAGTCCCCGTACATCACGTCCCTGTCGCCGCGGATGAAGATCCGCTCGTGAGCAGGGTCGCGCTTGGAGCCCACTTGCCGCCGAAGGTCATCGCCAAGGCTGGCGAGGTCCGTCGGAAAGTCCTGGATGAAGATCCGGCCGTTGGCCTGGAGTGAAATATAGACGGGCTTGGGCGGATTGGTGCCCGGCTTAGCCACCGCCGGGGGAAGGTTCACCTTCACCGTGACGGCCGCCAGAGGGGCCGCCACCATGAAGATAATCAACAGAACCAGCATAACGTCCACAAACGGCGTGACGTTGATGGTGCTGTTCATTTCCTCCGAGGCGCCGCCAGAGCCTGAAAGCTTGGCTCCCATCTGGCTTACGCTCCTTTGTCGAGCTGCCGGGAGATCGCGTTCATCAGCTCAGCCACAAAGCCTTCCGAGCGGGCGCCGTAGGCGGCGATCCGCGTCTGGAAGACGTTGTAGAAGATAACCGACGGAATGGCGGCGAACAGACCCAGGCCCGTGGCCAGCAGAGCTTCGGCGATGCCGGGCGCCACGACCGCGAGGTTGGTGGTGTTGGTGTTCGCGATCCCGATGAACGAGTCCATGATCCCGTACACGGTGCCGAACAGACCGATGAACGGACCGTTGGAGCCGATGGAGGCCAGGAAGGACATGCCGCTGCCGAGGCGGCGGGTCAGCGAGGCCTGGACGGCGGACACGGCGTGCTCGGCGCGGTTCAGCGTCGTCTCGCGGTGCTCGCCAGCCACATGCAGGCCGGCCTGGCGGCTGAGCTCGATTTCCTGAGCGGCCGCGGCGGCCATGTCGGCCAGCGGGTTGCCGTCGAACTCTTCAGCCACGGCGATCCGGCCCATGTCGCTGATCGACTTCGCGCCGCGGAAGGCTTCAAGGAAGCTGTCCGAAACGCGATTGAGGGAGCGGAACTCGATGCTCTTCGTGATCAGGATCGTCCACGAGAAGATGGAGGAGAGAAGGAGGATCAGCATGACCACCTTCACTTCCGGCTTCGCGTCCATGAACATCGTACCGATGCCCATCTTGCCGCCATGCTTCATTTGCGGGGGTTCAGCCGGCGCACCGGCGTCGGGAGCCGCGGCGGCGGGCGCAGCGGCCGGAGCGGCGGCGGCGTCAGCAGCCGCGGGCGCGGCGGGGGCCTGCGCGAAAGCAGGAGCGCTCGCCATCAACGCGACGGCGCCGATGAGAGCAATGAAAGGGGTCTTCAGTTTGTTGTCGAACATCTGTCGCCAGTTCCTGGTTGGTCTAGCACGAGTGGCCAAAGGGTCGTCGCGCGAGAGCGTCTCCACCCTAGTTGAAACAATCCCGACCTCCAGAACCGATTGCCCGGTCCGGGACGTCAGGCCGCTGTCGCTGCGCCGCGACCCGTAACGGCTGCTCCCAACTTGTATGAAGGGGCAACGTTTCGAAGGCGCGAAGCGAACTCTTCTTCCCCGGGGGGCGTCTGAGGTCTTACCGCTATCTTAGACTTGCGGCTCGGGTCCTTTGGCAACCCCTTAATGAGGCGTCAAGAGGGCACACGATAACGGGGGCTTGCGAAAGTTCGATGGCGCCCTACAGCGTACCGCGCTGCACAAAACATCATCGAAGAGGGCGGCGCCGAATTTCTACCCTTACGGGAAATTAATGCTGCACTGCGGTATGTATTTCACATTTGTAATCTGATCACATTGCGGGGGGTCTGGGCATATTGTCGCCCCGAAACAGTCGACTGCGATTGGATCAGGCCCGCCGGCCGGAGGGCCGCAAGGCGAGCGGCGTCCGGATCCGGACAGCGCCCGCGAAACCGGCGGGAGATAGTGGTGCCTGGGGGCGGATTCGAACCACCGACACGCGGATTTTCAATCCGCTGCTCTACCAACTGAGCTACCCAGGCGAAGGCCGCCGTCGCGGGGAGCCGCGTCTATAGAAGAGGCTCTTTCGGAAGTCCAGCGGAGGGCCGATCAGTCATCCGCCTCCTCGTCGCCAAGGGCGTCGGGGTCCTCGGTTCCGGGGACCGAATAGCGGCCGCTCAGCCAGCGGTGCAGGTCGACGTCGGCGCAGCGCGCCGAGCAGAACGGCTTGAATTCGGGCGCCGCCGGCCGCTCGCAGATCGGACATTTGGCTGGAGTCATCGAGCCTGCCCGACATCCAGGCTGTCGCGAGCTCGGCCCGGGTCAGCGGTGATCGAAAATCGGGCGCCGATCTGCTCGGCGAGCAGGGCGCCCAACGGCGCGGCCGCGGCGGCCACCCCCGGCGCGCAGACCGCCGCCAGCCGCGCGCCAGGCTGGGCGACCGCCTCGGCCTGCAGCCGCCGGATGAGGCGTCGCGCCAGCGTATCGTCGCTCAAGGCTCCGTCGTCGCGGCAGAGGCGCTCGGCGAGCGGCCGGATGCGGCGCGGCAGCGACAATTCCATGGTGCCGAACCGGCCGACCGGTCCGATGGCGACCCCAGGATTGTCCGGCCCGAAGGCTGCGCGCGCGGCCGCCAACAGGGCGTTGCCATCATGCCCGCGCCCAACCAGGTCGATGACCACGATCCCGCCCAGGCCTTTCAGCCGCAGCAGGCGCCCGGCCATGCCCAGAGCGGCGAGATTGGCCTGGCGGGTGACGCGCTTGGCGTCGCCGCCCTTGCGGTCGGAGAGGTCGACGTCGATGGCGGTCAGCGCGCGGGTCGGCTCGATGGCGATCTGGCCGCCGCCGGGCAGCGGGTGCAGCACCTCCAGCGCCTCGGCTTCGGCCTCATCGGCCACCTGCCGCGCGGCCGCTCCCTCGACCAGCCTGGCGCCATGGGACAGCGCCTCGAGGTCGGCCAGCACGTCGGGCGCGGCGATCAGGCGCGGCGCGCCCTCCGCCGGGCCGATGGCGCGCGCCTGCGCCAGCTTGCCCCGCCGGGGCTCGCCGCGGATCTCGATCTCGATCGACTGGCCGCGCACCGGGCGCGCGTCGGGCTTGAAGGGCAGGATCGCCTCGGCTCCGGCGCCCAGGTCCAGGAAGGCCGTGCCCAGCGCCGGCTCCAGGCTGGTCACGCGGGCGATCAAGCGTGCGCCGAGCCTCAGCCGGGGCTCGTCGTCATCGCGGCGGATGAGCAGGCGCTCGGGCCGCCCGTCCAGGGTGACGACGCCACGCGTCTCGCCAATGCCGCGGTCCAGATAGGCGCGACGCTCGCTCATGGCCGCCGACGCCCCAGCCCACCCAGCAGGGTCGCGGCTTCATAGAGCGGCAATCCGACCACGCCGGAGTATGAGCCTTGCAAGGCGGTCACGAAGGCCCCTGCCCGCCCCTGGATCGCATAGCCGCCGGCCTTGCCCACCCCTTCGCCGGCTTCGAGATAGTTTTCGATCTCATCGGCCGTCAGGCGCTTGAAATGCACCCGGCTCTCCACCAGCCGCTGCGCCCGCCGGCCGTCCGGCGCGAGCACGCAGAGCCCGGTCAGCACCCGGTGCGCCCGCCCCGACAGCAGGCGAAGGCAGTCCCCCACCTCTTCGGCGCGCTCCGCCTTGGGCAACACCCGGCGGCCCAGCGCCACCACGGTGTCGGCCGCCAGCACGAAGGCGCCATCATGGCGCCCCGCCACGGCGACGGCCTTCTCAGCCGCCAACCGCTGGGCCAAGCGACGAGGCGTCTCGTCCTTCAGGGGAGTCTCGTCGACCTCGGCCGCGTCCACTGCGTCGGGCTCGAAGCCGATCTGGCGCAAAAGCTCGAGCCGCCGGGGACTTGCGGAGGCCAGCACCAAGCGCGGAGGTTGTGACGGCACGGAGCCGAGGCGCGTCTAGCGGACGCGGAAGGTGATGCGGCCCTTGGAAAGGTCGTAGGGCGTCATCTCCACAAGCACCTTGTCGCCAGCCGAAACCCGGATGCGGTTCTTGCGCATTTTGCCGGCGGTGTGGGCGATGATCTCGTGGTCGTTCTCAAGCTTCACGCGGAAGGTCGCGTTGGGCAGGACTTCGCTGACCGTGCCCGGAAACTCCAACAGTTCTTCTTTCGCCATGCAGGCTCCAAATCGAGAATAAAATGACGGCCCGCGCCTTACGTCAGGCCGCGAGCCGCTGATAGCCGGTAAATTATAGCGCACCGGGCGGGGCAAGGTCGATGGGCGACGGCGCAAGCCCCCCAAACCGCTCGGCGATCCGCCTGGCGAGGCCGTCACGCACCTGTCGATAGACCGCCAGCCGCGCCTCGCGCGACCCCTCGGTGAGTGTCGGGTCGTGGGTCGGCCAGTACTCGATATCCGCGGCCCGTCCGCGGGCCAGATCGAGCGACCGGTGATGCGCCTCGGGCGTGAGCGACACCACGAGATCGAAAGAGAAGTCCTCCAGATCATCGAAGGTCTTGGGCCGATGGCGGGCGAGGTCGTAGCCCAGCTCCGCCATCACCGCCTGGGCGAAGGGGTCAACGCCAGCGGGTACGTCCTCGTCGCGGACATCGTCATGCACCATGGGCGCACGCTTCAGGCCACAGCTGTCCACATACACGCGGTCGCCGACCAGAAGCTTCAGCAGCGACTCCGCCATCGGCGAGCGGACCTGATTGAAATTGCAGGCGAACAGCACCGCGCCTGGCGCTGGCGCCCCCTGCAACGAAGACGGGGCGTCAGCCGGCATCTGCGCCTAACCCCGCCAATGCAGGGCGCAGATCAAGGTGAAGAGCCGGCGCGAGGTGTCGACGTCGGTCTCGATCTTGCCCGCCAGCCGCGCGCGCAGGACTTCGGAGGCCTCGTTGTGCAGACCCCGCCGGCCCATGTCCAAGGCCTCGATCTGGCTGGGCGTCGAGCTGCGGATCGCCTGATAGTAGCTCTCGCAGATCAGGAAATAGTCCTTGATCAGGCTGCGGAACGGCGACAGCGACAGGATGTGCCGCCGCTCATAGTCGGGGCCGCGAATGTCCAGGACCAGACGGTTTTCGATCAACCCCATCTTCAGGTCGTAGGGGCCTCTCTCGGCGCCTTCCGGATGGAAGAAATTCTCTTCCAGTAGGTCGAAGATCGCGATCTGCCGTTCTTGCTCCTGGTCGCGCGACGACGCCGCGAGCGACTCATCATCGAGCTCGACGGTCTGCAGGCGATGCATCTGGCGGTCGTCGTCAGCCATGGGCGTCCTGGAGGCTCACCCACGCTTTATGGCATTCCGGCCCCTCACGTCATCCCGCACCTGCGAACAAGCTGGCTCCAGACAACGAAAGATACCCGGCGCGTGTGCGCCGGGCGTCTTCAGAATCTGCGATGTCGAGATCGGGTCAGGCCGTGCGGCGCGCTTCGCGGAAGGACACCAGGCGACCGGCGGCCTCGTCCCACAGCGCCAGGCGGGCGCAGCGGAAGCTCGCCCAGAAACCGACCCGGCTCATGGCGTTCAATTCCGGATGATCCTTCAGCACCTTGGGCAGACGATAGAAGGGGATGCGGCTCGACAGGTGGTGCACATGATGGATGCCGATGTTGCCCGTGAACCAGCGGAGCGGCTGCGGCAGGTCCAGGTGCGAGCTGCCCGCAAGGGCCGCGTCGTCGCGCTTCCATTCGCCGTTCCGCATCCAGACGGCGCCGTCGAACTGATGCTGCACATAGAACAGCCAGACGCCGATCGTCGCCGCCAGCAGCATGGTCACCACATTGACGATCAGCACCGGCGCCAGGCCGAACAGCCAGATCAGCCCGCCGATCCCCGCCAGTGCGCCCAGGCTATTGCCCATGACGCTGGCCCATGGCCGCCAGCCCTGGCGCATCATGCCGATCGGCAGGCGCTGGCTGATCAGGAAGACGTAGATGGGGCCGACGCCGAACATCACAACGGGGTGGCGATAGAGCCAGTAGCCAAACCGGCGCAGGGGCGAGAGCGCGCGATATTCCTCGACGGTAAGGGTCTCGATGACACCGAGATTGCCGCGGCGGTCCAGGTTGCCGTGGGTCGCATGGTGCGCCGCATGGCTCTGACGCCAGTAGTGGTAGGGCGTGATGGTGAAGACGCCGGCGATGCGGCCGACCCACTCGTTGGCCTGGCGCTGACGGAAAAATGAGCCGTGGCCGCAGTCGTGCTGAATCATGAACAGCCGGACCAGGAAAAAGGCCGCGGGAACCGTCAGCAGCAGCGCCGCCCACCAAAGGCCCCGGGCATGCAGCTCCCAGGCGACCGCCCAGAGGACCAGCAGCGGCAGGACCGTGACGGCGATCTCGAAGATGCTGCGGGCGGTCTTGGGCTCACGGTAAGGCGCGAGGATCTTCGACCAGGCGCCGGGCGGCGTCTTCGTTGCAGCCGTAGTGGGGGCGGCCATCGTCGGGGTCTCGCTGGCGGTTTGGGAAGTGGCGGTCATCTGCTCTCAGAACAAGGTTTGTTTGCGGCCAATGGCTCAGCCCTGCCCCATGCGGATGGCCGCCGAGCGGGCGTGGGCGGGCAGGCCTTCAGCCTCCGCCAGCGCCACCGTGGCCGGCGCCAGGCGCGCGAAGGCGGCTTCGTCGCACTTCACGATCGAGGTCCGCTTGAGGAAATCATAAAGCGACAGGCCCGAGGAGAATCGCGCCGCCCGGCTGGTCGGCAGCACGTGATTTGAGCCGGCAACATAGTCGCCAATTGCTTCCGGCGCATGACGTCCCAGGAAGATCGCGCCAGCATGCCGCACGTGGTCGGCCAGGCGTTCGGGGTTTTCAACGGCGAATTCGACGTGTTCCGGCGCGATCCGGTCCACCAGCCGCGGCGCTTCGTTGAGCGGAGCGATCACCACCGCCCCATGGTCGCGCCAGGACGCGGCGGCGTCC
>NZ_DATGEX010000065.1:0-117532 GCF_035309685.1 Phenylobacterium sp.
AGCCGCTCTGCGCGGCCGAACACCGTCCAGGCCGGGTTCGGCTTGACCGCGCTTTCCAGCACCCAGGCGTCGAGGTCAGTTCCCAGGCTGGACCGCCGGCCCCAGGCCGCGGTGGTCGACCACCAGCCACGGTCGCCGAACGGGACGGTGTAGATGGCGCTGGCCGAGACCTTGTGCTGGTCGACGCCGGGCTCAAGCTGTTCCGGGCTGATCTCGTCGGCCCAGGAGGCCTGCAGGGCCCAGTGCGCCGAGGGGTTCCAGGAAAGGCGCACGGCGGTGGAGTCCAGAGCCCCGGTCTCGATATCGTAGCGGTGCTGGTCGGGCTCGCGGCCGTTGTAGGCGCTGGCCTCGATCTTCCAGTCGCCGTGGACGAAGCCGCCGGTGACCACGCCAAAGGAGATGTGCGTCGAATCCAGCCAGTGGTGGCTGATCGGCGCCTCGGGACTGTCCATCACCGAGAGGCGGTGCATGAAGGCCGGCGGGCCGAAGGCCGGCTCGCCCGGCAGGCCGGCGTAGACGAACACGCTGTCGGCCGCCGAGAGCTTGAGGCTGTAGGAGGCGGAGAGCTCCATGAAGAGGTCGTGCGGGTGCTGGCGGTCGATCAGCGGGGTCTTGCCGTCCGCGGTCTCGCCGGTGGCCAGCAGCAGGGGATAGCCGCTTGGGCCCATCAGCGGGTCGGGGCTCACCATGGCGCGCAGTTGCAGGGTCCCGGCGTCGCCCACCGGCCGCTGCGCCATGGCCATCAGCATGCCGGAGGCGAACGATTTCTCGCCGCCGCGCGGCCCGTCCTGCTTGTCGTACACGCCGTTCAGCAGGCCGTGGAACATCAGCATCCAGGGGCCGCGCACGACCTCCAGCCCCCCATGGGCCGAGGCGTCCGGCTGCCAGGCGGTGCCCGACGCCTCGCGGCTCATGGCGTAGGGACCATAGGCGCCGCGCATCGAGTGGCCCATGTCCATGCCGGCCATGTCCATCCCGGCCATATCGCGCCCCATCTTGGAGTGATCCATGCCCGGCATGTCGGGCATCTCCTGGGCCCAGGCCGGCGGCGCCGCCGCGCCGGCGCAGGCGAGCACCGCGGCGACGGCGATCCGCGTCATCAGGCGTTGCGCGCCAAGAGGTTCGGTCGGCTTGGGCATGGCCTCCTGCCTATAGGCGAAAAGCGAGGCCGCGCCATCGGCCTGATGGCCGAACGCCGGTCTCGATAGTCGCGAGATCAGGGGCTACGTATATTTACGTATACTTGGATACGTAGAGATACGGAGGCCATAAGCTCTCTATAAAACATATACTGTTAAGTGTGTCTGGGATATATTTTCTCACATGTCCTCAGAATGAGAGACAAGATACGGGAGAGAGGAAATGTATACTTACGCCGACCTGACGCCCGACCTCCACCTCGTCGCCATCGGCGTGGTCATCTGGGTGGTCGCGGTCAGCATCGCCTTCGGCGTCTACATTCCCTTCCTGCGGCGTGACGGCAAGCTGTTGCGCGGGTTCGCGCCGCGGCGGCGCCGCGCCGACCTGCCGGCCTATGTGCCGCTGGCCTTGCGGGTCGTCGAGGATCTCGATCACGCGCCCCTGCCCGTCGAGCCGTCCGCCGATGCCCAGACCTTCGCAGAGCCGGCCTTCCCGGCGCCGGTGGTCCACCGGGCCGTCGATCGGGCGGTCGCCCAATCCGCGGCGGCCACCCCGACGCCGGACGTCACGCCGCCCCGCGAGCATCCCGAGACCTTCAGCGTGCTCATCGTCGACGACAACCCGATCAATCGCCAGGTGCTGGAGATCGTCCTCGACAGCGTGGGCATCGCCCACGCCTCGGTGGAAGACGGCCTCAAGGCCGTCGAGGCGATGCAGGCCTGCGCCTACGATGCGGTCCTGATGGATCTGCAGATGCCGGTGATGGACGGCTTCGAGGCGACGCGGCGAATCCGCGCCCTGGAGGCCGCCGGCGGCGCACAACCCGCCCGGATCATCGTCGTCTCGGCCAACTGCGCCGACGAGGATATCGCCGCGGGCCGCGAGGCCGGCGCCGACTGCCACCTGGCCAAGCCGGTCTCGGCCGCCGCTGTCATCGGCGAGCTCGCCGTCTGCCCCGCGATGGACCGCCTGGCCGCCTAACGGTTGCGGCGCCGGCAACCTTCGGATGTTGCTTGGCAATTCCACTCTGTTAACCCGTTCCGGCCTAGGTTGCCGCCGTTCCCCAACGGAAAGCCCAGCCAGTGTTTGCGGTACTGACCTGCATCTTCGTACAGCATGACCTGCGCCTCGTGGCCGTGGCGGCGTTCATCTGCATCGTCGCCGCCAGCACCGCCTTCGGCTTCCACGCGCGTGCGGTGAGGGCCTATGGCGCCCTTCGCTGGGCCTGGTTTGGGCTGACCGCCATGGTCGCCGGGTCTGGCGTCTGGGCGACCCACTTCATCGCCATGCTGGCTTACCAGCCGACCATGAAGATCGCCTACGACCTGCCGGAGACCGCCTTGTCGCTGTTGGTGTCGGTGGCCGGCATGGCGCTCGGCTTTGCGCTTCCGACCTGGCGGCGCGGCCTGCAGGCGGGCCTGATCGGGGGCGCCCTGGCCGGGGCCAGCATCGCCGTTATGCACTATGTCGGCATCGACGCCATCCGCACCCAGGCCGACGTCAGCTGGAGCATGGCCTACGTCGCCGCCTCGATCCTGATCGCCGCGGCCGGCGGCATGGCCGCCTTCTCGGTGCGCGACTACGTCAAGGGCGTCTGGGCCTGGGCGCCGCCCGCCCTGGTCTTCGTGCTTGGCATCGTCGGCCTGCATTTCACCGCCATGACCGCGGTGACCCTGACGCCGGACGCCACACTGGTGACCACCGGCCAGGTGATGGAGCGTGGCGGCCTGGCGATCGCCACCGGCGGCCTCGCCGCGCTGATCCTTCTGGCCAGTGTCAGCCTGGTGCTCATGGAGCGGCTGGGCAAGCGCAACACCTTCGTCAGCCTGCGCCACGCGCTGAACGCCGTGCCGTCCGGCCTGGCCTTCTATGACGCCGGCGACCGGCTGCAGATTTGGAACGAGGCCTTCGCCCGGCTGATGTCGGAGTGCGGCGTCGAAGCTGCGCTGGGCCGCCCGCGCGAGGCCTTCATCGAAGCCGCCAAGGCCAGCGGCTGGTTCGCCACCGTCGAGGAGGGCCCCGACCGCTGGGCCGCCGACACCGTGTCGCGCGCCCGCCAGGGCGTCTCCGAATTCCGCATGCCTGACGGGCGCTGGATCCAGCACGAATCCTGCCGAACCGACGACGGCGGCGGGGTGACCGTGCTCACCGACATCACCCTGCAGAAGCGCGGCGCCGAGGCCATGGCCGCCGCCCGCGACGCCGCCGAGGCCGCCAACCGCGCCAAGAGCGAGTTCCTGGCCAATATGAGCCACGAGATCCGCACGCCGCTGAACGGGGTGCTGGGCATCGCCGAGGTGCTGGTCCGCACCGAGCTTTCCGGCCAGCAGCGCGAGCTGGTGGGCGTGATTCAGAGCTCCGGGCGGCTGCTGAACGGCCTGCTGACCGACCTCCTGGACCTGGCCCGCGTCGAGGCCGGCGCGATCGAGCTACGCCCCGAGCCGACCGACCTCGCCGAGCTGCTGATCTCGGTGAAGGATCTCTTCGCGGGCTCGGCCCAGGAGAAGGGCCTGACTCTGAAGGCCGACATTCGCCCGGGCGTCGACGGCATCGTCGACTGCGACCCGCAGCGGCTGCGCCAGGTGCTGGGCAATCTGCTCAACAACGCCATTAAGTTCACCGAGGCCGGCGAGGTGACGCTGAGCGCGTCGCGCCGCGGCGGCGAGGTGCGTTTCGAAGTGCGCGACACCGGCGCCGGCTTCGACGCCGACCAGAAGGAGGCGCTGTTCCAGCGCTTCCAGCAGGCCGACAACTCCGCCACCCGCAAGCACGGCGGCGCGGGCCTGGGCCTGGCGATCTGCGATGAATATGTGCGGCTGATGGGCGGCCAGATCGCCTGCGACAGCAACCCGGGCCAGGGTTCGGTGTTCGGCTTCGCCTTGGACCTGCCCAGGCTCGCCGACAGCGCCGCCGCGGCCGTGGCCGCGCCGGCGCCCGTCGAAGAGCCGCAGGGCGGCGACTTCATGGTGCTGATCGTCGACGACAATGCGGTCAACCGCCGGGTGATGGAGCTGATCCTCGACAGCGTCGGCATCGGCCACGCCTCTGTCGAGGACGGACAGGAGGGCGTCGAGGCCATGAAGAGCGGCGCCTATGACGCCGTCCTGATGGACATCCAGATGCCGGTGATGGACGGCTTCGAGGCCACGCGCCGCATCCGCGAGTGGGAGGTCGACACCGCGCGGCCCCGCGCCCCGATCCTGATCGTCTCAGCCAACTGCCTGCCGCAGCACGTCGACGACGGCCGCGCCGCCGGCGCCGACGCCCATCTCAACAAGCCGATCTCCGCGGCCGAGCTGGTGGGCGCCCTGCAGAGCCAGATGCAGACCGTCGAAAAGGCCGGCGAGGCGGGCGAGCGGAAGGCCGGCTAGCGGCCTAGCGTCCGTCGACCGAGAACGCCATCAAGACGATGCCGGGTGTCCCGGACCGCGCCTGATAGCCGCTGCTCACATAGACCGCGCCGCCGGCGATGGTCGGGCCGGCGCCGTCCATGACTCCACCCTGCGCGCTCTTGCCGGAGACGGCCGTCACCGGCGCCGCGGCCGTGTCGTAGTCCCAGATCACCTTGCCGGTCTTGCTGTCGTAGGCGCGGAAGTGGCCGTTCATCGCGCCGGCGAACACCACGCCCGGCATGGCGGTCAGCGCCTGGGAGACGGCGCCGGTGCAGTAGGGAGTCTTCCAGGCGCAGGCGAGCTTGTCGCTGGGCGCCGACCACAGGAGCTCGCCGTCGGCGATGCGGAAGGCGTAGACGCCGGGCGCCGGCTTGGCGACGAAGATGTCGGAGACGCCGACGAAATAGCTTCCACCATCTGAGGCCGGGCCGAACTCGACGCCGCCCAGCGGGCCGCCGACGCTCAGGCGATGCTCCCAGACGACCTTGCCCTCATGGTCGGGATCGAGCGCATAGACTTGGCTCGACTTCTGGCCGACCAGGATCAGCTGCTTGCCGCCGGGCTGGCTCGCCAGCACCGGCGAGACGCCGAAATCGTAGTCCGGACCGGCGGGGTTGGGGCAATTGCCGCGCGGCGCCGGGCCGTAGCAGCCGATGATGTAGTTGTCGCCCTTGGTGAGCTGGTTGGCCCAGCGGATGGCGCCGGTCTTCATGTCGAGGGCCACCACCGCCTCGGCCCTTGGCGCGGCGATGTCGGTGTAGCTGTCGCCGGTGGTGACGTAGATCAGGCCGCGCTTGGCGTCGACCGTCGGCGCGCCCCAGATCGCCGCGCCCGCCGGACCGTACATCTGCACGCCCGCGCTGTTCTTTTTGAACGGCTTGGCGGGGTCGGCCATGTAGGCATGCCAGGCGATCCTGCCGGTCGCGGCGTCCACCGCCGCCACCTCGCCGCGGAACTTGCAGCACTGGTGGTTCACGTCCACCGCGATGGCCTCTTCCGCCGAGGACACCGGGATGTAGAGCCGGCCCGCGTGCAGCACCGGCGAGCCGGTCATCTGCACTTCCTGCTGGTCGGTGACCTGGGTCTTCCAGACCAGCTTGCCGCTCTCAGCGTCCAGGGCGTAGGCGGTCCGCTCCGTCCAGCCCGTGAAGTAGACGGCGAAGCGGCCGCCGATCTTGCCGACCGTGATGCTGCTGCGCGAGCCGCCCGGGATGTCGTAGCGCCAGTAGGCGCAGCCGGTCTTGGGGTTCAGAGCGTAGATCGCGCCGGAGCTGGAGGTCAGGAACAGCCGCCCGCCGACGACCGTGGCCTGGCCGTTGCGGCTGCCGGCGTAGGCGAAGGCCCACTTCAGTTTCAGACGCGGCACGTCGGCCGCCGCGATTCCGGGCTTGGGCTGGTAGCGGGCTTGCGTCTCGCCATTGCCCCAGCCGTTCCAGCCTGGGCCGGCGAGCGTCATGGGCGCGGGCTTGTCGGTGCAGGCCGGCGCGTCCGGCGTGGCGGCGCTGAGGCCGCCGTCCTTGCGGGTCGAGAGGTACGCCGCCACCGAGGCGATGTCGTGCGGCGCCATGCCGAGCGCCATCGGCCGCATGGCGCCTTCGATCAGCGTCTGGGCGATCGAGGTCGGGGTGTTCTGCGCGATCGTCGCCTTGGCCGGGACGCGGCCCGTGGGGTTGTCGTGGCAACTCGCGCAGCGCTTCTCGTAGAGTTGCTGGCCCAGCGCCGGGTCGCCGCCCAAGCCGGTAAACTGGCCCATGACGCCATTACCGCCTTCCGCCGCCGCCGCGCCTTGCGCCGGATCCTGAGCCCGCGCGGAGGACGCCATCGAGGCTCCGGCCAGGATCAGCCCGGCCACGGCCGCGGCGGCGAGCTCACGCGTCTTGCGCATCGGCGGACTCCTTCGATGGCGGCCGGTCAGGATGGTGTGCGAAGCCGGCCCGCCGCGCCAGGGTCATAGATCATCAAGTCTATGATGTAAACTAGTCTATATATATCCGGAACTCGCCGCCGGCCGAGGCCCGCGCCTTCCGGATCATCGGCCCGCATGGTAAGCGCGCGGCGTGAACCCGGCCCTCTTCTTCGAGCCTGATGGCTATCTGCTGACCGGGCCGAAGCTGATGGGCCGGCAGGTCGCGGGCAACGGTTTCCTGCGGGCCGCGGTGCTGGGCCGCGCGCCTGGTCCGCTGCCGGCCTACACGCCCTCGTCCGCCTCGGCCGAGGCGTTTCGGGGCGCGGTGGCGCAGATCGATCCCACCGCCGAAACCACCTGGATTCCAGGCTCCCGGCTCGACCTGCTCGCCCAGGCGGGAATCCTTTACCGGCCCGATCAGAACCTCGGGCCCATGGCCCGCCAGCGGCTGCGCGTCGGTCCCGCGGCCTACAGCCTGACGGGTGTCACCCACACGCTTTCCACGCCCTTCACGCTCGACGCGCTGGCCAAGACCCTGGTCGATCCGCTGATGCCTTGGGACGCGCTGGTCTGCACGTCGCGGGCGGCGCGGGCGGTGGTCGAAACGGTGCTGGAGCAGCAGGCCGCCTACCAGCGCTGGCGGACCGGGCAGGAGGTGGCGATCCAAAGCCCGCTGTTCCCGGTCATACCGCTGGGCGTCCATTCCGGCGACTTCGCCTTCACCGCCGACGACCGCGCCGCGGCGCGCGTCCGCCTCGGCCTCGCCGCAGACGAGGTCGCCGCGCTCTTCGCCGGGCGCCTGTCGGTCAGCGGCAAGACCCATCCCCACGCGATGTTCCTCGCCCTGCAGCGCGCCGCGCAGACCACCGGACGCAAGGTCGTCCTGGTGGTCGCCGGTCAGGCGGCCACTCCGGGCATGGACGGGCTCTTCCGCTCCGGGCTCACGGCCTTTTGTCCGGAAGTGCGGCCGCTGTTCGTCGATGGCGCGGATGCGGCGGCCTACCGCGGCGCCTGGGCCGGCGCGGACCTGTTCATCTCGCTCGCCGACACTATCCAGGAGACTTTCGGTATCACCCCGGCGGAGGCCATGGCCGCGGGCCTGCCCGCCGTGGTCAGCGACTGGAACGGCTACCGCGACACGGTGCGCGACGGGATCGACGGTTTCCGCATCGCCACCTGGGCGCCGCCGGCCGGCGCCGGCGAGGCGATCGCGCGGGATTTCGAGGCCGGGGCCTTGCGCTACGAGCAGTACCTCTCGCGGAGCAACACGGCCGTCACCGTCGACATGGGCCAACTCACCGCCCGCCTCACCGCCCTGGTCGCCGACGAGGCCCTGCGCCGGCGGATGGGCGCGGCCGGGCGGGCGCGGGTGGCGTCCGATCTCGACTGGTCGGTGGTCTACCGCAGCTACCAGGCGCTCTGGGCCGAGCAGACGGCGATCCGCGAGCGGGCGAACGCCGACCCGGCCACCGCCCGATGGCTGGCCCAGGCGCCCCGCAGCGGCGCCGACCACGCCGGGCCGTTCGACACCTTCGCCAGCTACCCGACCCGCCACGTCGGCCCCCGGACCCTGGTCACGGATATCTCCGGCGTCACGCCGCAGGCCTACCGCCAGCTCGTCGCCCATGAGCTGCTCGCGCTCTGGCCGGTGCATCCGCAGCTGGCCGACCGGCTGTTCGGCGCCCTGACGGACGGCCCCATGCGCGTCGAGGACCTCGCGCACGATTGCGAGCTGACCTTCGCCCAGGCGGCGGAAGTCGTCGCCCGGCTCGCCAAGATCGATCTCGTCTCGCTTTCGTCCGCCACGGGTGACGCGGCAGACACCGAATAACACGGTGACGAAATGTGACGGAAACACTGCGGCGCAAGGTTGCGCGCCATCAGCGTGTGGGGTTCCCTCGCACGCCGCGACGCGTGGGACTTGGCGCGCCATCGACATCCGCCTCCAGGGGGTTACCTGCATGATACGTAAGACCGTGGCCGCGCTCGCCGCGCTGAGCCTCACCGCAACCGCGACCGCCGCGCTCGCCCAGGCCGCCGGCCCAAGAGAGCGCCCCGCCGCCGCGCCCGCCGCCCGCCCCGACGAGCCCGGCGCGCCCGGTCCGGTGGTCGAGCGCAACACTTTCCGCGGCGCCACCGCCGGCGAGCACAAGATCACCGACGCCGACATCGCCACTGCGCCCCTGATGGAGCAGGCCAAGTCCTCGCACCACACCGTGACCATCAACGGCCAGACCATCGGCTACACGGCCACCGCCGGCACGCTCACCCTGCGCTCCGACGACGGCAAGCCGATCGCGTCCATGTTCTACGTCGCCTACACCGCCGACGGCGGGGCCAAGAACCGGCCGGTGACCTTCAGCTACAACGGCGGCCCCGGTTCGGCGTCGCTGTTCGTGCACATGGGCCTGGCGGGTCCGATGCACGTGATGACCGACAGCCCCAACGCCACCCACGGCCCTCCCTTCACCATCACCGAGAACCACGAGAGCCTGCTGGACAAGTCGGACCTCGTCTTCCTCGACGCCATCGGCGCCGGCTATTCGCGCCCGCTCGGCGACACCAAGGGGACCGAGTTCTGGGGCGTCGACCAGGACATCGACGCCTTCGCCCGCGGCATCCAGCGCTATGTGACGATCAACCATCGCTGGAATTCGCCGAAGTTCCTGTTCGGGGAAAGCTACGGCACCACCCGTTCCGCCGGCCTGGTCTATGCGCTGCAGCAGCGCGGCCTGCAGTTCAACGGCGTGCTGCTGCTGTCGTCGGTGCTGAACTACGGCGCCCATGACTCCGGCTTCGACCACAGCTTCGTCAGCTACGTCCCGAGCTTCGCGGCGACCGCGGTTTACTGGAAGCGCTCGGCGACCCAGCCCACCGACCTCAACGCCTATCTGAACGAGGTCCGGGCCTGGGCCGCCGGTCCGTACCTGACCGCGCTGACCAAGGGCGGGAACATCTCGCCGCAGGAGTTCGATGCGACCGCCAAGCAGCTGTCGGCCTACATCGGCATCCCGGTGGAGTTCATCAAGCGCGCCAACCTGCGCGTCGACCTGAACCACTTCCGGGTCGAGCTGCTGCGCGACCAGAACCGGATCCTCGGCCGCTACGACACCCGGTTTACCGGCATCAACACCGACAACGTCGGCGAGAACGCCGAGTACGACCCTTCCGACACCGGCATCAACGGCGCCTATGTCGCGGCCCTGCACGACTGGGTCGAACAGCTCGGCTACACCACCGACCTGAACTACTGGCCGTCAGGCCCGAACATCAACCAGAGCTGGGACTGGCGTCACCGTCCGCCGACCGGCGGCTTCGGCGGCGGCGGCCGGCGTGAGAACGTCGCCAACACCGCGGCCGACATGGGCGTGGCGATGCGCGAGAACCCGCACCTGCACATCTTCTCGCTGAACGGCCTCTACGACATGGCGACCCCGTTCTTCGGGACCGAGTACGACATCCAGCACCTCTATCTGGACCCCTCGATCAAGAACAACGTGCGCTACGCCTACTATCCGTCCGGGCACATGGTCTATCTGAACCAGGACGCGCTCAAGCAGCTGAAGTCCGACGTGGCGAAGTTCTACGACGACGCGCTGGCGGCGAAGTAGGCGTCACGGTCTGACGGCGAATTGAAGAGGCGCTGGGCTCAAGGGCTCAGCGCCTTTTTCATGTGCGGCGCCGCGATCAGCCCAGGGCGACGAATTGGGACAGGAAGTAGGCGACGCCCGCCAGGAGCACCACGACCGCAACCCATTGCACCCACCTGGCCGGGAACAGCGCGGCCGCCAGTCCGACCAGGGTCATCGGCAGGACCGACAGGTCCTCACCGATCCAGGCGTCGGCCGTCAGGCCGTTGGCGGACCGGTCCACATAGTTCTCCAGCATGGCGATGACGCCTAAGGCCACCATCGAGCTGGCGATCACCGGCCGATGCTTTGCGAAGAAGACCGGCATGTCGGCCTCGCCCTGCGGCTCGACCCGCATCGAGACCAGGGAGCAGGTGAAGTACTGCACCCCCGCCGTGGCGAACTCGAGCAGCACCCGTCCCAGGGTCCAATGCTGCACCCCCGACAGGTTGGCCGCCGACAGCCAGTTGGTCACCAGGATCAACAGGGCGAGGACCATCCATGCGATCAGCAGGCCGGACGGCCGCACCCGGTCCCGGGCCAGGATCAGTTCGGTCGAACTGCTGAACAGGTGGGTGAGGGCGATGGCGTAGATGAACGACAGGAAGAGCAGGACATGCTCGAACATTTCGCGCGCCCTACGGCTTCAGCTTCGCCGCCGCCACTGTGGCTGAACCCTTCAGAGCCACAGTCGCCGCATCCGGTCCGACGGTCACCTTGTATGCCCCGCCGTCCACCTTCCATCCGTGCGCGCCCGCATCCCAGTTCGCCAGCATCCGCGCCGGCGCGGTCACCGTGACGACCCGCGCCTCGCCGGGCTTCAGCGCCACCTTCGACCAGCCGATCAGCCGCTGCTGCGTCCGCTTCGGCCCCGCGGTCAGATAGACCTGCGGTGTGTCGGTCCCCGCCACGTTGGAGACGTTGGCGACCGTGAAGGAAGCGGTCAGCGTCTTGCCCCCGGTGACCTTCAGTCCGGAGTAACGGAACACCGTATAGGAGAGCCCGTAGCCGAACGGATAGAGCGGCTTTTCGCCCGACTTGGCGTAGCCGCGGTAACCGACGTTGGAGCCTTCGGTGTAGCGCACGTCGAAGGGCTTGGGCCCGGCGCCAGGCGTCAGGGTCTCGACCGCATCCTGGTCCGAGCCCGGAAGCACCGGCCGCGCGAGCTGCGCCTCGCTGGCCGGGAAGCTCACCGGCAGGCGGCCCTGCGGATCGACCTCGCCGAACAGCACCTTGGCGATGGCGTCGGCGCCCCGCGCGCCGGGAAACCAGGCCTCGAGGATCGCAGCGGTGCGGTCGCGCCAGGGCATGGCCACGGGTCCCGCGGTCTCCAGGACCACCACGGTCCTGGGGTTTGCGGCGGCGACCGCGGCGATTAGCCGGTCCTGGTCGCCGTCCAGCTTCATGGCGATGTCCATGCCCTCGGTCGACCATTGGGTCGCGAAGACCACCACCACGTCCGAGGCCTTGGCCAGCGCTGCGGCGGAGGCCGGGTCGGCGCCATCGTTGAACGCCACCTGGGCCCCGCCGGCGCGCGCGGCGATCGCCTTCAGCGGCGCGTCCGGCGTGTAGACCTGGCCGCCGCCCCACTGCGGCGCGCCCTTCGGCTTGGGATAGGTGATCGAGCCCGGCGGGATCACCTGCGAGGAGCCGCCGCCGGAGATGACGCCGATGTCCGCATGGCCGCCGATCACCGCGATCTTTTTCGCCGTCTTCATCAGCGGCAGCAGGTTGGTGTCGTTCTTCAAAAGGACGATGGCCTGCTCTTCGGCGCGTCCGGCCACCAACCCATCGGCCGCCGTGTCGAGTCCGCCCGCGACCACCGGATGATCGACCGCGCCGGCCGCGAACAGGCTGCGCAGATAGCGGTGCGCCATCTCGTGGATGCGCGCCTTGGAGACCTCGCCGCTGGCGACGGCGGCCTTCAGGGGCGCGTCGAAAAAGACCTGCTTATCGAGCTGCTGGCCGCTCTCCTGGTCCAGGCCCGCCTTGGCGGCGGCGACGCCATGCACCGCGCCCCAGTCGCTCATCACCCAGCCGGGATAGTTCCAGTCCTTGCGCAGGACGTCGGTGAGCAGGAAGGGGTTCTCGCAGGCATAGGTCCCGCCGACCCGGTTGTAGGCGCACATCACCGAACCCGGATGGCCGGCCTCGATGGCGATCTCGAAGGCGAGCAGGTCGCTCTCGCGGAACGCCGCCTCGTCGATCTGGCCGTCCAGCACCATGCGCCCGGTCTCCTGATCGTTCAGCGCGAAGTGCTTGATGGTCGAGACGATGTGGTTCGACTGGATGCCGGCGATCGAGGCGCCGTCCAGCGTGCCCGCCAGCAGCGGATCCTCGCCGAGATATTCGAAATTGCGGCCGTTCCTCGGATCGCGCAGCAGGTTCACGCCGCCGGCCAGCAGGGTGTTGAAGCCCTTTTGCCGCGCCTCCTTGCCGATCATCGCGCCGCTGGCGTAGGCGGTCTTGGGGTCCCAGGTGGCGGCGAGCGCCAGGCCCGAGGGCAGGGGCGTCGCGTCATCGTCCTTGCGCCCGGCGCTGGCGACGCCGAGGCTCGCGTCGCTCTCCGTCAGGTCGGGGATGTTCAGCTCGGGGACGCCCGGCAACCAGCCCGCCGAGATCTGTACGTTCGCCGGCTTTTTGGCCCCCATGAACACCGGCATGGAGCCGTGCAGCAGGGCGATCTGCTGGTCGAGGCTGAGTTTGGCGAGCACCAGATCGGCGCGGGCGTCGGGGCTGAGCTTGCGGTTCATCCACGGCTGGCCGGCCGCCTGGGCGACCGCGGGCGCCGCCAGTAGCAGCGCCGCGGCGCACACGCCCATCTTCAGCGTCCAGACCTTCATGACCGCCTCCCGAACCCTTGTTGCGGTCAGTCCTAGCCCATGCCCGCGCCGCCTCACAGCCTGCCCCAAGGTGAGGCTTGCGGCGCAGGGCCGACCGGGCGCACGCTGACCGCAATCAAAGATACGGGGAGGATATCCATGCGTAGCGTGATCCTGGCCGCCGGCCTCTTTGCCGCCGCTCTCGGCCTTTCAGCCTGTGACTCGTCGAAATCAGATACCGCCGCGGCGCCCGCCGCGCCCAAGTACGTCGGCCGATCCCAACAGATGTACCAAGGCCAGGACATGATCACCAAGGTCGACTCGGGCGCGATCAAGGTCGGCAAGGACGGGACGCTCGACATGCAGGCCAGCGGCAGCGTGCCGGGGCCCGGCTACAAGAACGCCGGCTTCCTGAAGCGGATCTACGCCGGACCGCCGAAGGACGGGATCTATGAGATGGATGTGGTCGCCGACGCCCCGTCTCCGGCCGGCGCCGCCGCGCCGACGCCGATCGAGGTGAAGGGCCCCTGGGAGAAGTATCCCGCCGATCGCGTGAAGGGGGTGAGGTTCATCTCCAAGACCAACTCCGTCGTGGCGATGCTGCCGGCGGGCTGATGCTGGCGCCCCGTTGACGCCCGCGCCGCGTTCGCCTCCTGATCGGGGCGGGCGCGGAGAGTGCGGCGGATGGCGCAAGGTTCGACACGGGTGGTGCTGGCGGCGCTGGCCGGCAACGGCGCCATCGCGCTCGCCAAGTTCGCCGCCGCCTGGCTCTCCGGCTCGACGGCCATGCTCACCGAGGCCGTGCACTCGCTGGTCGACACGGGCGATCAGTTCCTGCTGCTGGCCGGCCAGGCGCGGGGCCGCAAAGCCCCGGACGAGAGCCACCCGCTGGGCTACGGCATGGAGACCTATTTCTGGTCGTTCATCGTCGCCCTGATGGTCTTCTTCCTGGGCGGCGTGTTCTCGGTCTGGCAGGGCGTGCGCCACATCATCCATCCCGAACCGGTGGTCTCGCCCTGGATCAGCCTGGGCGTCCTGGCGGTGGCCGCGGTGTTCGAGGGCGCCTCCTTCCGCGTCGGCTACCGCGAATACAAGGCGGTGATGCGCGGGCGCACGGTCAAGGGCCGGCAGGTCAGTCTCTGGACCTTCATCAAGATCTCCAAGGATCCGAGCCTGGTCTCGGTGCTCTTGGAGGATTCCGCGGCGCTGATCGGCATTGTGCTCGCCGCCGTGGGCGTCGTCGGGGCGACCTGGCTCAACATGCCCTGGGCGGATGGCGCGGCCTCGGTGGCGATCGGCCTGCTGCTCGCCGCCGTCGCCTTCGTGCTCGGCAACGAGACCCGCAGCCTGATCGCCGGCGAGGCGGTGGCCGAGCCGGTGCTGGTGCAGCTCAAGGCGACGCTGGCGGCCATCGACTGCATCACCGAACTGCAGCAGATCGCCACCCTGCACCTGGGCCCCAGCGAGATCCTGGTGGCGCTGACGCTCAGCTTCCGGCCGCAGTCCACGACCGAGTCGCTGAACAGCGCCATCCGCGAACTGACTGCCTGCCTGAAGGCGGCCGACGGGCGCGTGGCCTATGTCTACGTCCGCCCCGCCGTCCAAGCCCCGGCGGCGGCTGTCTCCTAAGTTGCATTCGAGCCCTTCGCGACCTCCCGCGCCACTGCTAGGGTCGAAGGGTTCCGCACCGCCCGCGGCGCGGATAGGGGGCGCGGACAAGGGGGCTTTGAGTGGCGTCGGACGCCTATACCGCGTCGGAACAGAAGCTGGCGGCGGCGCACCAGGCGCTGCTGCACACGCGCGGCCTGCAGCTGGATTTCACCGCCGCCCCGCCGCCGCCGCAAATCCCGGCGTGGCTTGAGAGTCTGTTCCGCGCCTTGGTCGCGCTGGGGCCGATCCTGAAGTTCGTGTTCTGGGGCGGCCTGGCGTTGGGCGCGGCGCTGATCGTCTGGTTCGTGGCGCGCGAGGTCATGGCCACCCGCTGGCGCGAGACCAAGGCCGCGCAGCCCGTCGACTGGCGACCGGAACCGGCGGCGGCGCGGGCGCTGCTGGAAGACGCCGACCGGCTGGCCGCGGCGGGTCGGTTCGGCGAGGCGATCCACCTGCTGTTGTTCCGCAGCATCGACGATCTCGCGGGCCGCCGCCCGGGCCTGATCCGCCCGGCGCTGACCAGCCGCGACATCGCGGGTCTCGACCAGATGCCGGCGCCGGCGCGGGGCGCCTTCGGCCGCATCGCCGAGCAGGTCGAGCGCAGCTTCTTCGGCGGCCGGCCGGTCAGCGCCGACGACTTCGCCCATGCCCGCGGCGACTACGAGACCTTCGCCTTTTCCGAGGGCTGGTCGTGACCGCCGCCGCCGCTCCGGCGTCCGCGCACGCCCCGGCCTTCTCGGCCAGGACGATCCTGGCCTTGGTGATCGTCGGCGTCGTGTCGTTCTCGGCCCTGGCGGTGCTGGCGACCTTCGCGCCGGAGCTGCGCGGCGCCGCCGATCCAGGCGCGCACGCCCTCTCCGCTTCGGCGGTCGGCTTCAGAGGCGCGACGATCATGCTTCAGTCCGAGGGGACGCCCGTCGTGGTCAGCCGCGCCGAACAACATGGCGGCGCCTCAGTCGGGCCCCTGATGGTGCTGACGCCGACCTTCGTCTCCGATCTGAAGCCCTTCGCTGGGCGCGTCCCCCTCCTGATCGTCATGCCGAAATGGGTGGTGACGCCCCAGCCGCTGCACCCCGGCTTCGTCCAGAAATACGGTGCGGCGCTGAATACGGCCTACGCGACAACGGTGCTCGCGCCCTTCGCCACGTCGACCGAGATTCAGACCCGCCCCAAGGGCTTCAGCCGGCCGGTGCTGCGCGGAACGGGCGAGCGCTTCGCGCCGGGAACCTATCTGCCGCTCGGCCCGATCGACAGCTTCCAGACGCTGTCCGGCGCCGAGTGGCAGCCGATGCTGGTGGACGAGCAGGGCCACGCCGTCCTGGCCCGCGCCAAGGCGCACCAGAACGTCTATGTGCTGACCGACCCTGACCTCCTGAACAACCAAGGGATCGCCAATATCGACAATGCGCGGGCGGGGCTCGCGGTGCTTGAGGCGCTGCGCGCGGACAGCGGGATCGTCTTCGATGTGACCCTGAACGGCTTCAGCCGCGGCCACGGCGTCGGCCAGCTGATGCTGGAGCCGCCGTTCCTGGCCGCGACCCTCTGCGGCGTCGCCGCGGCCCTGCTGCTGGGGCTGCATGCGCTCGCCCGCTTCGGCCCGACGCTGACGCGCGGCCGCGCCATTGCGCTGGGCAAGGGTGCGCTGGTCGACAATTCCGCGGGCCTGGTGCGGATGGCGCGCCGCGAGGCCGAGCTTGCCCCAGCCTATGCGGCCCTGACCAAGTCGTTGGTGGCCCGGTTCGTCGGAGGGCCCCGTTCTGGGATTGGGGGCGCTCGCGACAACGACGCCTGGCTCGCCGAGCTGGCGCGCCGGGCCGGCGCCGCCGATCCGGCGGAACTCACAGCTCAGGCCGATCGGGCCGCGACGCGCGACGACCTCTTGGCCGTCGGACGCAACCTTTATCACTGGCGACTGGAGATCACGCGTGAAGGTCGATGAGGTCAGCGCGCTCGCCGCGCGGGTGCGGGAAGAGATCGGCAAGGCCATCGTCGGCCAGACGGAGACCGTCGACCTGCTGCTGACGGCGCTGTTCGCACGGGGTCACGTGCTGCTGGAGGGCGCGCCGGGCACGGCCAAGACCTTCCTGGCGCAGTGTTTCGCGCGAACGCTCAAGCTCGACTTCGGGCGCATCCAGTTCACGCCGGATCTGATGCCCGCCGACATCATCGGCGCCAATCTGTTCAACTTCCAGACCTCGAGCTTCACGCTCAGCAAGGGCCCGGTGTTCTGCGAGCTGCTGCTGGCCGACGAGATCAACCGCACCCCGCCCAAGACCCAGGCCGCCCTGCTGGAAGCCATGCAGGAGCGGCAGGTGACTATCGACGGCAAGGCGCATCCGCTGTCGGCCCGCTTCATGGTGGTGGCGACCCAGAACCCGCTGGAGCAGCAGGGCACCTATCCGCTGCCGGAGGCGCAGCTCGACCGCTTCCTGTTCAAACAGACCCTGCAATATCCCGACCGCGAGGAAGAGCGCCGCATCGTCGCCACCTACGGCATGCAGTCGGGCCAGACGGCGCCCGCCGACATGGGCGTGGCCCAGGTGGTGACGCCCAAGACCCTCGCCGACGCCGGCGCCGCGGTGGCCGCGGTCAAGCTGAGCGACGACATCGTGAGCTACGTCCTGGACCTCGTCCGCTCGACCCGGGAGACCGCCGACCTGCAGAGCGGGGCAAGCCCCCGCAGCGCCGCCCAGTTGGCGCTGGCGTCACGGGCCCGCGCCGCGCTCGCCGGCCGCGACTATGTGATCCCCGACGACGTCAAGGCGCTGGCGCTGCCGGTGCTGCGCCACCGGGTGATCCTGTCGCCGGCCGCCGAGATCGAGGGCCGCCGCGCCGACGAGGTGATCGCGGCCCTGGTCGACCGGGCCGCGGCGCCGCGCTGACGCGAACGGTGAGGCTCTATCCCACCCGTCTGGCGATCGGCCTGACCGCGCTCGGCGCGCCGCTGGCGCTGGCCGTGGGCCTGGCGGCGCCCGGACTGTGGAGCGCCGCGGCCGCCTGGGTGCTGATGTGCGCCGGCCTCATGCTGGCCGACGCCCTCTTGGCGCCCAGGCGGTCCGGCCTGGCGCTGACCCTGGACGCGCCCCGGGTCATGGGCCTGGGCCGCGCGCAGGACGCCAGCCTGGAGGCGCGTTTCCGGGGCGCCGCGCCGCGCGAGATCGAACTGGCGCTGGGCGTCAACGCGCGGCTCGCCGCCAGCCCGCCTCGCCAGACCCTGGCGCTGGCCGGCGGCTGGGGCCGGGCGATCGTCTCGCTCTCGCCACAGCGGCGCGGCGAGGGCCAGGTCGAGCAGCTCTGGGCCCGCTGGCGCGGGCCGCTGGGCCTCATCTGGCTGCAGCGCACCGAGGCGCCGGCGCGCCGCATCACCATCACCCCCGACGTCGAGCGGGTGAAGGAACAGGCTCTGCAGCTCTTCTCCCGCGACGCCCTCTTCGGCCTCAAGGCGCAGATGGAGAGCGGCGAGGGCGGCGACTTCCATGCGCTCAAGGACTTCCAGACCGGCATGGACCTGCGCGCCATCGACTGGAAGCAGAGCGGGCGGCACGGCAAGCTGGTGGCCCGCGAGTTCCGCACCGAGCGCAACCACCACGTCATCCTGGCCATCGACACCGGACGCCTGATGTGCGGCCCGACGCCGAGCGGCCCGCGCGTCGATCAGGCGATCAACGCCGCCCTGTTGCTGGCCTTCGCGGGCCTCAAGCTCGGCGACCGGGTCGGCCTGTTCGCCTTCGACGCCAAGCCGCGGGTCTCCAGCGGCGTGGTCGCGGGCGCCGCCGCCTTCCCGCTGATCCAGCGCCTGGCCGCGCAGATCGACTATTCCACCGAGGAGACCAACTTCACGCTCGGCCTGACCACGCTGGCCGGACGCCTCGACCGCCGGGCCCTGGTGGTGATCTTCACCGACTTCGCCGACGCCACCAGCGCCGAGCTGATGGTCGAGAATGTCGGGCGGCTGATGCGCACCCACCTGGTGCTGTTCGTGGTGTTCCGCGACGACGAGCTGGAGGCGCTCGCCCAGGCCGAGCCCCGCGAGCCCGACGACGTCTCGCGCGCGGTGATCGCGGCGGGCCTCTTGCGCCAGCGCGAGGTGGTGATCGGGCGGCTCGAGCGGCTGGGCGCGCGGCTGGTGGACGCGCGGCCTGAGGACCTGGGCCTCTCGCTGCTCAACGCCTATCTCGACGCCAAGCGCCGGGAGCTCATCTGATGGCGGAGCTGCAGCTGAAGAGCCACCGCTTCCGCGCCGAACGCGAGGCCGACTGGCGGCGCCTCGAGACCCTGCTCAACCGGGTCGAAAAGGGCGGCGCGCGGCGGCTCAACCGCGACGAGCTGGTGGAGATGCCGCTGCTCTACCGCCAGGCCCTGTCGTCGCTCTCGATGGCGCGGGCGATCTCCCTCGACCAGGGGCTGATCGCCTATCTGGAGAGCCTCTGCACACGGGCCTATTTCTTCGTCTACGGCACCCGCGCCCGGCCGCTGGAGCGGCTGGCCGGCTTCTTCACCGACGAATGGCCGCGCGCCGTGCAGGCGCTGTGGCGCGAGACGCTGGTCTCAGGCGTCCTGATGGCGCTGGGCGCGGTCGGCGCCTACGTCCTGGTGGCCCGCGATCCCGACTGGTTCTACGGCTTCATCCCACAGGCCCTGGCCTCCGGGCGCGATCCCATGGCGACCACGGCCTTCCTGCACGACACCCTCTATCAGAAGCTCACCGGCCACGAGGCGCTCGGCGCGCTCGCCGCCTTCCTGTTCACCCACAACTCGCAGATCGCGCTCTTCGCCTTCGCGCTGGGCTTCGCGCTGTGCCTGCCGACCGCAGGCCTGATGATCTTCAACGGCTGCATGCTGGGGGCCTTCCTGGCGCTCTTCGCCGCGCACGGCCTGGCGTTCCAAGCGTCCGGCTGGCTGATGATCCACGGGGTGACCGAGCTCTTCGCCGTGACGCTGGCCGGCGCGGCGGGCTTTTCCATCGGCTGGGCGGTGGCCTTCCCGGGCGAGCGGACCCGGGTCGACGCCGCCGCCGACGCCGGCCGGCGGGGCGCGCTCGTCATGGGCGGCGTGGTGGTGATGCTGTTCGTGGCCGGCCTGCTGGAAGGCTTCGCCCGCCAGCTCATTCAGAACGACATCGCCCGGCTCTCGATCGCGGCGGTCAGCGCGCTGGTCTGGGGCCTCTATTTCTACCTGCCGCGCCGCGCGAGGCCGGCATGACCGCCGTTCCCGCCACCGCCGGCAAGCCGAGGAAGCCGAGGAAGCCGATCCGTCCGCGCCGGCCGATCGACGACGGCTGGCGCGAGTTCGTCACCCCGGAAGGCGTGGACCTGCGCCTGAAGATCGGCACGTTTGGCGAGCGCTGCGCGGCCTTCCTGATCGACGTGGGGATCGTGGCGGCGGCCCTGCTGGCGCTCACCCTGCTGCTGGTCGCGATCGGGGCCGGGACCGGCTGGAAGGGAACCGGCGAGGCGGCGACCATCATCTGGCTGCTGGGCTTCTTCCTGGCGCGGGAGGCCTATTTCATCGGCTTCGAACTGCGGCCCGGCGGGGCGACGCCGGGGAAGCGCGCGCTGGGCCTGCGGGTCGCGGCGCGGGACGGCGGGCGGCTGACCGCCAACGCGGTCTTCGCGCGCAACGCCATGCGCGAGCTGGAGGTCTTCCTGCCGGCGAGCTTCCTGTTCGCCACGGGGATGGGGGTCGACGCCGGGCTGATCGTGCTGGGCGCGATCTGGAGCGGCGTCTTTGTGCTCTTCCCGCTGTTCAACCGCGACCGCCTGCGGCTGGGCGACCTCGCCGCCGGGACCATGGTGGTCAAGGCGCCGCGCCGCGTGCTGCGGCCCGATCTCGCCCAGGACGGCCCGGTCATGGTCGGCGCCGTCGCCTTCACCGAGACCCAGCTCGACGCCTACGGCATCAAGGAACTGCAGGTGCTGGAAGAGGTGCTGCGCCGCGCCGACCGCCGCGCGCTGGCCGAGGTCTCGACGCGCATCCGCGCCAAGATCGGCTGGGAGGCGCCGCTTGAGGTCTCCGACAAGGCCTTCCTCAACGCCTACTACACCGGCCTGCGCGCCCGTCTGGAGACGCGCATGCTGTTCGGCCACCGCCGCGCCGACAAGTTCGACCGGCCCTAGTGTGCTGGATTTGAAGTTCGCATCATTCTGGGTCGTGCTCTGTTGCGAACTTCAAATCCAAAAAAGCACACTAGAAGTATAGACTTGCTAGTGTCCTCATCGATTCCGAAGTTCGTCGGAGCCCGCCACAAGCGCTTACGAACTTCGGAATCGGGACACCAGCGCCGGCCGCCGGCCTCAGTCGAAGACCGCCGCCAGGTCAGCGGGACCGACGCCCTCGTTGACCCGCCGCAGTTCGACATAGAGCGTGGCGATCCCGGCAGAGGTCAGCATCCCGCTGGCGATGGCGATCAGCGGCAGCAGCAGCAGCGCCTGGAACATCGGGATGCCGGCGCCGGACGCGATACGCGAGGCGTTGCCGAACACGCCCGCCAGGGCCTCGATGATGACGAACGCCACGAGATAGAGGATCAGCACGGCGAAGATCCGCCAGCGGTTGCCCCGTGTCAGCGCCGCGCTTCGTCCGAACACCGCGAAGAGGCCGGGGCGCTCGGCCACATAGACCGGCACCGCGACGATCCAGGCCACCAGGATCATCAGGCCCGGTACGACCAGCAGGATCATGCCCAACACAATTGCGAGGTAGGACAGGATGCCGATGACCAGCAACGGGAGGAAGCTGGACAGTCCGACGCTCAGGCAGGCGCCAATGCTGGCGGGCTTGCCGTTGAGCTCGGTGACCGTGCCGTAGATCACCGTCCCTTGCAGAATGTAGAGGCCGATGGCGGCCAGGAAGCTCCCGGCATAGCTCTGCCAGGCGAACAGGACGCCGGCGCGCATGTAGGTCATGTTCAGATAGCCGGACAGCAGCGCCGGCAGACCGACCAGGATCGCGGCCAGCACGAGGAAGGTCACGAAGTTGCGGCCCAGCACCGCGAAGGTTTCCTGGATCACCCGGCCGATATCGAGTCGGCCGGTCGTACTGCTCATCGTGGTCATGAAATTGCCCTGCCCAGTTCCGCTTCCCTGCGGTCAGGCTAGACACGGCGATTGCCGATTGCCAAGCGGCGAACGCCTGGGCCAGATGCTGGGCCGTGCGCGGCCCTTGACGCCGCGCGCTTCAAGGCTTGGGCGGTCAGATGGACATCGGCGTCTTCATCCCCATCGGCAACAACGGCTGGCTCATCTCTGAAACGGCGCCGCAGTACATGCCGTCCTTCGAGCTGAACAAGACCGTCGTTCAGTCGGCGGAGAAGTACGGCTTCGACTTCGCGCTCTCGATGATCAAGCTGCGCGGCTTTGGCGGCAAGACGCAGTTCTGGGAGCACAATCTGGAGAGCTTCACCCTGATGGCGGGCCTCGCCGCGGTGACCAGCAAGATCAAGATCTTCGCCACCGCCGCGACGCTCACCATGCCGGCCCCCATCGTGGCGCGGATGGCCTCGACCATAGATTCCATCGCGGGCCCCGGCCGTTTCGGCATCAACCTGATCACCGGCTGGCAGAAGGCGGAATACGACCAGATGGGCCTGTGGCCCGGCGAGAGCCACTACAAGGACCGCTACAACTACCTCGCCGAGTACGCGACCGTGCTGAAGGAGCTGATGGAGACGGGCCGCAGCGACTTCAAAGGCCAGTACCTGACCATGACCGACTGCGTGGTCAGCCCCAGGCCGACCGACGTGAAGATCATCTGCGCCGGCTCCAGCGACGAGGGACTGGCCTTCACCGCTCAGTATGCGGACTATTCGTTCGCGCTGGGCAAGGGGACCAACACCCCGACCGCCTTCGCCCCGGTCAACGCCCGCCTCGCCGCCGCCAAGGCGAAGACCGGCCGCGACGTGGGCTCCTACATCCTGTTCATGATCATCGCCGATGAGACGGACGAGAAGGCCATGGCCAAATGGCAGCTGTATCGCGACGGCGCCGACCAGGGCGCCCTGCAGTGGCTCACCAACCAGGCCGCCCCCAACGCCCAGGGCGGGACCAGCAACACCAACACCACCCAGCTCGCCGCCCCGGAATCGGCGGTGAACCTCAACATGGGCACGCTCGTCGGCTCCTATGAGAGCGTGGCCCGGATGCTCGACGAGGTTGCCGCCGTGCCCGACACCGCCGGCGTCCTGCTGGTCTTCGATGAGTTCGTGCAGGGCGTCGAGAACTTCGGCACGAAGATCCAGCCCAAGATGAAGAGCCGCGCCAATGTCGCCGCCTGATCGCGGCCGCCAGGCCGCTATGATTTGTCCACGAACCACACGAACCACACGAACGGGTCTCGTTCGGAGCAGCCTGTGGAACAGGCGCTTTCCTAATCTGGAACCACGGAAAACACGGAAAGAGCACGGAAGGCGATTCGATCCCGCTGAGCGGTGGGCGATCTCATTGTGCGCTAAGCGCGCGCTTCAATTGAACGCCGGCGTCTTTGACGGCCCGCCTTCCGTGCTCTTTCCGTGTTTTCCGTGGTTCAAAAAGACTGAGCCTCCGTCGCCGCGGAATCTCGGAAGCCAACGCGTTCGTGTGGTTCGTGGACAATCTTTCTTTTCCGCTTCGCGGGAACGGAGCGCCCCATGACCGATCACCCCACCATCCCGCGCGAGGGCGCCGTCACGCTTCCGGCCCGCCCGGAATCCCTCCCGATCAACCCGCGCGAGACCGCGCTGATCGTGGTCGACATGCAGAACGCCTACGCCTCGCCCGGCGGCTACCTCGACCTGGCCGGGTTCGACATCGAGGGCTCGGCGGCGGTGATCGACCGCATCGCGCTGCTCGTGGAGGCCGCGCGCAAGGCGGGCGTCCAGGTGGTGTTTTTCCAGAACGGCTGGGACCCGGACTATGTGGAAGCCGGCGGGCCGGGCTCGCCCAACTGGTGGAAATCCAATGCGCTGAAGACCATGCGCGACCGCCCCGAACTGGACGGGACCCTGCTCGCCAAGGGGACCTGGGACTACGCCCTGGTCGACAAACTCAAGCCCCAGAAGGGCGACATCGTCATCCCCAAGCCGCGCTATTCGGCCTTCTTCAACTCCTCGCTGGACTCGATGCTCCGCGCACGGGGCATCAAGAACCTGGCCTTCTGCGGCATCGCCACCAACGTCTGTGTGGAGAGCACCCTGCGCGACGGCTACCACCTGGAATATTTCGGCATCCTGCTGGAGGACGCGACGCACCAGGCGGGGCCGGCCTTCCTGCAGGAGGCCACCGTCTTCAACGTCGAGAAGTTCTTCGGCTGGGTCAGCAACACCGCCGACTTCTGCGGCACGATCAGCCAGGCCCCGCCTGGGTCTTAAATTCGGAGCGAACCATGCCCAAGAAAATCGTCCTGCCGCCCGGCACGCAAAAGCCCATCGCGCCCTTCTCGCCGGGCACGGTGGCGGACGGGATCGTCTATACGTCCGGCATCCTCGCCTTCGACAAGGACAACAACGTCAACCACGTCGGTGACGCCGAGGCCCAGACTCGCCAGGTGATGGAGACCATCAAGTCCATCGTCGAGACCGCCGGCGGGACCATGGAAGACATCACCATGAACCAGATCTTCCTGAAGGACTGGGCCGACTATGGGACGGTGAACAAGGTCTATGCGGAGTATTTCCCCGGTGACAAGCCGGCGCGGTTCTGCATCGTCTGCAGCCTGGTGAAGCCCGATTTCCTGGTCGAGATCGCCTCGGTCGCGCACGTCGGGAAATAGCCCCCCGCTCTCCGCTCATCCCCGCGAAAGCGGGGACCCAGGCTTTTTTCGTTGCCCAGCTCAGGTCGGCGAAGAAGCTGGTGAGTGGCCCGCCGAAACACAAAACACCTGGGTCCCCGCCTTCGCGGGGATGACCGGATTTTAGAATGCCCCTGACCCACAACGGCCGCACAGCCGACCACGACATCGACCCGGCCTTCCTGACCCGCTGGTCGCCGCGCGCCTTCACCGGCGAGGCCATGCCGCCGGAGTTGTTGATGAGCCTGTTCGAGGCGGCGCGCTGGGCGCCCTCGGCGTTCAACGGCCAGCCCTGGCGCTTCGTCTATGCGCACCGCGGGACGCCGGAATGGGAGCCGCTGTTCGACGCCCTGATGGACTACAATCAGGCCTGGGTCGGCGTGGGCGTCTCGGTCCTGGGCTACGTCATCTCCGACCGTTTCCGCCGCAAGCCCGGCGGCGAGCCCAGCGAGAACCGCAGCCACAGCTTCGACGCCGGCGCCGCCTGGGCCTATCTGGCGCTCCAGGCCCACCACCTCGGCTGGGCCGCCCACGGCATGGGCGGCTTCCACGTCGCCAAGGCCCACGCCGCGACGGGCGCCCCGGAAGCCGACTACCGCATCGAGGCCGCCTTCGCGGTCGGACGGCCGACCGACGCGAACGTGCTGCCGGAGAGCTTCCGTGCGCGGGAGGTTCCGAGCGGGCGGGAGCCGGTGGCGGGGTTTGTGTTTGAAGGGCGGATGAAGCCGTGATGAACTGCCTGGATGACCGACAAGCCCGCGCATCCAGATCGGAAGCCCATCGACGAGGGCTTCGAGGATTTCAAGCGGACGCTTCGCGAGATCGCTGAGCGGCCACATCCCTTGCCGGCTGAGTTGACGGAAGCACTGAAGACCAAGCTCAAGCGCTGAGGGACGAGGCATCTCCTTGGAGATGCCACCCGGCCTTAAACCTCATGGATGATGCGAGCCTTCGGACCTGGGCAAGTCAAGGCCGCGCTCTTCGGCGCGCCGCTTCGCGGGCGGCCTGAAGGCCGCTCCTTGAGTTGCCCAGGCCCGAAGGCAAACTGGCCGCCATGAGATCTAAGCCACCACCTGCCGGCTAGCCAAATACCTCACCCGCAACGCGGGGGAGGGGGACCACGAAGTGGTGGAGGGGGCGCTGCGGCCGCACAGCGAAACCGCAATTATCTTGACTCTCGGCGGCTCCTATGTTCTCGTTTTGTTCATGTCCTCCGCGCCGACACCCTGCGAAGCCTCCGACCCCGCCGCCGCGCGGACCGAGCGGCATCTGGCCCTGCTGGCGGAACTGGCCGAGATCGGCATGGACCTCGCCCGCGAAGTTCGCCGGCAAGCCCTGGACGCCTCCGACGACGCGCCCCCCGCCGCCGACCTCGCGCTCACCTTCTCCCGCATCGCGCGCGCCGTGCGCCAGACCGTGGCCCTGGAGGCCAGGCTCGCCGAGCCGCGGCAACCGCGCCACGCCGAACGCGCGCTCAGCGTCTCCGACCGCTGGCGCAGCGCCCGGCGCAAGCTTCAGGTGGGGGAGATCGTCGGGGAGATCATCGAATCCGAGGCGGCCGGCGAATTCGACGCCGACGACCTGCTGACCAATCTGCAGGAGCGGTTGGAGGACGCCAACGACGAGGAAGCCGACTTCGCCGACCGCCCCATCGGCGAACTGGTCGCCCGCATCTGCGCCGACCTCGGCGTCACCCCCGACTGGAGCCTTCTCAAGGACGAAGACTGGGCGATCGAGGAAGCCCGAACCCGGCCGCCGGGGTCGCCGTTTTCGGCGGCCGGATCGGATGAAGCCTCACCCGATCCACCCCGGCCCAGCCATCATCCGCCGGGCCCATCTCACTAGCTGTCATCCCGGAAAGCGCGCAGCGCTTGTCCGGGACCCATAGACTCAATCGCGAACCCTATGGGCGAGGCGGCGACGCCGCGCCCCATCGTGGAATCGCGGAGTCTATGGGTCCCGGTCTTCGCCTGGGGCGAAACCGGGATGACACCCGGAGGTTGGCGCCCCTAAGCCATCGCCGCGGTCTGTGCGCCGGCCAGATAGTCCATCTTGCCGAGCGGGACGCCCAGGCTGCGCAGGATCGCGTAGGCCGTCGTCACGTGGAACAGGAAGTTCGGCAGCGAGAAGGTCAGCAGGAAGCTCTGGCCGGTGAACTCCATCGTCCGTCCGGGGAAGGTAAGCACCACGGCGCGCTCTTCCTGGCCGTCGACCTGATCGCGCTTCAGGGTTTCCAGGAAGGCGATGGTCTTGGCGATGCGCTCCTTGAGTTCCGGGAAGGTGGTCTCGGTGTCGGGCATCGACGGGGGCTCGATGCCGGCCAGGCGCGCGCCGCCGGACTTGGCCGCGTCGCTGGCGAACTGGATCTGGCGGGTGAAGGCGGCCATGCCGTGGCCCAGGCTCGCCTCGGTGAAGGTGGTCAGCGGGACCTTTTCCTCGGCGGCGAAGGTCTCGGCCTTGTCCAGGAAGTGGCTGAGGTTCTGCAGCGAGCGGATGTAGACGGAGATCGAGGCGTCATAGAGCGAAAGGGACAAGGGCGTTTCTCCAAACTGCGAAGGCTGTCAGATAGGACTTCCGGCAGGTTGCAGCCACCCGCTGTCGCAACAAGTTCACGGTCTCATTTTCGAGGGGGTTCAGTCCCATGCGCCTGATCGACGCCGACGAGGTCCGCGCCAACCTGACCTACGAGGTCTGCATCGCCGCGGTGCGGGGCGCGATGATCGCGCTCTCGGCCGGTGAGACCCGCCAGCTGCTGCGCTCGATCATGCACTTCGAGGACGGCCGGATGTTCGGGGTGATGCCGGGCGCCCTGGGGGATGCCGCCGCCTTCGGCGCCAAGGTGCTGAGCGTGTTTCCGAGGAACTTCGAGGTGGGCCGCCCCTCGCACCAGGGCGTGGTCCTGATGTTCGACCCGGTCAGCGGCGAACTCGCCTGCGTCGCCGAGGCGAGTTCCATCACCGCCATCCGCACCGCCGCGGCGAGCGCGGTGGCGACCGACGCCTTGGCGCGGCCGGACGCGCGGCGCCTGGCGATCCTGGGCTACGGCGACCAGGCGGAGGCCCACGCCGAGGCGATCGGCAAGGTCCGCGACCTGGAGAGCATCACCGTCTGGGGACGATCGCCCGAACGGGCCCAGGCCTTCGCCGACAAGGCGGCCGCCCATGCCGGCGCGCCGATCCGCGTGGCGGCGAGCGCCCAGGCGGCCGTCGCCGACGCCGATATCGTCTGCACCGTGACCGCCTCGCGCGAGCCCGTGCTGCTGGGGGCCTGGCTGGCGCCCGGGACCCATGTGAACCTGGTGGGGTCGAGCTTCCCGGGCCCTTCTGAGGTCGACCACGACCTGGTCGTCCGCTCACGGTTCATCGCCGACTACCGCGAGGGCATCCTCAAGCAGGGCGCGGAATTCCTGCTGGCCAAGGAGGCCGGCCTGATCGGCGACGACCACATCGTGGGCGAGATCGGCCAGGTGCTGTCAGGCGCGATCCCCGGACGGCAATCCGCCGACCAGCTCACCGTCTACAAGTCCATCGGCCATATCGTGCAGGACCTGGCGAGCGTTCAGGCGCTGCTGGCCCTGCCGCCGCGCGCCTAGGCGATGGTCTTCAGGACTCCGCCGACGATGCCGAACAGCTCCTCGATCTGGGCGGCCGTGATGATCAGCGGCGGCGAGAAGGCGAGCGTGTCGCCGGTGTAGCGGACCATGGCGCCGCCCTTAAGCGCCCCCAGCATGGCCTCGTAGCCGCGCTTGCCCGCCGCGTCGGGCCGTGGCGCGAGCTCGATGGCCGCCATCATGCCGAGGTTGCGGATGTCGATGACATTGGGGCAGTCGCGCAGGCCGTGGACCGCCGCCTCCCACACCGGCGCCAATTCGGCGGCGCGGGTCAGGAGGCCCTCGCGCCGATAGATGTCGAGCGTCGCCAGCGCCGCGGCGCAGGCGGCCGGGTGGCCGGAGTAGGTGTAGCCGTGGAACAGCTCGATGGTGTTTTCCGGCCCCTGCATCATCGCGTCGTGGATGTCGCGGTGCGCGAACACCGCGCCCATCGGGAAGGCGCCGTTGGTCAGGCCCTTGGCGGTGGTCATGATGTCCGGGCTGACGCCGAAATACTCCGCCGCGAACGGCGTTCCCAGGCGCCCAAAGCCGGTGATCACCTCGTCGAAGATCAGCAAGATTCCATGTTTCGTGCAAAGCTCGCGCAGCCGCTCCAAGTAGCCCACCGGCGGCGGCAGGACGCCCGCCGACCCGGCCACCGGCTCGACGATCACCGCGGCGATGGTCTCGGCGCCATGCAGCGCGATCAGCCGCTCCAGGTCGTCGGCCCGCTCGGCGCCGTGCGCCGGCTGTCCCTTGGCGAAGGCGTTCTTCTCCAGGTCGTGGGTGTGGCGCAGGTGGTCGGCGCCGGGCAGGGTCAGGAAGGCGCGGCGGTTGTTGACCAGCCCGCCCACCGAGATGCCGCCGAAACCGACCCCGTGATAGCCCTTCTCGCGGCCGATCAGCCGGGTCCGCTGGCCCTGGCCCTTGGCGCGGTGATAGGCGAGCGCGATCTTCAGCGCGGTGTCCACCGACTCCGAGCCGGAGTTGGTGAAGAAGATCCGGTCGAGGCCGGCGGGCGCCAGCTTGGCCAGTTCCGTCGCCAGGTCGAAGACCAGCGGGTGGCTCATCTGGAACGACGGTGCGTAGTCCAGCGCCAGGAGCTGCTGGCTGACCGCTTGGGCGATCTCCGGGCGGCCGTGGCCGGCGTTGACGCACCACAGGCCCGCCGCGCCGTCGATCACCTCGCGCCCGTCCTCGGTGCGGTAGTGGACGCCCTTGGCGGCGACCAGCAGGCGCGGATCGGCCTTGAACTGCCGATTCGCGGTGAACGGCATCCAGAAGGCGTCGAGGTCCGGGCGGTTCAGGCGATCGGAGAGGTCGTTCATGGCGTCGGTCCCGCAGGGCTGCTGGCGCCTACGAAATCAGGTTCGCGGCAGGCCCGCCACCTGATTGAGCCGGGCCCAGCTTCGCAGGTGCGCGCAATGGTTGAGCCCGATAGGGTCGGTTCGCAACCGCTGCGCTGTAGTGAAGGTGCGCCCCCTTCGCTATAGCCGATTCTGCGGCATTTCATTGTTCGCTCAGCTTGTTGTGCAATTCTGGGCGTCTGCGAGAATGCGCCGCTGCGCAACTGCCAGGGGTCTAGATGGCTGCAGAGTCCCGCAATCCACGCCACGGCGCCCTCGACGCCGCGCTTGGGGAACGCATCCGCCGCCGCCGGCGCGAACTGGGCATGTCGCAGTCGGCCCTGGGCGGCAAGCTCGGCATCACCTTCCAGCAGGTGCAGAAGTACGAGAACGGCACCAACCGCGTCTCGGCGACCATGCTCGTCAAGCTGTCGGACGCGCTGGGCATGCCGGTGACCGAGATCCTGCACGAAGCCGAGAAGAGCGCGCCGGTGAAGGACGCCAAGGCCGAGGACGCGCAATTGTTGGCCGCCTTCGGACGGATCCAGTCCGCCGAGGTCCGCGCCGCGGTGCTGGTGCTGGTTGCGGGCCTCACCCAGCGCTGACGCGATTCGGCCTCAGGGCCGTGGCTCGATGCTCTGCGGCCGCCACGGATGCTGCGCGGTATTGGGCGGATCGAAGACCACCGAGGGCCGGGGCGCGCGGCTGGGCTTGTAGACGTAATGGTCGTTGGTCTCTCGCCGCAGCTCTTCCAGGCGGGCCTTCAGCCGCGCGGTCAACTCGGCCACCTCCGGGCGGCCATAGAGGTTGTGGTCCTCATGCGGGTCGGCCTGGAGGTCGTAGAGTTCGTATTCCTGCGGCTCGGTGAAGTAGTGGATGAACTTGTAGCGCTCGGTGCGAACGCCGCGGTTCGGCCGCACGTTCTCGTAGCCGGGATATTCGTAGTATTCGTAGAGCCAGTCCTTGCGCCAGTCGGGCGCCGGGCGGCCCTCGGCTAGGGCGGCGAAGCTCCTGCCCTGCATGATCGCCGGCACGGGCAGGCCGGCCAGCTCCAACAGAGTGGGCGCCGCATCGACGTTCAGCACCATCTCCTTGCGCGTCTGCCCTGCTCGCACGCGCCGCGGATAGCGCAGGATCATCGGCACGCGGATCGACGGCTCGTACATCAGGCGCTTGTCGTAGAAAGTGTGCTCGCCGAGGAAGAAGCCGTGGTCGGAGCTCAAGAGCACCGCGGTGTCGTCCAGCATCTTCTTGGCTGAAAGCGCCGCCAGCACCTTGCCGACATCCTCGTCGTTGGATTCGACGCCGGCGTAGTGGTCCTTGACCAGCTCCTCGAGCGAGCGCGGCATGTCGCTGAACACCCGGCTGGTGGCGACCTTATTGTCGGCCTGCGCGACCGCGCGCGGCTTTCCGGCGTAGTCGGTGAGGTCCTCGTCGAAGTCCTGCGGGACCGGGATCTTCACGCCGTTGAAGCGGTCCACCATCCGTCTGGGCCGGAGGAACGGCGCGTGCGGCGCGTAGAACCACAGGAACAGGCAGATGGGCTTGTCGCCTGTCCGGGTCGCCAGCCAGGCCACGGCGCGATCGGTCAGGAGGTCGTCGACATAGGTGTTGCGGTAGACCTTGGTCACCGCCTCGCCGGTCCCGGTGCGCTCCGTCACCGTTGGGTCGAGATAGTCGGCCTGACCGCGGAAGCCGAAATAGTAGTCCCACGGGTGGTCGAGCAGGGCGCCCGACACATGGCTCTTGCCGACGAAGGCGGTCTCGTAGCCGCCGGCCTTGAGCAGGTCGCAGACCATGGGGAAGCTGATCGGCACCGTGGCTTCCTCGTTGGTCGTGGCGCCGGTGGTGTGGCTGTAGGCGCCGGTCAGGAAGCTGGCGCGCGAGGGCAGGCAGAGCGCATTGGTGACGAAGGCGTTCTGGAACACCGTCCCCTCGCGGGCCAGGCGGTCCATGTTGGGGGTCTTCAGGATCCTGTTGCCGGCGAAGCCGAACTCGTCGCTGCGCAGACCCTCGCCCATGAAGAAGACGATGTTCGGCCGCCTGGCCGGAGGCGTCGCCGCGCGTGCGGCGGTGGCGCCGGCGAATGCGCTGATCCCGGCGACGATCGCCCGGCGGTTCAGTTGCGGCGGGCTCATGGGCGGCACCTCACCGAGCCATCATCGCCGCACGACGCAGCGGAAGCCCATATGCGACGTGGTCGTGTCGATCGGCTGCGGCCAGCGCGCGGCCGGGCGATAGCGTTGGCAGTAGTTGGGCGCGCAGAGGTGCGAGCCGCCCTTGGCGACCCGGCGCGGGATGCCGGCGACGGGCGAGCGGGGATCGCAGCTCTCTGCCCGCGCCAGGGCCTCGGAGCGCGGCTTGCCGCAGCAGCTCGCGGACCTATCTGCTTCTTTGGCGGCGGCGGATTGCGCGTACCAGTCGGTGGTCCACTCCCAGACGTTGCCGATCATGTCGTAGAGGCCAAAGCCGTTGGGCGGATAGGACCCGACCGGCGAGGTGCGCTCCAGGCCGGCCGGCGCGCGGTTGTCGTGCGGGAAGACGCCCTGCCAGGTCTTGGCCATGGGCTGGCCGCCGGGCTCGAACTCTTCGCCCCAGGCGTAGGCCGCGCCGTCCAGGCCACCGCGCGCGGCGTATTCCCACTCCGCCTCGGTCGGCAGCTGCTTCTTCGCCCACTGGGCGTAGGCCGCGGCGTCCGGATAGCCGATGTGGACGACCGGATGGTCGGCCAGGGCCTCGGGGCCGCCCGGGCCCAGAGGCTTTCGCCAATCGGCGCCGAATTCGAAGCGCCACCAGGTCGCCTGGCCCTGCAGGTCGACGGGTCCGTCCGGCGGCGTGAAGACCAGCGATCCGGCCCGCGCCATCTCCGGCGCCATGCCGGGATAGTCCCTGGGATCCGGCGCGATCTCGGCGAAGGTGACGTAGCCGGTGGCCGCGACGAAGCGGGCGAAGGCGGCGTTGGTGACCGGCGTCTCGTCGATCCAGAAGTCGCCGACGCTGGCGTCGCGCACCGGCCGTTCGTCGGGGTAGAAGTCGTCGGAGCCCATGCGGAAGGTCCCGCCGCGGACGAGCCGCATGCCGGCGAAGCGGCCCTGCGTCTTGCGCTTGCGATCCGTCGCCAGGCTCAATGCGGGTCCTCCCTCCGACCGGCTTGTTATGGGCGAGGCCGCGGCTTCGCGCTACAGACGGCAGGCGCATACGGGAACCGTGAATGCCGAAGATCCTGGCGATCGAGGACGACGCCACCACGGGCAAGGAGATCGTCGCCGAGCTGGAGGGCCACGGCTTCGCGGTCGAGTGGGTGGCCGACGGGCGCGAGGGCATGGCGCGCGCGCTGAGCGGCGGCTTCGACGCGGTGATCCTCGACCGGCTGCTGCCGGGCACGGACGGCCTGGCCATCGTCACCGCCATGCGCGGCGCCGAGATCGACGTGCCCGTCCTGATGATCAGCGCGCTCAGCGATGTGGACGAGCGCATCCGGGGCTTACGCGCCGGCGGCGACGACTACATGGCCAAGCCCTTCGCCTCGGAGGAGATGACCGCGCGGCTGGAGGTGCTGCTGCGGCAGCGGGCGGACGCGCCGCGCCAGCTCAGCCTGTCGGTCGCCGACCTCGACCTCGACCTGATCACCCGCACCGCGCGCCGCGGGACCGAGGAGATCCGGCTGATGCCGACCGAGTTCAAGCTGCTCGAATATATGATGCGCAACTCCGGCCAGGTGCTGACGCGGACGATGATCTTCGAGGCGATCTGGGGCTACCATTTCGACCCCGGCACCAACCTGATCGACGTGCATCTGGGCCGCCTGCGGCGCAAGATCGACCGGCCGGGACAGAAGCAGCTGATCCAGACGGTCCGCGGCTCGGGGTATGCGCTCAATGCGGCCGAGTGAACTATGGCGCACGACGCCGTTCCGGCTGACGCTGATGAACGGGGCGGTGTTCGCGCTGGCCCTGATGGCGCTGCTGGGGCTCGTCTACCAGCAAACGGCCGGGTATCTGACCCGGCAGATCGACCAGATCGTCGTCAGCGAGGCCAAGAACCTGACGGTCGGCGGCGCCGAGCGCCTGCCCGAGCGGGTCACTCAGGCGGTGGCGACTGATTCGCGCCACATCGGCTACTACGGGCTGTTCTCCGCCGAGGGCATCTGGATCAGCGGCAATGTGCGGACCCTGCCCTCGGGCTTTCCGATCGACGGCAAGCCCCGGGAAATCCGCCAGCACGGCCTGCAGCCGGGATCGCGGGCCCTGGTCGAGCGGATGCCCTGGGGCGAGATCCTGTTCGTCGGCCACGATGCCCTGGTGCTCACCGGCCTTCGCGAGATCATCGTCAACGCGCTGAAGGTCAGCGGCGGGCTGACCCTGGTGCTGGGCCTGGGCGCCGCGGCCCTGCTCAGCGTGCGGCCGCTGCGCCGCATCGACAGCCTGCGGGGCGCCAGCCGCGCGGCCCTGAAGGGCGAGCTTGGCGTGCGCCTGCCGGTCTCGGCGCGGCGCGACGAGATCGACATGCTGGCCGGCGTCGCCAACACCATGATCGACGAGACCGAGCGGCTGCTCTGGGAGGTGAAGAGCGTCGGCGAGAACGTCGCCCACGACCTGCGCACGCCGCTCAACCGCCTGCGCGCCCTGCTCTACCGGGTGCGGCAGGAGACCAAGCTGGCCGGCCCCGAGCGGGAGATGATCGACCAGGCGCTGGCGGAGACCGACGAACTGCTGGTCCGCTTCCGCGCCCTGCAGCGGATCGGCGAGATCGAGCGGCGCGACCGGCAGGCCTTCTTCGAGCCGGTCCGCCTGCAGAGCGTGCTGGAGCATGTGATCGAGCTGCACGCGCCGCTGGCGGAGGACCTGGGCGTCGACCTGGCCGCCGACCTCGCCGCCGACGCGCCGGCAGTCTCGGCCGATCCGACGCTGCTGTTCGAGGCGGTGAGCAACGTGGTCGACAATGCGCTCAAGTTCACCCCGCGCGGCGGCAAGGTCACCGTGCGTCTGCTGGCCCGCGAGGAGGGGCCGCGCGTCGAGGTGGCCGACAACGGCCCGGGCGTCCCGGCGGCCGAGCGGGACGCGGTGCTGCAGCGGTTCTACCGCGCCGAACGCGCCCGCACCGAACCGGGCTCGGGCCTCGGCCTCTCCATCGTCACCGCCATCGCGCGGCTGCACCACTTCACGCTGGTGCTGGAGGACGCCAAACCCGGCCTGAAGGTGGCGCTGAACTGCTGGCCGCGGGGCATGGAGGCGTAGGCGGCGCGAGAGGCCGATGCCTCCGAGACTCCGCGGGAGCGGAGGCTCAGTCGATTGAACCACGAAATACACGAAATACACGAAAAGGGCCGAAGGCCGGTCTGACCTTCGCAGGGCCGCTCCGTCGCCTTTCGTGTATTTCGTGTATTTCGTGATTTTGACTGCCGCTTCGCGGCCTTAGCCGGTATCGGCGAGTGGGGGTTTGGCGCTGGTGTTCGCCGGAACGATCGTCTTGGCCGTCGTGACCACCAGCTCGCCGCTGAGCCGCATGTCGGCCTTCAGCTTCTGGGCCAAGACTTCGATGGGGAGGTCGGCGAAGCCAGGGGCGTCCTCGGCCTCGTAGAGGCGGGCGTCGAGGTCTTCGAGGAGGACTTCGTATTCCTCCTGGTCGCTCTCGGCTTCGTTCCACAGGAGGCGGTTGAGCACGCCCTTCACGCGGCGCTTCTGGGTCTCTTCGGGGGAAGGTTCGCGCAGGTCGCGAAGCACCGCATCGGCGGCCTGCATGATGCGGCTTTCGCGCAGCTGAGCGTCGGCGGCTTCCGCCGCGGCCTCCCGCCCCGCTTCGCGCGCATCCCGCGCGGCGTCGCGGTCCAGCTTGGCGTCCAGCGCGAGCGTCAGGCGCACGGTGCGCGAGGTCTTCTGGAAGGCCGCGGCGAGCGCCGCCTTCCCCTCCGGCTCCTCGCAGGCGCGCGCCTCGGTCGCCAGGTCGCGCGCCAGCATCAGGCCAAGCTCGGCGAGCTCGCCGAGAATCTGTTCGACCCGTTCCTGCTTGGCGCTGCGCGACATGGAACAAAACAAGAACATAGGTCGAGCCGGGAGTCAAGGATTTTCGGCGGTCTTCGGCGCGAAGCGGAGGGAAAACAGGCTAGCCCGCAGACCGCGGCTTAAATCTCATGGCGGACATTTGGGCGGCGATCGATTGCCCGGCGGACAGCGCAGGTTCGATCGCAGTCAAAAATGTGCACTGCCGAGGGTCGCCGCAGCCGCCTACTCTGGACATCAAACATATCGGTGGTCAGGGGAAAGCGGACATTTGGCTCGGCCCCAAAGGTCTCCGAAAAACCCGGAGCGGTTAAAGCCCGAACAAGCTACTGGGAGCGTCGCCCGATGATCAGCCTTCATCCCATCGGCCGAAGTTCTCTCTCAATTCTACTCTTCGCGACTGTACTCCTCGCGACAACGCCCAGCCGCGCTGCGCCTTCCGCGCCTCCTGAAAGGATCGTCGAGTCGAGGCTCCAGCCAGCTCAGGCCGGCCTTTTCATCGCCGATGCCAACGGCGCCAACGAACGTGCGCTGCTCCCCGTGACGGGCCGGGACTACAATCCCGCGTGGTCGCCCGACGGCGGTTCGATCGTCTTCACCTCGGAGCGTGACGGGCCGGCCCAACTTTACCGGGTCAAGCCGGACGGGACAGAGGTCGAGGCCCTGACCCACAACGGCGCCTACACTGACCAGGCTTCCTTTTCCCCGGACTCGCGCCGACTAATCTATGTCTCCACCCGTGCGGCGGGCTACGCCAACCTGTGGACACTCGACCTGCGAACGCGCAAGGCCGCCCGGGTGACAAAGGGAAAGGGCGGCGATTTTCGGCCAAGCTGGTCGCCGGACGGCCGATGGATCGCCTTCTCGTCCGACCGCGGCAGCACCTTGCCCCAGGCTGCCGGGCGCTGGGAGCACCTGCAGATCGCCGACATCTATATCGTCCATCCAGACGGCTCCGGACTTAAGCGTCTCACCAAGCACGGTGACTTCTGCGGCAGCCCCAGGTGGACCCGCGATGGCAAGCGCCTCCTCGCCTACTGCATGTCGGCCCAGGAGACTCTGAACGCCCGCACCTCCGAGCCAGGCGAAACCCGGTTGGTATCGATAGAGGTTGGAACCGGTGCGACCACGACCCTCATCGCAGGCCCCGGAGAGAAATTCGCCCCCACCCCACTCGCGTCGGGGAGTGTCGGCTATCTGCGCCGGGACGGGGACGCCGCAGGCATCTTCTATGATCAGGGGCGGCCTGGCCCCAAAGGCGCCATCCGCTCGGCCTCATGGTCGAACGACGGCAGCCGGGTGGTCTTCCACAAAGTTCTCGACGGGCCGCCCGGCAATTGGACACACCTCTGGGGTAAGAATCCCAAGTTCGAACTGGTGGCGACCTCGATGATGGCGTCCTTCGACAGCGCCGGAGATCGCTTCGTCGGTTCGGCGCCAGCTAACGGAAGCATTGCCGGCGCCTTGGTGATTGGCCAGAGCGGCACGGGCGAGACCAAGCCCCTGTTCATGCGGGATGGCGTTGCGGCGCTGGCGCCACAATGGACGCCCGGATCCAATGCGATCGTCTTCGGCATTGGACAGTTCCGCCTGTTCCTGAACCACTTCCACAACACGGTTCATTCGGCGGCAGATCGAATCGACGGCGGCGCCCATGTCGCCATGATCAACTCCGACGGCACGGGATTCCAGCAGCTCACCTCCGGTAGCGGCAACGATGGCGAGCCATCCCCGTCCCCCGACGGCAAGAGGATCGTCTACCGGACCTTTGGGCCAGACGGTAACGGCCTGCGCATCCTGAACGTCGAGACCAAGGCCACCACCACCCTGACCACGCAGTACGACAACTTCCCCTTCTGGTCGCCTCGGGGCGACCTGATCATGTTCGTGCGGCAGATCGATGGGGACTACGAGATTTTCTCGATCAACCCCAGTGGCTCAGGTCTCAAGCGATTGACCTTCTCGAGAGGGAACGACGCGCATATGGGCTGGTCGCCGGATGGCGAGTGGATCGTCTTCGCCAGCACGCGCATGGGCTTCAAGGACGAGGCGATATACACCTCCGCGCCGCAGCCTTACGGCGAGCTGTTCGTCATGCGTTATGACGGGACACACGTGAGCCAACTGACAGACAACCAGTGGGAAGATGGAGCGCCGGCCTGGCAGCCGCAGCCCGGTCGTTCGCCGAAGCGCTAGTCCAGTACTCGTCCGTGACAGGATCCAATCCGCCCGGGCGTGAGATTTCGACCAGTGCGTCATGGCGGTCATCGCTCCAGGTCGCGCGGGCCAATCGCGGACTCCTCGGCGGGCTCTACGCGCCCCGTGGTTTGCGTTACTGTCCTGTTCCAGTTGGCCCCACGGCGTGGATCGCGCGAGCAGAGGGCGTTGGGAGGATCCGACATGGCGTCACTTCGCTTCACGGCGCTGTTGATCGCGGCAGGCGCGTGGCTCACGGTCGGCCCGGCGCTCGCCCAGGAGCTCAAGGCCCAAGAGTTCAAGGCCCAAGAGCTCAAAGTTCGACCCGGCACCAGCGCCGTAGAGGGTGCGCCAGGCTCCCTGCAAGCGGCGCCCGCGCCGGCGCCGATCCTCGGACCGCGGCTCGCACCCGGCTTCGTGGCCCCGCGCTTCATGGGCAAGCCCGACTTCAGCGGGGTGTGGAACAACGAAACCCTCACAGGCATCAATCGGGCGCCGGCGTTCGGCTCGCGACTTGTGCTGACCGAGGCTGAGACCCGGGTGATCGAGGGCGCCAACGACAAGCTGCTGGCCCGGGCATATGCGCCCACGGCGAAGGGCGCCACCATCAAGGACATCGAGGCCGGGGACACCTGCTCGGGCGGCCGCTCGGGCGCGGCCCAGGTCTGCAACTACGACGCGGGCTGGACGTCGCCCGGCGAGAAGGTGATGCGGGTCAACGGTCAGCCCCGCACCTCCATCCTGACCACGCCGGACGGGCAGTATCCGAGAGCCAAACGTCAGGAGACCGCGGCGGAACGGGAGCGCCGCGCCCGGGCGGCGGTGGGCGAAGGCGCCAGCGCCGCGGAGCTGAACCGTGGTCCGCAGAACGACAACCCCGAGACGCGTGGCCTTTCCGAGCGCTGCATCATGGTGCGGTCCGATCCGCCCATGTTCAAAGGGCTCTACAACAACAATCACTACTTCCAGATGGCGCCCGGCCACGTCGCCATCGTCACAGAGATGATCCACGACCTGCGGGACATCCGGCTGAATTCCACCCATCGCACGGATGGCGTGCGGCCCTGGTTCGGCGACTCCATCGGCTGGTGGGAGGGCGACACCCTGGTGGTCGAGACCACCAACCTGCCGGAAAGCCAGGCCTATCGGGGGGCGTGGGAGAACCTGAAGGTGATCGAGCGGTTCACCTTGGTCTCGCCGCAGCGGATGAACTACCGCTTCGAGATCGTCGACCCGACCATGTGGGACAAGCCGTGGGGCGGCGAGTACGAGTTCGTGCGCGGCGGGCGGATGTACGAATACGCCTGCCACGAGGGCAACTATGGCCTCGCGAACATCCTCGCCGGGGCGCGCGCGGAAGAGCGGGCCGCGGGACCGGGCCAGGCGCCGGTGAGCCGGTAGGGGGCGCCTAAAGGCGGGGAAGCGGGCGGCTCAAAGCCTCAGGCCGCCCCGTCCAACCGGTCCGCGATCCACATCTTGATCAGCGATTGCCGCGTCACGCCGCGCCGTTGGGCTTCCGTGTCGAGGCGGCGGACCATCTGGTCGGTGAAGTCGATATTGACGCGCCGCTTCTCCAGCCCCGGACGCCGCGCCGTCGACCAATCGACGTGGTCGCTGATGTCCTCGCCGGCGTCGAACTTCGCGTCGAACGCCGCGCCGCTAATGGTCTTGGCTGTCATAGGCCTTCACCTCATCATCCCGCGACCGACGGACCGAGATAATCCGGATCGCCTCACCACGCGTGGTGATGACGGCCGTCCACACTCGCTCGCCGATCCTTCCGATCACCAGTTGGCGCTGCTCAGCGACAAAACGGGTGTCCACCACCAACCGCCAATCGTCGCTCCACAGCGCCTGCGCCGTGTCGAAGTCGATCCCATGCTTGGCGAAGTTCGCCGCGCTCTTGTCGGGATCGAACTCGAACATGCCGACAATATAGGGTGATAAAGGTATAATTTCCACCCCTGCCTGAACGCCAGCCGCCACGAGCCAGCGTCACGAGCCGGCGTCGCCGGCGGGTGCTTCGATGGGCGGAAATGAAGGGGACAGGTAATCCTGCCCCAGTCCCGCGGCGGCTAATCCGGGCCCGTCGTCGCCGGGTACCCAATGATCGTCGAGAGCTCCGGCGCGCCGCTCACGGCGTGGGACGCGAGCTTGCCGCTCATCACCGCCCCCTCCAGGCTGCCGACGTTGAGCCCGGTGTAGATCCAGTCGCCGGCGATCGACATGTTGTCGAATCCGCAGTCCCAGGCCTTCAGGCGGAACGCCGTGCTGCCCGGCGGCGAGGTGACATAGCGCTCGGTGGGATCGATGTTGGCGCGCCAGAACTGGCTGTCGAAGCGGGCGATGCCGACGTTGGGCGTCCCGTCGGGCTGGATCGGCGGCAGGGTGTCGACCAGCAGGTTGAAGTCGAAGCCCACCGGGTCGCCGGGCGGATTGTTGGCGTTGGTGGTGGCGTTGGGGAGCAGCGGCCCCATCCCGGCCTGGAGGTATTGCAGCGACTGGAAGCGCACCCGCATGTCCTCCATCTCGGGAAAGCCGGTATCGGTGAACGGCGGCGGCTTGTGGCGGCCCGACATCGTGCCGCAGAAGTACCAGAGCGATTTGGGCGTCTTGTCGGCCGGCCAGTCCTCGAAGGGAATCAGGTGGCGGAACTCCGCCTGGCCGTTGCCGGGGCACAGGTAGCTGGCGCTGATCACCGTGTCCCCGGGCGCCAGCGGGATGTCCCAGCCCAGCTCGAACAGGTCTTTGCTAAGCCAGATCTGCATGGCCTGGGTCATGACGGCGGGGATGGCGGCCACCATCTTGGCCCAGGCGGGGCGCGCGGCGATGAGGTCTTCGCAGAGGAATGGGATCGCGCCGATGGAAATCGCGAACACCAGGTGATCGTAGTCCCGCCCCGCGGTGAGCGTCAGCCGGCCCGGCACCTTCCAGGTCGTCCAATAGGATTCCAGGTCGACGCCGGCGGCCTGCAGCGCTGGCCCCTCCACCAGCTGATCGCGGAAGAGGGCGTCGTCGCAAAACCGCTGCGGCGGCCAGCACGGCAGGTTCTTGACCGGGAACAGCGGCTGGTAGGGCTTGGACGGGTCCTTCAGATTGGCCTGGACGTCGATCTCCACCGACCCGACGGAGCGTCCATCGGCGGCCAGCCGAAGAGCCGTGACCTTGTGGAAGAACTCAAATTTCACGCCGCGGGCCTTGAGCACCAGATAGAGCGGGGCGATCACCGTCTCGCCGGTTCCGGCCGCGAACTGCCAGACGGTCGACCCCAGGTAGGCGAACGATCGCAGGGTCCAGTTGAGGTAGCAGCCGGCCGCCATCACCGGAGACACCGTCGTGTCGCCGTCGGGGTACTGGTAGGACAGGTTGATGGTGGTCATGGCCAGGGGCGAGCAGATGGTCTGCGGCTTGGCGCCATGGCGCGTCAGCCAGTCGCTCCAGTTCTGATCGTCGATGCTGTCGTAGCCGCGCGTGGCGATGTCGTCGGCGATGAATCCCCGCATCAGGGTCAGGATGTAGTCGACGACGATGAAGGTGCGCCGCAGGTCGTCGTTGTTCTCGACGAGCTTGAGGATCAGATCGGCGAGCCCGGTCCACTCGGCCTGCAGGATCGCCAGCAGGGGGTGCGCGGGTCCAGGCGGCGCCCCGCCGACCAGCGCAGCGGCGACCTGGGCGATCAGGCCCTTGGCCCGGGCCACCAGCGCCCCCTCGGCCGGGTCCTTGGGCTGGTGTCCCTGGATGAGGTCGTCGAGGAACTCGCAGACCGCCGCCAACTGGTTCTCCGTCGCCATGAGCGCGTTCACGTCGCCTGGGCCGCGGTTGTTGGTCGGAAAGGTCTGCGGCCAGCGTTGCAGGGCCCGGTTGCGGAACTCCCACATCAGCACGAAGTTTTCCGGCAGGAAGGCCTCGTCGAAGGTGGCCAGCGGCTCGCCCGGCTGACGGGCCAGCTCGGCGTAGACCTGCGCCATCAGCGGGAGCGCGTTGTAGTAGCTGCCCAGGAAGCCGTGGATGCCGTGCTCCTCGATCCGGCCGTTCGCGCCGCGCGAGGAGGCGCACTTGCCGCCCAGCCGCCATCCGAGCTGATGCACGGTGATGTCGAAGCGGTCCTGCCAGCCGGGCTGGCTGGTGAGCTCGAAGGCGGTGACCAGACCGGCGACGCCGCCGCCCAGGATCGCGACCTTCTTGGGTCCGCCGGTGTCGTTCATGAATCCCCCCGGAGCTCAGTTCAATTCGATGGCGACGCCTTCGCCCGCATCAGCGACCCTGCGTCGTCCGCCGCCGACCGGTCGACCCAGCCGGCGGCTTTCAGCGCCGCGACGTATCGCGCCAGGTCGTCGGGATTGCCGAAGGGATGGCCGAGCTTAAGCGCGGCCAGGGAATAGCGCGGGCGCAGGCGCAGGCCCTCGGCCATGGGAATGCGCGACTCCTCCGTGCGGCCGGCGGCCGCCGCGCAGGCGGCCTGGAGAAAATGCAGGAAGAAATAGTCCGGCCGCGTCGCGCAGGCGGCCGCCGCGTGCCTGGCCGCCGCGTCGTAACGCTTGGCGGTGAAGCAGGCGATCGCCTTGCTGAGCAGCCATAGCCACAGATGCGGGTCGGTGGGACTCGCGCCAATCGCCCGGTCGCAGGCGATCAGGGCCTCGTCAGCCTGGCCGGCGAAGGCCAGCAGGCGGCCGACTTCGCCGTGGGCGGCGGCCAGGTTGGGGTTGAGCTCCAGGGCGCGCCGCTGTTCGGCCATGTCCTGCGCAGGCTGGCCCATGGTCGAGAGCACCACGCCGAGCGTGAAATGGGCGAAAGCGTCCGATCCGTCCAGGTGAACGGCGCGCAGCGCGTAGCGGTGGGCTTCGGCGATGGCCGCGCCCGGATCCGGGGACAACCCGCCCCAGACCTCCACAAGCCAGCAATGCGCCAGGAGCGAGAGCGTCGGCGTGTCGTCCGGCTTCAGCTTCAGCGCCTGGACGAGCAGGTCCGTGGCCTGGCGGCTGTCCGGCGCGGTGGATCGCCAGAAGTGCCGGCGCCCGCGGACGAACAGGCCCCAGTGGTCGAGGTCCTCGACGGGAACGAGTAGGGCCTTGGCCTCCTCGTGCGCCAGGAGGGCGGACTCCAGGCCGCCGACGACCTTGGCTGCGATTTCGTCCTCGACGGCCAGCAGGTCGGCGACCGGCCGGTCGTAGCGGCCCGACCACACGGTGGTGTCGTCGCGGCCGTGGGTCAGGTGCGCCGAGACTCTGGCCGTTCCGGCCACCAGCCGCACCTGTCCCTGGGCGATATAGTCTACACCCAGGTCCGCGCAGATCCGCTCGGCGGAGAGGCCGTGGCCGTCGAAGCTCAGCGACTGGCGCGAACTGACGGTCAGCAATTTCGAGCGCGCCAGGCCGCCGATGACGGCCTCGACGATGCCCTGCGCCAGGTGGACTTCTTCGTCGGCGCTGGAGGGATGGCCAAAGGCGAGCACCGCAACCGCAGGCCGTCCCCGGCCCTCGCGGCGCCCTGCGTCGGCGCGCGGCGCCGGGACGGCGGCGGCCGCCGCGGTCGGGCTTGGACGGGCTCGAAGCGCGCTTCGCTGCTCGCGCAGCCACTCCTCGAAGCCTTCCTCGCCGGGGATATCCAGGCCCTCGAGGAATTCGTGGGAGAGGACCTCGTCAGGGCCGGCGGCGTGGGCGTCGACCTGGACGCGGGCAAGATCGAGCCGCACCCGGTCATTGCCGGTGATCAGCAGTGGCCCGGCCTCCAGATTGAGGAGCCCGCGCAGGTCGGAGAGTTCGCGGCGAAGGCTGCTGGCGGCCTGGGCCTGCTGGCGGGAGCCCCAGAGCTTTTCCTGCAGCCAGCGGCGCGCGCGTTCGCCTTCGTTGGCCATGGCCAGCATGGCGATCAGCGCCTTGCCCTTGCGGCTCGCGACCTCGATCCGTCCGCCCCCCGGCGCGATCAGCCGAAAGGGGCCCAGAAGGCTGAGAGAGAATTGCCCTGCCGAGCCCGTCATACCGTCCGCCGCTATGGATCCTTCCCTCTGAATATCGACTTGGGCGGCATTTATCACGGCAATTTCACGTTGAGCGAACGCTTACCTCACGTTGCGCGAATTGGGGCAGGCGATGGTCCGTTCATTGCTTTGCACACCCCCGGAGCCGGCCATGAACGAGATGTTGGACTTGCACCTCGGCAAGCGCCTGCGTTGGCGGCGCAAGATCCTCGGACTGTCGCAGACCAACCTCGCTGACATGATCGGCGTCCGGTTCCAGCAGATTCAGAAGTACGAGGCGGCCACGAACCGGCTGTCGGCCGCCAGGCTCTGGCATCTCGCCGGCGCGCTCGGCGTCGACGTCCAATTTTTCTTTGAAGGCTGGATCGACGCCCAGGGCGCGGGCGCACGGCGCGACGCCTCTCAGCAGGCCAGCGCCGCGTCCGAACAACAGGGCGGCGAGCTACAGAGCCAGGCGGCCTGACGTGGCGTCCAGCCGGCAACTTCGCCCCGATAACTTCGCCGTTCTCGCCATCGACTGGGTCCCCCTGGACCATGCCGCCCGCGAGCCGGTGATGATCGGCGATCTGGTCTCCGCCGGCATCGACGACCTGCCTGTCTACCGCGTCATGGCTCTGGACGAGGACCGCGCCTGGGTCATCACCCACCCCGGCGCGCCGCAGCGGATGATGTCGCTGACCGCGATGCGCTGGCGGGGCGTGGAGCGGCTGAGCGGCGCATCGAATTCCCGGCCGGCCTCACCTAGCTGAAAGCCCTGGCGCGCCTTGACGCGCCAATGGCCCCCACCAGCAAGGGCGCAAGCGACCCGCGCCCGCTCCGGCCCATAACCCGAATATAAAACTATCTTCATTGGCCTTCGCGGCCGGACTTGGCCAAAGCAGCGCCCTGGAACCGCTTGGCGCCGTCGGGGCGCCTTGCGTGGCCGACAGTTCGCCAGCTCCGGAGCAGGCCTCGCTTTGAACGCCATCGTCCGCATCGCGCTCTCGCGCCCCTACACCTTCATCGTGATGGCGGTGCTGATCATGATCTTCGGGGTGATGGCCGCCCTGGAGACGCCGACCGACATCTTTCCCGAGATCAAGGTCCCGGTGATCGGGGTGGCGTTCAACTTCGCCGGCATGTCGTCCAACGAGATGTCGAACCGCATCGTCACCCAGTTCGAGCGGTTCCTGACCACCACGGTCAACGACGTGGAGCACACCGAGAGCAACTCGGTCACCGGCATCGGGATCATCAAGATCTACTTCCAGCCGGGCGTCGACATCCGCACCGCCACCGCCCAGGTGACCTCCACCGCCCAGGTCTCGGTGAAGCAGATGCCGGCCGGTGTCACGCCGCCGCTGGTGCTGAACTATTCGGCCGCGACGGTGCCGATCCTGCAGCTCGCGGATTCGGACAAGACGCTGTCGGAACAGAAGCTGTTCGACCTGTCGCAGGTGGTGATCCGGCCGGTGATCACCACGGTGCCTGGGGCCGCGACGCCCTATCCCTACGGCGGGCAGCTGCGCCAGATCCAGATCGACCTGGACCCGCAGGCGCTGCAGTCCAAGGGCATCTCGGCCAACGACGTGACCAACGCGCTGGCCGCCCAGAACCAGATCCTGCCGATGGGCTTCGTGAAGATCGGCTCCTATCAGTACAACGTGCGCCTGAACGACGCCGCCGACACGATCGAGGACCTCAACAACCTGCCGATCAAGACGGTGAACGGCGCGACGATCTTCATCCACGACGTCGGCCAGGTGCGCGACGGCGCCCCGCCGCAGACCAACATCGTCCACGTGGACGGCGGCCGCGCGGTGCTCTCGACCATATTGAAGAACGGCTCGGCCTCGACGCTGGCCGTGGTGCAGGGGGTGAAGGACAAGCTGCCGGGCCTGGCCGAGCAGCTGCCCTCGACCTTCAAGATCACCGCGCTCAACGACCAGTCGCTGTTCGTGAAGGGCGCGATCTCCTCGGTGGTCAAGGAAGGCGCCATCGCCGCGGCGCTGACCAGCCTGATGATCCTGCTGTTCCTGGGGTCCTGGCGCTCGACGGTGATCATCGCGGTGTCGATCCCGCTGGCGGTGCTGGCGGCGATCGCGGCGCTGTCGGCCAGCGGCCAGACGCTGAACATCATGACCCTGGGCGGCCTGGCGCTGGCGGTGGGCATCCTTGTGGATGATGCGACCGTCACCATCGAGAACATCAACTGGCACCTGGAGCAGGGCAAGGATGTGCGCACCGCCATCCTCGACGGCGCCAATCAGATCGTCACGCCGGCCTTCGTCTCGCTGCTGTGCATCTGCATCGTGTTCGTGCCGATGTTCATGCTGAAGGGCATCTCGGGCTTCCTGTTCGTGCCCATGGCCATGTCGGTGGTCTACGCGATGATCGCGTCCTTCATCCTGTCGCGGACCCTGGTGCCGACCATGGCCATGTACCTGCTGCGGCCGCACGCCGAGGAGATCGCGGCCGGCGAGGGGAGCCGCAATCCCTTCGCCCGCTTCCAGCGCCGGTTCGAGGCCGGGTTCGGCACCGTGCGCTCGGTCTACGCGGGCCTCTTGGAGCGGGCCATGCACGCGCGCCGGCCGTTCCTGATCGGCTTCATGGTGATCGTCGTGGCGTCGTTCGGGCTCGCGCCGTTCCTGGGCAGCAACTTCTTCCCCTCGGTGGACGCCGGCCAGATGACCATCCACGTCCGCGCCCCGGTCGGCACGCGGCTGGAGGACACCTCGCTGGAGTTCCGCCGCATCGAGGCGACGATCAAGCAGGTCATCCCGGCCGACGAACTCGGTTCGCAGGTGGACAACATCGGCATCCCGAACAGCTCCATCAACATGGTCTATTCGAACTCCGGCGTGATCGGGCCGCAGGACGGCGACATCTATGTCAGCCTCAAGCCCAAGCACCATGCGACCCAGGGCTATGTGAAGCGCCTGCGCGAGGTGCTGCCGCGGGAATATCCCGGCACGGTCTTCGCCTTCCTGCCGGCCGACATCGTCAGCCAGATCCTCAACTTCGGGTCGCCCGCGCCGATCGACCTGCAGGTGTCGGGCCCCAACGCCGCCGACGATCGGGCCTACGCCAACCTGCTGTTGCGCAAGATCCGCATGGTCCGGGGCCTGGCCGACGTGCGCATGCAGCAGCCCGAGAGCGCGCCGGAGCTGCGGGTCGACGTCGACCGGGCGCGGATCGCCCAGCTGGGTCTTTCCGAGCGCGACGTGACCAACTCCCTGGTGACGACGCTCGCCGGCAGCTCGCAGGGCGCGCCGACCTATTGGGTGAACCCCAAGACCGGCGTCTCCTATCCGATCGTCGCCCAGACGCCGGAGTACCGGCTGAACTCGATCTCCGGCCTGGAGAACGTGCCGATCAACGGCTCGGCGCCCGGCGCGGGCGCGGCGACGATCCTGGGCGGCCTGGGGTCGATCACCCGCGATTCCACCACCGCGGTCTCCAGCCACTACAACGCCCAGCCGGTGATCGACATCTTCGCCACGACCCAGGGCCGCGACCTGGGCTCGGTGACCGCCGACATCAACAAGATCATCAAGGCCGCGGCCAAGGACCGGCCGAAGGGCGCGAGCGTCGATCTGCGCGGCCAGATGGTGACCATGAACGCCGCCTTCTCGGGCCTGTTCTTCGGCCTCGCCGCGGCGATCGTGCTGATCTACCTGCTGATCGTGGTGAACTTCCAGTCGTGGCTGGACCCGTTCGTGATCATCACCGCGCTGCCGGCCGCGCTCGCGGGGATCGTCTGGATGCTGTTCGCCACCGGCACGACCCTGTCGGTGCCGGCGCTGACGGGCGCCATCATGTGCATGGGGGTGGCGACCGCCAACTCCATCCTGGTGGTCAGCTTCGCGCGCGAGCGGCTGAACGCCACCGGCGACGCCCTGGCAGCCGCCACCGAGGCCGGCTTCACGCGCTTCCGCCCCGTCGTGATGACCGCGCTCGCCATGATCATCGGCATGGCGCCGATGGCGCTCGGCCTCGGCGAAGGCGGCGAGCAGAACGCGCCCTTGGGCCGCGCCGTCATCGGCGGGCTGATCTTCGCCACCATCGCCACCCTGATGTTCGTTCCCGTCGTCTTCAGCCTGGTGCACGGCCGCCGCGCGCACGCCGTAGAGCCCGCCGCCCCAACGGAGCCGACGACGGCGCCCGGAGAGTCCTATGCCTGACGCCACCCCGCACGAGCCTGTCGCTCACCACGCCGCCACGACGCCTGTGGTGCTGCACGTTTCCAACCGCCGCCTGAAGGTCGTCGGCGCGGTCGCCGTGGGCGTCGCCGCCCTGGTCGTGGTCGGGGGTCTGGTCAGCCGGGTCAGCGCCGACCAGAGCCAGAAGGCCTGGACCAGCCAGCAGGCGATCCCGACCATCAACCTCGCCAAGATCGACGGCGGCGGCCAGCGCCAGCTCGACCTGCCGGGCGATGTGCAGGCCTTCTACACCGCCCCGATCCACGCCCGCGTCTCCGGCTATCTGAAGCGCTGGTACGCCGACATCGGCACGCCGGTGAAGGCCGGCCAGGTGCTGGCCGACATCGACACGCCCGACCTCGACCAGCAGGTGCTGCAGGCCCGCGCCGACCTCGCCACCGCTCAGGCCAACCAGAGCCTGGCGGCGACCACGGCCAAGCGCTGGCAGGGCCTGGTGGCGGCCGACGCCGTCTCCAGGCAGGAGGCCGAGGAGAAGACCGGCGACCTGGCGGCCAAGACGGCGCTGGTCAATTCGTCGAAGGCCAACCTCAACCGCCTGCTGGCGCTGGAGGGCTTCAAGAAGATCACCGCGCCGTTCGCGGGCGTGGTCACCACGCGCTCCACCGACATCGGCGCCCTGATCAGCGCCACCGGCGGGCCGACCGATCCGGCCCTGTTCACCGTCGCCGACCAGCACCAGCTTCGGGTCTACGTCCGCGTGCCGCAGAACTATTCGGCCCTGGTGCACAAGGGCCTCACGGCCGACCTGACCGTGCCGGAATACCCCGGCCAGACCTTCAAGGCGGTGGTCGCCAACGACGCCCAGGCGGTGGGCGCGCAGAGCGGGGCGGAGCTCGTCGAGCTCTCGCTCGACAACGCCGACGGGCGCATCAAGTCGGGCGACTACGCCACGGTCAGCTTCAAGCTGACCTCGCCGATCACTACCACCCGTATCCCGGTGACCGCCATCCAGTACCGCCACGCCGGGCCGGTGGTGGCCGTGGTCGGCCCCGATAACCACGTGAAGATCCGCCCGGTGGTGATCAGCCGCGATCTGGGCTCCAGCGTCGAGATCGGCTCGGGCCTGTCGGCCGCCGACAAGGTGGTCGACAACCCGCCGGAGTCGCTCGCCGACGGCGACCTCGTGCGCGTCTCCGGCGCCTCGGCCCAGACTTCGAACCCGAAGGCGGGCGCGTGAGGCCGATGGGCAGGTTCGGTCCGTTCGCGGCCGGCGCCTCGGCCCTGGCCCTGCTTGGGGGCGCGCTGGCGGCCTGTTCGCTGGCGCCGGCCTATGCGCCGCCGGCCACGCCGATCGCTCAGGCCTTCAAGGAGCAGGGCCCCTGGACGCCCGCCCAGCCGGCCGACGCCCAGGCGCGCGGCCAGTGGTGGGCGATGTTCTCCGATCCGGTGCTCGACGACCTGGAAGGCCGCGCCGAGAAGGCCAGCCCGACGCTGGCGGCCGCGGTCGCGGCCTACGACCAGGCGCGCGCGCTGGCCTCGCAGGCCCGCGCCGGATTGATCCCGGAAATCGACGGCAATGCGACGGCCAACCGCCAGCGCCGGTCGGAAAACGCGCCCCTGCGGGTTGGCGGGCCGGACGCCTATTCGACCAGCGCCGTGGGCGCCTCGCTGGCCTATGAGATCGACCTCTGGGGCCGGTTGCGGAACCTCGCCAGCGGCGCCGGCGACCGGGCCCAGGCGAGCGCGGCGGACCTGCGCTCGGCGCGGCTCAGCCTGCAGGCCGACCTCGCCGACGACTATCTGACGGTGCGCGGCCTCGACTCGCAGATCCGGCTGCTCGACGCCACGGTGGCGGCCTACGCCAAGGCGCTGGACCTCACCAATGTGCTGCACGATGGCGGCAACGCCACCGGCCTCGACGTCGCCCGCGCCCAGACCCAGCTCTCCAGCGCGCGCGCTCAGCTCACCGACGTTCAGGCCTCTCGCGCCCTGATGGAGCACGCCATCGCCGCCCTGATCGGCGAGAGCGCGTCGAACTTCAGCCTGGCGCCCGTCGACAAGGCCCTGCCGCAGCCGGTGGTGGCGGTAAGCGCGCCGTCGGTGCTGCTGCAGCGGCGCCCCGACATCGCCGCCGCCGAACGGCGCGCCGCCGCCGCCAACGCCGACGTCGGCGTGGCCCGCGCGGCCCTGTTCCCGGCGCTGACCCTGGACGGCACGGCGGGGTGGCAGAACGCCGGTGGCGGCAATCTGCTCAGCGCGCCCAACACCTATTGGCTAATCGGCCCGCAGCTGGTGGGCGCGATCTTCGACGGCGGCCGGCGCGCGGCCGGCGTGCGCGCGTCGAAGGCGGCTTTCGAGCAGGCCAGCACCAACTACCGCGGCGTGGTGCTGGACGCCTTCCGCGACGTGGAAGATCAGATGGCGCTCGCCAACCGCCTGGCCGCCGAGGCCAAGGACGCCGACGACGCAGTGATCGCCGGCCGGCGCAGCGTCGAGCTCGCCAACATCCGCTACCGCCAGGGCGTGGCCACCTACCTCGACGTGGTGACCGCCCAGACCGCGGCGCTCTCGGCCGAGCAGACCCAGATCCAGCTCACCACGCGCCGTCTGCAGGCCAGCGTGAACCTCACCCGAGCGCTGGGTGGGGCGTGGAGCTAGTTGCGCGCGTCTCCTCCGGCGGGAGGAAACGGGCAGGCTGTGGCTTAAATCTCATGGCGGCCAGTTTGCCTTGGGGCCTCGGCTTCTCAAGGACGCGCGGAACGCGCGCCGCGTCGCGGGCGGCCATGGGCCGCTCCTTGACAAGCCGAGGCCCCAAGGCTCGCTTCAACCATGAGGTTTAAGGCGGCGTGGCGTCGGATGACGCAGGGCGGAAGGTCAGAGAGCGACCGGTTGCCGATGTTGCCATACCCGCTCCTCTCCCAGATGCGGCAGCATCGTGGGAGAGGCTGGGAGAGGGCGGCGCTGAGTTTCTTGCCGGCACCGTATTGGACCCGTTCGCGCTCCAGGGATGAGGTGGTCCAACCCCGCAGACGACCCGATGGCCGCGCCGCCCTCTCCCGACCTCTCCCACAGCGCTGCCGCGCTTGGGAGAGGAGCAGCCCGCTTTAGATCGTTCGCCGCCTACGGGTGCGTGTACCCCGGCGGCAGGGGCCGGCCGAGGTCCTTGTACCGATCCCGCAGTTCGGTCTGGCGCGAGGTCAGCGGCTGGGCCTGGCCGTGGATGAAGACCGCGGTCGGCTGGCTGAGCGGTTCGAAGGGGTCGCCCGTCCAGACCACCAGGTCGGCGTCCTTGCCGGGCTCGAGGGAGCCCGTGCGGTCGGCCACCCCGAAGATCTTCGCCGGGTTGATGGTGATCGCCTTGAGCGCCGCGTCATAGGCCATGCCGTGCGACACCGCGTTGCCGGCGCCGTAGCGCATCTCGCGCTCGCGGGCCGAGCCGCCGGTGGCCTCCAGGGCGACGGTCACGCCGGCGGCGGCGAGGCGCCCGGCGTTGTCCATGGTGGCGGCCAGTTCCTCATAGCTTTCCGGCCGGTCGTCGAGCGGGTTCAAGAGCACCGGCACGCCGGCCTTGGCGATCTCGCCGGCCACCATCCAGGCCTCCTGGCCGCCGTTGATGATGAGTTTGATGTGCTCCTCGCGGGCGAAGGCCAGGACCTGGCGGATGTCCGAGGCGCGGCTGACATTGGCCACCAGCGGCATGCGGCCCTCGACCACCGGGATCAGGGCCTCCAGGTCGCCCTTGGAGAGGCCGAGGTCGCGCAGGTTGGCGCGGTCGTAGGCGGCCTTGTTCTTCATGTAGTCGCGGACGTCGGCGAAGGCCTCCTTCAGGGCCACGAACTCCGCGCCCCGTGCGCCGCCGGCGATCGCCGCGCCGCCGCTGCCGAAGGGCGCCACCATGGCGACCTTGGCCCGGGTCAGGATCGTATCGCCGACGCCCAGGTCGATGACCGCGCCCTGGCCGGAGAACAGGGCGTGGGACTTGGAGCCCTCGCCGCCGGGGCCGGCGGTGTAGGCCGAGGCGTCGGTGTCTTCCTCGTCCGCGTCGCCGCCGCGCCGGCCCGCCGGGATCGGCAGGACGACGGCGCTGGTCAGGCCGCCGAGACGGGCCACCGGGAACTGCATCGAGCCCGGGTTCAGGCCGTACTGGATGTCGAAGGACGCCCCGATCTCCGGGTTGTTCACCGACAGGTCGTTGCCGAGCGAGCCCACCTCGGTCTCGCCGAGCAGCGAGCCGGTGGCGAAGAAGCCGGGCGCGACCACGCCGCCCCTCGCGTCGATCACCCGCGCGCCGGCGGGGACCGCGGCGCCGGCGCCGACGGCGGCGATCTTGCCGTCCTTGATCACCACGGTTCCCGAGGCGATCTCGCCCGCCGGGCCGGCGGTCAGGATCTTGGCGTTGGTGATGGCCACGGTCTCGGCGTGCGCGGCCGCGGCGAGGGACAGGGCAGCGACGGCCGCCGCGCTCATGAGCAGCTTACGCATCAGCGGACTCCTGCGCCGGCTTGGCCGAGGTCGAAGTCCGAGCGCGGCTGATAACGGGGATCGTGGCGGTCGTAGGCGATGGCGCCGTCCAGATAGACCCGGTCGGTGCGCGCATAGATCGAGAAGGGGTTGTGGTCCCAGATCACCAGATCGGCGCGCTTGCCAGGCTCCAGGCTGCCGGTCTGTTTGTCGACGCCGATGGCCTTGGCCGGGTTGGAGGTGATCCATTTGATCGCCTCGGCCTCGCTGATCGTGAGGCCCGCGGCGCGCCCGGCGGCGAGCGCCTCGGCGGCCTCCTGGTTCAGCCGCTGGATGAGGTCAGGGTCGTCGGACTTGATGATGGCGCAGCCGCCCTGGGCGGCGTTGACGAGCGCCGCATTGGCCTCGATGCCATCGAGCATCTCCATCTTGCCGCCCCACCAGTTGGCCCAGGTGGCGACGCAGATGTGGTTCTCGGCCAGCAGGTCGGCGATCTTGTAAGCCTCCACCGCGTGGTGGAAGGCGGCGATGCGGTAGCCGAACTCCTTGGAGATATCGATCATCTGGGCCATCTCGTCGGCCCGGTAGCAGTGGTTCTCCACCAGGATCTCGCCGCGCAGCACGCCGGTCAGGGTGTCGAGCGCCAGGTCGCGCTTCGGCGGATCGGCCTTCTCGCCCTTGTTCACCTTGGCGCGGTAGTCGTCCCAGCGGCGCTGGTAGTCCTGGGCGTTGATCCAGGCGGCGCGGTAGCCGGCGACATTGCCCATCCGCGTCGAGGGCGCGCGGCCCTTGGAGCCGTAGACCCGCTTCGGATTCTCGCCGCAGGCCATCTTCAGCACATAGGGCGCGCCGGGGAACTTCATGTCCTGCACGGTTCGGGCGGGGATGTTGCGCAAGACCACGCCGCGCCCGCCGATCAGGTTGCCGGAGCCGGGCAGCACCAGGATGGTCGTGACGCCGCCGATGCGCGCGGTGTTGAAGCCGGGGTCCTGCGGCCAGACCGAATGCTCGGCCCACACCTCCGCGGTCACCGGATTGGTCAGTTCGTTGCCGTCGGAATTGGCCTGGACGCTGGGCGAGGCGTAGACGCCCAGGTGGGAGTGGGCGTCGATCAGGCCCGGCGTCACCCACTTGCCCTTGCCGTCGACCACGTCGTAGCCGGCGGGGACGGCGAGGCCCGCGCCGACCGCCTCGACCTTGCCGTCCTTGACCAGGACGACGCCGTTTTCGATCAGCTGGCCGGTCCCGGTGAAGACGCTGGCGCCGATCACCGCGGTGGGGCGGCTGGGCATGGCCCGGTAGGTCGAGGGGAAGGCGTCGGCGTGGACCATCGGGTCGAGGCCGGGCAGCAGCGGCTTGGGCTTCTCCTTGGGCGCGGCCGGCGCGGCCTCCGCCGTCTTGGCCCCCTCTGCCTTAGTCAGGGGCGTGGTTGCCGTTGTCGCACATGCGCTGAGCGCCGCCGCCGCGACCAGCGCGACTGTCCAGGTCCACAACTTCATGGAACTTGCCCCATCCCGAAACGAGGCCGGACGATAGGCTGAGCGCGCGGCTCGCGTAAACAGATCGGGGCGAGGAATCGGCGTCACGGCGTTCGCCGATCACGCCGCGGGCAGACGCCTATTTCTCGGTCAGGTTCCAGACGCCGTCCCAGTCGGCGGCGGGCGGGGTCTTGATGAGCAGCTTGCAGCGTTCGCGGTAGACCTTGGCCGGCCCGTCGTTGGGATAGAGCTCGAGCGCCGCGTCGAAGGCGCGCGCCGCGGCCTTCCAGTTCCGCGCCCGGTAGGCCTCGATGCCTTCGGCGTGCAGCTTCAACAGCGCCGGCAGCGCCGTCTCCTTGGCGCGGAAGCCGAGGGATTCGTAGACCGCCACCGGCCGGTCCTTGCCCTTGACCCGGATCAGGTCGAGCTCGCGCAGCGTCGCCGGATTCTTGAGGTCGCGGACGGTCATCTCCGACAGCAGAATCTTGGCCCCGTACTGCTTGGTGGCGCTCTCCAGCCGCGAGGCGAGGTTCACATTGTCGCCGATCACGGTGTAGTCGAGCCGCCGCACCGAACCGATGTTGCCGATCACCGTCGGGCCCGTGGAAAAGCCGATGCCGATGTCCAGCGCGGTCTGACCGGCCGCCACGCGGCGCACGTTGAGGTCGGCCAGCCGCTGCATCATGTCGTCGGCGGTGGCGAGCGCGTTGTCGGCGTCATTGGCGCTCATCAGCGGGGCGCCGAACAGCGCCATGATCCCGTCGCCCATGTATTTGTCGAGGATGCCGCCATGCTGGAAAATGGCATCGACCATCTCAGTGAAATACTCGTTGAGCAGCGACACGGTCTCGCGCGGACCCAGCGCCTCGGCGATCGAGGTGAAGCTCCGCACGTCGGAGAACATCACCGTGACCTTCTGCTCCTTGCCGCCCAGCTCCAGTTCGCCGGCGGCCAGCACCTGGTCGGCCACCTCCTTGGACATGTAGCGGCTCATGGTGGAGCGGACGCGCTTCTCCTCGGTGATGTCCTCCAGCACCAGCATGGAGCCGATCCGCTCCTCGGTGGCGTCGATCAGCGGCATGGCGGTGAAGTTGACGGTCGCCGCGACCCCGTCGCCGCGGACCAGTTCGGCGTCGATGGCCAGCACCGTCTCGCCGGTGAACTGGGTCTTGCCGAGGCTTTCCAGGATCCAGACGTTGTCGGCGGCGAACAGCTCCTCGGCGGAATGGTCGATCAGGGCCTCGCGGGTCAGGCCCAGCAGGGTCTCCGCCGCCCCGTTGGCGGTGACCAGCCGGCCGTCGGCGTCCAGCGTGATGATGCCGTTCGACGTGCTCTGCAGAATGCTCTCGTTGTAGTTCTTGGTGGTCAGCACGTCGTCGAACAGCTTGGCGTTCTCCAGGCTGACGGCCACCTGGGCGGCGAAGGCCTTCAGCCGCGCCTCGTCCTTGGCGGTGAACACCCCGCCGCGCTTGTTGAGCGCCTGGGCGACGCCGATCCGCGCGCCGGCCTTGTTGGTGATCGGCACGCAGAGGATCGAGCGGGTGGTGAAGCCTGTGCGCCGGTCGACCTCCTGGTTGAACCGCGCATCGGCGTAAGGGTCGGTGATGTTCTCGGTCTTGCCGGTGGTGAAGACCGCGCCCGAGATGCCGCGGTCGGTGGGCACACGGATCTGCCGCGTCTCGATGCCGTCGGCATAGAGGCTGAACAGCTCGTCGGCCTTTTCGTCATAGACGAACAGCGAGGCGCGCTCGGCGGCCAGGAGCTGGGTGGTGGCCGTCATGATCCGCGCGATCAGCACCTCCAGCAGAAGCTCCCCGGCCAGGTCCTGGGTGACCTCCAGGATCTGCTGCTCCTCGCGCAGGGAATCCAGCATCAGGCCGAAGCCGCGGTTGATGTCGGCGTATTCGTCCGTGCCGATCACCTCCAGTTCGGCCTCGTCGAGGCGGCCGGTCTCGACGACCCGCATGGCCTCGATCACGCGCGCCGCCGACCGCGACACCTCGCGGGAGGTCAGGACGGCCATGGAGATCGCGCCGACGATGCAGACGCCCACAACGCTGATGCTCCAGACGTAGAGCTGCAGCATCTCCGGCGCCGGCACCACATAGCCGTGGCCGGAGATCATCCGGTCGAACTTGTAGAGGAAGGACACGGCGAAGAAGACCAGCGGCAGGGAGCAGACGAAGATCGCCAGGAACAGCAGCTTGTTGCGCAGCGGCACCGAAATCAGCTCGGCCGCCTCTGCGGCCGGGATCGGCTCTCCGAGCGCCTGGGACAGGCGGATGGCGATCGGCTCTATGGCGCGGCTGACCGCGAAATACTCGAAGATCGCGTGGGCGGGCGAGGCGAAGAAGAAGATCAGCGCGCCCAGCCCGATCACCTGCCAGCCCGCGACGGCGGCGCCGAAGAAGGTGTTGATCGCGTAGACCACCATCAGGAGCGAGAGCGTGGCCATGGGGCCGTGCAGCACGATCACCCGCACGGCGGAGAACTGCGGCATGTTCAGCGCACGGACGAGCGCGGCGGCGATCACCGGCTTGTCCGGCGTCTCGCCACGGTCGAGCGCGGTCAGCACCGGGCTGAGCCGCTTCAGATGGCGGCGGATCACCACGACGTCGGCGGAGGTGTAGAAGGCCGTCGCGAACGGCACGGACAGCCAGAACAGCAGCCACTGCCGGCCGCTGAACTCCAGGCCAAGCAGGCCCAGGAACATCGAAACCGAGACCGCGGTGACCGAGGCCAGGATGTAGATCCAGAACAGCCGCCAGAACAGCGCCGCGCCGGAGTCGGCGGCGCGGGGCGCCTCGCGGCTGGCCATGGCGAAGGGCGCCGACGCGTTCATGGGCGGGGCTGAGCCCTTTCGGCCTTAGGCTGTTTCATGTCGCCACCCCCGTGACCCAACGGAAGCAAGTGTACGCCGCCAACCGCGTCGTGGACAGAAGCTGCTAGGGCCGCACCGCGTCTCCGCCCAGCGACTTGCATAGGCTGACGTAGGTTTCGATGCGGTTGAGACGATTCTGCGCGAGCGCCGCCTCAGCCTGGCGGCGCGTCTGCTGGGCGTCGAGCCAGACCTGCAGCGGAATCGAGCCGGCGCGGTAGCGGATCTCGTCCAACCGCTCGACGGTTCGCGCATTGGTCAGCGAGTCCTCCAGCGCCAGCGCCTGAGCCGCGAACTGCTCCCGGGCGGAGAGCGCGTTCTCGACGTCGGTGAGCGCCTGGTAGAGGGTCTGGCGGAACTGCACCGCGGCGATCTCGTAGTTGGTGCGGGAGACGCCGACGCTGAGTTTCAACTGGTCGAACTGCAGGAACGGCAGCGCGAGCTCGGTTCCGACTGTCCCGACCGGATGGGCCAGAAGCTGGCCGAGCGCGGCGCTGGTCCCGCCGAGCGAGCCGGTGAGCGACAGCACGGGATAAAAGCTGAGCCGCGCCTGGTCGACGCCGGCCAGCCGTTCGCGCAGGCGGAGCTCGGTCGCCTTGAGGTCGGGGCGGCGCGCGAGCAGGCTCGCAGGCAGGCCCGCGTCCACCGGCGGCGGCGCGCCCTGCGGCAGGCGGGGCAGCTCGTTGGCCGCGGCCTGGCTCTCGCCGTTCAGCAGGAGGTCGATGGCGTTGCGCGCTTCGACGCGCTGTTCGGTGAGGTCGCGCAGGCCGGCCTGCTGGCTCGCCAGGTTCTGGGCGGCTTCCGCCACTTCCAGCGATGAGGCGGCCCCGGCGTCGGCCTGCACCTGCACCAGGTCCAGCGCCTGGCGGGCGTAGGCGACGCTTTGTTCGGCGAGCGTCACCCGCTCGTTGAGGAAGGCGACCAGATAGTAGTCGTTGACCGTGGCGGCGATCAGCGAGAGCCGCGTGCTTTCCAGGTCCTGGGCGGTGGCCCTGGCCTCCCAGGCCGCGGCGCTCTTCTGGGCGGCGAGCGCGCCGAACAGGTCGAGCTCGTAGCTCGCGAACAGCGAGCCGGTGTCGGTGCGGCTGGAGATCTTCGGGTCGCGCAGGGTGGCGAGCGAACTGGTGGTGACGTTGGCGCCCACCGTCGGGTTGATCACCGCGAAGCGGGCCTGCAGCTGGGCGCGCCGCAGCACGAGGCCCGCGGCGGCCAGGTCGTTGTCGCGGGCCAGCACGCGGTCGACCAGGGCGTCGAGCTGCGGGTCGCCGAAGCGGGCCCACCAGCGGTCGCCGGCCGGCGCGGCGACGGATCCTGCGGCGCCCTTCCACTGTGGAGCGATGGCGACCTGGGGCCGTTGATAGGGCGTGTGGAGCGCCGTGCAGCCGGTCAGGAGGGCGGCCGTCACCGCGGCGGCGAGGAGGCGGGGAAGTCGGGTCATTCGCGAGCCAGGGCCTCCACCGGGTCGAGGCGCGCGGCGTTGCGCGCCGGCATGAAGCCGAACACCACCCCGATCAGGGTGGAGAAGGCGAAGGCCACGACGATCGACAGCGGCGAGATCACCACGCGCAGGTTCTCGCCGGCCACCTTGTTGATCAGCGCGGCGAGGCCCAGCGCCAGGGTGACGCCGAAGGCCCCGCCGATCAGGCAGAGCAGGGAGGCCTCGATCATGAACTGGCTCATGATGTCGCTGCGCCGCGCGCCGACCGCCGAGCGCACCCCGATCTCGGTCGTCCGCTCGGTCACCGAGACCAGCATGATGTTCATCACCCCGATGCCGCCGACGATCAGCGCGATGGCGGCGATCATGGCGATCAGGCCGGTGAGCGCCGCGGTCGTCTGCTCGATGGTCTTGCGGATGGTGTCGGTGGAGAAGGTGAAGATGTCCTGCGTCCCGTGACGGGCGGCCAGCAGCTTGACGATGGCGGCGGCGGCCACGTCGCCCGGCGTGTTGTCGATCAGACGCACGGTGATGTTGCGCAGGTAGCTTTGCCCCAGCATCCGGCCGAGCACCGTGGTGTAGGGCACATAGACGTTGAGGTTGTTGCCGTTGCCAAAGGCCGAGTCCTTGTGCGCCGCGACCCCGATCACCCGGCACGGCACCGAGCCCAGCAGGATCACCTGGCCCACCGCATTGGCGTCGCCGAAGAGCTTGCGCTTGGTGTTGTCGTCGATGACCACCTCCTGGCTCTGCTGGCGCACGGCGGCGCGGTCGAAGACCTGACCTGAGGCCATCTCCATGTCGCGCACCCGGAAGTACTGCTCGCCGACCCCATTGACCGTGCCGGTGGCCGAGACGTTGCGGTAGCGCAGGGTCACCGTGGTGGTGGCGGTTGGCGTGACGCTGTCGACGTAGCTCTGGGTGGCGAGCGCATCGGCGTCGGCGGCGGTGAGCGTGTGGATCGAAGAGGCCTTCTCGTCGCCGAAATCCTTCCCCGGATAGACATCGACGGTGTTGGTGCCGATGGAGCTGATCTGCTTGAGGATCACCTGCCGCGAGCCCTGGCCCAGGCCGACCACCGAGACCACCGAGGCGATGCCGATGATGATCCCCAGCATGGTCAGGAAGGAGCGCAGGCGGTGCGCGTTCATCGCCGAAAGCGCCATGCGGAACGCCTCCGAAAGGCGCTGAACCACGGCGCCCAGGCTGGCGCGCCCGTGGGCCGGGGCGGCGCGTTCGACCGGCGGCGGCGCGGGGCGGCCGGTCTGGCGGTCGGCGATGATCAGGCCGTCGCTGATCTCGATGACGCGCCGGGCGTGCTCGGCGACCTTCATGTCGTGGGTGACGATGATGACGGTGTGGCCCTCGGCGTTCAGCTCCTCGAGCACCGTCATCAGTTCCGCGCCGCTCTTGCTGTCCAGCGCGCCGGTGGGCTCATCGGCGAGGATCAGCTGGCCGCCGTTCATCAGGGCGCGCGAGATCGACACCCGCTGCTGCTGGCCGCCGGAGAGCTGCGAGGGGCGATGGTCGAGGCGGTCGGCGAGGCCGAAACGGGTGAGCAGAGTCCTGGCGCGCTCGCGGCGCTGCGCCGTAGGCTGGCCGGCGTAGATCGCCGGGACCTCGACATTGGCCAGCGCCGTCAGGTCGGCCATCAGGTGGTAGCGCTGGAAGATGAAGCCGAAATGCTCGCGCCGCAGTTCGGAGAGCTCGTCGGGATCGAGGCTGGCGGTGTCGCGCCCGGCCACCTGATAGGAACCCGAGGTCGGCCGGTCGAGGCAGCCCAGGATGTTCATCAGCGTCGACTTGCCCGAGCCCGAGGCGCCGACGATGGCCACCATCTCGCCGGCCTCGATCGTCAGCGTCACGTCCTCCAGCGCGGCGATCACCTGGTCGCCGGCCGGATATTCCCGGCGCAGGTGGGTCAGCTGCAGCAGCGGCGGGGCCATGGCTAGTTGCCGATCCGGACCTGTCCGCGCGGCGGGCCGCCCGGCGCGCCCGGCGGGCGAGCCGGCGCCTCGGTGGGCGCGCCTTCGCCGACGATCACCTTCTCGCCGGCCTTCAGCCCGCTCAGCACCTGGGCGGTGACGTTGTTGTTGACGCCCACCTGCACCTTGCGGACCGCCGGCGGCTTCTTCGGATCGGTGAGGATGCGGACGGTGTATGCGCCCGATCCTTCCGAAGTATGGGCGCCGGCGGACGTCAGAGCCGCCGAGGGGACCGTGAGGACGTGCTTCTGCGAGGCCAGGATGATGTAGACCTGGGCGGTCATGGAGGTGCGCAGCACCCCGTCCGGATTGGCCACCTCGAAGAGGCCGTTGTAGTAGACCGCCGCCGTCGAGGATGGGCTGGCGGTGGCCGTGGTGGCGCTGGTGATCGAGTCCGGCGCGGGCTCGATGGCGCGCAGCTTGGCGTAGAAGCGCCGGTCGGGGTCGCCCAGGATCGTGAAATAGACGCTCTGGCCCGGATGCACCTTGACCACGTCGGCCTCGGAGATCTGCGCCTTGATGGTCATGGTCGCGAGGTCGGCCAGCTTGACGATGGTCGGCGCCGATTGCACCGCGTTGACCGTCTGGCCCTGCTTGGTCTGGATCGCCACCACTACGCCGTCGATGGGCGCGGCGATCTGGGTGTAGCCAAGGTTCACGCGTGCGGTGTCCACCGAGACGGTGGCCTGTTTGATCAGCGCGTTGGTGGCCGCGAGGTTCGCCTCGGCGCTCTTGGCGGCGGCCTGGGCGGCCTCCAGGTCCTGGCGTGAGCTGGCCTGGGCGGCGAAGGTCGTCGACTGGCGCTGGAGGAGCAGCTTGTCCTGCGCCAGCGTCGCCTCCAGCGACAGTTTCTGGGCCTTCTGCTGTTCAAGGGTCGCCTGGGCGATCAAGAGGGTGTTGCGCTGGGTCGCCGGGTCGATCTCGGCGATCACCTGGCCCTTCTGGACGCTGTCGCCCAGCGCCACCTTCAGGGACTTCACCTGACCGGAGACCTGGGCGCCCACGTCGACCAGTTGGAAGGGCTGCAGCGTGCCGCTGGCCAGCACGGTCTGCTCGATGTCGCCGACCGTGGCGGGTGCGGTGATGTAGCGGGGCGGCGGCTTGTTCGGGAAGAAACAGCCCTTGGCCAGGAACAGCACCACCAGGACCGCTATGCCGATCGCCACATAGCGGCCAATGCGGCGCGCCTTGGGGGGCGCCTTCGAAGGAGATATCGCCATGAAGCCCGCCCCGTCCTGCAAAGGCCAAGGTGGCGCGCATCGGGCGAGTTCTCAAGGCCTGCTGCGAAACAGTCGCAGCCGGTTCTAGATCGAGGCCGCCTGCTGGGCTGGCGCCGGACGCGCGAGCGGGCGGATGACGACCGGCATGGCGCTGAGGCCGTGGTCGTCCGGCGTGGCCAGCAGGCCGGCCCGCGCCATCCGCTCGCCCAGGCTGAGGCGAGAGGTCAAGACCGCCAAGGGCGCGGCGAACAGCAGCGGCAGGACGATAGGGGCAAAGCACAGCGCCATGTCGGGCCGGAACGCGAGCGCCGCGGCGAACACCAGGCCGGCGATCATCTGCCAGGTCATGGCGCGCAGGGCGTCGCCCCAGGCCAGACCCTGCGCGTCGCGTTGCTGCGGCCGCCAGCCCACATCGCGGCCGCGGAGGGTCAGGAACACCGCGCGGGTGTTGGCGATCATCATGATCGGGGCCAGCGCCGCCGACAGGACGATCTCCAGCGACATGCTCTTCAGGACCGCCGCTCCGCCGCCGAACGCGCGGCGCTCGCCGGGCCGGCTCAGCACCAGGGCGCAGCCCAGGAGCTTGGGGCCGATCAACAGGATGCCCGACAGCAGGGACGTCAGCATGAAGGGCGTGAAGCTGGGGTGCAGGAAATACCAGAACGAGCCCCAGTCGGCCGGATAGCGCAGCTGCAGGACAAGTCCGATCGCCAGGCCCGCGAACCACAGGACCGACGACAGATAGGCCATGGCGCCCATGCCCAGCTGCGAGCGGCTGAGCGCGTGCAGCCCGGGCGCGCCGATCAGGCGCAGGTGCTGCAGATTGCCCTGGCACCAGCGGTGGTCGCGCTGGATGAAGTCGGTGAGCGTCGGCGGGGTCTCTTCGCAGCTGCCGTCGAGCGCGGCGGTGACGTGCACCGCCCAGCCGGCGCGGCGCAGCAGGGCCGCCTCGATCACGTCATGGCTCAGCACGTGGCCGCCGAACGGCTTGGCGCCGGGGAGGATCGGCAGGCCCGCGGCTTCGGCGAAGGCGCGCACCCGGACGATGGCGTTGTGGCCCCAGTAGCTGGCTTCCGCGCCCGCCCACCAGGCCAGGCCCGCCGCGGCGACCCGGCCATACATCCGCACGCCGAACTGGCTCATCCGCGCGAACGGCGTGCCGGCGCCGGTGATGGTGGGCGCGGTCTGGATCAGGCCGACGCCCGGATTGCGCTGCATGGCGTCGGCCAGGCGCAACAGGGTTTCGCCGGCCATCGAACTGTCGGCGTCGAGCACCACCATGAAGCCGTAGGCCGCGCCGAACCGGCGCACCCAGTCGGCGATATTGCCGGCCTTGCGCTCCAGGTTCTTCGTCCGGCGGCGCAGGTATAGGCGGCTGTGCGCCAGCGGGCGCAGCGACAGGAAGGCCGCGCGCTCGGCGAAGATCACCTCGTCGCGGGTGGAGTCGCTGAGCACGAAGATGTCGAAGGCGTCCGAGGCGCCCAGCCGCGCCAGCGAGGCGTCCAGCGCCGCCAGGCGTCCAAAGGCGGCCTCGGCGTTTTCGTTGTAGATCGGCATCAGCAGCGCCGTGCGGGTGGTCGGCAGCGGCGGATGCGGCGCAAAGGCGAGGTCGTCCTGTTCGCGCCCGGTCTTGAGCACGAAGAGCCCGGCCAGCGCGGTGCAGAACCAGCAGGCGATGGCGCTGACCAGCACGACGAAGACGCCGAAGCCGAGCGCCTCTAGCCCATCGAAGCCGCCCCGGCGATAGAGCAGGAAGGGGCCGATGGCGACCAGGGCGGTCAGGATCGCCGCGCCGCCGAACACGGCCAGGCGCCGCGCGGCGATGTTGGCGGGCGAGGTGGCCGGCCGGAAGGCCTCCGCCGGCGCGACGGGCGTATCGAGCGACGCGTCGAGCGATTGGCGCGGCATGGCCAGCGGCGCTTCCGGCGGCAGCCAGAAGGCGGGCGTGACGTCGGCCTCCCGCCAGTCGGCCGATCTATCGAAGCGAGTCGCCAGATCGTTCATGCGCGTCCCGTCCAAGGCCCCAGCCGTCTGAAGCGGCGTCGTCGATGTTGCGACGCAACATTCAGCCGATTCGCAGACAAGCAATCACGGAATCGTGAACTCGCCTAAATCACTGATCGGTGGGTGTTGTCCAGCCTATTTTTGCGGCAGCGGCGCATCGCGCAGGGAGCGCTGCAGTGCAAAAGCTGTCACGCCGACCCAGCCTACGAGGAGGATCGCATACCCGCGTTCCCACCATCCGACGTTGGCGTCGTTCACCAGACTGGGCAGGACCAGGTGTTTGGTGAGCACGGTCAGGACGCCCATGGCGGCGAAGACCAGGGCCAGAAACAGCTTCAACCGCTTCAGGCCCGCGAGCGGCCAGAGCCCCCAGATGAGCAGCAGCGGGGCGAGCTGGATGCCCAGCGCCAGGTTGATCGCCAGATGCCGGCGGTCAGGCCAGTGATAGATCGCCGCCTGGGCCAGGCCCGCGCCGGCCAGCGCGAAGACCGCGGCGGTCAAGGCCCCGGCGAAGCGCGCGTTCGCCAGCCTGACCATCGCCAGGCAGAACCCCGCGCCGGCCAGCGCAGCCATCACCCCGGCGGCGAAGACGCCCGCGTTGAAGATCAGCGGATGGGCCGCCGAGGGGCCGCCAAGCTCGCTGAGGTACTGCCGGGCCGGGTTGAACCCTGGATAGGCGGCCATGGCGGCGAGCGTCGCGGCCAGCGCCAACAGGGGCGCGGCGACGCCGCAGGCGAGCAGCGGCCCTGCGGCCAGAGCCAGGTCGAAGGACGGACGGGGAGAGGCTGGGCGCACCGCGCCATTGATCGGCAGATTTCCGTCGCCTGTCACGGGGCGCCGTGAAAACCGTCCGGGCGCCCAGAACTCAGGCGAAGCGCTCATCGCGCGGGCATCTGGAACGAAGGCGCCTGAAGCTGCGCCATAGGCTTGGCGCGAATCCGCAGGCTGATCGCCAATGACGCCACACCGGCGGCCGCGGATCGACCACACCGCAGCCGCTTGTCGTGCGAGGCCGCCGTCGCAGCTCCCCTGGGATGGCGGCCTCAGACCCTCAGGTCAGGCGGAAGTGGGTGCGGGTCGGGAAGTCTTCCTTGAGCTCCGCCCAGCCGGGATGCCCGTTGCTGGGCGCCACCGGCGACTTGTCCTTCAGCGCCACGGCCTGCAGCCGCTTGATGCGGTCCTTGGTGCCCGGATGGGTGGCGTAGAGCGAGGTCGTGGCCTTGGTGTTGGGCGGCACGAGCCTGAGCAGGGTGTTGTAGAAGTCGCTGGCGTGGGCGCTGTCGTAGCCGATGGTGTGGAACACCGGCACGATGTGGCCGTCGGCGGTGTATTCCAGGTCCTGCGAATAGCCGCTGGTGATCATGTCGTAGACCGGGCCTTCGAAGGCGGTCAGCACCTCGCTGGTGGCGAAGGCGCCGATGGACCCGGCCTTTCGCGCCGCGGCGTCGACGACCTGCTGCTTGGCGATCCCGCCCATGCCCTGGACGAACTTCTTGTTCTTGATCTGGGCGACGCCGTGGCTGAACTCGGCGTGGGCCAGTTCGTGGCTGATAACCGCCGCCAGCTCCTCAGGCGTGGCCACATAGCGGATCAGGCCCTTGTGGATCGCCAGCTTGCCGCCCGGCAGCGCCCAGGCGTTGACCGTCTCATTGTCGACCAGCGCGATTTGCCACTTCAGGTTGGCGCGCTTGGAGGTGGCGATCAGCGGCTCGGCGAAGCGGCGCAGGGCGTCCTGGGCGTTCTGAGAATTGTAGAGGCCGCCGGACTGGTCGATGAACCGCTCGTAGTAGGCGTCGCCCATGGAGATCTCGTCGGCTTCGGAGATCTGCATGCTGGCCAGCACATTGGCGGCCTGCCCCGCCAGGTCGACCATCTTGCTGGCGCCGGCCGGCATGTTGCTGACGCCGGGCAGGCCAGACAGGCTCGGCAGGCCGCTGAACTGGGCGAGCGCAGGCGTCGCGGCGCCGACGAGGCCGGCGGCCCCGATGCCGGTCAACAAGGTCCGGCGTCCAAAATCTGCGGGATGATCCATCAGCTTGCCCTCACTTGTGCGTCATCGTGAACTCGCCCTGCCAGTCGGCGGGCGGCGGCGTCTCAGAATAGGTCTCGCAGCGCTGCGCGTACACCGCCGATGGCGGATCGGTTGGCGCCAAGGCCAGGAAGATGGCCCGCGCGGCGGTGAAATCGCGCGCGTCGTGCAGGGCCAGGCCCTCGTCGAACTTCGCCAGCCTGGCCAGGACATCCTCGGCCACGGCGCCTCGCCGGCCCACCACCTCGAAGACGGTGATCGGCTCGGTCTTGCCCTTGACCACCAGCCGGTCGAGGCGGCGCAGCACATAGCCGTCGCCCAGCCGCTCGGCGGTGAGCTCGCTGATCATGATGTAGGTGCCGTATTCCTTGTTGGCGCCTTCCAGCCGCGCCGACAGGTTCACCATGTCGCCGGTGACGGTGTAGTTGAGCCGTTGCGCCGAGCCCATGTTGCCGGCCACCGCGAAGCCGCTGGAGATCCCGATGCGGGTGCCAAGCTTGCCCGACGGCAGATAGTCGCCGACCACGTCGCGGTTGAAGGCCACCAGGGCTTCCTGGCAGTCCAGCGCGGTCTCCACCGCCTTCTTCTCGGCGTCCTCGACCTGCACCGGCGCGCCCCAGACCGCCATCACCGCGTCGCCGATGAATTTGTCCACATAGCCCTCGTGGCGGGCCACCACGCCTGACATCAGGGTCAGGTAGCGGTTCATCAGCTCGATCAGCTTCTCCGGGGTGTCCTTCAGGCTCTCGCTGATGGTGGTGAAGCCGGCGATGTCGGTGAACATCACCGTGATCCAACGCTTGTCGCCGCCGAGCTTCAGCGCGTCCGGGTTCTCCATCATCTGGTCGACGAGCGCCGGCGCCAGGTAGTGGCGGAAGGCGTGCTGCACCCAGCGCTTCTCCTTGTCCTCGACCACGAAGCGGTAGGCGTAGATCAGGCTGTAGGCCAGGATCGCCGTGGTCAGCAGGCTGGGCCCCGGCGCCACCACCCTCTCCTCCAGCGCCACGACGGCGCCGACCAGCTCCAGCGCCACGGTCGCCAGCCCAAACAGCAGGCCGGTCACCGGCGGCAGGAACAGGAAGAGCATGGAGAGGAAGGCTGTCGCCGCGGCCACCACCACGAACACCCATGGGCCCGGGGTCTCGTGCAGGGCGATGTTCTTGGTGAGCGTGTTGATCGCCGCGGCATGGATCATCACGCCGGGCATGGAGCGGCGTTGCAGGCCGGCGGCGAAGCGGCCCGGATCGGCGGCGATCACGCAGGGCTTGGGCGCGGCCCGCGCGCTCGCGCCCTCGTCCCACTCCAGGCGCTTCGCGCCGCGGAAGCGGTCCTCGACGTCCAGGGTCTCGGCGAACAGCACCACCTTGCCGGCGAAGGCGCGCTTGAAATAGTCGGCTCGCCTGGCCTGGGAACAGGCGAAAAGGTCGCCCAGGCTATAGACCGGCACGTCGCCGGGTCCGGTGTTGTAGTTGATGATGAAGTCGGTCTTTGGCGGCTTGGCTCCCGCGCGGGTGGCGAGTTCAACCCCGAAGGACGGCGTTTCGCCGCCGCCCTCGTTGGGGAAGGCCCGCACGTACCTGCGGACCACGTCGTCCTTGTCGAGCGTGAGCGTGACCGAGCGGATATTGTCCTGGCCGCGCGCCGCCAGCACCTGACCCGGGTAGGGACCCAGCACCTCGCCGGAGAGCCGCGTCTCGCCCATCACCAAGTGGTTCTGGTCGGCGGCGGCCCGCAGGGCCAGCAGGAATGGCCGATCATAACCCAGCAGCAGCTCCGGCCGGTCCAGCGTCGTCGGCAGAATCATGTCGAGGCCGATGGCCTTGGGACCGGCGGCGTCCACGGCTCCGATCACCTCGGCGTAGTAGGGCGTCCAGGCGACCTTGGGTGTGTTGGTGAAGGGATCGGTCTTGTAGGTCTGCTCGTCGATCGCGACGACCACCGCGTCCGATTTCGACGGCGGGAACAGTGGCCCGTAGGCCCATTGCCGCAGCGGCAGCAGGAAATCGACGCCTCGCAGGTCAAAGACCCGGGCCTGCGGCACGCTCGAAACCGCGCCGGCGACCAGGCCCAACAGCACCGCCACGAGCAACCTGCGCCGGTGGCGCTTCAGCCACGGCCCGGCCTGGCCCGTCAGCTCCCTAAGGGGCGGAAAGCGGGACAACGCGGTTGGCCATGGTGTCCGCCTCGTCCAGCGCGGGGTTGATCGAGAACAGCGCGCTGGCCACCACCTTGTCGCCGGCCACCGCCTCGACCTTGAAGGGTTCGCCACGCGGCAGCGGCGCCTGGCCGGCGGGGTAGGCCACCCAGTCCTGGGTCGCCGTGGCCTGCCAGATCACCTGGCCGTCCTTTTCCATGTCCTTCACCCGGATGGTGACGGCGCCCAGCGCCTTGTCCCATTTGAACACCGGGGGTCCGGACTTCAGTTCGCGCTCATCCCAGTTCGCGCCGGTGAATGGCGTGATCCGGTTGACCGTCGCGCCGGCTTCGGACGCGCTGGCCAGGATGATCGGCTTGGCGATGCGGCAGCCCGGCGTCGCCCTGGTCTGCAGCTTGCCGCCGACCACCCGGCTGCCGGTCGGCTCGACCGTGACCGTGCCGCCGGTGATCACCTCGGAGTTGCAGCCCGACAGGTAGCTCAGCGTGACCGCGCCCTTGGGCCCGAGGGTGAAGCTCTGCTTGGCGAAGACGTAGTCCATCTGCCGCACGGCCGTCGTGCCCGAGACGGAATCGACCACCGCCACGGCGTCGGTGCCGAGCTTATGCAGCGGCGTTCCGGCCTGGCCCTGCAGCCCCATGGGCCCGGCCCCGGCTGGAGGCGCTGTCGCGGCCGGTTGCGCCGGCTTTTGCGCCGGCATGTGGGCCGTCACCTGATCGCCAACCCCCTTGAGGAAGCCGCCCAGTTGATAGGCCTGCGCGGGGCTCGCAAAGCCGAGGCTGAGCGTCGCCGCGCCCAGAACCGAGAAGGGCAGGGCCGCGAAAGGCAGGGCTGCGCGGCCGGATCGGCGCGCGCGGAATCGTTCCGTGGTCGTCATGGTCGCCTCGCACATGTCCCGTGCTGCTTGCAGCTGCGCAGTGGGCGTATGAACCAATCTATCGCCGGTATGCCGACGAGGCCATGGGTAACGCGCACAGGGCTTAAAGTTCGCGTGCGGTGCGAACCTTGGCGCCGGTCAGCCTTCCGATGGCCGCTAGGATTTCGGCGGGGTGAACCAGATCGGCGACGACCAGGCGCGTTCCTGGATGGTGGCCGGGCGGCTCTTGGGGATCGGCAGGTTGTTGGCGATCGCCAGATAGGTGCTCCACCGGGGCGTCGGAATCTCCAGCACGCGGGCGTAGTAGACGGCCGGTTTGGCGGCGTCGAAGGTCGGGTCGGTCCATTGCGCGCTCAGCAGCGGCGCGCCGATGGTGTTGGCGTACTTCCCGGTCTTGAGGTCGACGGTGTCGCCGACCGGCGGGGCCTTGTTGGTGGCGGGGTTCTCGTGGCGGCCGCCGGAGAGCGCAACGTTGAAGATGCGCTCCTTGTAGCCGTCGCCGTCCTTCCAGATCTTGATCACCTGGATGCGGTCGAGGTTGGCCCCGTCCGGATCCTTCACGGCCTGCAGGACCAGGGTCGGCGCCTTGATCGCGGCGGGCCGGGCCGGCAGGTCGGCGCCCATGGCCACGCCCTTGGCGTAGGCGGTCTTCACCCAGTTGGCCTGGGCGGTCATCGCCTTGGGATAGGACCAGCCGCCGAACATCCGCACGCGGATGCGGGTGCCGGTGGTCGCGAAGGTCTCCTTGCGCTTGAGCGCCGCATAGATCGAGTTGCGGGTGTTCTCCTCGGCCCAGACGCCGGTCAGGCCGCCGGTGCCGACCTCCAGGGGGGTGGCCAAGGCGTGCGCCTCGCCCTTGTCGTCGGCGTCGGAATCGAGCCGGGCCGGAGACCTGATGATCTCCAGCAGCCGCCTGGCGGCGTCGCCCCGCGGCAGCATGGTGTTGGGATCGACCGCCAGCGAGCCGCCGACGCCGTGCTCGTCGGTGGTCGAGAGGCCATTGTGGATGTCGGTCGCGCCGACCAGGCCGTACTTGTACGGGTTCACCCCTTCGCGGCCCTGCAGCACCAGGCCGCGGCCCAGCGCCTGGCGGATGTAGCTGCCGTCCGGCTTGCTCTTGATCGACGGGCGCGAAATCAGGTGGTCGTAGATCTCGAAGTTGGCGAACTCGTCGTTGGGCGACAGCGCCGGGACGGTGTCGGACTGGCCCTTGTTCTGGGCGATCTCGGTCAGGGGCTCGTTGAGCGCGCGGCGCTGGGCGTAGGCCTCGCTGATCGGGCGTTTGTCGCTGTCATTCCAGTCGTACATCAGCCCGTCGGAGGCGTCGCCGTTGTGCGGGATGGCGATGACGTCGATGCCCTTGGCGCGCACCGCTTCCAGGAAGCTCCAGAGGTCCTCGGGGCGATTGGACTGGGCCGAGGTGAACGGCTGCGGCGCGTGGTCGGAATTGAAGAAGACGTTGCGGTGCAGGTTCCGGCCGTCCGGGGCGGAGGTCCACTCATAGGCGATGAAGGTGGTGAACTTGCCGGGCCTGTAGTTGTCGTTGGCCGCCTTGACCTGCCGGGCCCAGGTGTCGGCCATGGCCTTTTCGGCGTTGAGGTCGGTATTGCCGGCGCCATGGCCGTGCGCGCCCTCTATGGCCTTGGCCACGATGACGAACATCTGGTGCGGATCCTTGGCGATCTGCAGGCCGGTCGGCGATTTGGATGCGGCGCTGTTCGGGTCGTCGAACTGGTTGGCGACGCCCATGAATTCGGAGTGGTCGGTGACCGCCATGAAGTCGAGCGGCCAGGCGCGCCTGGCCGGCACGTCGGCCTCGCCGCTCATCGATTCCTGAACCTTGGCCTGGACGGCGGGGACCATGACCGTCTCGCCGCGGGCGAACTTGTAGGCCTGGTCGGGGGTGACCCGGCTGCCGAAGCTCCAGGCGTCGAACGACATGGTCGTATGCAGGTGCAGGTCGCCGAAATAGGCGTGGCGCAGGTCGGCCGCGGTGGCGCTGTGGTAGGCCACGCCGGGCGGGGTGGCGGTCTCGGCGGCGGCTGCGTTGGCCGGCGCGGCCTTGGCCCGTCCGCCGCTCCAGAGGCCCGGGATCGTCTGGGCGCCCACGAAGGCGAGCGCGGCCGCGGCGCAGCCCGCAGCGAGAAGAAGTCGGCGGTGTGGCATGGCTGGCGGCTCCCCTACGCTCTTTTGACCTTAGCCTAGCTGATTTCGCCAGGTCGCGGCAGGATTTTGTAACTCACCGGTATCAATCACAGGAGCGCGCCGACCGGCCCGAAGCCTGCGGCGAGATGTCTCCATTTTCGGTTGTGCCCGGCCCGGGCAGTCCAGGCGTCCGTCGCGGCGTATCTCTACGACTTTGGTCGTAAGACTTTAGTCCGATATCGCCGCCACTGATCAGGTGTTAGATAGTCTGTTGTCGCCAGATAATCGATCTGATCTGCAAGGCGTCGGCAAAACGGCAACAGAATTCGCCTTTCCGTTGAGTCTACCGGTCAACGCTCCCGTGAAGCGCGCGAATGTCTAGAATCAAAGTCGCAAAATGCGTCCGATTGTGCTTTCGATTTCGGATCGGGTCTTGCGGGGGTGCAAGACAACGGGCGCAAGGCGACAAATACAGTGAGCGTTGGGGTCGCAAACCTGCGCGAGATTCTGCTCGCGGCCGTGATCTGGGCGCTGGCCAGCCATGCGCTGGCGCAGGCGCGACCTGCGGCGCCGCCGACCACGGCGGCCTCGACCAGCGTCACGCCGAGCAGCCAGGAGCTCAATCCCGATGCCCGCCGCGGCGCGCGTCCCGCGAGCAACAACTCAGACCTGTTCGCCCCGCCGACGGCGCCGCCCTGTCCGCTGTCGACCTCGACCCTGACCTTCAAGCTCGAGGCGGTCGACGTGGTCGGCAGCTCGATCAGCGCCCAGGTGGTGAAGGCCGCCTACAGCCGGCTGCTCGGCACGGAGATCCCGGTCGCGAAGATCTGCGACATCCGCGACGACCTGTCCCTGATCCTGTTCCGCCGCGGCCGCCTGGCGCGGGTCGAAATCCCTGCCCAGACGATTTCCGGCGGGCGCCTCAGGATCGAGGTCACCGAGGCGCGCATCGTCGCGGTGCGGGTGCGCGGCGACATCGGTCCGGGCCAAGACCGGGTCGAGGCCTATCTCGACAAGCTGCGCGGGATGACGCCCTTCGATCTCGACACCGCGCAACGCTATCTGCTGCTGGCCAGCGACGTGCCGCGCGTGCGGGTGACGGCGGCCTTGCGCCCCTCGGCCGAGGGGCAGGGCGCCATCGACCTGGAGGTGCAGCTTTCGCGCGACCCGATCAACGAGCTCGCCGCGGTGCAGAACTCGGGCTCGGATTCGCTCGGCCCCTGGGGCGCCCTGGCCCGGGTCGACCTGAACAGTTTCACCTCGTTTGGCGAGCGCACGACGCTGATCGCCTACGACACCATTCCCAGCAGGGACCAGTGGATCGCCCAGCTGGTCGAAGAGGCGCGGTTCGGCTCGAGCGGGCTGATGGGCCGCGTCTCCCTGGCCTATGGCCAGTCGCGGCCCGGCGGCCAGCTGGCGCCGCTGGAGCTGCACGGCCAGTCGTTCGTCGGCACCGGCGAGCTGCGCTATCCGATCGTCCGGCTGCGGCGCGAGAGCCTGTATGCCGCGGCCGGGGTGGACTTCATCGACCAGACCACGGCGTTCCCGGGCGGGGACGTGCTGGCCGACGACAAGCTGCGGGTCGTCTGGACCCGGCTCAGCGGCGATTTCACGCGCGAGCTTGGCCATCGGATCGGGCTCGCCGCCAACGGCGAGCTGGAGGCGCGCAAGGGTTTCACAGCCCTGGGCGCCAGCCGGGCGGGCGACCCGGGCCTCTCGCGGCTGCAGGGCCGGCCCGACGCCTGGCTGGTCCGGTTCGACGGCGAGAGCCACCTGACCTGGCGCTGGTTCGATCTCGGGCTGCGGGCCCAGGCGCAGTACAGCGACCGTCCGTTGCTGGCCTATGAGGAGATGGCGGTGGGCGATCTGACCATCGGCCGGGGCTACGAGCCGGCGATCCTCTCCGGCGACCGCGAGGCGAGCGCCGAGGGCAAGCTGCAGATCCGCCCGCTGCAGGTCTTCAAGGGCGTGACGCTGTCGCCCTTCGCCTTCTACGACATCGGCAAGGTCAGCAACCTGGACCTCGGTTCGCAGGACCGCATCCTGCGCTCGGAAGGCGTCGGCCTGGACGTGCGGCTGCCCTTCGGCGTCCAGGCGCAGATCGCCTATGCGCACCCGTTCGATCGCCCCTTTCCGACGTCACTCGACAGACCGGCACAGAGATTGCTGGTTCAACTCGTAGTCGCACGCTGAGCAGGAGCGATGGCCAGACCCATCACAGCAGCGAACATCCCAGCGCCAAGGCCCAGGCGCCGATGGCTGCTGGGTGGCTCGGCGCTGTGCGGCGCGAGCCTGGTTTTCGCCGTGGCGGCCCAGGCGCAGACCCTACCGGCGATCCCCGCGGCGGCGGCGATAAAGTTCTCCACCGGCGGGGCGCTTCCGACCATCACCGCGCCCAACGCCAACACACTGGACGTCGCGCTGAACGCGCCCCGGACCGTTATCAATTGGGACAGTTTCCACGTCAGCGCCGCCGACGCGGTCACCTATCACTTCGGCCAGACGTCCGACATTGTCCTGAATAAGTCGCCGACCCAGATCCAGATCGACGCGAATGGGCACGTCACCGGGCTGGTCGGCGCGGTGGCCGGCGGCAATATCTGGTTCTATTCGCCGGGCGGCGTGGTCATCTCGCCGGGCGCGGTGATGAGCGCGGGCAATTTCGTCCTGGCCAAGGGCCCGGCCATCGACGACGCCACCTTTGTCGACGCCGCCAGCCCGCTCGGCGTGCTGCGCGCCGCCTCCGACTCCCTGATCCAGATCGATACGATCACCCTGGCGACGAGCGCCTCGATCGGTCCGACCGGCGACCTGGTCCTGACCGCCTCCTCGGGCGACCTCAACGCGACGACTGCGCTGGCGGCGGGCTCGGCGACCGTTTCGGCGACCACGGGGTCGGTGAACGTCGGCGAGGTCACCGCCGGCGGGACGGCCACCGTGACGGCCCCGGCCGGCGCCATCTCGCTCGGCCAGCTTAACGGCTCAAGCGTCTCAGCCACGGGCCTGACCACCGTCTCGGTCACATCGGCGGCGGCGAGCGGCCTGGCGGGCGACATCGTGCTCAACGGCGGCTCCAGCGCGAGCCTGGGCAGCGGGACGGCCGGGCGCGACATCAAGGTGATCGGCCCCGGCGCGACCCTGGGCGGGGCCAGCGCGGGCGACAGCGTGTTCGTCACCGCGACGACGGGCCTGGCGACGGTCAGCGGGACGGTGACGGCCGGCAACGACATCGAGATCACCAGCACCACCGGCTCGGTCTCCGCCACGACCGCGACGCTGACGGCGACGGGATCCGGCGCGACGGACGACGCCCACGTGTTGGCGCAATCCACGGCGGGGTCGGTGTCGGTGGGCTCGGCGACGACCCAGGGCGCGGGGGTCACGGCCGGCGACATCACCATCAACGGCGCGACCGGGGCGACCCTCGGCTCCGGCCACTCGTCGCAGGATCTGAAGGTCCTCGGACCGACAGCCGGCCTTGGGTCGGGCAGCGCCGCGCGCGACGTCTTCGTGACCGCCACGACGGGCGGGGCGACGGTGACCGGCGCGGTGCTGGCCGGCGACGACATCGAAGTGACCGCGACGACGGGCGCGGTGACCGCGACGACCGGCAGCCTGACCGCCGGCGGCCCGGGCGCGGTGGGAGACGCCCACGTGCTCGCCCGGTCGACCGGCGGGTCGGCGACGGTGGGCTCGGCGGCGACCCAGGGGACGGGCGCGGCCGCCGGCGACATCACCGTCAGCGGCGCGACCTCGGCCAGTCTGGGATCGGGGAATTCGTCGCACGACCTGAAGGTCCTGGGGCCCGCGGCGAGCCTTGGCTCGGGCAGCGCCGCCGACAGCGTGTTCGTGACCGCCACCACCGGCGCCGCGACCGTGACCGGTGCGGTCTCGGCGGGCAACGACATCGAGGTGACCGCGACCACCGGCTCGGTCGCCGGGCTAGGCGCGAGCCTGACGGCGACCGGTGTCGGCGCCACCGATGACGCCCACGTTCTGGCGCGGTCCACCGGCGGGTCGGTGTCCCTGACCTCGGCGGCGACGCAAGGGTCAGGCGCGGCGGCCGGCGACATCACCGTCGACGGGGCGACCGGCGCGACTCTGGGCTCCGGGAGCTCGTCGCGCGACCTCAAGGTGCTGGGTCCGAGCGCTGGCCTCGGATTCGGCATCGCGGCGCGGGATGTGTTCGTCACCGCGACCACCGGCACGGCCACGGTGACCAGCCAGGCGGTGGCCGGCGACGACATCGAGGTGACCGCCACGACCGGCTCGGTGGCGGCGGGCGGCGCGGACCTGAAGTCGAACGGGACCGGCGCCGTCGGCGACGCCCATGTGCTGGCGCAATCCACCGGCGGCTCAGTCGCGGTCGGTTCGGCGGAGACCCAGGGGACGGGCGCGGCGGCCGGCGATATCACCGTCAGCGGGGCGACCACGGCGAGCCTGAGCTCCGGGGCCTCGTCGCATGACATCAAGGTCCTGGCGCCAACGGCGAGCCTGGGGTCGGGCAATGCGGCCAACAGCGTCTTGGTGACCGCCACGACCGGTTCGGCGACCGTCACCGGCGCGGTCACCGCCGGCAACGATATCGAGGTGACCGCCACGACCGGCTCGGTCACGACGACCGGCGCCAGCCTGACCGCGACCGGCGTCGGCGCGGCGGACGACGCCCATGTGCTGCTGCAATCCACCGGCGGCGCGGTCTCGGTGGGCTCGGCGGCGACGCAGGGGACGGGCGCCGCGGCCGGCGACGTCACCATCGGCGCGTCGACCACCGCGACCCTGACCGGCACGATCAACTCAGCGCGCGACGTTTCGGTCACGGCCGGCGACGTCCTGGCCGGCGGATCGACGGTCAGCGCCACGCGAGACCTGGCGGTCAGCGCCACGACCGGCAACGTCGCGCTGGGGACCGCCAGCGCCGGCGACGACATCGCGGTCCGCGCGCTCGCGGGCGCGATCACCGGCTCGGGCGACCTGCAGTCGGGTCAAACCCATGATCCGGCCGACCCGGACCCGTCAGGCGCCGCCGACACCCTGGTGGGCTCGACGCTGACCGGCCACGACATCGACCTCAAGGCCCAGACCATCGCGATCACCGGCAATGTGGCCGCCGGGCGCGCGCCGGACGTGAACGAGACGCTGGGCGCCGCTCAGGTCGCCTCGACCCTGGTCGCCGAGGCCACCAACCCCGATCCGGCGCCGGGGACCGCGGCGCTGCAGCTGGCCACCGGGCCCGGCAAGTCGGTGACCGCGCACAGCGACATCAGCCTGAAGGCCGAGAACGCGGCGGCGAGCTCGATCCAGACCGGCGACGTGTTCGCCGGCGGCGACGTCGCCGTCGACTCCGCCGCCGGCAACATCACCATGGCCTCGGCGCTCGCCGGCGACGACGTGGTGCTGCGCGCGTTGAGCGGCGCGATCTCGGTGGCCGGCAATGTCGAGTCCGGCCGCGACTCGCCCGGCATGACGCCCACCGACTCGGTCGGCGCCGGGGACGCCCTGAACGCCGCCAAGCCGTTCAGCGACTTCGACGGCAACCCGGCCACGGTGTTCAGCGCCGTCGGCTTCGACGTCAACATCGTCTCGCAAGCCGTCCACGTCGGCGGCGCCGCCATCGCCGGCCGCCAGCCCAGCACTGACGCTCCGAACCTCGCCGGCCCGGTCGACGCCTCCACCTCGGACCTGCGGATCGAGACGCGGATCTCGGCCACGCCGGTCAACGGCCTGGATCCCAATATCAGTCTGGGATCGGCCATCGCCACCCGCGACATGCAGATCGACTCCGCCAAGGCGATCACCACCGGGGCCCTGATCGCCGGCCGCGATATCGCGGTGCTGGGCCGGGGCGCGCCGACGCCCGGCGCGGCGCCCGGCGACCACACCGGCGCCGGCACCACCATCGCCTCCGAGCAGGCCGGGGACGACGCGCTGTCGTTCAGCATCTATGGGCGGACCCATATCCTGGGCTCGGTGACCGCGGGCACGCCGATCCTGCGGCTGGTTCCGACCACCGACACGAACATCGACGGCGCGACCCAGGCCGCCGACCAGCTGGCGATCTACCTGCACTACTTCGATCTCGACAACGCCAGCGAGCCCTTGGTCCTGCCGGGCGGCGTGATCCATATCGTCGGCCAGGGCGTCACCGTCGGCGGCGCGCTGTCGGCCCATGGCGTCGGCTCGGACATCCGCATCCTGTCGAGCCTCGACATCGGCGTGCTGGGCGCGGTGACCGCGGGCGGCAAGGCGACCTTTCAGACCCTGCCGGGCGGCGGCGCGGTGAACGTCGGGTCGGTGACGGCCGTGGGCGACGTCTTCCTCGACGGCGGCGGCGCCGGAACCGGCGTCCTGGCCTCGGGCGCGCTCACCTCCACCAACGGCCAGGTGGCGATCCGCGCCCGCGACGGCGCGGACATCAGCCTGGGCAGCGTCTCGGCCGGCGACGACCTGGTGATCCGCGGGACCGCCGGCCTGACGATCAGCGGCCCGGTGAACGTCGGCGGCGGGACCGACGCCGTCGGCCTGGGCGATGCGCTGGTCACCTCGGATGGCGCGCTCACCCTGGCGGGCCACGCCTATGATCTGACCGGGCACAACATCGACGTGACCGTCGGCTCGGTGACCACGCCCGGGACCCTGACGGCTGTGGGCGACATTCGGCTGCAGACGACTGGGGCGGTCAGCCTGACCAGCCTCTCGGCCGGGCGCGATGTGCTGGTGGATGCCGGCTCGACGGTGCTGACCGGGAGCTTAAGCGCCGGGCGCGACATCGGCGTGCGCTCGACCGGCGCGGGCGCCTCGGTGACGATCGGCGCCGCCTCGGCCGGCGACGATCTGGTGGTCCGGGCGAAGGGCTCGATCTTCGCCACAGGGACGTTGAGCTCGGGCGGCGGGGCGGATTCGGCGGCGGCAGACCAAGCCGGCGATCTGATCTTCAGCGCCGATATGTCGAACCTGGGCGGCAACCTGAACCTCACCGGCCAGACCGTCGACCTGCGCTCCACCGCGGGCTCGATCACGGTGACGGGTGCGGTCAATGCCGCCACCGACGCGCGCTTCCAGACCGCGACCGGCGGCGGGTCGGTGACGGTGGGCGCGGTGACCGCGGGCCGCGACCTGCTGCTGGACGGCGGCGGCGGCGGCCCCAACGGCGTGCTGGCGGCCGGAGCCCTGACCTCGACGAATGGACAGGTGGCGATCCGCGCCCGCGACGGGACGGACATCAGCCTGGCGAGCGTCTCGGCCGGCGACGACCTGGTGATCCGCGGGACCGGCGCCCTGACGCTAAGCGGCGCGGTCAACGTGGGCGGTGGCGCGGACAGCGCGGGCCTGGGCGACGCGCTCGTGACCGCGAGCGGCGCTCTCACCGTGGCCGGCCACGCCTATGACCTGAGCGGCCACAACGTCGACATCGTCGCCGGCTCGCTGACAACGCCGGCGACCCTCAGCTCCGTGGGTGATTTGCGGATCCAGACGACCGGCGCCGTCAGCCTGACCAGCCTCACGGCCGGCCGCGACGTGCTGGTGGACTCCGGCTCGACGGTGCTGACCGGGAGCTTAAGCGCCGGACGCGACATCGGCGTGCGCTCGACCGGCGCCGGGGCCTCGGTAACGATCGGCGACGCCTCGGCCGGCGACGACCTGGTGGTCCGGGCGAAGGGGTCGATCTTCGCGACCGGGACCCTGACCTCGGGCGGCGGCGCCGACTCCGCGGCCGGCGACCAGGCCGGCGATCTGATCTTCAGCGCCGCGGCGACGAACCTGGCCGGAAACCTCAACCTCACCGGCCAGAATATCGACCTGCGCTCGAGCGCCGGCTCGATCACGGTGACGGGCGCGGTGAACGCCGCCAGCGATGCGCGCTTCCAGACCCAGGCAATAACTGGCGGCGCGGTCACGGTGGGCACGGTGACAGCGGGCCGCGACCTGTTGCTGGACGGCGGCGGCGCCGGCGGCGTGCTCGCCACCGGGACGCTGACGGCGACCAGCGGCGACGTGGCCGTCCGCGCCCGTGACGGCTCGACGGCCAGCCTGGCCAACGTCTCGGCCGGCGACGACGTAGCGATCCGAGCGTCGGGCGACCTGACGATCAGCGGCGCGGTGAACGCCGGCGGCGGCGCCGACAGCGTCGGCCTGGGCGACGCTCTGAAGTCCGCCAGCGGCGCTGTGACGGTGGCGGGTCACGCCTACGATCTGAGCGGGAACAACATCGACATCGTCGCCGGCACGGTGACGACGCCCGGGCTGCTTTCCGCCGTCGGCGACGTGCGGCTGCAGGCCACCGGCGCGATCGACGTCTTCAACATCACCGCGGGCCGCGACCTGCTGGTCGACTCCGGCTCGACGGTGCTGACCGGCATCCTGAGCGCGGGGCGCGACATCGGGGTGCGCTCGACCGGCGCCGGCGCCTCGGTGACGATCGGCAATGCGTCGGCCGGCGACGACCTGGTGATCCGCGCCAAGGGTTCGATCTTCGCCACCGGGACCTTGAGCGCCGGCAGCGGGGCGGACTCCGCCGCGACGGACCAGGCCGGTGACCTGATCTTCAGCGCCGACCCGTCGAACCTGGGCGGGAACCTGAACCTGACCGGCAGGACCATCGACGTGCGGTCGACGGCCGGCTCGATCACGGTGACCGGTTCGGTCAACGCCGCCACCGACGCGCGCTTCCAGACCGGGGCCGTGACCGGCGGGTCGGTGACGGTGGCCGACGTGACCGCCGGGCGCAGCGTGCTGCTGGATGGCGGCGGCGTGGGTCCCAACGGGGTGCTCGCCAGCGGGACGCTGACGGCGACCAGCGGCGACGTGGCGGTCCGGGCGCGCGACGGCTCGGCGATCAGCCTGGCCGACGTGTCGGCCGGCGACGACGTGGTGCTGCGCGCGGCGGGCGCGATCACGGTCAACGGCGCGGTGAACGCCGGCGGCGGCACGGACAGCGTGGGCCTGGGCGACGCGCTCTCGACCACGGAAGGCGCGGTGACGCTGGAGGGCCACGCCTACGACCTGACCGGACACAATGTGGATATCGTCGGCGGCTCGGTGACCACGATCGGCGGCGTCACGGCGGCCGGCGATGCGCGCTTCCAGTCGGTGGGCGCGCTCAATCTGGGCGCCCTGACAGCGGGCCGTGACGTGCTGGTGGACGGCGCCTCGACGGTGCTGACCGGCGTGCTCAGCGCGGGCCGCGACGTCGGCGTGCGGTCGACCGGCGACGGCGCCTCGGTGACCGTGGGCGGCGCCTCGGCGGGCGACGACGTGGTCATCCGGGCGAAGGGCTCGATCTTCGTGACCGGGCCGCTCAGCGCCGGCCTCGGCGCAGACTCCAGCGCGACCGATCAGGCCGGCGACCTGATGTTCGGCGCCGCCAAATCGAACCTGGGCGCCGATCTCGACCTGGTGGGCGGGACGGTCGACGTGCGCTCCAGCGCCGGCTCGATCTCGGTCACCGGCGCGGTGACCGCCGCGACCGACGCGCGCTTCCAGACCCAGGCGACGACCGGCGGCTCGGTGACCGTCGCGGCGGTGACGGCGGGCCGCGACGTGTTGCTGGACGGCGGCGGCGCCGGCCCCAACGGCGCGGTGGCGACCGGGACGCTGACCGCGACCAATGGCGATGTGGCGGTTCGCGCCCGCGACGGCAAGGGCATCAACCTCGCCGGAATCTCGGCGGGCGACGACGTGGTGCTGCGCACGACGGGCAGCGTGCTGGTCAACGGGACGGTGACCGCCGGCAGCGGCGCCGATAGCACCGGCCTGGGCGACGTCCTGCTGACCACCGACGGCGTGGTGACCCTGCAAGGCCAATCCTACGACCTGACCGGTCATGACGTGGACATCGTGGCCGGGTCGGTGATGACGATCGGGACGATCACGGCGACGGGCGTCGCATCCGACGTGAGGGTCCAGTCGCTGGGCGCGCTCAACCTGGGCGGTCTGACGGCGGGCCGCGACGTGCTGGTCGACGGCGGCTCGACGGTGGCGACCGGGCTCTTGACCGCAGGCCGCGACGTGGGCGCGCGCTCGACCGGCGTCGGCGCCCAGGTGTCGATCGGCGGCGCCTCGGCCGGTGATGACGTGGTCATCCGGGCGAACGGCTCGATCTTCGTGACCGGGCCGCTCAGCGCCGGCGGCGGAACCGACTCCAACGCCGCCGATCAGGCCGGCGACCTGATGTTCGGCGTGGCGAAATCGTCCCTGGCCGGCGCCCTGGACCTGGTCGGCCAGATGGTCGATGTGCGCTCCACCGCCGGCTCGATCCAGGTGACCGGCGCGACCAACGCCGCCACCGACGCCCGCTTCCAGACCCAGGCGACCACCGGCGGGTCGGTGACGGTGGGCGCGGTCACCGCCGGGCGTGACATCCTGCTCGACGGCGGCCCCGGGCTGGGCCCGAACGGCGCGCAGGCGACCGGGACGCTGACAGCGACCAGCGGCGATGTGGCCGTGCGCGCCCGGGACGGCTCGGCGATCAGCCTGGCGGACGTCTCCGCCGGCGACGATGTGGTGCTGCGCTCGACCGGCGACATCCGCGGCAGCGGCGCCGTGACCACCACCGGGCAAGCGTCCACCGTCGGCCTGGGCGACAAGCTCATCGATCCGAGCGAAAGCGGCGCGCTTTCGGTCGGCGGCCTGACCTTCGGCCTCGGCGACTCGGACATCGACATCATCGGCAATGTGATCGGCATCCTGCGGGCCAGCGCGGTCGGCGGCGTGCGCATCCTGGCCGGCGCCGGCTCGCTGATGGGCGGCGCCAGCGCCGGCACCGACATCCTGATCGACAGCACCGCTGACCTGACGGTCGGCGACCTGACGGCGGCCGGCGACATCGCGCTGCGCTCGAAGTCAGGCTCGCTCACCACCGGCAGTCTGAGCGCCGGCGACGACATCGTGCTGCGCGCCGCGCAGGGGGTCACCGCGGGCATGCTGAAGGTGGGCGGCTCCGACCACGTCGGTGTCGGCGACATGCTGTTCCTCGCCGATCCGACCGCGCTGGGCGGTAGCTTCGACGTGACCGGCGCCACGATCGACGTCAAATCCGGCTCCGGCCCCATCACCATCTCCGGCGCTCAGGGCCCCGGCGACATCCGGCTGCAGACGACGGGCGGCGTGGTGACGATCTCCGGCGCCGTCACCGCCGGGCGCGACTTCTTCGCGGACGGCGGATCGGTGGCGGCGACCGGCGGCCTCACCGCCACGCGCGACGTGGCGCTGTTCGGGCGGACCGGCAATGTCGCCGTCGCCTCGGTCACGGCGGGCAATGATTTCGTGGTGCGCGCCGGCGGTGACGTGACCGCCAGCGGCGACCTGAAGGCCGGCCAGACCCCGGCGACGGGCGGCGTCGGCGACCGGCTGATCGCGGCCGGATCCGGCGCGGCCACCCTGTTCGGCGAGGCCGCCGACGCCGGCGTGGGCGTCCTTGACCTCCGCGGCGCCAACATCACGCTGAGCGGTGCGGTCGACACCGAGGCGGGCGCTCACCTGCGGCTGCAATCCACCGGCGCCACGACGCTCGGGACCGCCACGGTGGCCGGGGACATATCGATCGACGCGGCCGGCGACCTGACCGCGGGCGACCTTTCCGCCGGGCGCGACGTGGCGCTGCGCTCCACGGGCGGCGGTATCTCGATCGCCTCGGCCAAGGCCGGCGACGACATCGTGCTGCGCGCCGCCAACGCCATCGCCGTCTCCGGCCAGCTCAACGCCGGGCAGGGGGCCGACGCGGCCGGCGCCGGCGACGGCCTCTTCAGCCTCAATCCCACCAGCCTGGGCGGCGATTTCGACCTGGCCGGCGGCAACGTCGACCTAAAGTCGGCCGCGGGCGGCATCTCGGCGCTGGGTGCGATCAGCGCGCCGACCGACGTGAGGCTGCAGGCGGCCGGCGCCGTGGTCACCGGCTCGGTCGCCGCGGGCCGAGACATCCTGCTGGATGGCGGCGCGGTCACCGGCGCCGACGTGCGCGCGGGCCGTGACGTCGCCGTCCGCGCCCAGACCGACTCCGTCACCCTGGCCAGCGTCGCGGCCGGCGACGACGTGGTGCTGCGCGCGGCCAAGGACGTCACGGTCAGCGGCGCGATCAGCGCCGGCGGGGCGGCGGACAGCGCCGGCGCCGGCGACCGGCTGTTCGCCACCGACAAGACCGCGCTGAACGGCGACTTCGACCTTTCCGGCGGCAATATCGACGTCCGCGCCCACGGCGCGATCACCGTCGGCGGCGCGGCGACCGCGGCCGGCGACGCCCGGTTCCAGACGCTGGGCTCCGGCGCGGTCAGTCTGGCGGCGGTCACGGCCGGCGGCGACGTGCTGGCTGACGGCGCCGCGGTCCAGGCCAGCGGCGCCCTGCTCGCCAACCGCGACGTCGCCGTGCGGGGCCGCACCGGCGCGGTGCGGCTGGCCACGATCAAGGCCGGCGACGACATCGCCATCCGCGCCGGCGGCGACGTCTCGGTGACCGGAACCCTGTCCTCAGGCTCGGGCCCGTCTGCCACGGGCGCGGCGGACCGGCTGATCTCATCGGCTGAGAGCGGCCCGATCATGCGGTTGGTCGACCCCTTGGCGGCCACGGCCTCGATCGAAGGCTTCACGCTGGCCAACGGCGACATCGACATCAAAAGCGGCGGGGCCATTTCGCTGAACGGCGACGTCAACGCCGCGGGGTCGGCGTCCGGCGTGCATCTGCAGGCGGCCGGCAAGATTTCCGCCGGCAGCGTCACCGCCGGCGACAGCATCTTCGCCCGCGGCGGCGATTTCGCGCTCGGCGGCGCCTGGCGGGCCAACACGGCGCGCCTCGAGGTCACCGCCGCCGGCGGCCTGGCGCTGGGCGAAGGCGTCTCGGCGGCTTCCGGCGGCGTGGCGCTCAGCAGCAGCGCGATCGGCCTGATCGACGCGCCCACCCTGCAGATCTTCCTGGGCGACAGCTCGGGAACGATGCGCGGCGCGGGGCTGTCGATCGGCACGCTCAACATCGACGTCGCCAAGATCAAGACCTCGCTGGAGCTCTACGCCGGCGCGGCGTCGCAGGTGGTCATCTCCGGCGCCTTCGCGCCTTCCAGCGGCGGGGTGAACAGCACCATGGTGCGGATCGGCGCCCCGAACGCGGACGTGGGCGACTGGACCCCGGGCTCGATCCGGGTGATCGCCAACAGCGGCGGCTCGATCGGGGTCTCGACCACCGTCACGGGCCGCACCTTCAGCGACATCCGCGCCTTCGGCTCGGTCGAGCTGAACGCCACGAACGACATTCTGATCGGCTATCAGGACTTCATCGACAAGCTCTCGGCGACGTCTGCGGCCGGTGTCTCTTCGGCGGTCAGGGTGCTGACCGCGCCGCAGACCTTGGGCGGGCAGCGCATGCTGATCACCGCGGGCACGCTGACGCTGCGGGCCAACGGCAAGGTGGCGCAGCAGGACACCGAGGGCCTGCTCGGCAACAACCCGATGGGCCTCTATCTGTTCGGCGGCTCGGCGACCGTGCCGCAGCTGGTGCTGGGGCGCACGTCCGGCAAATCAGTGGGCGCCGTCACCCTGCCCGACTACATCGAGCTCAACGGGGCGCTGACCACGGCGGCGACCATTCTGACCGGCACCAACGCGTCGCTGGCCAATGTGATCGCGTTCGCCAACGGCGTGACGCCGAGCGCCTACTATCGCATCAACTCCTGCGCCATCATGCAGCCCGGCAGCTGCACCTCCTCGAGCGTCCACTCGACCGTCAGTATCGCGCCCGACCAGCTGACCAATCTGACGGTCCAGGACCGCACCGCCGCCGCCGGCACGGCCGACCCGACGGTCGCCAGCGCCACCAACGAAGAAAGCTGGAAGGACCCGAAGTAGGCCATGGCGCGGCGTTCCGGTCAGAGTGGCGGGGTGATGGCGGTCATCGCGGCCCCCCTTCTTACGGCCCTGACGCTCGCCGCATCGGCGCAGGCGGCCAGCGCCGCGCCGCGTGAGGATTTCCCGCTCGGCCAGAGCGCGCGCAGCGGCGCGGTCTGTCAGGCCGTGCGCGACTTCGAGGACCCGCTCGCCGCCAAGGCCGGACTGCGCGCCTGGCAGGTGACCTGCCGCGGCTGGACCCAGACGCTGGGGCGGATCTACGCCTTCCATGGCGACGGGGCGACGGCGGCCCAGGCCTGGCGCAGGGCGCTGGCGGAGCGCGCGACCTGTGAGCCCGGCGGCGCGGTCCCCGACCCGCTGCTGGCCAAGACCACGCTGGCGACCTGCAAGAGCAAGCCGCTCGGGGTGAACTACGTGGCCTATGAGGCGCAGGCCGGCCACGACGTGATCGCCGCCGAAGGCTACGCGGCCATCGGCGACGTGCTGGCGACTGGCGTGAAGGTGGCGCTCGGCCGAGCCCCGCCGCCGGCCGCGACCAGCCGCCAGACCGCCAACCTCGGCTCCATGCTCGGCGGCCAGATCGAGAACCTCAACGCCGCGGCGGAAGCCAGCGCCAACTCGCCCGCCAAGCAGAAGGAATCGGCCTACCGCGAGGCGCAGGAATGGCAGTTCGGCGACGCCGAATCCCGGTTCAGCCACCTGGCCGAGACCTCGCTCGCCGGGCTCGGGCTCACCGACCGCGCCGAGGCCTATCTGAACGTGGCGATCAACGCCTCGAACGGCGGCCGCTACACCGAGGCCGAGGCCTATTTCAAGGCGGCCACGCCGCTGGTGACCGAGGCCAACAGCCCGCCCTTGAGCGCCCTGTCGTTCAACATCCTGGCGGCCCACGCCCGCAATCAGCGCCGGTTCGAGGACGCCATTGCGCTGGCGCAACGGGCCATCGCCGTGCGGCGCAGCACCGCGAGCCCGGCGGCCTCCGGCCTCGTCACCCGGGTCGGAACGGACCTCACCCTTGGCCGCGCCGCGGCCATCGCGCTCAACGCCCAGGGCAAGATCCCCAGCCTGCAGCTGTCCGCCGAGGATCGGGAGGCGGTGCGCGACGCCCAGGCCTGGCAGATCATCGGCACCTGCCAGGAGGCCCTCGACCAGCGGCCGCAGGCGCGCCAGAGCCTGCAGACCGCGCTCGATATCCTGAACCGGCCACGCGGCGAGGACGTGCTGGGCTCGGCCGCGCCCTGGCTGGTGGTGCGCGTCCAGGTCGACATGGCCGCGCTCGACCGCGAGGACGGTCAGCCGCAGCTCGCGGTGCGCCGCATCGAAGCCGCGCTCGCCATCTATGAGCCGCTGGATCCGGACTCGCTGCCGCTCGGGCGCTACATCCTCGAGCTGGCGCGGGCCAAGGCGGCGAGCGGACAGGAAGACGCCGCCCTGGGCGACTTCGAGCGGGCCTTCGGCATCTTCCAGATCAAGCGCGGCGCGCTGGGGGCCTCGGCCGACGCAGCGGGCGCCTATTTCGACATCCTGCTGAAGCGGATCGGCGGCGATCCGGTGACCAACGCCGCCGACGCGCAGCGCTTCTTCGCCAGTTCCGAGGCCCTGGTGGGCGAGTCCACCGCCGCGGCGTCCCTGCAGTTCGCCGAGCGCCTGAGCTCCGAGGGCACCGCCAGCGCGGGCATCTCCCGCGCCCGCGACGCGACCCTGCGCCTGATCGCCCAGAAGGACGAAGAGATCCGCCAGCTGCAGCGCGCCGGCGCCTATGCGGGCGACGTCCGGACCAAGGCGGACGCCGAATTGGACGACCTGCGCAAACAGGCCAACGAACTCGAGCAGCGCCTGTTCGACGCCAACCCGCGCTACGCCACCGCGCTCAGCACGACGGTGACCAGCAAGGACCTGCAGAGCGAGCTCAAGGACGGCGAGGCCTATCTGAAGGTCATGTTGCTGGCCGGCCGCGGCTACGGCGTTTTCATCACCAAGACCGAGGTGCGGCCCTACGCGATCGAGATCAACCACAACCAGGCCCGGCAGATGGCCAAGAAGATGCGCGACCCGTTGAGCGATCTCGACTCCGGCGCGCTCGGCGAATGGGACGTCGATCTCGCCTATCAGATCTACCAGAAGATGCTGGGTCCCATCGAGCCGCAGCTCGCTAAGGTCCACCGGCTGATCTATCAGCCGGACCCGACGATGATCGGCATCCCGATCGGCGCCCTGGTGACCGATCCCGCCAGCGTGCAGCTGGTGGCCCGCAACACCGAGGCGGCGCGGGCCGCCAAGACCGAGGTCTCCTACAAGGGCGTGAGCTGGCTGGCGGCGCGCCTGGACACCTCGGTCTCGATTTCCACCGCGGCCTTCTGGAACACGCGCCGCACCCGCCCGAGCAAGGGCGCCAAGCCCTTCCTGGGCTTCGCCGACCCGGTCATCCCCAACGGCCCCACGGCGTTCAAGAACGTGGTCGCCCCGGCCTGGTCGATCAGCATCGCCGGCGGCGCCGACTTCTGCGCGGGGTTCCGCAAGGCGCTGATGAAGCTGCCCCAACTGCCGGAAGCCGATTCGGAGGTGAAGTCCGTGGCCGCGGCGGTGGGCGCGCCGGGCAGCGTGATCCTGGGCGCCGAGTTCACCGACGACCGGGTGCGGCACGGCGGCGGCTTCGAGGGCGCGCTCGACCAGTACCGGGTGCTCTATTTCGCCACGCACGGCCTGCTGCCACAGGCCAATGGCTGCCTGCAGCCGGCGCTGGTGACGTCGCTTGGCGGGCCGACCAGCGAGTCCCTGCTGGACACCGGCGCGATCCCCGACCTGCAGCTGGACGCCGACCTAGTGGTGCTGTCGGCCTGCAACACTGGGGCTGGGCTGGAGGACACCGGCGGCGGCGCGGCGCTCGGCGGCCTGGTGTCGACCTTCACCTACGCCGGCGCGCGCAATCTGCTGGTCTCGAACTGGGAGGTGAATTCCGCGGCGACCGAGATCCTGATGTCGGCCCTGTTCAAGTCGAAGGCCGCAACCCAGGGCGACGCGCTGATCGAGGCCGAGCGGAGCTTCATGGCCCGGGACGACTACTCACACCCCTACTATTGGGCCGCGTTCCTGATCGTCGGCGACAGCGCACGCGCCTTGCCGGCGCCGCAGTGAGGACGGCGCCCGCGGGCCGCAAGGATTGACAAGCCCCCGATGCAGACCGCCCAACTGGCGCCACGCGGGATCCGGGGGAGGACATGCGGGACTTGGGGGGCGCTCGTCGGGGACCGGGGGTCTTGGCCCTGGTCGTCCTGCTGACCGCCTTCGGGTGGGCGGGCGCGGCGCGGGCGGCGCTGTCGGACACCCTCTGCAATCCCTATTCGTCCGCCGGGCCGCAGGCCTGGCCCAAGGCCGGCGAACTGGACCGAGCGGCGGCCGGGGTCGAGACGGAGCTTCGCCGGCGAGGGCCGTCTGGGCGGTTCGGCGATCTGCTGCTCGCGCTCGACCTCCCGGCCTCCGACACCGCAAGGCCGTCGCCGGCTGAGATCGCCGACTATTGCGCGGCGGCCGGCGAGTTGATGCGGATCAGTCCGGAAGGCAGCCAGCGGCAGGCCGAGTTCTACCTGCTGAGCGCGTTCCAGATGGCGCGCGCGGCGGGTAAGCAGACGGTCGCCTCGGTGGCCGCCTATCGGCTGGGGCTGGTGTCGCTGTCGGGGCCGTCCGTGGTCGGCGCCCGCGGCGCCGGGCGGCCCACCCGCGGCGGCGCGACCGCGGCGATCCGCGGCGCGGCGCAGGCGGGCGGCGGCGGAGCCTGCGACCTGCTGGCCAGTCCGCAGGCGCTGTTCAACGCCAACCTGACCCTCTCATTGGCGTCGCTCGCCTGCGCCGCGGATCAGGCGGCGCAGGCCGGCGACAGCCAGACCGCCGCGCTCGCCAGCCTTCGCCTGTCGCGTCTGCGGTTGGCGGTCGCCGAGTCCAACACCGCCGCGGCCGCCCAGTTCAGAGCCCAGGCGGCGCAGGCGGCGATCGCGGGCCTGGCCGCCGCGCGCGGGATCGCCGACCCGGCCCTGCGCGCCGAGATCCAGGGCCGGCTGGCGTTCGCGGCCCTGGACGCGGGCCCCGGCCAAGCTGCCGACCTCGACGGCGTCGTCCAGGCGATGGCGACCGCGCAGCCGGACAACCCCGCCGCGCTCTCCTTCGCCCATGCGCTGAGCGCCCGGCTGGCGCTCGCCGCCGGGGACGCGCCCCGCGCGCGTCGCCTGATGGACCAGGCGCTGATCGAAGAAAGCCAGCGCGTGCTCCCGGCCCGGCTGCCGGAGTGGCGGCTGCTGCTGGCCGAGATGGATCCCGAGCATCGGGAAAGCCATATCCTGGCCGCCTACGACGCGCTGGACGCGATCCGGCCGCTGCTGCCGCGCTTCGATCCGCTGACCGAGGAGACCGCCTACTCGCTCTATATGCGCAAGGTCTTCCAGAGCGCCGTCGACCTGGACCTGTCGCAGGCCAGCGGCGCCCTGGAACAGGTCCGCGTGCGCGACGCGCAGAAGATCGTCGAGGCCTACCGCCAGGCCGAACTGCAGAGCGTCTATGGCAGCGAGTGCGTGCCGGAGCGCGATCCGTTGCGGCCCGAGACCCTGGCGGCCGGGGAGGTGCTGCTCTACCCGGTGCTGCTGCCGGACCGCCTGGAGCTGCTCTATGTGATCGGCGGCGCCAACGGCCAGGCGTCGTTCAAGCGGCTGGCCCCCAACCGCGGGGTCGACCGCGAGGCGGTCTCGGACCTGGTCGAACAGGTCGTCCTGTCGCTGAGCTACGACAACGACAATGCCTGGCGCGCGCCGTCGCGCCGGCTCTACGACCTGTTGATCAAGCCTGTGGAGCCGGACCTGACCGCGGGCTCGATCCTGGTGATCGTGCCGGACGGCGCCCTGCGCGGCCTGCCGTTCTCGGCCCTGTTGGACGCGGACAACCATTTCCTGGTCGAGCGGACGCGGGTCTCGGTCGCGCCGTCGCTGGCCTATTCGCAGCCCGGTGGCGACAGCCGCTCGCGCGGCCTGCAACTGGTCGCCGCCTCGCTGGAAATGGAGGTCAAGCTGCCGGCCGGCGACTTCGAGAAGCTGGAGGGCACGGCGGCGGAAGCCAAGACCGCCGCGGTGGTCGACGGCAAGCGCATCGCGCGGTCCTGGACCATCGACAATTTCAGGCGCCAGGACCTGGTCAACGTGCTGACCCAGGAGCGCGTCGACATCCTGCACCTGGCGACCCACGCCTCGTTCAACGGCCGCTCCGACCACGCCTTCATCGTCGCCAACGGCGAGGTGATCCTGCTTTCGGAGCTGCGCCAGATCCTGGCCCAGAACCGCACGCGCGGCGACGAGCTGGACCTTCTGGTCCTCAGCGCCTGCGAGACGGCGGTCGGCGACGACGAGGCCAGCATGGGCCTGGCCGGCGCCGCGGTGCAGGCGGGCGCGCGGAGCGCGGTGGCCTCCCTGTGGCCGGTCAACGACGTCGGCACCGGCGAGCTGATGGACAATTTCTACCGCCGCTATCGGGAGGGCCGGTCGAAATCGGCGGCGCTGCGGGACGCGCAACTGGCGATGATCGCCAAGGGCGGGCCGGAGGCCAATCCCAACATCTGGGCGGCCTTCACCCTGCTGGGGGCCTGGCGATGAGAGATGGGGCGATGAGGCTGGCCGGACTCGCGCTCGCGCTCGCGCTGGCCGCCTGGCCGCTGGCCGCGGGCGCGCAGACGACGGCGATCACGCCGGACGCCGGCGCCTTGTCGCTGGGCACGACGGCGGCGCGGGCCGGCAACCTCGTGACCATCGACGGCGGCACGCTCGCCGGCTCGAACCTGTTCCACAGCTTCACCCAGTTCAGCCTGGCCGCCGGCGACACGGCCCAGTGGGTGCGCTCGGCCGGCGGCGGCGCGGGCGTCAGCAATGTCATCAACCGCGTGACCGGCGGACAGGTGTCGCAGATCGCAGGCACCCTGGATTCCAGCCAGCTCCCGAACGCCAACTTCTACTTCATCAACCCCGCCGGCGTCGTCTTTTCGGCGAGCGCGCATGTGAACGTGCCGGCCGCGGCCTATTTCTCCACGGCCGGCGAGCTGAGGTTCGCCGACGCCACGAAATTCGCCATCGCCACGCCCGGCGGCTCGACGCTGTCGATCGCCGCGCCGCAGAGCTTCGGCTTTGTCGGCGGGCAGGGGGCGATTTCCATCAATGGCGTGGCCCAGGACTTCGCCCCGCCGCCCGCGGCCCTGTCGTTCGCCGCCTCCGACATCCAGGTCGCCAATGCGCACCTCCTGCAACGCGGCCTCGACCTGACCGCGGTCGGGCTGGGCGCGGCCCAGGTCTCCCTGCTCGACCCGACGACGACGCCGAGCAGCGCCGGAGCCGTGACCCTGAGCGCCAGCCAGCTCATCGTCTCGCCCACCGGCGCGGCGGCCGGGCCGCTGCGCATCACCGGCGGCGCGGTCACGCTTGACGCCGCCATGCTGATTTCGAGTACGGCCGGCGCCGCCAAGGGCGGCGACCTCCTCATCCGGGCCGGCCAGCTGAAGCTCGTCAACGCGCCGTCGCTCACCTCCGTCACCCAGGGCGGCGGCGCGGGCGGCGCCATCAGCGTCCAGGCGGGCGATATCGACGGCGAGGGTGGGCAGCTCACCACGACCGCGTTCGGCGCCAACACCGGCCCCGGCGGTCCGGTGACGATCTTGGGAGACACCGTCGCCCTGCACGGCGTGACCCTGGGATCGAACACCACCGGCGCCGGCGTGGGCGGCGACCTGACGCTGAGCGCGACCAAGTCGATGCTGCTCGACGCCAGCTTCGTGGTCGCCAACAGCCTCGCGTCCGGCGGCGGCGGGCAGATTTCGGTCAGTGCGCCATCGCTGACGCTCAGCGGAGCCATCGCTTCGACCACCGCCAACGGCGCGGGCCGGCCGGGCGACGTGACGGTCCGCGGCGACCACATCGCCATCTCCACCGGCCTGCTGGGCTCGGCGCCGGGGCTCGGCAACGATTCCGGGAACCTGACGATCACCGCCACCTCGGACGTGACCGTCACCAACGGCTTCTTCTCGGCGGCGACCTCCAGCACCGGCGCGGCGGGCGTGATTTCCGTGACCGCGCCCAGGGTGACCATGACCGGCAGCTTCATCGACACCGACGCGTTCGGCGACGGCGGGGTCGGCTCGGTGATCGTCCAGGGTCAGACGCTGGCGTTCAGCAACGATCAGGTGATCGCCCAGTCGCACGGCGCCTTCGCCAGCCGGCTGGGCCGGGTGCAGTTCTCCGCCACCGGCGATCTTTCGGTGGTCGGCGGGCAAATCGCCTCCAACGCCTTCGGGGGCGCCAGCGGCGGGGTGATCGTGTTGAGCGGGCGCAGCGTCACGGTCGATGGGGCCATGGTGCAGTCCGACACCAGCGGCGGCGGCGCGGGCGGTCAGGTGACGCTGAGCGGCGGGGCGATCTCGGTGCAGAACGGCGCGGCCATCTCGTCCAACGCCTTCGCCGGCGGCGCCGCGGGCGACGTCACCCTGGCCGGCGGCGATGTGACCCTCGGCTCCGGCGCGACGGTCTCGTCGGACACCTTTGGGAGCGGCGCCGGCGGCCGGGTTGCGCTGAGCGGCGGCGCGATCCTCCTCCAGGGCGGGGCCATGGTGACCTCGGTCGCCGACGCCGGGACCGGCGCGGCCGGTTCGGTGACGGTGAACTCCAGCAGCCTTACCCTGCGCGACGCCTCGATCGCGTCGGACACCTCCAGCTCCGGCGCCGCCGGCTCGGTGGCGATCGTCACCGGCGACCTGACGCTGCAGGGTCTGAACCGCGGGAACACCTTCATCTCCAGCGACAGCCTGGGCACGGGCGACGCGGGCGCGGTGACCATCCAGGCGCGCAACCTGTCGGCGGACGGCGGCGCGGTGATCAGCTCGTCCTCCCTGCCCGGGGCCAGCGGACGGTCCGGCGTCCTGACCCTCAACACCGACAGCGTCACCCTGCGCAGCGGCGCGCTGATCGCCACCGCGTCGAGCAATCGCACGCCCGCCGGCCAGATCAACCTGACCACCGGGACGTTCGTGGCCGACGGCGACGAGACCGGCCTCGACAGCGAAAACTCGGCGGGCCTGGGCTCGCGGCGACCCGTCGGCGGCGACGCCGGGACCATCCGCGTCTTCGCCCACAGCCTGACCGTCGAAAACGGCGCGCGGATCTCGACCGACTCGTTTGCCGGCGCCGCGGGCGACATCGAGATCAGCATGCCGGCCGGCACGATCCTCAAGCTCACGGGGGCCACCGCGCCCGGGTCGATCGATACCTCCTCCGGCGCCGGAACCGGCGGGCGGATCGTCATCGGGACGCCGCTGGCCGTGGTGCTGAACGGCGGCAGCATCCTGGCGCTGGGCCAGCAGCGCGGCGCCAATGTGCTGCTCCAGAGCACCTATTTCGTCGACTCCGTCGACCGACCCAACACCGTCGCGGTCGACGGCGAGTTCAAGATCGTCGCCGGGCTCTACGACCTCTCAAGCGGCGCCGTCAGCCGCGACCTGTCGGTGCTGGACGCGTCCAAGGTGATGCGCGGCCAGTGCCCCGCCGCGCGCTCGACGGGTCAGGTGAGCCAGCTCATCACCCGCCCGGTCGGACCCTACGTGCGCGATGGCGCTCCGACAGTTCCGTCAGCGTCCGCGCCGCCGCGCGGACCGGGCGGCGGAGACTGCCGTTGAGCCGGGCGCGGTGCGGCGCCCTGGCGGCGGCCATCGTCCTGCTGGCGCTGGGCGGGCCGACCGCCGCCCTAGCGCAGAGCCCGCCGGACGCCCCGCGAGAGCGGACGGGCCCGCAAGCCGCCCCGCCCAGCCTGCCCGCCTATTCCACCCCTGCGCCCGGCCTCGTCCCGCCGGTGGCGCCACAGGCTCCCGCGGCCGGCCCGTCGACCTCCAGTGGCGGCCTCGCCGAGCTGCGCATCTCCACCGACATCGCGAAGGGCGCCGCTCTGCCGCCGCGCGGCTGGCGGCCGCCGCAGGAGCCTGGCGCGGACCTACGGCTCGAATATGCCGCCGGCCAGGCCCTGGACGCGAGCTGGGTCAGGCGCCAGTTCGCGCTCAACGGCATGACCGGCGACAGGGCCAACGTCGGCCGCGCGCTCGCGCTCACCCAGCTGATCAACCGCGCGTTCCTGAGCGCCGGGTTCATCAACTCGGGCCTGGTGGCGCAGCCCGCGTCGTCGCCTGAGGTGCTGACGCTGCGCCTGGTCTACGGCGGGCTGGCGCCCAGCCCTGACGGCGGGCCGCCGTTCAGCGTCGCCTGGGCGTCCGGCGGCGCACAGGGGCTGGACGAGGCCTACGTCCGCGACCGGTTGACGGCCGCCTTCGGCCGCCCGCTGAACGCGGTCGATCTGGAGCGCCAGTTCCGGCTGCTGGCGCAGGACCCGGCGATCCGCACGCTGAACGCCGACTTGCGGCCCGGCGGCAGGCCCGGCGAGGCCAGCCTGGCGGTGAGCGTCTATCCGCAGGACCGCTTCGATCTCGATGCGACGGCCGCCAACAACCGCGCCCCTTCCGTGGGCGGCGAGCATCTGGGTCTGGGCGGCTATGCCCGCAATGCGCTCAGGCCCGGCGACGTCTTGAGCGGCGAGATCGGCGTCACCCAGGGCCTGAAGGACATCGCGCTGGGCTACGCCACGCCGGTGTTCACGCCGGATACGACGTTCTCGGTTCGAGGCGCCGTCAATGACGCCGCCGTGGTCGCCGCCTCGCTGCAGCCGCTGGACATCAAGGCCCGCGACCGGCTGATCGAGGCCGGCCTGACCGAGAAGTTCCTCGACACGCCGCTGCTGCCGTCGGCGGAGCCGGGCCATTGGATCTCGGCGCGCGGACTCTCGGGTGGCGTGCTCGTGACCCATCGGGTGTCGGAGACCGACCTGCAGGACCAGCCCTTCTCGTTCAGCCCGGGCGCCGTCAACGGCCGCAGCGAGTACACCGCGGTCCGCGTGGTCGGCGATTTCGTGATGCGCGGCGCTGTGCAGGTGTTCGCCGTCTCGCTCACCGCGACGCGGGGCCTGGACGGCACCCGTTCGGACATCCCGGACTCGCCGACGCCGAAGCGCAACTTCGATGTGCTGCTGGCCCAGGTGAACTACGCCCGGCGGCTGAGCGGCGAGGGCCTGGAACTCCGCGCGCGCCTCACCGCCCAGACCGCCGACAGCGTCCTCTACGCCGGCGAGCGGCTTTCAGCCGGCGGCGGGACGACGGTCCGCGGCTATCGCGAGAACCTGCTGCTGGCAGATTCCGGGGTGATCGGCTCACTGGAGCTCGCCCGGCCAATCCATCTGGGCGCCGGGCGCGCCGGGACCGGGCGCTTCGACTGGGGCGCCTTTTCGGTCACCGGCTTCGTCGACGGTGCGCAATTGCGCAACTATCGCCCGCCGCAGCCCGGCGACGGCATCTACGGTATCGGCGCCGCCATCGCCTGGACCCCGTCGGACGCGCTTTCGGCCCAGCTCACCTACGGTCACGCGCTCAAGAAGGTGGACCTGTCGGGCAATAAGGATCTGCAGGACCGCGGCGTCTACTTCGCTGTCACGGTGCGCCCGCTGCGCGCGCGGCGATGAGGGGCCTTAGGGGCCCGGCGGCGGCCTTGCCTCGCCCGGCGCGGCGGGCTTCGGTTTCGCCAGGTTCTTGCCGAGATAGGCGGAGATCGCGGCGGCCTCTTCCGAGGTCATCTCGGCGCCGGCCGCTTGCATCTTCTCCACCTCGTTTTCCCATTCGTCCGGGGTCAGGCGCGCATAGGCGAACTGGTCCGCGCCATGGCAGGCGGTGCAGACCCGCAGCACGACGTCCTTGCCGGGGCCGGCGGGAAGCTGGTCCTCCGGCGCCTGGGCCAGGACCGGGCGGACCAGCGCCAGACAGAGCGCCGCGGCGGCGGCCAGGGGAATCCGGAGCTTCATGCCTGCAAGCCTTAGCCGATGCCGCGGCAGGCTGGAACCTGCGGAACGGGCGCGGTGCGTCGCCTTGGAAGATTTCGTTTGGCCACGAGAGTGGCGGTGCGAGTGGGATTCGAACCCACGTTAGAGTTTCCCCTAAACACGCTTTCCAAGCGTGCGCCTTCAACCACTCGGCCACCGCACCTCACGCCCCCAGAAAGCCTGCATGTGGCGAGGCCTCCTTGGCGGAACGGGCGTCATATAGATTGCGCGCTAGCCGGGCAAGCGGCGCTTCGCCGCCTGGGCCAGCCGGGCGGCATCGAAGAGCGACGCCGACTGCTTGGCGGTTAGCTCGGCCTCCAGGCGGGGCGAGGCCGCGAGCCAGGCGGCCAGCCCGGACGCGGCGTCAGGGCGATGGTCGTGCAGCGCGGCCTGGATCTCGGCCAGGCGGCTCGAGGCGGCGCGCAGATCGGCGCGCGGTTTGGCCAGCGACGGCGCGGCGTAGCGCTCGTCGATCAGGCCCAGCCGGCTGCGGGCGCTGGCGACCATGAGGATCGCGGTCGGGTTGTCGCCGGCCGCCCTCTCGGCCTGGGCGGCCTTCAGGGCGCGGCGCGCGTCGGACATCAGCAGGGCCACGTTCAGCGGCTCGCGGGCCTGCGCCGGGCAGGCGGCGGGGCTGAGCGCGCGGACGTAGGCGGCCAGGCCCGCCAGCACGGCCGGCGTCGGCTCCGGCCCGTCGAACTCCTCGGTGATCAGCCCGTGGATGAACGGCTCCAGCTTTTTCTGGCCGGGGTCCTGGTCGACCTTCAGCTTGCCCTTGGGGCCCGAGAGGTCGGGGATCGGCCTGGGGTCGTCGACGCCGTTGCCGCGGTGGGTGGAGAACAGCGAGCTGGTCACGTCCGCCGTGCCCGGCGCACCGGAAATCCCCGGGAACAGGAAGTCGGGATTGGTGCGGCCGCCCCGGTGGCAGGTCTCGCAATTGACGCCGGCCCGCGCCGCCTGGCCGCCCAGCAGCACCTGGGTGCGGAAGGCCGCGCGGCCGACCTCGATCTTGGCGGCGAGCGCCGGGTCAGCGGGGATCTTCAGGCACTCGGTGGGGATTGAGCCGAGCGCACGGGCCGGGTCGGCGGTCTTCGCCACCCACTCCATGCCGCGGATCGGCGCATCGCCCAGCGACGCGCGCGCGACCGCCGCCCCCGCCGCGATGAGGACAAGCAGACCGGCGGTGAGAAACCCCGTTAGTTCTTTTGCGGGTCGCCGCCGGCGTCGATCCAACGGCGCAGCTCCTCAGCGTCGGCGCAGCCATAGGCGCAGAGCTTGTCCAGGCGGGCCAGCATCAGCCGCGCCCCCTTGATGTCGCCCTTCGCCACCTTCAGCTCGCCGTAGTATTCGGTCGCGCCGATGTGGTCCGGCGCGATGGTCAGCGCCTGTTTATAGAAGCTCTCGGCGCGGGCGTAGTCGCCCTTCTTGCGCCAGGCGTAGCCCTCATAGGTCAGAATGTCGGGGTGCGGCCCGAAGGTCGCCTGCGCCTTGGCGAGGGACGCCAGCGCATCGTCGTAGCGCCGGTCGTTGATCAGGCTGACCGCCTGGACATAGGCCGCATCGCCCGCCTTGGCGCCGCCGAAGAGGAAGGAGCGGTCGAGCATGGCGCTGGGCTTGGGCGCGCCGGCGGCGGCCGGGTTCATGGCGCTTTCGACGGCGGACGAATAGCTCTTCAGCTGGGCGGCTTCAGGGCAGCTGTCGCCGCAGGCCGCCACCTTGGCCTTCAGCCAGTCCTCTTCGGTCTGGACCTTGGGGTCCTTCAGGTTCGCCAGCGCCACCCCCAGGCCCGCATGCGCGCTGGGGTCCTCGGGCTTCAGCTTGATCGCCTTTTCATAGGCGCGGCGCGAGGCCTTCCAGTCGTTGTTCCCGGCGGTGGCCATGCCCAGCAGGCGCCAGCCGTCGGGGTTGGTCGGCACCGCGTCGGTGACGCGGCCGGCGGCCCGGGCGGCGTCCTTGTAGTTGTTGGCCTTCAAGGCGGCGATCGCCTTGGCGTATTCCACGGCCGGGTCGTAGGCGGGCCCCGACGCGCTGGGCATATTGGGCGCGCCGCCGCCGCTGGTCGATCCGCCGCCGCCGCCGCCGCTGGCGAGCGCCGCCGTTCCGCCGGCCAGGACCAACATGGCGCCGCCGATCGCGGTGGCCTTAAACGCGCGTTGCATGGCAGGGTCTCCCAAACGACGTCCTTGGGGCGAAGACTGCCACGAAACTTACCCGACGTCATATACGCCGTCAGATGCAATTTCGCGGGCGGAGCCCTATCTTGGGAGCCGACCGCAAGGAGGCCCCATGTTCGGACGCAAGTCGCTTGAGCTGCCCACCCAGGAAACCGCCCTGCCGGGCCGCGCGCACCCGATCCCCACCGCCCAGACCCATTTCATCAACGGTCATCCGCTGAAGGGTCCCTATCCCGATGGCCTGGAGACCGCGGTCTTCGCCATGGGCTGCTTCTGGGGCGAGGAGAAGAAGTTCTGGAGCCTGCCCGGCGTCTATGTGACGGCGGTCGGCTATGTGAACGGCATCACGCCCAACCCGACCTATGAGGAGGTCTGCACCGGTCGCACCGGCCACACCGAGGCGGTGCTGGTGGTCTACGATCCCAAGGTCACGACCTACAAGGCGCTCTTGAAGGTGTTCTGGGAAAGCCACGACCCGACGCAGGGCATGCGGCAGGGGAACGACATCGGCACCCAGTACCGCTCGGGCATCTATCCGGCCAACGACGCGCAGGAAGCCGCCGCGGAGGCGTCGAAGGAAGCCTACCAGCAGGCCCTGTCGGCCAAGGGCTTCGGCAAGATCACCACCGAGATCGCGCCTGCCGGCGAGTTCTATTTCGCCGAGGACTATCATCAGCAGTATCTGGCCAAGAACCCGGCCGGCTACTGCGGCATCGGCGGCACCGGCGTGACCTGCCCGATCGGCGTCGGCGTCGAGGCTTAAGGGGTGACGCCGGCCGCGCTGGAGACGGCGGCGCTGGCGCTGCCGGGGAGCGAGCTCTCGATCAAGTGGGGCGCCGACAAGGTCTATTGCGTCGGCGGCAAGATGTTCGCGGCCACCGACCTGGACGGCGGACACTTCTCGCTGAAGGTCTCCGACATCGCCTTCGAGGTGCTGACCGAAACCGGCCGCGCCAAGCCCGCGCCCTACGCGGCGCGGTTCAAGTGGGTGATGTTCGAAGACCTGGCGGCGCTCGACGACGCCGAGGTGGCGGACCTGCTGGCCAACGCGCGCCGGCTGGTGGCCGAGAAGCTGCCGAAAAAGCAGCGCGCGGCGCTAGGCCTGACCGCGTGACCTCGCCTCATGACTAGGGAGGAGGTCGAGGCCTTCGCCATGGGCCTGCCGGCGGTGACCAAGGTCGTCCAGTGGGGCGGCTCCGACGTCTACAAGGTGGGCGGCAAGGTGTTTGCGATCTGCGGCCTGGCCGGCGGCTTGTCGTTCAAGGTCACGCCGATCGGGTTCGTCGTGCTCACCGAGGACGGGCCCGCCCGCCAGGCGCCCTATTGCGCCAAGGGCCACTGGGTGAACGTGGCCCTGGACGCCGCGCCGACGGAGGACCTGCAGGACTGGATCCGCACGGCGCACTCGCTGATCGCGGCCAAGCTTACCCGGAGAGCCAAGGCCGAACTCGGTCTGGCATGAGCCCGGCGCAAGGACCCGGCCCTTAAGGAACCAGGGTCTCGTTGAACCGCACCGGCTGGCCCAGGTGCGGGGCGGTCACCTCGCCATCGCGCATGACGGTGGTCCCGCGGATGATCGTCGCCATCGGCCAGCCCTTGGCCTCCATGCCGTCGAAGGGGGTCCAGCCGGCGCGGCTGGCCATCATGTCGTGGCGGATGGTGCGTCTGGCCTTCAGGTCGACGATGGTCAGGTCGGCGTCATAGCCCTCGGCGATGCGGCCCTTGTCGGCGAGGCCGAACAGGCGGTTGGCGCCATGGCTGGTGAGGTCGACCAGCTGCTCCAGCGTCAGGCGCCCCTCGGCCACGTGGGTCAGCATCACCGGCAGCAGGGTCTGCACGCCCGGCATGCCCGACGGCGAGGCCGGATAGGGCCGGGCCTTTTCCTCGGAGGTATGCGGCGCGTGGTCGGAGCCGAGGACATCGGCGACGCCGTTGGCGAGGCCGGCCCAGAGCGCGGCGCGATGCTCGGCGGTGCGGATCGGCGGGTTCATCTGGGCGTAGCCCTTCAGCCGCTCATAGGCTTCGGGACCTTCCAGCGTCAGGTGCTGCGGGGTGAACTCGACGCTGGCGACGTCCTTGTGCTGCGCGAGGTAAGCGACCTCTTGCGCGGTGGTGACGTGCAGGACGTGGATGCGTTTGCCAAGCGCGGTCGCGATCCGCACCAGCCGCTCGGTGGACTGGATCGCCGACTGGGCGTCGCGCACCTCGTAGTGGCTGGTCCAGTCTCCGGTCCGCGCCATCGGCCGGCGCTCGGCCAGGCGGTATTCGTCCTCGGAGTGGAAGGCCGCGCGGCGGTTCACGTGGCGCAGCACCGCCTCGATGCCCTCGTCGTCCTGCACCAGCAGGCTTCCCGTCGAGGCGCCCATGAACACCTTGACGCCGCAGCAGCCGGGGAGGCGCTCCAACTCGCCAAGCCACGGGGCGTTGTTGTGGGTGCCGCCGACATAGAAGGCGTGGTCGCAGTGCATGCGCCCCTTGGCGCGCGACAGCTTATCGGCGAGCGCGTCCGGATCGGTGGTCGTGGGCTCGGTGTTGGGCATCTCGAAGACCGCGACGACGCCTCCGAGGACGGCTGCGCGCGAGCCGGTCTCCAGGTCTTCCTTCCACTCAAGGCCGGGCTCGCGGAAGTGCACCTGGGTGTCGATGACCCCGGGCATGATCGTCAGGCCCGTGGCGTCGAACACCTCGCCGGCCGAGGCCTGGGAGAGGTCGCCGACGACGGCGATCTTGCCGCCGCGCACGCCGATGTCGGCCATCCCGCGGCCTGCGTGGTTCACCACCTCGCCGCCGCGCACGATCAGGTCGAAAACTTCAGGCATCCGGGGCCTCAGCCATTTGCAGTCTCAACCTTTTGCGGTCTCTGGCATTTGCGGTTTGCGGCCCCCGTCGGTGGCTGCGAGCAGCTCCTCGGCGGCCTCGCCGACGGTCTCAACGCTCAGGTCCATCATGTGACAGAGCGCCTGGCCAAAGCTTGGGTCAACCGCGCGGATCTGCTCGTAGGTGCGCGGGCCGCGCGCCACCCGCGTCTGCGCGCCCCAGGGGCCGTAGAGCTGTTCGTCCGAGGGGCCGAACAGGCCCAGCGTCGGGATGCCCGCCGCGGCGGCCAGATGCATGGTCCCGGAGTCGTTGCCGATGAACAGGCGTGCGCGCTTCAGGCAGGCGTAGGCGGTCAAGAGGTCGGTGTCCTGGGTCAGGTTGATGAACTGATTGCGCATGACCACGTCCTTCAGCTCGCGCGCCAGCTTGGCGTCCTCCGGCCCGCCCAGCACCATCAGCCGCCCGCCCTTCATCGGCCCCTCGGGATCCAAGAGGCGCATGGCGACGCGGGAGAATCGCTCCAGCGGCCAGGTCTTGCCCAGCCAGTTGGCGGCGGGCGCCAGCGCCAGGATCGGACCGAAACCGGCGGTCAGCTCCTCGGCGCGGGCCTCGGTCTCTTCGGAGGTGAAGATGTAGGGCGGCGCGGGATCGTCCTCGATCTTCAGGATGCGGGCGGCCTCGATGACCTTGTGCACCGACGGGCCGGAGCTCTTGCGCCAGATGGCCCGGCGGCGCGTGGACACGAACCGCGACAGGCCCGAACCCCGCAAATCGACCACCAGGCCCCAGCGCTTGTTGCGCACCTGGGTCCACAGGTCGAACCAGTGACCGCCGCCCTTGGCCTTGGCGAACTCGATGATCCTGTCGAGGGTCGGCACTTCTTCGAAAAGCGGGGCGGCGACCGGTCCGGCGACAATCGTGAAGCGGGCGTTGGGGATCTCGTCCGACAGGCGCTTGATCAGCCCCGACGACAGCACCGCGTCGCCGATGCGGTTCGAGGTGATGAACAGGATAGGGAAGGCGCCGCGCGACATCGCCCCTCTATAGGACGCAGATTGCTGGCGCTCCAACGCCGGACACCCCAAATTGTCGGGATGAGCCAAACCCAGACCTTTGCGCCACTCCCCAGCCGCGCGCTGATCGCCGTGTCGGGCGCCGACTGGCGGGATTTCCTGCAGGGGCTGATCACCCAGGACGTGGAGACGCTCAAGCCCGGCGAAGCGCGGTTCGGGGCGCTGCTGACCCCACAGGGCCGGCTGCTCTACGACCTCTTCGTGGTCGGCCGTGAGGACGGTTGCTGGCTGGACGTTCTGGCCGAACATCGCGCCGCGATCCTGCAGCGGCTGACCATGTATCGGCTGCGGGCCAAGGTCGTCCTGGAATTGGACGAGACACCGGTCTCGATTCTCTACGGCCCAAAGGCCGCGGTTGGGGAGGGCTGGGTCGCCGACCCCAGGCTCCCGGACCTCGGCTGGCGCGGCTACGGCGCCGCGGCCCCGGCCGGCGCGACGGTCGCTGACGAAGCCGCACGCGATGCGCGGAAGCTGGAGCTCGGCGTGCCCGGTCCCGCCGATTGGGGCTCCGACAAGACCTATCCCATCGAGGCCAACTTCGACCTGCTGAACGGCATCGATTTCAAGAAGGGCTGCTTCGTCGGCCAGGAAACGACGTCGCGGATGAAGCGGCGCGGCCAGATCAAGAGCCGCATGCTGCCGATCGCCTTCGAGGGTCCGGCGCCGGCGGTGGGCGCCGAGGTGTTGGCTGGCGAGCTGCGGGCCGGCGTCGTGACCTCGGCCGGCGTAGGGCGGGCCATCGCCCTGATGCGGTTGGACCGCGCTGACGGCGCCAGCCTGAGAGTCGACGGTCGCCCCGTGACGTTGGAGCGGCCGGCGTGGCTGTCAGCGGCCCTGGGCGTGGAACCCGCCTAGGGCGATCTGCGACAACTCGAAGCCTTCGAAGCTCATCGAAAGAACTCCCCCTTGTGTCCCGCGCGCGGCTCGGAGAAGAGTGCGCCGATGGCTGACACCCTGATCCGATGCGGCTGGCGCGGCATGGCCGGCGACCCGCTGTATGAGGCCTATCACGACACCGAATGGGGCGTGCCGGAGTACGACAGCCGGGCGCTCTGGGAAAAGCTGGTGCTGGACGGGTTCCAGGCGGGGCTGGCCTGGATCACCATCCTGCGCAAACGCGAGGCGTTCCGGGCGGCCTTCGACAACTTCGATCCGGAAAAGGTCGCGGCCTATGGCGAGGCGGACCGCGCGCGGCTGATGGCCGACGCCGGCATCGTCCGCTCCAACGCCAAGATCGACGCGGCGATTTCCAGCGCGAAAATCTACCTCTCGATGCGCGACGCGGGTGAGGACTTCTCCGCGTTCTGTTGGGGCTTCACCGGCGGCAAGCCGATCCAGACCGGCTGCGTTTCGATCGGCGACGTGCCCGCCCAGACGCCGCTCGCCGTCGAGGTCGCCAAGGCGCTGAAGGCCAAGGGCTTCAAGTTCGTCGGCCCGGTGATCGTCTACGCCTGGATGCAGGCGGTCGGCATGGTCAATGACCACCTGACCTGTTGCCACCGCTACGCGCCGATCCGGGCGATGGGAGAGGCGCGGTGATCGTCCGCCTGGCGCTCGTTTGCGCGCTCGCCGCCAGCCTTGCCGCCTGCCAGTCGGTCGGCCCGGTGCACATCGGCGAGATCAATCAGGGCCGGGCGACCGTGCTGGCGCAGGCGGAGCTTGGGCGGCGTCACCTGGAGCCCTACGCGGCCTGGCGTTCCGAGGTCAGCGACTATGGCATGCTCTGGGAAGTCACCTTCTACCGGCCGGCGGACCGGAAAGACGGCCCGCCGCTAGTGCGGATCGCGGTGAACAAGAAGACCGAGCACATCGTGTCCGTGTCGGTGGGCGAATAGGATGGCGCGTGGCCCGACCCTGATGCTGGAAAGGGCCTTCATCGGCGGGCCGGTGTGCGGCGTCGACGAGGCGGGCCGTGGCCCCTGGGCTGGTCCGGTCAGCGCAGCCGCGGTGATCCTCGACCTGAAGAAGGTGCCTAAGGGCCTCGACGACTCCAAGAAGCTGTCGGCCAAGACCCGCGAGGCGCTGGAGATCGAGATCAAAGCCAAGGCGGTGGCCTGGTGCGTCGGCTTCGCTTCGGTCGAGGAAATCGCGACCCTGAACATCCTGCACGCCGCGGGCCTGGCCATGCGGCGCGCCATCGAGGGGTTGGCCGTGGCGCCGGCCTTCGCCCTGGTGGACGGCAACTACCGCTTCGACCTGCCGTGCGAGGTGAAGACCGTGGTCGGGGGCGACGGCAAATCGAAGTCGATCGCCGCGGCCTCGATCCTGGCCAAGGTCGCCCGCGACCGGCTGATGATCGAGATGGACGCCCGCTACCCCGGCTACGGCTTCGCCAGCCACAAGGGCTATCACGCGGAAATCCACGTGGAGGCGCTGCAGACGCTGGGCCCCTGCGAGATCCACCGCATGGGCTGGGCGCCGGTGAAGCTGGCGCTGGCGGGCGAGCCGCTGCGCCAGGTGGTCCTGCCGTTCGAGGATTGACCAGCTGAATCAAGCTTGACCCGCGGCGCGCGCGGCGGCGCCTTGGCGGCATGAGCGAGGCCGAGGTCCCCGATGTCGTGAAGGCGCTGATGCTGCAGGCCGGCATCTGCCGCAACATGGGCTCAACGCTGAACGGCGAGCTCTTGGATCGCGCCGCGGCCGACTGGCTGGCAGGCGGGCCAGTGAAGGCGCTGATGGCGCCTTGGCAGGATGTTGCCCTGCGCGGCCAGTTGCATGCGGCGTCCCCTCTGCGGTTGATCGGGGCTTGGCACGAACTGGCGCTGAGCGGCGACGACCCTGCCGTGTCGGCGGCCTATGCGGCCCTGGACGCCGAGGCGATCTGGGTGGCCGTTTCGGTCGCCATGGCCCAAAGGCGCGAGCGTCTGGCGCAGTTCATGGCGCACGAGCCGCAGACCAACGAGGTGCGCCGCTCCATCGCCCTCATCGGCGGTTTCCTGGAGATCGCCAGCGCCACCGGCCTGCCGCTGCGCTGTTTCGAGATCGCCGCGAGCGCGGGCCTGAACCTCTCCTGGGACCGCTACCGCTACCAGATGGGGGAAGCCGCCTGGGGCGATCCTAAGGCCAAGGTTCGCATGGACACGGCCTGGGAGGGCGGTGCGCCGCCGGCGGATGCGGCGGTGACGGTTGTGGAACGGTCGGCCTGCGATCGCAGGCCGACCGATCTGGCTGATCCCGACCAGCGGCGCCGGCTCCGCGCCTATATCTGGGCTGACCAGACCGAGCGATTGGCCCGCCTGGACGCGGCGATCGAGGTGGCGCTGGCGAACGGCGTGCGGGTGGAGGCGGCCGACGCGGTCGATTGGGCGCGCGCCAGGGTCGCGCCGGCGCCGGGCGCTGTGACAGTCCTCTATCATTCCGTCTTCTGGCAATACATGCCGCCCGAGAGCCAGGCGGCATTGGCGGCCCTGATCGCCGAGATCGGCGCCGGCGCGACACCCGATGCGCCCTTCGCCTGGCTGCGCATGGAGCCGCCGGGTGGCACGACCGTGATGGACGTGACGCTGACCCTTTGGCCAGGCGGCCGGGAGACGATCCTGGCGCAAGCCGGCGCGCACGCCGCCGATGTGCGATGGCTGGGCGCTAACCTCTCGTAAAGTCTTCCAAAATCCGGAATTAACCCCTGACGCTTAAGGTTACCTCGCCGGCAGAACGTCGGGGAGGGGACTTTGGTGCAGAACCACTACGATCTGATCGTCATCGGCAGCGGGCCCGCGGGCCGCCGGGGCGCGATCCAGGCCGCCAAGCTGAACAAGCGGGTGCTGGTCGTCGAGCGCGGCCGCCGGGTCGGCGGCGTCTCGGTGCACACCGGCACGATTCCCTCCAAGACTTTGCGTGAAACCGTCCTCAACCTCTCGGGTTGGCGCGAGCGCGGCTTCTATGGCGCCGCCTACCGGGCCAAGAAGAACATCGGCGCCGACGATCTGCGGCGGCGCCTCGACATCACGCTCGGCCACGAGGTCGATGTGCTGGAGCACCAGTTCGCCCGCAACGGCGTCGACACGGTCGAAGGCGTGGCGACCTTCACCGGCCCCAACAGCCTCTCGGTGCTCAGCAGCGGCGGCGTCGCCGACTACACCGCCGACAAGTTCCTGATCGCCTGCGGCACGCGGCCCTATCGACCGGCCCACATCGGCTTCGACGGCGAGAACATCGTCGACTCCGACGAGATCATCGAACTGACCCGCATCCCGCGCCAGCTGGTGGTGGTCGGCGCGAGCGTCATCGGGGTGGAGTACGCCTCGATCTTCTCGGCCCTGGACGTGAAGGTCACGATCATCGAGCCGAACAGCGTGCTCATGCCATTCCTCGACCGCGAGCTGGCCGACGAGTTCCTGCACGACCTGCGCGAGCGCGGCGTCATCGTCCGCTTCGGCGCCAAGGTGGTCTCGGCCGACGTGGTCGGGCCGCAGCACTGCCATCTGAAGCTCACCGACGACCGTGAGCTGCACGCCGACATGGTGCTGTTCTCCGCCGGCCGCGAAGGCGCGACCGAGGGGCTGGGCCTGGACGCCTGCGGCCTGCAGACCGATGAGCGCGGCCGCCTGACAGTTGAGAAGAACAGCTTCCAGACCGCCCAGCCGCACATCTACGCGGCGGGCGACATCGTGGGCTTCCCGAGTCTGGCCTCGACCTCGATGGAGCAGGGCCGGATCGCCGCCTGCCACGCCTTCAATGAACCCGCCCAGGCCGCGCCGGAGTTCTTCCCCTATGGCATCTATTCGGTGCCGGAAATCTCCACGATCGGCATGAACGAGGAGCAGGCCCGCGAACGCGGCATTCCCTACGAATGCGGCGTGGCGCGCTTCCGCGAGACCAGCCGCGGCCACATCATGGGCATCCAGCACGGCTTCCTGAAGATGCTGTTCGCGCTCGAGACGCGGCGTCTGCTGGGCGTCCACATCGTCGGCGAAGGCGCGACCGAACTGATCCACATCGGCCAGGCGGTGCTCAATCTGGAAGGCACGCTCGACTACTTCGTCGAGAACACCTTCAACTATCCGACGCTGGCCGAGGCCTACAAGGTGGCCGCGCTGGACGCCTGGAACCGTATGCCCAAGCAGCAGGCCAGCCGCGAGGTGACGGCCAGGGCCCTGGAGCGGGCCCGCAAGGTGGTCGGCGGCTGAGCGCGCCGGCGCAGGACGGCGCCGGCCAGGCCGGCGCCCAGGATCAGCTCCGTCCAGACCGAGGGCTCCGGGACCGCACCGGCTGGACCTCCGGGGCCGCCGGGTCCCGGGGCGCCGGGTCCCGGGCCGCCGGGGTCGGGCCCGCCTGAGCCGGGATTCCCGCCGTCGACCGGCGGCTGGAAGGGATCGACGACAGGCGGATCCGGCGGCGCGACCACCACCGGCGGCGGTCCCGAAGGATTGTCCGGCGGCGTTACGACCGGCGGCGTCACGGGTGGCGTCACCGGCGGCGTGACCGGCGGGGTGACCGGCGGGGTGACCGGCAGGGTCACCACCGGCGGCGTCACGACGGGGGGAATGACCACGGGCGGCGTTGGATTGGGCGGCGTCGGCGTGACCGGCGCGGGGCCGCCGATCAGGGTGGGCCCCTCAAACGGAAGGGTTGGCGAGGAAGGCTGCGGCAACGATACCGGCGTCGCCGTCACGGCGGTCGCCGCGCCGACATTGTCCGCCTGCGGATTTTCGGTCTCGAACGCCGCCGCCGCTCGCGGCGCCGCGTTGGCCCCGCCCCGCAGGCTCGAAAGCGTCTCCAGCTCAGTGGGCGGCGCTTCGCGCAGGGCGCCGTAGAACGGCCGCGGGGCCGCTGCCGCGAGTCCGCCGGCCCGGCCGCGCCGCCCCGAAGCCTGCCCGCCATGGGCGGGGACGCTCGCCATGGGCCCCACCACCTGCAGGGTCTCGGCGCGGGGGCGCAACTCCATCTGCAGGACGGTCGGCAGGGAGAAGAGGCCGCCGGTCACGAACACCGCAACGCGCATCCAGAAGCGCCGGCGCTTGCGGGCACCGGGGACGGAGGAGGTGGCGGGCTCGGACCTGGAGACTGACATGCGACTGGGACCGGGGACCCCGACGCGCAAACTCACCCGTCAGGGGAGTTATTCACCTAGAGCGTGTGGCTGAGTCAGGCGCTGCGGCGCCTCGTCCCTGCGTCAATCGGGCTCTGCGTCAATCCGGCCCTGTGGCAATGCGACTCAGCGTTGCGCCAGCGGGATGTCTCTGCGCCGCGCGCGCAGCACCGATCCCACTAGGCCAAAGCCCAGGATCAGGCTCACCCACGCCGCCGGTTCCGGCGCAGCGGAAGGTGCGGCCGGCGCATCGCCGAGCAGTGATGGATCGTCGGTGGGGGTATCTGGGCCAGCGGCGGAGCCCCCGAGGCCGGCTGAACCGGATGACTCAGCTCCCGGGGCGCCGCCGCCCGATCCGCCGCCGCTCGATCCGCCGCCAAACCCGCCGCCAAATCCGCCGCCCGACGAACGGCCAACAGTCGCGGAGGCGCTGGATGTCTCCTCCATAATCGGCCGCGCCTGGGACTTCGACATCAGACCATCGCCATCATCGTCGCCGACCAGCGTCGTGGCGCCGGCCAGCGACGTGTTCAAGACGTCGGTCTGGAGGTCAGTCAGCTTGAGCAATCCCTCGCCTGCCGACAGCCGCGCCGTCGCGATCATCCGCGGATGGGCGCCTCCGCCGCCAGCACTGTCCGCCTGATGGCGGTGGCTCGCGCCGTACCGGACCCTTCGCCCCTCGCCGCCGGCTGACTCCGTGTCGGGCATAACCTTGCTGGTCTCGATTCCGACCATGAAGTTGGAGAAGGCCTGCTGGAGGGGCGCGGCCAGCAACGCGCCAGGCGCCACGACAGCCGCCGCCAGCACCGAGGGCAGAGCGCGCTTCCATGGCCCGCGCCGGGGCGCTCCACCCCCTGATCCGGTCTCCGAACCAGTCGCAATCTGAACGGGCGTTTCCATCGAAACCGCTAAGCCGCTCAGTCGGGCATAAGGTTCCAACCCATTGATTATTTTGCGAATAAAGGCCCGTTTGTGTTCAAATCGGGTCCTGAATTAAGGCGCCGTTCACCCTGTTTAGAAGGGGCTCCTTAATCATACCGGCGCAAGGATTCAGCCTCCTGAATCCATGAGGCGCGTATGGGCGTTGCGGCCGACACCATCATCCTGGGCGACTGCCTGGAAGAACTGAGGAAGCTGCCGGATCGTTCCTGCGACCTCGTCTTCGCCGATCCGCCCTACAACCTGCAGCTGGGCGGCGACCTGCTGCGCCCGGACAATTCCAAGGTCGACGCCGTCGACGACGACTGGGACCATTTCGAGAGCTTCGCGGCCTATGACACCTTCACGAAAGCCTGGCTCTCCGAGTGCCGCCGCATCCTGAAGGATGACGGGGCGCTGTGGGTGATCGGCAGCTACCACAACATCTTCCGGGTCGGCGCGACCCTGCAGGACCTGGGCTTCTGGATCCTCAACGACATCGTCTGGCGCAAGTCGAATCCGATGCCGAACTTCAAGGGCACGCGGTTCACCAACGCCCACGAGACGATGATCTGGGCGACCAAGTCGCGGGGGGGCAAGCGCTACACCTTTAACTACGACGCCATGAAGATGGCCAATGACGAGCTGCAGATGCGCTCCGACTGGAGCCTGCCTCTGTGCACCGGCGAGGAGCGGCTCAAGGACGAGGCGGGGGTCAAGGCGCACCCGACCCAGAAGCCCGAGGCACTGCTGCACCGGGTGATCCTGGCCTCGACCCGGCCGGGCGATGTGATCCTCGACCCGTTCTTCGGCACCGGCACGACCGGCGCCGCGGCCAAGCGGCTCGGCCGCCGATACATCGGCATCGAGCGCGAGGAAGGCTACGCCAAGCTCGCCAAGGACCGGATCGCCAAGGTGATCCCCGCCACCGCCGAGGAGATGACAGTCACCGGCTCCAAGAAGTCCGAGCCGCGCATCCCCTTCGGCCAGATCGTCGAGGCGGGGCTGCTGCGGGCCGGCGACGTGCTCTACGACGACAAGGGCCGCCATGCCGCGCGGGTGCGCGCCGATGGCAGCCTGGTGGTCGGCGACCTCTCCGGCTCGATTCACAAGGTCGGCGCCATGGTGCAGTCGCAGCCGGCCTGCAACGGATGGACCTATTGGCACTTCAAGTCCGACAAGGGCTTGGCGCCCATCGACGTGCTGCGGGCCAAGGTGCGCCAACAGCTCGCCGCCTAGAGGTTGCGGGTCTAGGCTGCCGCCGTTCGGAGGGGCCGATGATCCGCAAGCAGATCCTGATCCTGTTGGGCGTGCTGTCCGCGGCGGCTATCTGCCTGTTCGCCGCCCGCCACGCGCTCGGGGGCCACGACCCGGCGGCGGTCGCTACGGCGGACCGGCTGGCGCTGGCCTGGCGCTGGCTGCTGGTCCCGGGCCTCTGCCTGCTGGCTGGCATCGCCGCCGTGGCCAATCAGCGCTTTCTGAGAGCCGACGACATCGACGGCGGGGCCGCCAAGGGCCCCGGTTTCATGGACATCACTCTGCGCTACAACACCAACACGCTTGAGCAGACCGCCTTGGCGGCGATCGCCTGGACCGGGCCTTCGCTCACGCTCGCGCCGCAGAACCTCAGCCTAATCCCGACCTTGGCGGTCCTGTTCGGGGTCGGCCGGGCGGCGTTCTGGGGCGGCTATCTTTTCGCGCCCTGGGCGCGGGCGTTCGGCTTGGGGCTCACGGCCTATCCGAGCTTCTTCGCCCTGATCTGGCTGGCCTTCCGGCTCTTCCGCTAGCGCGAGCTCAGCACGAACTCGTTGCCCTCGACGTCCTTGAACATGGCGAAGGTTCCCCAAGGCTGCTTCTCCGGCGGCCCGCGGAACTCCACCCCGCGCTCGCTCAGCTGGCGGTAGGTCTGCTCGACGTCGTCGCAGGCGAAGGAGCCGTTGAAGAAGCTGCCGACCCGGTCCTCGTGACCCTCCGGCGTGAATAGCACCAGCCCCGTCGGACTGCCGGCGATCGCCAGCTCGATCCAGCGCTGCGCGCCCATGGGCTGATCGGTGGTCACCCGAAAGCCCATCTTCTCGGTCCAGAACTTCAATTGCGCTTCCTGGTCGCGGCAGGAGATGCCGGCGAATTTCAGGTGGGTGATCATTCAGGGCCTCTTAGCTTGCTGCCGCCGCTTCTTTGCCGCGAGGCGCCGCCGCGCGACAATCCGTCCGATAAATACTATAGCAACGATCATGACTCGATCCATTACCCTCGACCCCTACGTCGTCGACGTCCTGATGCGTGACCTCGTGAACCATGACCATTCGCCGTCGGCCTTCCTGGTCTATCTGTGGCTCTGGGCGCGCACCGACGGCGGCAGGCGGCGCTTCGCGGCCAGCCTGTCCGGCATCGCGCTGGAGACCGGCCTTTCGAAATCCTCGGTGCAGAACGCGGTGCGCCAGCTCACCCGCCGCCGCCAGCTGATCGCGGTCACCCGCGAGGGCCCGACGACCGCGCCGGTCTATGAGGTGCTGAAACCCTGGATTCGCTGACTGTCGGGTGAAGCCTTTCGCCCCTTTCGGCGTTCACGCGATAGGCGAGGAGGAAAGATCGACATGACCGCGACCGCACAGGCGTCCAGGGTGATCCCGGCAGGACCGGACGAGGTCTGGGACACTCTGACATCCCGCAAGGGCATGAAGGCCTACATGATGGGCGCCGATGTCGAGACCGACTGGCAGGTCGGCCACCCGATCACCCTGCACGGCAAGATCAAGGGCGAGCCCTACGAGGACCGCGGCGAGGTCCGCTCGTTCCTGCCGCGCCGCCGGCTCAGCTACACCCACGCCAGCGGCTCGGCGCCCGACGCCATCCACCTGGTGACCTTCGAGCTGTCGCCGCGCGACGGCGGGACGGAGGTGACGGTGATCCAGGAGAACCTCAACGGCCGGGTCACCTCGTCAGACCTCGAACATCGGCGGGATTACGAGAAGACCTGGGCCATGATGCTGGAAGGCCTGGCCAAGGCCGTTGCGCACTAGAGCAGGTTCGATAGCCCTGCCCGCGCGGCCTTGAGGAAGACGCTCGGCAGGCCGTCGAGGTCGCGCCGGGGGCTCCATATCACGTCGGCCTCGACGCCCTCGGCGCGCAGCAGCCGCAGCGTGAGCGTGAAGTGGGTGAAGCCATGCTCCACCTCGCCGACGCCGCGCCAGGCGGCCCTGGCGGGCGCCGCGGCGATGGCTTCGGCGTCGCTCCAGCGCGCCGCGCGCCAGTCGCTGGTCGGGAGCGCCAGCATGCCGCCCAGGAGACCCCTCGGAGGTCGGCGCACAAGGCCCACCTCGTCGCCGCGGGTCAGCACATAGGCCACGCCATGGCGGTGCGGCCGCTCGGCCTTGGCGGTTCGGCGCGGCCAGGTCTCCGGCGCGCCAAGGGCCACGGCCGCGCAGTGGGTCGCCACCGGACAGCGGTCGCAGAGCGGCGCCTTGGGCCGGCAGACCGTGGCGCCCAGGTCCATCAGCGCCTGAGCCCAGTCGCCTGGCCGGTCGTCGCCGACCAGTTCGCCGGCCAGCCGTTTCAGCTCCGGTTTCGCGTCGGGAAGGGGCTCTTCCACCGCGAACAGCCGCGCCATCACCCGCTCGACATTGCCGTCGACCACATTGGTCGGCTCGTCGAAGGCGATCGCGGCCACCGCAGCGGCGGTATAGGGCCCGAGCCCCGGCAGAACGCGCAGCCCCTGCTCGGTGTCCGGAAAGACGCCGCCGTGATCGCTGGCCACGGCGCGGGCGCAGGCGAGCAGGTTGCGGGCGCGGGCGTAGTAGCCAAGGCCCGCCCAGGCGGCCATCACCTCGCCGTCGTCCTCGGCGGCCAAGTCGTTGACGGTCGGCCATCGGGCGGTGAACTTCAGGAAGTAGGGGATCGCGTGCGGCACGGTGGTCTGCTGCAGCATCACCTCCGAAAGCCACACCCGATAGGGATCGGCGCGCATCCCCGCCGCACGCGCTTTCGGCCCCACCCGCCAGGGCAGGTCGCGGGCGTTTTCATCGTACCAGGCGAGGAGTTGGGCGCGCAGGCGGTCTGGGTTCACATCCCCTCCTTATCGCCGCCCCTCCTTACTGTCGTCAGGCGATGACGGTAAGGTGGGCGCATGGCTCCCCGCCGCGACCTTCCGACCCTGCAAGAGGCCGCCCAGATTCTGACGGCCAAGCGCACGCGGCCGCAACGCCGCCCGCCGCCGCCGATGGGCCGCGCGCTCAACAAGACGCTGAAGGCGCTGGACGCCAAGTTCGGCCAGGGCTCCGGGGCGCTGGAGGCCCGCTGGCGCGAGGTGGTCGGCGTCGAGATCGCCAAGCGCACCGAGCCGGTGAAGCTGACCCGCGGCCGCAACGGCGGGCCCTCGTCGCTGGAGATCCGGGTGGCCGGGCCGGCCGCGGCGATCATCCAGCATCAGGCGCACGAGATTCTGGCGCGGGTGAACCTGTTCCTGGGCGCGGACGCGGTGCAGAAGCTGCGCATCGTGCAGGGGCCGCTGCAGCGCAAGTACGAGCCCACCGCCAAATCCCGCCGCCGGCTGCCGCCGCTCGACGCCGCCGCCGAAGCCGACCTGGCGAAGGACCTGGCGGCCGCGCCGGAGGGCAAGCTCAAGGCCGCACTGCTGGCGCTCGGCCGGGGCGTCCTGCGACAACGCGGGCGCGTTGACTAACAGCTTCGTCCGCCGCATCGGCTTGTGGCGAGTCTGACCCCGCAGGGAATCGGGCTTTAATTCAGGCTGCCTGGGAGACTCCTGTCCGTATGTTCGCGTCCCGCCCCTTTGTCGCCGTGGCCCTGATGGCCGCCCTGACGGTGGGCGGCTGCGCCAAAAAGCCCGCCGATCCGGCCTCGGTGGCGCAGGCGGACGACATGAGCCTGGGCAATCCGCAGGCCAAGGTGGCTGTGGTCGAATACGCCTCGGCCAGCTGCCCGCACTGCGCGCGCTGGGACATGGAGGTCTTCCCCGCGTTCAAGGCCAAGTACGTGGACACCGGCAAGGTCCGCTACACCCTGAAGGAATACCTGACCGACCCCGAGGCCATCGCCGCCGCCGGCTTCCTGCTCGCCCGCTGCGCCGGCAAGGACCGCTATTTCCCGGTGCTCGACGCCGTCTTCAAGGGCCAGGAGGCGATGGTCGAGAGCAAGGACGTGAAGGGCGTGCTGGCTGCGATCGCCAAAGACCCCGGCGGCCTCAGCGCGGCGCAGTTCGACGCCTGCATGCGCGACACCGCCGCCGAAAAGGCGCTGGCCGCCCGCGTCGACCGGCACGAGCATGTGGACAAGGTGGAATCGACGCCCACCTTCATCATCAACGGCAAGCGGACCGAGGGTGAGATGACGCTGACGGAACTCGATGCGGCTATCGGTCAGGCGAAGGATTAAGATCAGCCGATGTTCGACCGCCGCCTCATGATCCTTGCCGTAGCAGCCGCCGCCGCCGCCGCCGCCCCGGCCCTGGCCGCGCCCGCGCCCGCGCCCGCGCCGAAGCCCGGCCCCAGGCCGATGGCTGATGACATGAGCATGGGCAATCCCAAGGCGAAGATCGAAGTGCTGGAATACGCCTCGATGGCCTGCCCGCACTGCGGCCGCTTCAACGAGACCATCTTCCCGGCGCTGAAGTCGAAGTACATCGACACCGGCAAGGTCCACTACACGCTCAAGGAAATGATCACCGAGCCGGCGACGGTGGCGGTGGCGGGATTCCTGATCGCCCGCTGCGCGGGGCCCGAGAAGTACTTCACCGTGGTCGACCAGGTGTTCCGCAGCCAGTCGCGCTGGACCTCCGGCAATATCAAGCCGATTTTCCAGGAGATCGCTGCGGCCAACGGTGTCGACGAGGCCCGCTTCGAGGCCTGCCTGCAGGATCAGAACGGCGCTGACGCCGTCGCCCGGCGCGCCCAGCGCGCCTCAGAGCAGGACGGGGTCAACTCCACGCCGACCCTGTTCGTCAACGGCAAGGAGGTCGAAACGCCGCAAACCGTCGAACAGCTCGACGCCCTGATGGCTTCCGCGGCGAAGCCCGTCGCCGACAAGTCTGGGGCGAAGAAGCCTGCCGCCAAAATGGGAGGCCGCTAGACTCCCGTGCACTTCCAGCGGCTGCGCCTTTCGGGCTTCAAGTCCTTCGTCGAACCGACCGAGTTCCGGATCGAGCCCGGCGTCACGGGCGTCGTGGGGCCGAACGGCTGCGGCAAGTCGAACCTCCTGGAAGCGCTGCGCTGGGTGATGGGCGCCAACTCCGCCAAGGCCATGCGGGCCGGCGGCATGGACGACGTGATCTTCGCGGGCTCCGGCAATCGCCCCTCGCGCAATCACGCCGAGGTGGCGCTCACCATCGACAATTCCGACCGCCGCGCGCCGGCGGCCTTCAACGATCAGCCGGTGCTGGAGGTGGTCCGCCGCATCGACCGGGGCGAGGGCTCGACCTACCGGATCAATGGCCGCGAAGTGCGCGCGCGCGACGTACAGCTGTTGTTCGCCGACGCCTCGACCGGTTCCAACTCGCCGGCCCTGGTGCGCCAGGGGCAGATCAGCGAGCTGATCGCCGCCAAGCCGCAAAACCGCCGGATGATCCTGGAGGAAGCGGCCGGCGTCAGCGGCCTGCATTCGCGCCGCCACGAGGCCGAACTGCGGCTGCGCGCCGCCGAGGCCAATCTGGCGCGGCTGGAGGACGTGGCGCGCGAACTGGAGTCGACGCTCGGCCGGCTGAAGCGCGAGGCGCGCCAGGCGGAGCGCTATAAGAAGCTCTCCGCCGAGATCCGCGCGCTGCAAGGCGCCGTGCTCTACGCCCGCTGGGCCGAGGCCGCCGCCGCCGCCGAACGCCTGGGCGCAGAGGCCGCCGCGGCCATCCGCGCGGTGGAGGAGACCGCCGGCGTCGCCGCCCAGGCGACCACCCGCGCCGCCCAGGCGGATGAGGCGATCAAGCCGCTGCGCGAGGCGGAGACCATCGCCGCGGCCATCCTGCACAAGCTCGCCATCGACAAGGATCGGCTGGATCGCGAGCACGAGGCGCACGCCGCCGAACTGGCGCGGCTGACCGGTGACATCGAGCGCATCGACGCCGACCGCGCCCGCGAGGAGCACATCGTCGAGGACGCGGCGGCGGCCCTCGCCCGCCTCGCCGACGACGTCGCGGCCCTGGAGCAGGCCATCAAGACCGCGCCGGAACGCATCCCGGAACTGGAGGCCGCCGCCCAGGCCGCCGAGGCCGCCCGCGCCGCCGCCGACGCCGAGGTGGAATCGCTCGCCGCCCAGACAGCCGCCCAGGAGGCCCAGCGCCAGGCGGCCAGGACCCGCGTCGAAGAAGCCCAGATGCGGCTCTCGCGGACCCACCGGGCGCTCGATCAGGCCAGGCGCGAACGGGACGCGCTCGGCGTCATCGCCAATCCGCAGGCCGCGCAGGCCAAGGCTGAGGTCGAGGCCGCCGAGGCCGCGCTCGCCGCCGCCCGCGCCGCCCTGGAAAAGTCCGAGGAGGATCGCACGGCCGCCCAAGGCGCCGAGGCCGCCGCCCGCGAAGCCGCCCGCAAGCTCGACGAGCAGCTCGGCCGCCTGACCGCCGAGGCCCGCGCCCTGGCCGCCCTGGTGGCGCAGGCCAAGCGCGGCGGCTTCTCGCCGGCGCTGGACGCGGTTTCACCGGACCGGGGTTACGAGAAGGCCCTGGCCGCCGCCCTGGGCGACGACCTGGACGCCGCGCTCGACCGCGCCGCGCCGGCCTTCTGGGGTGGCCGAGACGCCGAGGCGCCCGCCTGGCCCAAGGGCGCGACGCCGCTCGCGGGTCTGGTCAAGGCGCCGGCCGCGCTCGCCGCGCGACTGGCCTTCACCGCGCTGGTCGACCGCGCTCAGGGCGACACCCTGCAGGCGGGCCTCACGCCCGGCTGCCGGCTGGTTTCCAAGGAGGGCGACCTCTGGCGCTGGGACGGCTTCACCTCGCGCGCCGATGCGCCCAAGCCCGCCGCGGTGCGCCTGGAGCAGAAGACCCGGCTGGCCGAGGTCGAGAGCGAGATCGAGGCGCTGACGCCCAAGGCCGAAGCCGCTCGCCAGATCCTGAAGGACGCCTCGGCCAAGCTGGCGGGGATCGAGGACGCCCTGCGCGCCGCGCGCCGCGAGACGCCGGCCGCCGAGCAGAAGGCGCTGGCCGCGCGCACGGCCCTCGAGCGCTTCGACCGTGAGGCGGCCCGCAAGGAAGCCCACGCCGCCTCCCTCGACGACGTCATCGGCCGCTTCGAGGCCGAGCTCGCGGAACACGAACAGGCGCTCGCGACGGTCGAGGCGGTCGCCGCCGCCAACGCGGGCGACGAAGACCTGGCCGAACGGCTGGCCGCCGCGCGCGCCGCCGCCGGTCCGGCCCGCGAAGCCGCCGCCTCGGCGCGGGCGGCGCTCGATCTCGAGATCCGCGACCGCGATGGCCGCGCGCGGCGCCTTGAGCTGCTGACCGCCGACCGCGAGGACTGGGGCCGCCGCAGCCAGGCCGCCGCCAAGCGCCTCGACGCGCTCGCCGCAGCGCGCACCAAGTCGCAAGCCGAGCTCGCCAAGGCCAAGGCCGCGCCGGAGACCCTGGAGACCCGCCGCGCGGCCCTGCTGGACGAACTCGGCGTCGCCGAAGCCCGCCGCGCGAAATCCTCCGACGCGCTCGCTGGCGCCGAGCACGAGCGCGCCGAGGCCGACCGCGCGCTACGCGCCGCTGAGGCCGCCGCTTCGGAGGCCCGCGAGGTCCGCGCCAGCCTCGCCGCCCACGCCGAAGCCGCCGCCGCCCGCCTCACAGAGGTCTCCGCCCAGATCCGCGAGACCGCCCGCATCGAGCCGGAAGAGCTGGCGCGAAAACTCGCCGACGAGGCCGTGGCCATTCCGTCCGACGCCAGCGGCGTTGAAGCCCACCTCTACAACCTGGAGCGCCAGCGGGACGCCATCGGCCCCGTCAATCTGCGCGCCGAGGAAGAGGCGGCCGAGCACGGCGCGCGGCTCGCGGTCATGCAGACCGAACGCTCCGATCTCACAGGCGCGATCGCCCGCCTGCGGGAGGGTATCGCCGAGCTGAACGCCGAGGGCCGCGACCGCCTGCTGGCCGCCTTCGAGGTGATCAACGAGCACTTCAAGACGCTCTTCCAGGCGCTGTTCCAGGGCGGCCAGGCGGAGCTGCGGCTGGTGGAGTCGGAGGACCCGCTGGAGGCGGGCCTGGAGATCTACGCCTGCCCGCCCGGCAAGCGCATGGCGACCATGAGCCTGATGAGCGGCGGCGAGCAGGCGCTGACCGCCACGGCCCTGATCTTCGCGGTGTTCCTGGCCCAGCCGGCGCCGATCTGCGTGCTCGACGAGGTGGACGCCCCGCTGGACGACGCCAACGTCGATCGCTTCTGCAACATGCTCGACGAGATGCGCCGGCGCACCGAGACGCGCTTCATCGCCATCACCCACAATCCGGTCACCATGGCCCGCATGGACCGGCTGTTCGGCGTCACCATGGCCGAGCGCGGCGTCTCCCAACTGGTCAGCGTCGACCTCTGCCAGGCGGAGGCCATGGCGGCCCAATAAGGGAGTCGGGCA
>NZ_DATGEX010000066.1:0-73413 GCF_035309685.1 Phenylobacterium sp.
CGCGTCCTTGAAGGTCTGCACCGCGTCGGCCATCTGGCCGACCTCGTCCTTGCGACCCACCGCCGGCACTTCCACCGCGTGGTCGCCAGACGCCAGCCGGCCCATCGCGTCGGTCATCTTGGCGATCGGACCCGCGATCGCCCGGCTCAGCAGCCAGCCCATCAGGATCGAGAGCGCGATCGCCAGGCCCGCACCGGCCCATAGGGTGGCGTTGGCGAATTCCTGGCTCTGGTCTTGGCCCTTGGCGTCCTGCTTAAGGAGCTTGGCTTCCTGTTCGCCATAGGCCTTCAGCAGCGCGCGGATCTTGTTCAGGCGCCCCTTCTTGCCGAGCTTCTCCAGCGCTTCCGGCCGGGTGGCCGGGTCCTTGGCCAGGCTCACCTGTTCGTCCTGGTCGGCGAAGATGCCGTCCATCTCGGCCTTGATCGCGCCGGTCGTCGCCTTGTCCTCAGGCGCGGCCTTGATCCAGGCGGTCATGGCGGCGTCGTACTTGTCCTTCGCCGTGGCCACCGCCTTGAGGAAGCTCGCGTCGCCGGTGATCGCGAAACCGCGCACGCCGTTCATCCGCTCGATCAGCTGCAGCTCGACGTCGTGCGCCAGGTTGAGCTGGGCGACCTCCTCGTCATTGGCGACCACCGCCGCCTTGATGCTGTGCAGGTTCAGCGCCAGGCCCACGCACATCACGGTGACGATGGTCACCACCCCGGCGAAGCCGAGCGTGAGCTTCTTGGAGATGTTCAGGTCGTTGAGGGACATGAGGCGGCGTCTCGAAATCTGGTCCCGGCCAGCGGCGGCGGGATCTCGAGCGCCTCTTCCCAAATGCGGCTGAAATATTGGTTAAAGATGGGAAATATGGGAACCGGCGGCTAAGCGGCGAAGGGCTCCCCGCTGGCGACCAGCAGCACCCGCGCCGGCCCGGACGGCGCCAGCAGCACATAGCCGGAGGCCGCGTCGAAATAGACCCCGTCGCCCTTGGCGAGCGCCAGCGGGGCGTAGAGATGGCTGCGGAATTCGACCGCGCCTTCCAGCACCAGCAGATAGGCCTCGCCGGGGTGCGCCGCCGCCGCGCCATGGGCCTCCGCCGTGGCGGCCGTGACCTCGACAATCACCGGCGAGAAGCTCTTTGACAGCAGGTCCGCCGCCGCCGCCTGGCCCGCCGCCGGACCGACCCGCACCGGAGCGCCATCGCCGGTCTTGGTCACCGAGCGGCGGCCCGAGGGCGCGGCCGTTCCCTCCGCCTCGCGGGTCATCAGGCCTTCCAGGTCGACCTCCAGCGCGCGGCACAGGCGCACCAGCTTGTCGTAGTTCAGCGCGTTCTGGCCCAGCTCCACCCGCGACAGCGTGGAGATCGGCACGCCGCTCTCTTCGCTCAGTTGCGCCAGGCTCCAGCCGCGCGCCAGCCTCAGCTTGCGCAGCGCCGGTCCGAGCTTGTCTGAAAGTCGCGACCGCATCCCAGCCGATTCCCAATTCACGGTGAAGCTGGGAATCGTAGGCTGATTCCCGCTTTGGCACAGGCGGCCGCGGATCAGGCGAGGATGTTCAGCTGCTGGCCCAGCGGCGCCGCCGGGGTTTGGGACCCTGCGCCCGAGGCCTGCGACACGCCGGCCAGCGCGCCGCCGAGGGTGACAGCCGGCGTCTGGGTCCTAGGCGCGGACGGCGAGGCCAGATGGTCCTTGGCGTCGACGCCATAGGGGCCGTCCTTCGGGTGCGCCGGGTCGATGTGCTGCTTGGCGAGGTCGACCTCCGTGCAGTTCTTGCACGAGTAGCCGTTCACCGTGACCGGGTTCGGATAGTTGACGGTGGTCATCGTTCGCTCGGGCGGCGGACCTTTCGCGGCCCCATCACCCTAGCCCGGCAGTCTGAACAATTCGGTTATGGCGCCGCTTTCGCCGCGCGCAGGCGCTCGCCCGACGCCCAGGTCGCGTGCGTGCCCGAGGAAATCCGCTGCGGCAGCCGGAGGCGGCAGACGGGCCCGGCCGCGATATCCTTGGCGTCGATCAGCACGCACTCGGACGCGTCGGCCGCCATGTCGGTGACGAAGCTGACCAGATAGCCGTCGTCCTCGTCCGTCGCCCCGACGCGCGGCGCGAACGGCGCCTCTGACCCATAGCGGTGCTCGCCGAAGCTCAAGGACTGCGAGCCGCCGGTCTCCAGATCGTGCTTGACGATGCCGGTGAACAGGAACCACCCCGGCTTCGAGGTGGTGGAATAGAGGTAGCGGCCCCTGCGCCCGGCGACCCTTTGGTTGAACGAGCCGAACTCCAGGATCTGGTCGTCCAGCAGGCCTTCCGTCACCGCCCCGGTCTTCAGGTTGAAGCGCCAGCGGTAGAGCCTGGGCTTCATCGAGTGCTCGTCGAGATAGGCCATGATCTGGCCGAGCTTGGGCCCGTAGCCCGCCAGCGGCGGCGGCTGCGGGTCCTCCTGGAAATAGCCGTCCAGCACCACCTCATCGCCCTCCTCGTAGGCGTTCATGAAGTGCAGGACGAAGCAGGGCTTCGCCTCGAACCAGCGGATGTCTTCCGGCTGGCCAAACCGCGGCGCGATGGCGAACCGCGTCGGCAGGTCCCGATAGAACCGCGCCGCGTGATAGCCCTTGGGCAGCAGCTCCGGGTCCCAGAACAGCGGCAGGTCAGCGAAGATCGAGAACCGCTCCGTGAACGCCATGTCGTGCGGCAGGCGCGGCCCGGGCAGCGGGATCGGCACGTAGTGCTTCAGCCGGTTGTCGGCCCCCACGACGCCATAGTGCATGTAGGGCGCCTGCTTGGAATAGTTGAAGAACAGGAGCTCGCCGGTCGCCTCGTCCACCTTGGCGTGGGCCGAGATTCCCTCCGCCGGAACCCAATCCTCCGTACCCAGATTATCCAGCGTCAGCGGGTCCAGCCGGTAGCCCTCGCCGCACTGGTAGAAGGTCGAAAGGATCTTGCCGGCGTGCACCACCACGTCCGTGGACGACGAATCCTTCAGCGACCCCTGCGCGCCCCAACCCGGGCGTTTCGAGTTGGCGGGGTGCTCGGCCAGGCCGGCCCACAGCGCCTCGCCGGCCTGCGCCTCGGCCTCGAAGCCCTTGGTCCGCACGAAGCGGTTGCGGTAGCTGGCCTTGCCGTCCCGGAACGCCATGGCGTGGATCATCCCGTCGCCGTCGAACGGGTGATAGAAGCCGATCGGCGCATGCACCGGGTTTTCGGTGTTGCGCACATAGACCCCGTCGATGTCGCGCGGGATTTCGCCGCCGATGACCGCCAGGTCGGTGGCGTCATACTCCTCGAAGTTCGGCGTCCAGGCCCCGGTCATATAGGGGTGGTCGGTTTCGCCGAGCGTGGACGCGACGCGGTTGACCAGGGTCGTGGGCACGAAAGCCTCCTCTCGGGCGGGCCGCGGCACACTGGCGCCGAAACGCAAACCGGGCCAGCTTGCGGCCAGATTCAGCGAGGGTGAGGCGACCATGGTCAACCGGGACATCGATACGGACGCCGCCCAGGCGCACGAGATGTTCCAGTCCTTCGACTTCATGGAGGGCCTGCCGGTCACCGCGCCGGTGACGCCGGCGCGGCTGAGCCCGCAGGCCTTCCTGCAGCGGGTCTATCCGGGCGTCCTGGTGGCGATCACCATCGCGCTCGCCGCCGACTGGCTGGCCGGCCACTACAAGGCGCCGGTGATGCTGTTCGCGCTCTTGTTCGGCATGACCTTCCACTTCCTGCACGAGGAAGGCCGCTGCATCCCCGGCATCGAGTTCGCGTCCAAGGCCATCCTGCGCACCGGCGTCGCCCTCTTGGGCGCGCGGATCACGGTGGAGCAGATCGTGGCGCTGGGCCCCGTGCCGATCGCCATGGTGGTGGCCGGCGTCACCACCACGATCCTGATGGGCCTGCTGCTGGCCCGGGTGCTGGGCCTCAGCCGCAGCTTCGGCGTGCTGTCGGGCGGCTCCGTCGGCATCTGCGGGGCCTCGGCGGCGCTGGCCATCGCCTCGGTCCTGCCGAAGAACAAGGAGAGCGAGCGCGACGTGATCCTGGCGGTCGTGGTGGTCACCGGCCTCTCGACCATCGCCATGATCCTCTACCCGATGCTGGTGCCGATCATCGGCCTGGACAACGCGCGCGCCGGCTTCTTCCTCGGCGGCACCATCCATGACGTCGCCCAGGTGGTGGGCGCGGGCTACACCATCTCCCAGAAGACCGGCGACGTGGCGACCTATGTGAAGCTCCTGCGGGTGGCCATGCTGCTGCCGGTCGTGGGCACGATCGCGCTCGTCCTGTCGCGCGGCCGCGGCGGCGCATCGGGCGCCAAGGTGCCGCTCCCCTGGTTCCTGTTCGGCTTCGCCGCCCTGGTGGCGATCAACAGCCTGGGCTTCCTGCCCAAGGCGGCGGTGACCGGCGCCACCGACATCTCCCGCTGGCTGCTGGTCGTGGCCATCGCCGCGCTCGGCATGAAGACCTCGTTCAAGGCCCTAATCGCCGCCGGCTGGCGCCCCGTCGCCACCATGGTGCTGGAGACTCTGTGGATCGCGGGCCTCGTGCTCGGCATCGTCGAGTTCGCCACCTAGCCGGCAGGCGCCGTTCGCTCCGCGCCTACGGTTCCGCTTTTTCATTCGCAGAACGTCGCTACGAGAAGCCTTCGGAAATCATTTGTTGATAGGCAGTCCGGCGAGTTTCGAGGATTCCCCGTTCGGACATGCGGTTCCGGTCTATCAGCACCAAGCTCCTTGCCGGCCTCATCGCCTCGATGACGCTGCTGCTGCTTGTCGACACCGCGGTGACCTTCGCCGCCAACCGCCGCCAGGCCGAACAGCGCCAGGTCGCCGACCTCGCCCTCTACGTCCAGGAGCGCACCCGCACCGAGCAGGAGCTGTTCGACGCCTTGAGCGCCAAGCAGGCCGCCGCCAGCGATGCGCTCCGCCGCCGCCTTGCCCTGATGCGCCCGGGCCCGCAGGTCGACCGCCAGTTCGACGCCTGGTTCCCCGTCAAGGGCGACGGCTCGCGCCGCAGCCGCGACAGCCTCTACGACGGCGAACAGACTTCCGTCGGCGACTCGATCTACGGCGTCGGGGCCTTCATCGGCCGCGCCAACGACCTCACCGAGGACGAAAAGCGGGTGCTGACCGCCGCCACCCTGGTGGTCAACCGGGTCGGCGAGAGCGACCTCGCCAAGTTCGAGAACTTCTTCTTCCTGACGCCCAAGAACCGGCTGATCCTGTTCGCGCCGAACCGCGCCGAAAAGCTGACCTTCTTCCGCAAGACCGCGCCCGGCGACCTCGACTTCGACCACACCGACCAGAGCTCCTACCCGCTGCCGGCCAACGACCCCACGCGGCGGATGCGCTGCACGCCGCTGTCGCCGCTCCTGCAGGACAAGACCAAGCGGACCCTGATCTCCGGCTGCGTCAGCCCGGTCTATGTCGACGGCCGCTATGTGGGCGCCTGGGGCACCACGGTGATGGCCGGCTCGTACCTGACCCAGGTGCTGCACAACACGCCCAAGGGCGCGACAAGCCTGATCGCCTCGGACAAGGGCGAACTGGTCGCCTTCCCCGGCTTCACCGCGCCTCAGGCGCTGAACCGCGCTTCGGTGGCTGCGCTGGAGAAGACCTACGGCCTGGCGCCGCTGGTCGCGCGCATCCACGCCGACGGCAAGCCCTCCGGCGTCGTCGAGAGCCCCGACGGCAAGACGCTGGTCGCCTATGGGCGCCTGCAAGGCCCGCAGTGGATCCTGCTGGTGGCCTTCCCCAAGGCGACCGCGCTGTCGGAGTCCTGGTCGGCGCTGCTCTCCAACTTCGCCGGCAAGTTCCTGATCGTCGGCATCGGCGCGGCGATCCTGTTTGGCATGGTGCGCCAGCTGGTGATCCGCCCACTGCAGCTGCTGGGCGACCCGGACACCGAGCGCGCCGCGCCGGAAGCCGGCCGCGACGACGAGATCGGCCAGCTCGCCCGCACGCTGCGCGACGAGCGCCTGCGCGGCGACGAGATTCAGGCCGGCCTGGAAGAACGCGTGCTGGCCCGCACCGCCGAGCTGCGCCGCGCCAACGCCGCCAAGACCGACTTCCTGGCCAACATGAGCCACGAGCTGCGCACGCCGCTGAACGGCGTGGTCGCCGTCTCCGACCTGCTGGCCAGGGAACAGACCACCGACCGCGGCCGCCAGATGGCCGAACTGGTCCGCGCCTCCGGCCGCCTGCTGGAGCAGGTGCTGACCGACATCCTCGACATCTCGCGGATCGAGGCCGGCCAACTGCCGATCAACCTGGCGCCCTTCGACCTCGCCGCCTGCGTCGCCACCATCGCCGCCCTGCACCGCGCCAGCGCCGAGGCCAAGGGCCTGACCTTCACCGTCCACGTGGACGAGTCTGCCAATGGTTGGCGCCTCGGCGACGATGTGCGGATCAGCCAGATCCTGTCGAACCTGCTCTCCAACGCCGTGAAGTTCACCACTGAGGGCCAGGTCGCCCTGGACGTCGGCGTGGCCGGCGATGGCGCCATCCGGTTCACCGTCAGCGACACCGGCGTCGGCTTCTCCGCCGACTTCCAGGCCAAGCTGTTCAGCCGCTTCGAGCAGGCGGACGGCTCGATCACCCGCCGCTTCGGCGGCTCGGGCCTGGGCCTGGCGATCTCCAGCTCGCTCGCCGAAATGATGGGCGGGACGATCGAGGCGAAATCGGAACCGGGCCAGGGTTCGGTCTTCACCGTCACCCTGCCGCTCGAGGCGGTGGCCGCCCCGGAGGCCGCCGGCGGCGACGCGGAGATCGCCGGCCATGACCTGGGCGGCATGAAGATCCTGGTCGCCGAGGACCATCCGACCAACCGCACCGTCGTCTCCCTGATCCTGGAGCCGTTCGGCGTCGACCTGACGCTGGTGGAAGACGGCCGCCAGGCCGTCGAGGCCGTGGAGCGCGAGACCTACGACCTGGTCCTGATGGACCTGCAGATGCCGGTGCTGGACGGCCTGAGCGCCGCGCGCGAAATCCGCGCCCTGGAGGCGGCCCTGGGCCTGGCGCGCACGCCGATCGTGGCGCTCTCGGCCAACGCCTTGCCCGAGCACATCGCCGAGACCCGCGCCGCCGGCATGGACGAGCACCTCGCCAAACCGATCCGTCCCGACGCCCTGATCGCGCTGCTCAGCCGCGCCGAGGAGCTGAAGGCCAGCCAGGCCGCGTGAGCGCGTCAGGCGACGTGACAAAGTGGTCTGGCCCCGGCTCCTCAGGATGGGCTAACGTCGAGGCCTCTGTTCTGGGGCGACACATGGGGCTTAAGGTCACTCTTCCGCAGACGGTCGGCGCGGTTCTGGCGGCCTTCGCCTGCGCCGTCGGCGGCCCGGCCTGCGCCCAGGTGCTGCAGATCGGCGACGACGGCGCGGTCACCACCTACGCAGGCCCCGCCGTCTACACCTCCGAAGGCGTGACCTCTCTGATCCCGAAGGCAGCGCCGCAGACCGCCGCCCCGGCCGAGATCGCTCCCCTTGAAGTCTCCAGGGCCATCGACGAGGCCGCCCAGCGCCATGCGGTCAGCGCGCCGCTCGCCCAGGCCGTCGCCTGGGAGGAATCGCGCTTCCACCAGAACGTCATCTCGCCCAAGGGCGCGCTCGGCGTCATGCAGCTGATGCCCGACACCGCGCGCAGCCTCGGCGTCGACGCTAACGATGTCCGCGCCAACATAGATGGCGGAGTCGCCTATCTTTCGCATATGCTGCAGCTGTTCGAGGGCGATTTGCCCCGGGCGCTGGCGGCTTACAACGCCGGGCCAGGGGCCGTGCAGCGCTATGGCGGGGTCCCGCCATACGCCGAGACCAGGGCCTATGTACGCGCGATACTCGGACACCTTCCTACCGCCCCCATTGGCATTGGCAGCGGCGCCGCAGTGCGCGTGGAGTAAGCCATGAAAGCACGCGCGCCCCTGATCCTCGCTGCCGCCGTAGCCTACGCCGGCGCCGCCCATGCCCAGACGGGCGGCGATCCGGCCGGCTCCTCGCCGCTGCTCGCCGCGCTCGACTGGGTGCAGGGCACCCTGCTGGGCAACCTCGCCACCACCGCCGCGGTGATCGCCGTGGCCGCCGTGGGCTTCCTGATGCTCACGGGTCGGATGGACTGGCGCCGTGGCCTGACGGTGGTGATCGGCTGCTTCGTCATCTTCGGCGCCGTCTCCATCGTCGCCGGCATCCGCTCGCTGGCCGGAGGGCTGCACTAGCCATGGCGCGCCTGGCTTCCGATCCCGTCTTCGCCGCGCTCACCCGGCCGCAGATGATCGGCGGCGTCACCTATGCCTACGCGGTGTTCAACCTGATCGTCACCGTCGAGGCCTTCCTGATCACCCGCTCGTTCTGGGCGCTGGGCCTGGCCGCCGTGCTGCATGCCGCGGGCTATCTCGGCTGCCTGCGGGAGCCGCGGTTCTTCGACATCTGGATGACCAAGCTTCGCACCTGTCCGCGGGTGAAGAACTTCGGCTTCTGGCGCGGGAACTCCTACCGCCCATGAGCCAAGGCCCCGCCCACGACCGCTACGTCACCACCGGCGTCGCCAGGACCCTGGCGCCGCGCGAGGCCAGCGTCGGCGACCGCCTGCCCTACGCCGGCCACCTCGACGAGGTCACGATCCAGACCCGCGACGGCCTCTTGATCCAGACGCTGCACCTGGCCGGCTTCCCCTCCGAGACCGCGCCGGACGAAGAGCTGAACTATCGGAAGGCGATCCGCGAGACGGTCCTCCGCGGGGCCGCGTCGTCGCGGCTGGCCCTCTACCACCACGTGGTCCGCCGCCGGGTGACGCCCGCCTTCCCGGACGCCCCGGACGAGGGCTTCGCGGCGCGCCTCGACGCCGGCTGGCGCGAGCGGCTCGCGGGGCGGCGGCTCTACGTCAACGACATCTTCCTGACCCTGGTCAGGCGGCCCCTGCAGGGCGGCGCGGGCTTCCTCGAACGCCTGGTGAGGGCCCCCAACGCCAAGACCGCCGACCTAGACCGCGAGCTTCGCGCCCTGCACGCCGCGCGCGACGCCTTCGCCGCCGCGCTCGCCCCCTACGGCCCGCGCACGCTCTCGCTCTACGACGGGGCCGGCGGCGCGCGGCGTTCCGAGCCCGCCGAGTTCCTCAGCCTGATCCTCAACGGCGAGCTGAAGCCGATCCTGGCCCCCACCGGCGACATGGGCCACGCGCTGGCGGCGCGGCGCCTCTCCTTCGGCCTCGACGCCATGGAGTTCGGCCCGATGGCCGACGAGCCGGCGTTCGGGGCGATGATCTCGCTGAAGGACTACCCGGCCCGCACCGCGCCTGGCCTGCTCGACGGGGTCCTGCGGCTGCCGATGGAGCTGGTGCTGACCGAGAGCTTCGCCTTCGTCGAGCGCCAGCAGGCGCTGGACCGCATGGGCCTGGCGCTGCGGCGCCTCCGCGCCGCCGACGACGACGCCTACAGCCTGCGCTCCGAACTGGCCGAGGCGCGCGACGACGTGGGCGCCGGCCGCGCGGCCTATGGCGAGCACCACCTGACGATCCTCGCCAAGTCCGAAACGCTGGCCGAACTCGACGGCGCGGTCGCCGACGTGCAGTCGGCGCTGGCCGAAGCCGGCGCCATCGCGGTGCGCGAGGACACCAACCTGGAGCCCGCCTTCTGGGCCCAGTTCCCGGGCAATTTCAAATACATCTCGCGCCGCGCGCTGGTCTCCGCCGCCAATTTCGCCAGCCTCGCCAGCTTCCACAACCATCCGACCGGCCAGGCCGACGGCAACCACTGGGGCCCGGCCATCGCGGTGCTGGAGACCACGTCGTTCGGCCCCTACCACTTCAATTTCCACAACGCCGACCTTGGCAACTTCACGGTCATCGGCCCGTCGGGCTCGGGCAAGACCGTGCTCCTGACCTTCCTGCTGGCCCAGGCCGAGCGGCTGAAGCCCCGCATCGCCTATTTCGACAAGGACCGCGGCGCCGAGCCCTTCATCCGCGCCATCGGCGGCCGCTACGACGTGATCTCACCGGGCGAGCCCACCGGCTTCAACCCCCTGGCGCTCGCCGACACCCCCGCCAACCGCGCCTTCCTGGCCGACTGGCTGGGGCAGCTCCTGACCGTCGACGGCGGCAGCCTGGACGCCGAGGACCGGGCGATGATCGCCGAGGCCGTCGACGCCAACTACGCCCAGGCGCCCGGCCACCGCCGCCTGCGCTATCTGCGCGAGCTGTTCCGCGGCGCGCGCCGCCCGCACGCCGGGGACCTCGCCGCGCGGCTGGGCGCCTGGTGCGAGGGCGGCGAGCACGCCTGGCTGTTCGACAATGCGTCCGACCGCCTCGACATCGACGCCCGCATCCTGGGCTTCGACATGACCAGGATCCTCGACGCGCCGACCATCCGGACGCCCGCCATGATGTACCTGTTCCACCGCCTTGAGCAGCGGCTGGACGGCTCGCCCGCCATCATCGTCGTCGACGAGGGCTGGAAGGCGCTGGACGACGCGGTCTTCGTGCGGCGGATCAAGGATTGGGAAAAGACCATCCGCAAGCGCAACGGCATCGTCGGCTTCTGCACCCAGAGCGCGTCCGACGCCCTGGAAAGCCGCATCGCCTCGGCCATCGTCGAACAGGCCGCGACCCAGGTCTTCTTCCCCAACAGCCGCGCGCGGCCCGAGGACTATGTGCAGGGCTTCGGCCTCACCGAGCATGAGTTCGAACTGGTCCGCAACCTCCCAGACACCTCCCGCTGCTTCCTGATCAAGCGCGGCGACCACAGCGTCGTCGCCCGCCTCGACCTATCCGGCCTGGGCGGCGAACTCGCCGTGCTGGCCGGCACGGAGCGCGCGGTGCGGCGCCTCGAAGCCCTGCGCGGCGAACTGGGCGACGAGCCCGACGCCTGGCTGGAGCCCTTCATGACGGGAAGGAGCGCGGCATGACCCGGTCCTGCGAAGCTCCGCAAGGAGCGAAGTAGGATGGCCTCCTGCTCCAGCCTCGTCGGCCAAGGCGTGATCCGCGGCGTGCTGGGCGCCGTCGACTGCCAGACCCGCAGCTTCGCCGAGGCCGGCTATTCGTCGTTGACCTCGGCGTCCTCGACCTTCCAGGTCGGCCTGACCCTGCTCTTGACCATCTACGTCGCCCTGGTCGGCTACCGGATGCTGTTCGCCTCGGGCGGCGCGCGCCTCTCTGACGCGCCCGGCATCGCGCTGAAGATCGGCGCCATCCTGGCGTTGGTGACCAGCTGGGCCACCTTCCAGACCCTGGTCTTCGACCTCGCCGCCAAGGCGCCGGCCGAGATCGCCGCCGCCGTGGCCGCGCCCCTGCAGGCCAGTGGCGGGTCCTTGGCCGCCGATCCGGTGGGCGGCCTGCAGACCGCCTACGACGAGCTCGTCGCCGCCGCCGCGGCCTTCGGCAAGACCGCCGGCCCAGCGGCCCACGCCTATTCCAGCCCGGCCGCCTCGGCCGCCGAGTCGCTGTCGGCCGCGTCGGGCGTGCTGTTCATGACCACCGCCGGCGCCATCGCCGCCGCCACCCTGGCGATCGGGGTGCTGACCGCGGTCGGGCCGGTGTTCGTCGCGCTGTTCCTGATCCCGGCCACGCGGGGGCTGTTCATGGGCTGGGTGCGCGCGCTCGCCGCCGCCGCCATCGCGCCCCTGCTGAGCTGGCTGACCGTGGTCGTGATGCTGTCGGTGCTGGAGCCCTGGCTGGTGACGCTCGCCCAGGAGCGCGCCGACAACACGCTGGATCCCAACACCGCCATGAGCGTCGCCAGCCTGGTCTTCGTGTTCGGCGCCGGCCAGGCCGCCCTGCTGATCGCCGCCGGCGTCGTGGCCTTCGGCTTCCGCCTGCCGGGCGAGGCCGCCGCCCAACGCCCGGCGCCCAACACCCAGGCCCCGCAGCCGGTTCAGGTCATCGAGCCCGAGTCCCGCGCCCAGCGCCTGGCCTTCGACCTGCAGCGCGACCAGGCCGCCGCCGCCGCCCGCCTGCGTCCGATGCATCTCGCCACCGTCACCGCCGCCGCCACGAGCAGCGGGACCGCCGCCGGCCCGAGCTTCGCGCCCTCCGAGCGCCCGGCCCGTCTCGGCGACGCCTATCGCCGCCCGGCCGTCGCGCCGCGTCCAGCCGGAGGCCGCGCATGAGACCTGTCCTCGTCGCCGCCATCCTGGCCTTGAGCGCCGCCCCGGCGCTCGCCGTGGAGCCGCATCCCGGCCCCGGCGATCCGCGCATCTTCGAGGTGCAGTACGATCCCGGCGACGTGGTCGAGCTGAAGGGCGTGCTGGGCTACCAGTTCTCGCTGGAGTTCGATCCCACCGAACACATCGAGACGGTCGCCATCGGCGACGCGCTCGGCTGGCAGGTGACGCCGAACCGCAAGGCGAACCTGTTGATCGTCAAGCCGATGGCCAAGCGGCCCGACACCAACATGACGGTGGTCACCAACCAGCGCCGCTACAACTTCCAGCTCAGCGTGCGCGAGCATGCGCCGGCCAAGGCGATCCCCTACTCGGTGCGCTTTATCTATCCGCCGGTCGCCATGGCGGTGGTCGAGCCGCCGCCGCCCCCGCCGCCGCCGGTCGACCGCAACCACGCCTACAGCTACCAGGGCTCGACCAAGGCGCTGCCGACCCAACTGTTCGACGATGGCCAGTCGACCTATTTCGCCTTCGCCGCCGACGCCGACCTGCCGGCCATCTATGCGGTGGAGGCCGACGGCGGCGAGGCGGTGGTCAATTCGCACATGCTGGCCGGCTACACCGTCGTCGACCGCATCGCCCCGGGCTTCGTGCTCCGCCGCGGCGCCGAGGTGACCAAGGTGTTCAACGACGGCTGGAAGGGTCAGCAGACCAGCGCGCTCAGCCCCAAACCCCGAACCGCCGACAAGCCCTGGTGGCGCAGATGACCGACGAAACCCCCGACACCGAGCTCAGCGAAGTCTACGAGCGCGCCCACTGGGTGCGGCCGCAGGTGAGCCAGCCCTCCTCGCCCTGGACCGTGGTGCTGGGGGTCGGCGGCGCCTGTGTCGTGGGCCTGGCGGTGTTCACCTCGCTCTCGCATGCCCGCGAAGCCAAGGCCTCGACCCAGAAGCCCGCCGTGGCGTCCAACGTCGCGCCGGGCTGGGCGCCGGGTCTGCAGAAGATCATGGACCAGCCCGCGCCGCCGTCCATGGCGGGCGCCGCGCCCAGTCCCCCGCCGCCCGTCGCCGCGCCGCAGGCGACGCTGCTGCCGCCACCTTCGCAGACCGACCTGCCGGAGACTCATTGGAAAGCGCCCGCCGTGGTCGTCGACCTGAGCGAAGGCCCAAGCGCCGCCCCCGCCGCCTTCCGCCTCGCCCAGGCCGGCGCGCCGACTCCGGCGGCCGGAACCCCGACGCCCGGCGTCGCCGGCGCGCCCGAAAACGCCGTCTCGGCGGAGGAGCGCTTCGCCGCCCGCGTCTCCGGCGCCGGCGCCGAGACCGCCCGCGCCACCCAGATGCGCAACGTCTCCCGCGTGGTGCCGCAGGGCTTCGTGATCCCCGCGGTGCTGGAGACCGCCATCGACAGCGACCTGCCGGGCTCGGTCCGCGCGGTGGTCAGCCGCGACGTGCGCGGCTTCGACGGCAGCCAGGTGCTGATCCCGCGCGGCTCGACCCTGATCGGCCAGTACAAGTCCGCCGCCGCCATCGGCCAGACCCGCGCCTTCGTGGTCTGGTCACGGATCATCACGCCCACCGGCGTCTCCATCGACGTGGGCTCGCCCGCCACCGACCAGCTCGGCCGCGGCGGCCTGGAGGGCAAGGCCGACACCCACTTCTTCCAGCGCTTCGGCGCCTCGATCCTGCTCTCGGTGATCTCGGGCGGCATCGACGCGGTCGCCAGCCGCAACGGCGGCACGACCAATGCGCTGGTCATCGGCTCGCCCACCCAGGCCCAGAACGTCGCCTCCATCGCGCTGCAGAAGCAGATCGACATCCCGACCACCATCCGCGTGGCCCAGGGCGCGGCGGTGCAGGTCTCCGTCGCCCGCGATCTCGACTTCACCGGCGTCGCGCCGATCGGACGCTAGGATGTCCGCGGGCGTCTACCTTGAGGCCTATCTCACGCCGCTGGCGCCCTGGCTGTCGCGGCCCGACGTCACCGACGTGCTGATCAACCGCCCGGGCGAGGTCTGGATCGAGACCGCCGACGGGACCATGAGCCGCGAGCCCGCCGACCAGCTCACCGAAGTGGCGCTGACCCGCCTCGCCCGCCAGATCGCCGCCGCCAGCCACCAGGGCGTCAACCGCGAACAGCCCCTGCTTTCCGCCACCCTGCCGGACGGCGCCCGCGTCCAGGTGGTCTCGCCGCCCGCCACCCGCGGCGGCCTGGCCATGGCGGTGCGCAAGCACCTGATCAGCGACATGAGCCTGGACGAGCTCTCCCGCGACGGCCTCTTCGAAGCCGCCGCCCGCACCGACCCGGCCCGCGACGCCGCCGCCAACGCCGACCTGGAAGCCCTGATCGATCCAAAGAACGGGCATGCCGACCTGATCGGCTTCCTCAAGCTCGCCGTGAAGCGCCGCAAGACGGTGGTGATCTCCGGCGGCACCGCCAGCGGCAAGACCACGCTGCTCAATGCCCTGGTGAAGGAGATCGCCCGTTCCGAGCGCCTGGTCGTCATCGAGGACGCGCCGGAGATCCGCCTGGACCACCCCAACGCCGTCGGCCTGGTCGCCGTGCGCGGCGAGCTCGGCGAGGCCCAGGTCGACGCCGACACCCTGTTGGCCGCCGCCCTTCGGCTGCGCCCCGACCGCATCCTCTTGGGCGAGCTGCGCGGCCGCGAGGCCTTCGCCTGGCTGCGCGCCGTCAACTCCGGCCATCCGGGCTCGATCACCACGGTCCACGCCGACAGCCCGGCCGGCGCGCTCGACCAGATCGCGCTGCTCGCGCTCACCTCCGGCATCGACCTCGGCTGGGACAAGGTCCGCACCTACGTCGAGCGCGTCGTCGACGTCGTCGTCCAGCTCGACCGCACCAATGGCGCGCGCCGCCTCACCGAAGTGCTCTTCCGGCCCGGCCGCAGCGCTGATTGAACCAAACAAGAAGAACCACGGACGGACACAGACGCACACGGACCCGCCATGCCCTTCGCGAGCGCCGCTCGCCTTCCGATCATCGGCGGAGCCTATCGGAAGATGGCCTTCGGCCTTTCAAGCGGCAGGACGCGTCCGTGTGCGTCTGTGTCCGTCCGTGGTTGAATCCTTCTTCCGTGCTCTTCCGCGGTTCCCTTCGAGACCGCCTAGCGGGTCCCGTACATCCGGTCGCCCGCGTCGCCGAGGCCCGGCAGGATGTAGCCGTGGTCGTTCAGCCGCTCGTCCACCGCCGCGGTCCAGATGCGCACGCCCGGATGGTGGCCCTGGAACTTGGAGATCCCCTCCGGCGAGGCCAGCAGACAGGCCATGCGGATATCGCGCGCCCCGGCCTCCTTCAGCCGGTCGACGGCGGCGATGGCGGTGTTGCCGGTGGCCAGCATGGGGTCGATGACGATCACCTGGCGGTCCGCCAGATCGGCCGGCGCCTTGAAGTAGTATTCCACGCACTCCAGCGTCGCCGGGTCGCGGTAGAGGCCCACATGCGCCACCCGCGCCGCCGGGACCAGGTCCAGCATGCCGTCGAGCATCCCCATGCCTGAGCGCAGGATCGGCGCGAACACCAGCTTCTTGCCGGCCAGTTGCGGCGCGGTCATCGCCTGCATCGGCGTCTCGATCTCGACGCTCTCCAGCGCCAGGTCGCGGGTGACCTCGTAGCAGAGCAACGCGCCGATCTCCTTCAGGAGCTGACGGAAGCTCTTGATCGAGGTGTCCTTCTTCCGCATCAGCGTCAGCTTGTGCTGCACCAGCGGGTGGTCGACGACGGTGACGCCTTTGATGGCCATGGCTTCCCTCTAGAAAACGGTGCCGTCGCTGATGACGGCGATCGGCGGCCCGCCGTCGGCGCGCAAGCTCTTGGCGATCCGCCGCCCCGCCGCCCAGGTGCCGCCCTCCAGCACGCGGGCCAGCGGGAAGGCCTCGGCGGTGACGCCCAGGCGTTCGCGGACCATCGGCGCGATCTTGTCGAGCAAGGCCACGGTCAGCGCCCGCCAGCCCACGACCAGGGTCCCCTCGACCGGATGCCGGCGCCCGGCGTCGCCCGGGTCGGCCAGGCTCAGGACGCCGGTGTCGAAGAAAAGGCCGCCGTTGCGGTATTCCGCCAGCCCGGTCAGCCCGTCGATGTCCGTCACCGCGATCCCGGCGGCCTCCAGCGGCTCGATCAGCGAATAGGAGAGCCACTGCGAAAGCTTGTGGATCGGCATGTAGCCGTCGGTCACGTCGTCGCGCTTGATCGCGGGATGCCGCCAACAGTCGCCGAGCGGCACGCCGGCCAGGCTCAGCCGCCCCGGCCAGATCGGCCCCAGCGCCTGCAGCAACACCTCCAGGATCACCGGCGCCGGCAATCTCCCATCCACCGCGCGGGCGGCCATCACGTCGAACAGATCGCCCGGCCGCCCCACCGCCGCCCCAAGGGCGCGCAGCAGAGCCGCGCGGCCCTCCAGGCCCACCAGCGGATTGTCGGCGCCGGCCTGGAAGCCCGTCGCCAGCACTTGCGCGGTCACGCCGGTCAGGCTGTCGGCCCGCAGGGGATCGCTCGGCTCCGCCGACAGCGCACCTGACTCGAACAGCCGGAAGGACGCGATGCCCAGGCCCTCCGAACGGCTGAGCGTCGCCCCGGTCTGCTGATCGCGGTAGCGCCAGTCCATGCCCGCCCCGGCATCCAACAGCACCGAGGTGATCGCCAGGTCGAACGCCGCGCGCGCCCGGTCGGCGGGCTCGCGCCAGCCGCCGTCCAGCTCGGCCCAGAGGTCACGACCCGCGACAATGAAATGCCGCCACCGCGCGTGGAATGGAACCTTGAGGTCCGGATAGGCGTCCCGCACCACCTCCGCCGTCAGGTCGGCGGCGGCCTCCAGCCTCGCCGGATCGACCCGCCATTCGGCGACCTCGCCCGCCAGCGCCGCGGCCAGCATCTCGTGCGACCGCTCGCGCACCGCATGGGCGGATAGCAGTGATCTCGCCGCCAGTGTGTCTGCGCTGTTCGACATCAATCCAAATCTAAGCTCGTCATCCTCGGGCTTGTCCCGGGGATCCATGGTTCAGCCGCCGCTTGCCGTCGATCATGGGCCGCGCCGCGCGGCCCACACCCACCACCTCGCCGCCGAGGGATGGATCCCCGGGACAAGCCCGAGGATGACGAGCAAGAAAATGGCGGCCGACGGAGGAAGAAATCAGAATTCCTTGAGATCGCGGCCCACGACCTTCTTCAGGTCGGCCTTGCTCGGCGGCTTTTCGGGCGTGAAGTAGCCGGCGGCCTTCTTGGCCTCCATCTCGACGCTGGCGTCGTCGGGAACCAGCCAGTCGGGGATCGGCACGCGTTCGCCGATCTCGACGCCGCCCTTCACCAGCGCGTCGTACTTCATGTTCGACATCGAGACGAACCGGTCGATCCGCCGGATGCCCAGCCAATGGATGATGTCGGGCATCAGCTGCTGGAAGCGCGCGTCCTGCACGCCGGCCACGCATTCTGTGCGCTCGAAATAGGTCGCCGCCTGGTCGCCGCCCGGCTGCCGCTTCCTCGCATTGTAGACCAGGAACTTGGTCACTTCGCCAAGCGCCCGGCCTTCCTTGCGGTTGTAGACGATCAGGCCCGCGCCGCCGGCCTGCGCCTGCGCCGTCGCCTCCTCGATCCCGTGGGTCAGGTAGGGGCGGCAGGTGCAGATGTCGGAGCCGAACACGTCGGAGCCGTTGCACTCGTCGTGCACCCGGCAGGTGAGCGTGTACTTCCTGTTCCCGATCCGCGCCGGGTCGCCGAACATGTAGAGGGTGATGCCCCCGATCGGCGGCAGGAAGACCTTGATGTCGGGCCGGGTGACCAGCTCGGGATACATGCCCCCGGTCTGTTCGAAGAGCGTGCGGCGCAGCTGCGTCTCGTCGACCTCGAACCGCTCGGCGATGCCCGGCAGATACCAGACGGGGTCGATGGCCGCCTTGGTCACCGCCACGTCGCCGTTCTCGTGCACCACCGTCCCGTCGACCTTCAGCCGGCCCTTGGCGATAGCCTCGTGGATCTCCGGCAGGTCGATGCGCGCCTTGGTGACCGCGATGGTCGGGCGGATGTCGACGCCCTCGGCGAGCTCCGCGGCGAAGTCCTCGGCCACCCGGTGGCCCCAGGGATCCAGGCTCACGATCTTGCCCGGCTCATGCCATTGGGCGTGCGGACCGATCGGCACGACCGGATAGGTGTTGTGCAGTTCCGGCCGCGTCTCGGCCGCCATGGCGCCCGACGAGATCGCCAGCGCCCGGTAGATCGAATAGGCGCCGCCGTGCGCGCCGACAGCGTTGCGGTCCGCGCCCGAGTTCGGGGTGGCGATCACCGGGCCGCGCTCGCGGGCGGTCTTGGCGTCCCAATGGATCGGGAACCGGCTCTGCGACCCACCGCCCGGGTGCGAGGTGAGCCGGATGTGGGATGTCCTGTTGGCGGACATGATCTTCTCTCAAACCTCCAGAATCGAAAAAGCCCCGCGCCGTTCGCCGGCTTGGGGCCTTTGAGCGGGGATCAAACACCCGCTGATTTCACTTGGCAAGTCTTACGGCTTTGCTGTCGGGCGCCCAGGCCGCTGATTTGGCTGCGCTTTGTCTCGCAAGCTCGACCGGGGCGGCAAGGCGGCCTAAGGGTTGCGCGTGACCCGCCGAGCCTACCGCGCCGCCCTGCTCCACATGCTGGACGACCCCTGCCGCGCCCCGGCGGCGGAGGCCTACGCCTATCACCCGGACGGCCTGCTGATCGTCGAGGACGGCCATGTGGCGGCCTTCGGCGCCTATGCCGACCTCGCGCCGGCCCTGGCGCCGGGGACGCCCATCGAGGCCTTCCCCGGCAAGCTGATCACGCCGGGCCTGGTCGACGCCCACATCCATTATCCGCAGACCGACGTCATCGCCGCCTGGGGTTCGCAGCTGCTGGACTGGCTGCACAGCCACACCTTCCCCGCCGAACAGGCCTTCGCCGACCGCGCCCACGCCGACGAGGCCGCCGGCTTCTTCTGCGACGAGCTGCTGCGTCACGGCACCACCAGCGCGCTGGTGTTCGGCACGGTCCACAAGACCTCGGTCGACGCCCTCTTCGACGCCGCCTTGGCCCGTAACATGCGGCTTACCGCCGGCAAGGTGCTGATGGACCGCCATGCGCCGGCGGGCCTCACCGACACCGTCGAGACCGGCCGGGCCGACACGGAAAGCCTGATCCGCGCCTGGCGGGGCAAGGGGCGCCTTGGCTATGCGGTCACGCCCCGCTTCGCCGTCACCTCCTCGGACGCCCAGCTCACCATGGCCGGCGAGGTGGCCGCGGCCCATCCCGACGTCCTGATCCACACCCACATGAGCGAGAACCTCGAAGAGATCGCCCGGGTCGGCGAGCTCTTCCCCGGCGCGCAGGACTATCTCGACGTCTACGCCCGCCACGGCCTGGTGACGCCGCGTTCGGTCTTCGCCCATTGCGTCCACACCACCGACGAGGCGCTGCGGCGCATGAATATGGCCGGCTCGGCGGCGGTCTTCTGTCCCTCGTCCAACCTGCTCCTGGGCTCGGGCCTGTTCAGCCTGAAACAGGCCTGCGCCTGCGGGGTCACCGTCGGCTTGGGCACCGACATCGGCGCGGGCGCCAGCTTCTCCCTGCTGCACATGATGGGCGAGGCCTACAAGGTGGGCCAGCTCGGCGGCGAGGCGCTCGACCCGCTGCACGCCTTCTATCTGGCCACCCTGGCGGGCGCCCGGGCCATGAAGATCGACGCACACGTCGGCAACCTGGCGCCCGGCAAGGAGGCCGATTTCCTGGTCATCGACCTGGCGGCCACGCCGCTGCTCGCGCGCCGCACGGCCGCCGCCCGGACCATCGCCGAAAAGCTCTTCGTGCTCAGCCTCCTGGGCGACGACCGCGCCATCGAGCGGACCTACCTCGCCGGCGCCCTGGCCCACAGCCGCGACAGGCTCTAGGCCGGTGGAGGCCTTCCGCGTCGAAACCCCACTCGGCCCCATCGAACTTCTCGGCCGCGACACCGGGGCGCCCGTGCAGCTGGTCATCACCGGCGCCTTCGCCTCGTCCAACACGCTCGAGCTGAACCAGCAGCGTTTTCCCGAGCTGGACGTCTGGCGCACCCACCTGCCGGGCAACCATTCGCCGCCGCTCGTCGCGACCTCGGTCGGGGTGTTCGCTGCGGCGATCTCCCACGCCCTGCGCCAGCGCCTGGCAGGCCGCACGGCCAGCGTGATCGGCCTGTCGGTCGGCGCCCTGGTCGCCATGGCGCTCGATCCCGCCCTGGTCGGCCGCCTCCTGCTGGTCGAGCCGCCCCTGCGCCCCGACCGCGCCTGGCCGCTCGCCCAGCTTCTCGACGCCATGCCGCCCGGCGGCGAGGACTTCGTCTGGCAGGTGTTCGGCCTCGCCGAGGGGCGCGCCGAGCCGCGCGACTACACCGGCCTCGTCGAGCGCCTGCGGCGGCCGGCCAAGGTCGTGCTGGGCGGCGACGCCCTGCTGCCCGAGCGCGAGCGGACCGGCTGGCCAAGCCTGGTGGACGCCGACAGCCGCCGCCGGCTCGCCGCCCACCCGGGGATCGAGGTCGAGGTCCTGGCCGGCGCCGGCCACCACGTCCTGAAAGAAGCCTGGCCCCAGTTCGAACCGATCATGCGCGCCTTCGCCGCCGGCTGAGTGGAAGCATATCTGCGAACCACACGAACGGCTTCGCGCCTTGAGACTCCGCGCAGCGGAGGCTCAGTCGATTCAACCGCAGAGAACGCAAAGATCGCAGAGGTAGAGCATGATCGCGATGGCCGCGCGGCCATCGCGGCCTCTTTGCGATCTTTGCGTTCTCTGCGGTTTGAAAAAGGACGGTCCCGCTGCGCGGGCCTCTAGGGACCAGACCCGTTCGTGCGGGCCGCGGCGGGTGAGGTTAAACGCCACCTCCAACCTGCACGATTGGCGCTAAACCGCCCCCGTCAGCGCCTGGATCGCCACCAGGAGGTGATAGAACGAGGTGGCCGGCGCGGGCTCGTCGACGAAGGTCCCGTCGGCCCTCAGCTTGTCGCGCCACACCCCGCGGGCCGGGACGTCGAGGTACTGCGCGAGCCCGCGCGCCGCCCGCAAGGCCTGCGCCTCGTCGCCCAGCACGACGGCGGCCTTCAGGTGCTCGGTCTGCGGCCACAGCCGCGCGTCGCCGTCGCGCACCGAGAAGTCGTCCCACAGCGCGTTGACCGCGACCTCACGGACCGGATCGACCCCCTTCAGCCCGGTCTCGAACAGCCGCCGCGCCGCCGCCAGCGCCCGCTCGTCGCGCCGCGAACGGCCCCAGCGGTCCAAGAGCCAGGCCCATTCGAACTGGTGGCCGGGCTCGACCAGGCCGCCCTCGCCCTCCAGCGCCCGCCACCGCTCATCGAAGAACTCGCGCAGCGCCCCGGTCGCCGGGTCGATGAACCGGCGCAGCGCCAGGTCCGCCAGCTCATCCGACAGCGTCGCCCAGGAGGGTCCGCCGAGCGGTTCCCATGCGAGCGTGCTCTCGAACAGGTGCATGTGCCAGTTGGCCTGGTAGGGATGGGGCCCGTTCTCCCGAAAGCCGCCGCCCGCCACCCGCCGGTCCTGCAGCGCATCCAGCACGCCCGCCGCCTGCGCCTCGAACGACGAGGCCGGGTCCGCCGCCTGCAGCGCCGCCATGGCCAGCAGAACGAAGGCCTGCTCGTAGTTGTCGGCCTCGGTGTCGAGCGGCGTCCCGTCCGCCGCCACCCGGTTGCGGAACAGGCCGTCCGGCCGCCGATAGGCCGCCACGAACCGTGTCCAGCCGGTCTGGGCCACGCCCAGCCACCGCGCGCCGTAGCCGCCCTGCGCCGCCTGCGCGAACACGAACACCTGCCGCGCCTGCGCCCGCGCGCGCCGCGGGGCCTCCACCGGGTGGCCTTCGAGGTCGAGCGTCTCCTGGAACAGCCCGCCTTCAGGATCGACGCCCGCATCGGCCCACAACGGCAGCGCCGCCTCGCTCAGCCAGGCGCGATACCAGTGGGCGGCGTCGGACAGGGTGTCGAAACGGACGGGCATGGGCGCCTTATGGCCGATTTAGCCGCCGTTGCCAGCTTCGGGGGGCCGCCTGAGGCGTCGCGGCCCTAGGCGTCGCAGTTGCGCGCTGCGTGCGCCACGTGGAAGGCGCCGGAATGCGACAGCACGATCCAGTCGCCGCAGCGCGCGATGATCGGGCCCTCCGGCGTGCGCACCTGCACCGCGGCGCTTTCCACCACCGCGCAGGCCTCTTCGCCGAGCCACCGCCAGAGCGCCCGCCAGCTCGCCTTGTCGCTGGGCGGCGGCACGCGCAGCGCCGCGCCGTGATCGAAGGGCGGATGGAGCTGAATGGCGCGCATGGACCGTTGGAAACCCTTGGCTGGCCGTCGAATCGTCTTGAGGTCCGAATTCGCGGTGCTTCGGTGACCAAGTGCTTAATTGCCGCCTGCGCCGCCCCCCGACCGCATCGGATACGACCCTGGCTTGCGGCGAGGGGGCGCCTGGACCCAGGCGCCGACGCAGGCGCTGAGTCGGGCGCCAGACAGAACGCGGTCGCCGAACGCGTTATTTCCTCGCGAGTTGCAAATTGTCGCACCTCGGTTTTCGGGCGCCCTTTTAATCACAGAAATAACTAGCTTAACTTATGGTAGAGCCATCGCGCGGGGTCCGGGGGGATTTTCGCCCGCCAGAAGGCATCGGCCGGGGGAGACAAGAATTGGCAGATCCGTCAACAAAAGCGCCCGATCCCATGGATGTGGCCCTGGGCGCCGCGGTGCGCATCCGCCGCCGCACCATCGGCATCTCGCAGGAGGCGCTGGCCGAGCAGTGCGGCGTGAGCTTCCAGCAGATCCAGAAATACGAGAACGGCGCGAACCGCATCTCCTTCTCGCGCCTGGTGCAGATCGCCCGCGCCCTGAAGTGCCGGGTCGTGGACCTGATGGATGTGCTGGACGGCCCGGACCGCGAGATGACCGGCGACCTCGACCTCTTGACCCGCATGCGCACGCCGGGCGCGATCGAGCTGCTGGCCGCCTATGAGGTGATGCCGCCGGAGGCCCGCACCTCGCTGGTCGGCCTGCTGCGCGCCCTCACCGCCCAGGCCGAAACCCCCGCCAAGACCCGGGTGGTCGCCTAGCTACTCCGCCAGGACCCTGTCGATCACCGCCTTGGCGCCGGGGCCGGCCCAGTCGGCCTCGCCGGAAATCCGCCCGCGCTCCAGGCCGTCCTTGCCCAGGATGATCGTCGTCGGCATGCCGTCGGCGTTGGGCTTCAGCGTCCAGGGCAGCTTGGCCTCCGGATCGTTGTAGAGCTTGAGCGGCGCATTGGCCGCGATGAACGCCTTGGCCGCGGCCAGCTGGTCCGGCTTGTCGATCGACACCGCCACCACCTCCACCGGCTTGCCCGCATAGGCCTGGGCCAGCTTGGCCAGCGTCGGCATCTCAGTCTTGCAGGGGCCGCACCAGGTCGCCCAGATGTTCAGCACCACCACCTTGCCCTTGAAGTCGGCCGGAACGAGCTTCTTGCCGCTGGCGTCGAAGAACGGATAGGCCGGGGGTTGGGCGCCGTCGGCGGCGTGCGACAGCTTCTTGGAGACGTCGTGGGTCTCGGGCGCGGTGGCCACGGCGCCGGAGCTCGCCCCGGAGCTTCCGCCGGAGGTCGCCACCTCGGTCTGCGTCACCGGCTTGGCCGTGGACTGGGCGATGATATAGACCAGCCCCGCGGCGCCTATGGCGGCGGCGCCCCACAGGGCCCATCTCAGGACCCCGCCCTTGGATTTCGCCCCCTCGGTTTTCGCCTGGGACTCTTCGCTCATATGACGAACTCTTCTTCTGACGCCCCGAAGTCGCCGCCCCCCGATACCGCAAAGGCGGGGCAAGCGATGTGGGGCGGCCGTTTCTCGGACAAGCCGGCCGAGCTGATGCAGGCGATCAACGTCTCCATCGGCTTCGACCGGCGGCTGGCCGCGCAGGACCTGGAGGGGTCCCGCGCGCACGCGGCGATGTTGCAAAAGACCGGCGTCATTACAAGCGAGGACGCGGCGGCGATCCTCGGCGGCCTCGACGCCATCGCCGCCGAGATGGACGCAGGCAGCTTCCCGTTCCGCGAGGAATACGAAGACATCCACATGAACGTGGAGGCCCGCCTGCGCGAGCTGATCGGGCCTGCGGCCGGGCGGCTGCACACCGCGCGCTCGCGCAACGACCAGGTGGCGCTCGATTTCCGCATGTGGGTCCGCGAGGCCTGCGACCGGACTGCAGCCCAGATCAAAGCGCTTCAACGGTCGCTGATCGCCAAGGCCGAGCCGCACGCCGCGACCCTGATGCCGGGCTTCACCCACCTGCAGCCGGCCCAGCCGGTGACCTTCGGCCACCACCTGATGGCCTATGTGGAGATGTTCGGCCGCGACGCCTCGCGCTTCGCCGATGCGCGGACGCGGATGAACGAAAGCCCGCTGGGCGCCGCGGCGCTGGCCGGCTCGCCCTTCCCGATCGACCGGAAGATGACCGCACACGCGCTCGGTTTCGACCGCCCCACGGCCAATTCGCTCGACAGCGTCGCCGACCGGGACTTCGCGCTCGAAGCCCTGGCGGCGGCCGCCATCACCGCCATCCACCTCTCGCGCCTGGCCGAGGAGATCGTCATCTGGATGACGCCGCAGTTCGGCTTCGTGCGCCTGACCGACGCCTTCACCACCGGCTCCTCGATCATGCCGCAGAAGAAGAACCCCGACGCCGCCGAGCTGGTGCGCGCCAAGGCGGGGCGGCTCTTGGCCTCGTTCACCCAGCTGGCCGTGGTCATGAAGGGCCTGCCGCTGACCTATTCGAAGGACATGCAGGAGGACAAGGTCCCCACCTTCGAGGCCTTCGACGCCCTGGAACTCAGCCTGCGGGCCATGGCGGGCATGATCGCGGATATGCAGCCCGCCATTGAAAACATGGAAAAAGCCGCGGGCGCGGGCTTTTCCACCGCCACCGACCTCGCCGACTGGCTGGTGCGCGAGCTCAAGCTGCCGTTCCGCGACGCCCACCACATCACCGGCGCCGCGGTGAAGCGCGCCGAGCAGCTCGGCTGCGACCTGCCCGCCCTGCCGCTCGCCGAGCTGCAGAGCTTGGAGCCCCGCGTCACCGAGGGCGTTTTCAAGGTGCTGACGCCGCAGGCATCGGTGGCCAGCCGGATGAGTTACGGTGGGACCGCACCCGACCAGGTGCGCGCCCAGATCGAGCGTTGGAAGGAAATCCTCGCATGACCCTTCGTCGTCTTCCGACTTTCGGCGCAGCCGCGCTCATGGCGCTCGGCCTTTGCGCCTGCGGCAAGCTCGGCCAGCTCGAAAGGCCCGGCCCCCTGAACGGCGCCGGCCACGCCACCACCCGCCAGGCGGACGAAGCCGCCCGTCAGGCGCAGGACCCGCAGCGTCCGGTCGACACCGTCGATCCGCGCGACCGCAGCGTCGATCCCGCCCCGCCACGCGCCGCGCCGATCGAAAGCTCCGGCCAGAACCCGTTCGGCTCGGGCCCGCCCGGCGCGTTCGGCAACCCCTTCACCAACCCGCGATGAACCACTTCGAGCTCGTCGCCAGCCTAGAGGGGGAGAGTTCGGGGGGCGCCGAGCTCGCGTGTGAAGGCGTACCCCTCGCGACGATCGCGCAAGCCGTGGGCACGCCGGTCTACGTCTATTCCTCCGCCACCCTTGAGCGGCATTTCACCGTCCTGCGCGACGCGCTCGTGGGCGCCGGCCTCAAGGACCCGCTGATCGCGTTTGCCGTAAAGGCAAACCCCAACGTCGCCGTCCTGCGCACGCTCGCCGCCGTCGGCGCCGGCGCCGACGTGGTCTCCGAGGGCGAGATCCGCCGGGCGCTGGCCGCCGGCGTGCCGCCGGACCGCATCGTCTTCTCCGGCGTCGGCAAGACCGAGGCCGAGGTCGCCTTCGCGCTGGAGACCGGCGTCGCCGAGATCAACCTGGAGTCGGAACCTGAGTTGACTCTCGTTAACCGGGTGGCCCAGCGGATGGGCAAGCGCGCCACCGTCGCCATCCGGGTCAATCCCGACGTCGAGGCCGGCGGCCACGCCAAGATTTCCACAGGCAAGGCCGAGAACAAATTCGGCGTTTCCATGGTCGAAGCCGAGCGGCTCTACGCCAACGCCGCCAATATGGCCGGCGTCCGCCCGGTCGGCGTCGCCTGCCACATCGGCAGCCAGATCACCGACCTCGCGCCCCTGGAAGCCGCCTTCCGCAAGATGCGGGGCCTGGTCGAGCGCCTGCGCGCCGAGGGCCTTTCCGTCGAGCGCCTCGACCTCGGCGGCGGCCTGGGCGCGCCCTATTTCAACGCGCCCACTCCACCGGCGCCTGTCGACTACGCCGCGATGATCGCCAGGACCATGGCGGGCCTTTCGGGCATCCAGTTCGCCTTCGAGCCCGGCCGGATGATCGCCGCCAACGCCGGCGTGCTGGTCGCCCGGGTGCTGCACGTCAACGCCCGCCCCGAGGGCCGCAAGTTCCTGGTGCTGGACGCGGCCATGAACGACCTCCTGCGGCCGGCCATGTACGACGCCTTCCACGACATCCGCCCGGTGAAACCCCGCGAGGGGGAGCCCGAGACCTACGACGTGGTCGGCCCGATCTGCGAGACCGGCGACACCTTCACCCGCGACCGCACCCTGCCCCCGCTGCAGGCCGGCGACCTCGTCGCCTTCATGACCGCCGGCGCCTATGGCGCGGCCATGTCCAGCGAGTACAACTCCCGCCTGCTGGTCCCGGAGGTGCTGGTGAAGGGCGACCGGTTCGCGGTGGTGCGCCCGCGGCCCACCTACGACGACATGCTGGCCAAGGAGCAGTCCGCGCCCTGGCTGTAACGAAAACCGACCGGAGGAACGCCCCGATGTCTCCCATTCCCAAGCGCGGCCCAATGGGCGGCATCGTGGCCGTCACCGGCGCGGCGGGCTTCCTCGGCGGCTGGGTCGTGCGCCTGCTGCTCGACAAGGGCTACCGGGTCCGCGCCTGCGTGCGCGACGCGAGCGATGACAGCCGGGTCGGGTTCCTCAAGGCCATGCCCGGCTACGCTTCGGGCCGCCTCACCCTGCACAGCGCCGACCTCGACAACCCCGGCTGCTTCGACGAGGCGTTCAAGGGCGCCAACGGCGTCGCCCACATCAGCCACGTCTCGGCCTACAACGACCCCGACTATGTGCGCCGCACCTGCGACCACATCATCGCCTCCATCAACGGCTCGGGCAGCGTCACCCGCGTGGTGGTCACCTCCTCGATCGCCGCGGTGATCTCCGAGATGGACCTGCAGGAGATCGTGCGCCGGCCGGTGTTCTACGAGGACCGCTTCCCCGACGAGACCAACCCCAAGCGCACGCCGGAGCGCGGCCAGGGCTATTCCATGGGCAAGCTGATCGCCGAGCGCGCCTTCGCGGAAGCCGCCGAGGCCTCCGGACGCTGGGACGCCATCACCTGCTGCCCCGGCGACAATGTCGGCCCCATCCAGTCGGCGCACCAGAAGGACATGGGCCCCTGGCAGCACCTGATCGAGCAGATGCTCGAGGGCCACTGCCGCCAGACCGACGTCTACCGCCCCTGGATGACCGTCGACGTGCGCGACGACGCCGCCTGCCACATCGGCCTCCTCGAAAGCGCCGAGGTGTGGAACGGCGAGCGCTACATCGCCTGGTCCACCGACACCCGCAACGTCGAGGACATCTGCGCCGACATCGGCCGCCTGCTGCCTGAGCTGAACCACGACACCCCGCCGGTCACCGACCCCTTTCCCGAGCGCATCCAGGCCCGCGAGGCGGAGTTCCGGGCCATCTGGGCGCTCGGCGACCTTCGCAACGACCGCATCCGCGCCGTGACCGACGTCACCTTCCGCCCCCTCGACGACTCGATCCGCGACTGCGTCGAATCCCTGCTCTCCATCGCCAAGGTGCGGCCGAAGGTGCGGGCCGCCGCCGTGTGACCGGGCAGGGTTCATGGCTTTGCGCGACGGCCACGCTGGCTTATGGATTCGTTATGATCAGGATGGGCGGCTAGGGATGGCGCCGGTTCACAGGACAGCCAGGGGACGGACCTTCGCAGCGTCGGCGGCCTGCGTGGCGCTCCTCGCGCCCGGCCTCACCCGCGCCGCGCCGGCGCCCGACAGCGCGAGCACCGTCTCGGAATTGACCGTCACGGCGTCCAAGACCGTCGATGAGCTCACCGTCACGGCGCCGAAGAAGTGCCTCAAGCCCACGCTCTCCGACCACTGGGCCCACAGCCCCAGGGTCGTCTCGACCTTCCCCGCCAAGGACGCGGTCGTCCGTCCCGGCATCCTGGTCATCCGCGTGACCTTCGATCAGCCGATGGCCTGCGCCGGCATGTTCAAGGACGACCCACCGCTCAGCGATCCCTGCCCCGGGTTCAAGCATGACCTGCTGTTGAGCCTGGACCGCATGACGGTGCGGACCGCCTGTGTCGTCGAGCCGGGGCGGCACTACGGCGCCCTCATCCGCAGGGGAGATGACGACGACAGCTCGACCTTCCTCAGCCTCGCCGGCGCGCGGCCGAGCGAGTACGAATTCCGCTTCAAGACCTCCGACGCCGCGCCGGTGACCACGGTCTGCGAAGCGCTCACCGAAGACGAGCAGACCGCCCGCGAGCTCAGCCAGCGCCGCAAGCTCGACTGCGCGCCTCGCCACGCGCCCTGAACGCGTGGCCGACGGCGCCCCTACATGTCGCCGCAGTTCTGCATGTAGACGGGGGCGTGCTTGGTGCGCGCCCAGCCGTCCTTCGTCTTGGTGAACTCGGCGACCTGGGTGCCGGACTGGGCGTGCTGGAACTTCGGGTCGAAGCCGTTGTAGGCGACCATGGCCACCACGTGGCCCACCACGCCCTTGGCCTGCTCGTCCGGCGTCACGGTCCGCTCGGCCTTGCAGGCGACCTCGAAGCTCTCGCACTTCTGGTCCGAGGCCTTGCTCTGGCACAGAGCGTCGGTGGCGATGATCTCCTTGCGCCACTTCAGGATCTCGTCGTCGAGACCGGTGAACTTGCCCTCATCGCCCTTCGCGACGGAGGTGACCGACGAGCCGGACGGGCTGCAGGCGCTAAGGCCCGCGCTCAGGGCGCCGCCAAGGATCAGGAGGGCCGCAACCGCGGCCGCGCGTTTCATCAAGTTCGGGCTCCGTAGGTCTGTCGTCGGATGGGTCTTAGGGCAGGAACGCCCAGGGTAGCGCCCAGATGCGGCGCCGGCGTGGCGTCTCTCTAGTCGAGCGCGCCGATATAGGGCAGTCCGCGATAGGCGCCAGCCGCGTCCATGCCGTAACCGACCAAAAATCGGGCAGGCGCCTCCCAGGCGACGAAATCCGGCTCGATGGCCCGGGGTTTGGGCCCCCATAAAGTAGGAGGGGGTTTGCTCGCGAAGACGCAGGTCCTGACCTCGCCGGCCCCGGCGTCCTTCACCAGCCGGGCGGCCTCGGAGAGCGAGAGCCCGGTGTCGAAGACGTCGTCCACCACCAGCGCGCGGCGCCCGGCCAGCGGCCGCTGCAGGTCGGCGCGGACCTCGCAGCGCCCCAGGCTCGCCCGCGCGTCGCCATAGGAGGCCAGCCAGAGCGCGTCGAACGCCAGGTTGCGGCCGAGCCGCGACAGCGCCCGCATCAGGTCCGCGCAGAACCACAGGCCGCCCGTCAGCAGGCAGACGGCCACGGTCTCGTCGTCCACATGCGGCGCCATCCTGGCCGCCAGCGCCGCGACGCACTCGGCCACCTCGGCTTCGGACAACAGGACGGTCGGCGTCGGAATGGTCATTTGGCGGCGGGCGCGGGTTTGGCCCCATCTGGGGCAATGGGGGGCGGCGCCGCGGCGGTCTTGCCGGCGGCTGAGGGCTTGGCCGCGGGTTCGAAGGTCACCTGCAGGTCGTGGATCGCCGCCGGAGGATCGACCAGGGTGATGGCGAAGTAGCGTGTCGCATGCGCCGGCACCGCGGCGTCGATCGGCCGGGCGACCTTGGTGGCCACCGGCTTGCCGAACCGGTCGAGCAGGCTGACCCTGAGCGCCGGCGCCTCGGCGGCGTCATCGCGCAGGTTGTGCAGCTGGCCGGTCACCGACAGCACCGGGCGTCCGCCCTGGAAGGCGGGCTCGGCATGCACCTTTTCGATCGTCAGGGAAGAGACCGGCAGACCCAGGCCCGCATAGGCCTTCTGGCTGGCCGGCAGCAGATTGACTACCTGGGCGCGGAACACGATCAGGCCGGCGATCAGGGCGACGATCACCACCGCGCTGCCGCCCCAGACCAGCACCTTGCCGTTGGCCTCGCGGGCCGCGGCGGCCTTGCGCTCCGGCTTGCGCGAAACGGGCGCCGGCGGCGGCTCGAACACGATCTCGTCAATGGCCGGCGGCGGGGGCGAAGGGATGGGAGCGGGCGCCGGTTTGGGCGGTGGCGGCGCGGGCTCTTCGGCCCTTTCCGGGCGCGCGGTCCAGCGCGCTCCGCAGTTGGAGCACTTCACGGTCCGCCCACCGGCGGCGATCCGTGAGTCGTCCACGAAATAGCTGGTGGCGCACTCTGGACAGGTCAGTATCATGACAGTCGAATCGGACGCTCCCGAAGCCTCCTATCCGAGGTCGCCGATTTCGGTCTCCATGTCCAGAAACCCCGTTGCCGCTGCGGCAGGCCGCACCGCCGAAGATGTCGTCCGGTTCGACGGCGTTTCCATGCGCTACGGCCGCGGCCCCGATGTCCTGACCAACCTCAACTTCGGCCTCGCGCCGGGATCGTTCCACTTCGTCACCGGCCCTTCGGGGGCGGGCAAGAGTTCGCTGCTCAAGCTGATCTACCTCGCCGCCCGGCCATCGAAGGGGGCGGTGCATCTGTTCGGCCAGGACACCACTCAGGCGCCCGCCAGCGCCAAGCCGGGCCTGCGCCGCCGCATCGGCGTGGTGTTCCAGGATCTGACCCTGCTCGATCATCTCTCGACATTCGACAACGCCGCCCTGCCCCTGCGCATCGCCGGGCGCAAGCCCGCCGACTACCGCAATGACGTGGCCGAGCTGCTCACCTGGGTCGGCCTTGGCCAACGCATGCACGCCATGCCCGCGACCCTCGCCGGCGGCGAGCGCCAGCGCCTCGCCATCGCCCGCGCCGTGGTCAACCGCCCCGACATCCTTCTCGCCGACGAGCCCACCGGCAACGTCGACCACGAGATGGCCGTGCGCATCTTCCGCCTGTTCGTGGAGCTGAACCGGCTGGGCACGACCGTGCTGATCGCCACCCATGATCAGGACCTGATCGCCCGCTCCGGCCGGCCGGTGCTGCTGCTGGAAAACGGCCGCATCACCGCACGCTCGGCGCCCGATCCCCGGCCCTCGGGCGCTGTGCCCGCATGAGCGAGATGTTCGATCCCGCCCGCTGGCGCCCGGCCCCCTTCCTGCCGGAGAAGGAGACCCGCGACGGGTCGCTGATCTTCGTGGTCGCCGTGCTCTGCTTCCTGGCCTGCCTGACCGCCATGGGCGTGCTCGCCGCCAACCGCGCCGCCGCCGGCTGGACCGGCCAGCTGAACGGCGAGGCCACCGTCATCGTGCGGCCCAAGGGCGGCGAGACCCCCGACGCCGCCGCCGCCCGCGCCGCCGAGGCCCTGGCCGGAACCCCCGGCGTCACCGAGGCCCGCGCCTTGGAGCCCGCCAAGGCCTACGACCTGATCCGCCCCTGGCTCGGCGACGTCAGCGACCTGGAGGACCTGCCGGTGCCCAGGCTCGTCGCCGTCACCCTCGATGGCCGCCACCCGGCCAACGCCAAACAGCTCAACGCCGCCCTGCAGAGCCAGAACGTCGACGCGACGGTCGATGACCACTCCGTCTGGATCAAGGACATCCAGCGGGCCGGCGGCCTGGTGCGCTGGCTGGGCGTCATGGTCTTCCTGCTGATCGCCGCGGCGGCCGCCGCCGTCGTCGCCTTCGCCACCCGCGCGGGGCTGGCGGCGCGGCGCGACGTGGTCGAGGTGCTGCATCTGGCCGGCGCAGAGGACGGCTTCATCGCCCGCCTGTTCCTCACCCGCTTCGCCCGGATCGCGGGCCTCGCCGGGCTGATCGGCGCCGGCGCGGCCGCGGCGTTGGGCGCGGGCCTGCGCATCGCCGGCGGCGGCGAGGGGCTGACGCCCGCCCTGCCGCTGGCCTGGAGCGACCTGGCCGCCGTGCTCCCCTGCCCGCTGCTGGCCGCCCTGGTCGCCGCCGTCGCCGCCCAGGTCACCGCCATGGCGCTGATCCGGGACATGCAATGAGGACCCTGGCGGCCCTCTTGGTGATCGGCCTGATCTGGGTCGCGGGCCTGTTCGCCTTCGCCGGGCGCGTGCAGCGCTCGACGCCGAGCCCAGAGCCTGCCGCGGCCGACGGCATCGTGGCGCTGACCGGCGCCAACTCCAACGAGCGCATCGCCGCCGCCGTCCAGCTGCTGGCCGACCACAAGGGCCGCCGCGTCCTGGTCAGCGGCGTCAACCGCGAGGTCAGCCGCGAGCAGCTGCGCGTCGCCTCGGGCTCGGTGCGCCGCCTCTATGACTGCTGCGTGGACCTGGGCTTCACCGCCGCCGACACGGTCGGCAATGCGCGCGAGACCGCCGAGTGGGCCAAGGCCATGCGGTTCTCTAGCCTGACCGTGGTCACCAGCGACTACCACATGCCCCGCGCCATGCTGGAGCTGCGCGCCGTGCTGCGCCCGCCGACGGTGACACTGCAGATCTACGCCGTGCCGACCCAGGGGCTGAAAACCCGCCACTGGTGGCGCTCGCCGGGCGCCGCGCGCTTGATGGTGGTGGAGTATTCCAAGTATCTGGCGATCCTCGGCCGCGAGGCGGTGCTGGGGCTTGGCCCGCGCACGACGCCCGCGGCGGCGAATAAGGGCTGAAATTGCTCCTCGTCCGATCCCTGCTGTTCACCGTGGCCTTCTACGTCTGGTCGGTGTTCTGGGTGCTGTTGATCCTGCCGCTCGTGCTGGCGCCCAGAATCTGGATCGTAAGGTCCTGGCGACCCTGGTCGCGGGTGGTGATGTGGCTGCTGCGGGTGATCTGCGGCATCCGCGTGGAGTTCCGCGGCCAGCAATACATGCCGGCGAAACATGCGCTCATCGCGCCCAAGCACCAGTGCATGTTCGACGTCTTCGCCCAGTTCTCCGTCCTGCCCGACAGCTGCTTCGTCACCAAGCAGGAGCTGATGTGGATCCCGTTCTTCGGCTGGTACGCCTACAAGGCCCGGATGATCTCGGTCGACCGGTCGGGCCAGGCGGCGGCGTTGCGCAAGATGGTCGCCGACGCCAAGGACCGCTTCGCCGACGAGCGCCAGCTGGTGATCTTCCCGGAAGGCCACCGGGGCGAGCCGGGAGTCGCCGGCGACTACAAGCCCGGCATCGCCGCCCTCTACCGCGAGCTCGACGTGGCGGTGCATCCCATCGCCACCAACGCCGGCGTCCACTGGCCCGCCCACGGAATCCTCAGGCGGCCGGGTGTCATCGTCTACGAGTACCTGGAGCCGATCCCGCCGGGCCTCAAGCGCGCCGAGTTCATGCGCATCCTGCAGGACCGCATCGAGACCGCGTCCATGGCGCTCCTGCCGCTCTGATCCTCATCCCTCCTCCACCAACCCCAGCAACGCCTCCATCGATCGGTCGCGGATGCCCTCCTGGCGCAGGTGGTCCACCAGGTCGCGCAGATAGTCCTCGTTCCGCCCGGAGAGGCCCACAGCCCCGCGGATCAGCTCCGCCTGCCGCTCGAGGCTGAGCGCGCCGGCCCACTGTGGATGATGCACGTCCGACAGGAACACCACCGCCTCGACGCGCCGCCCATCGGCCAGCCGCACAAAGCGGCGCCCCTCGATGTAGGTCTCGGTCGGCTGCTCTCGCTCCAGCAGATAGGCATAGACGCCCGCCCAGTCGGCGTCGGCGATCCGGTAGGCCATGCCGCGCACCGAGCCGCCGGGCGCCAGCCCCAGCACCAGGCCGGGCCGCTCGTAAGTGCCCCGGTGATGCACCGAATAGATGCAGAAGGCCCGCCGGCGGCCGGCGAGCGTCGCGGGAACCCGCTCGGCGAAGGCGAAGCCCGGGCGCCACATCAGGGACCCGTACCCGAACACCCAATGCTCGTCCGCCATCGCGCCCCGCTGTAAGAAGCCCTCATGTCTCTGCCCGATCCCGTCACGCCCCGCAAATACCGCCGTCTCGGCCTGATCCTGCCGTTCGCGGCGCTTGGCGTTCTGGTCGTAGGCTGGAGCGTCGCCTGGTTCTGGGCGGAAGCGCAGACCGCCAAGCGCATGGACGCCGCCGTCGAGGGCTGGAAACAGGCTGGCTACCAGCTCGCCTGGAAGGACCGCGCCATCGGCGGCTACCCGTTCCGCATGGACGTGACGCTCACCGACGTCACCACCCGCGCCCCCGGCGGCTGGGGGCTGGAGGCGCCCCGGCTCGAGGGCGAGGCCTACCTCTTCAGCATCACCCACTGGCTGGTCGCCGCGCCGGCCGGGATCACCTTCGTGCGGCCGCTCGGCGGCCCGGTGGCGGTCAAGGGCGACCTGATCCGCGCCAGCCTCACCCACCTGCAGCAGCGCCCGCCGAGCTTCTCCTTCGAGGGCGTCAAGCTGGCCTTCGCGCCGGCGGCCGGCGCCCAGCCCTTCGGCCTCGCCAGCGCCGATCGCGTCGAGTTCCACCTGCGCGCCGGCCCCGACGACGAGGGCGGCGTCTTCGCGAGCCTCGAGGGCGGCAAGGCGGGCCCCTCCGGCGTCCTGGCGGAGGTGGCCGGCGGCAAGCCCATCGCCATGGTCTGGAATTCCACCCTCTCGAAGATGAGCGCGTTCGGCGGTCCCAGCTGGGCCCAGGCGGTGCGCCGCTGGACGGCCGGCGGCGGACGGATGACCGTGCGCAACGCCGGGATCACCGCCGGCGACGCCAACCTCGGCGTGACCTCGGGCACGCTAAGCGCCGGCTCCGACGGCCGGCTCGCCGGCGTCCTGCAGGTGACCCTTCGCCAGGCGCCCCGCGGCCTGACCGCGCTGGCCGACAAGGGCGTCATCGACGCCGGCGCCGCCCAGTCCGCCGCCGTCGTCGTCCAGGCGCGGCAGGGCGCGGGCGACGCCGCCCAGGCCGCCATCGACTTCCAGGCCGGACGCACCACGCTGGGGCCCGTGGCGCTGGGCGCCGCGCCCAAGGTCTACGACCCGCGCTAGGATCGCCTCGATGCTGGGAAAATCGCGCTGGGGACCCGGTGGTAGCTGGGGGCGGGCTTGAACCGCCGACCTGTGGGTTATGAATCCACCGCTCTAACCAACTGAGCTACCCAGCCGCACGAACCGGGTCCCCGAGCGCGAGGCGCGGGTTATAGGGTCTCACCCCCCAAGCTTCAAGCGGCTGACACCGTCTCCACCGACGGCCCCGCCAAACGCCAGCCGCCGCGCGGCTTCAGGACCCACTGGTAGTAGGCCGCCGCCGCGGCCGCGCAGGCGACGCTGACCTCGAAGCTGAGCGCCCCATCCTGCAGGCTGGCGGCGGCGAAGACGACCAGCAGCACGATCGCCAGCAGCGGCGGAGCAGGCCACAGCGGAAGCTTCCAGCCCGGCGCGGCGGCGCGCCGCTTGCCGTGCAGCAGGCAGGCCAGCGTCAGCGCGATATAGACCAGCGTCACGCTCGACCCCGACAGCGTCAGCAACAGCTTCATCGGCACGAGGCAGAAGACCGCCGACAGGGCGCCGGCCGCCAGCGTCGCCACCCACGGCGCGCCGGTCCCCGGATGCACGGCCGTCAGCGCCCGCCCCGCCGCACCCGGCCAGACCCCGTCACGCGCCGTGGCGTAGAACTGCCGCCCGGTCATCAGCACCAGCGCGATCACCGCGTTCAGGATGGCGAGCGCGATGCCGGCGCTGACCGCCCGCCCGAGCGCCGCGCCGCCGGCGTGGCTGGTGAAGTCGGCGATCATCCCGTCGCCCGCCGCCAGCAGGCCCTGCAGGTCGCGCGCGCCCGCCAGCACCGCCGACAGCGCCGCCATCTCGGTCACCGCCGTCACCGCCAGCGCCCAGAGCACCGCGCGCACCAGCTTGCGCCGCACGTCGGTCACCTCCTCGGCCAGGTAGATGGCGCTGCCATAGCCGTCGTAGGCGAACAGCCCGACCACCACCCCGGTCGCGAGGCCGCCCAGCCCGACCGCCTCCAGCCCATGCCCCGACGCCGCCAGCTTCAGCGGCTGGCCGATCAGCGCGCTCAGCGGGCGAACCGCGTGGCCGGCGCCCAGAGCCGTCACCAGCCCCAGCGCCACGAACTCCACGGCCAGGAACGCCCCGGTCACCGCCGCGCTGGAGCGGATGTTGAGGATGCCCAGGCCCGTCCCGATGGCCAGCGCCGCCAACGCCGCGCCCAGCGGCGAGACCCCTGGCCAGACCGCCGCCAGATAGTCCGCCACCCCCAGCGCCAGCACCGTGGCGGCCAGGATCATGTTGAAAAGATTGACCCCCAAGACCGCGAACCCCGCCGCCGGCCCCAGCACGCTGCCCACAATGGCGTACTCCCCGCCCGCCGAGGGGAAGGCCGAGCCCAGCTCGGCGTAGGTCAGGGCCATGCACAGCGCCACCAGCCCCGCCGCGGCCATGGAGATCAGCGCGCCCGACCCCGCCGCCTGGATCACACCCGGCAGGATCACGAACACCGACGAGGCCGGCGTCTCCGCCGACAGCGTCAGGAACAGCGCGCCCATCACGCCCATGTCGCGGGCCAGCGGGCGCACGGCGGAGGCGGTGGAATCGGCGGCGCGGCTCATGCAGCGGCGAGGTTAGTGGCGCTTGAGCATGTCCGACCAGCGCCAATCGCCCTCGCCCATCACCAGCCGCCCGCCGCCCGGCCCGTCGTTCAGCGACAGCAGCACCAGCCCGTGCACCGGCTGGGCGCGGCAGGCTTCCGGCGCGAACGCGATCTCCCACATGATCGCCTCGCGAACCGCCGCCAGGCCCGCGCCGTCCTGGCCGTGACTGCGGATCCAGTCGCCGTTCCAGACGAACATCGCCCGGCCGCTCTCGCTCCTGGCTTCAGCGACGGCGGCCTGCACCAGCGAATTGCGCCGCAACGCCGCCTGCAGCTGGCGGACCATGTCGCAGCGCCCGCCGGCGCCGGAACCGGCGGTGGCCGCGGAGGCCACCTGGGCGTCGCTCGCCTCGTCGTCGCCGTCGGCGCTCGGGGAGGGTTTGCCGGACGGCAGCGGCCGCGCGTCCGGCGGCGGCGCGCGCACTTGCCGCGCTATGCTGCGGGGCGGCGGCGGCTTGGCCGGCGGCGGCGGGTCGGGCGTCGGCGCGGCGACCGGATCGGCCTGCGGCGCCTCGGCCAGCTGCACCACCATCGGCGCCGGCTCCTCCACCTTCGGCGGCGTCCCCTGCAGGGTCAGCAGCAGGGCGAGCGCGCAGACGTGCGCCGCGACGCTGAACGCGCCGACCGCCGCCGTGCGCCGCCGCTGCGACCCGCGGCGCGTCACGTCAGGTGAGGACGATCAGCACCACGCGGCGGTTCTGCTTGCGCCCGTCGCGCTTGTTGTTCGGCGCCACCGGATCGTCCGCCCCATAGGAGATCGTCGAGATGCGGTTCAGCGCCACGCCGTGCTCGTTCAGATAGCGCCGCACGGCCTCGGCCCGCTCTTCGCCGAGCTTGTAGTTGACCTCCTTGGAGCCGGTGGCGTCGGTGTGGCCCTGGATCTCCACATAGACGTTGCGGTTGTCGCTCTTCAGCTTGTCCACGAAGGCGTCGAGCCGGGCCTGGGCCTCGGGCGACAGCTTGGCCTGGGCGACCCCGAACTTCATGGAATCGTCGGTCAGCACCTCCTGATAGAGGAACTTGCCTTCCGCCAGCTTGCCGGCCGCGGTCGCCCGCTCCAGCGCGTCCTTGGTGTTCTGGTCGAGGGTCGCCAGGTGGGTGTCGTGCTCGCCGACCTTGGCGTTCACATCGGCGACCTTGTTGTTCACGTCGTCGACCCGGGTGGAGACCTGCCCGACCTGCTCGTTGACAAACTTCTTGGTGGCGCAGCCGCCCAGGCTGACCACGCCCAGCACCATCGCCCCCGCGACTAGAATCTTCGGCGCACGCTGGATCATTGGGATAGTCCCTCCATGTCGGCGGCTCTCAAACCGCCGTCTAAAAGCTCCCCAGCTGCGACATTCTGTCAGGTCCGAAAGGGGCGGTTTTCGGGCGCAGCTTGGCCGTAAGCCCTTGGCCAAGCTTGTGTCTCGCCCAACCGGCCAGGCTCTGCCCAAACAGGAAGCGGCGGGTGCCTGGAAATAGGATCCCCCGTCCGAATAGCGCCACCTTTTCCGGGCATACAGAGGGGCGACGACAGGCCTCCGCAACGCAAGCCCGCGCGAACCTGACGCCACGGTTTCAGTACGGACACCAACGACACAGAGGCGTCCTATCCGCGCCCTATTCACCTGCGCCTTAGGGCGCTACATTATAACATGGGCTGGGGACGCTCCCTTTGGGGGCGTCGAGCGCGGCGGGGATTTTCCGAACGCCGCATGGACGGATTGATCAAGGCGTCAACGGGACGATGAGCAGCCCTGTCTTCGAGGGATATCCGGCGTTTTGCCGAAACCGCCTGGCGCCCGTCCTTGGGATCGGCGCGGCCCTGTTGCTGGCCGCCTGCGCCGCGGGCCCCGACTTCAAGAAGCCGGCCGCCCCGACGGTCGCCGGGTACACGGACCATCCGCTCGCGGCCACCGACGCCACGCCCGGCGTCCCCGGCGGCGCGGCCCAGAGCTTCGTCAGCGGGGCGGACATCTCCGGCGACTGGTGGACGCTCTTCCATTCCAAGCCGCTCACCGACCTGATCGACCAGGCGCTGGCCAACAACCATGACCTGAAGGCCGCGCAAGCGGCGCTCACCGTCGCCCAGGAGAACACCCGCGCCCAGCGCGGCGCCTTCTTCCCGCAGGTCTCCGCCGGCTTCGCCGCGACCCGCCAGCGCCAGTCGGGCGACATCGCGCCCACCCCCAGCAACAACGCCTTCGAGTACAATCTCTTCACCCCGCAGGTGAACGTCGCCTACAACCTCGACGTCTTCGGCCTGACCCGGCGCACGGTGGAGAACGCCAAGGCGCAGGAAGACGCCGCCCGTTATTCCCTGGCCGCCGCCCACCTGACGCTGACCTCCAACATCGCCGCCGCAGCGTTCCAGGACGCCTCGATCGACGCCCAGATCGACGCCACCCGCCAGCTCATCGGCATCGACGAGAAGGTTGTCGAGACGCTGAAGTACCAGCAGCAGAAGGGCTACGCCTCGGGTCTCGATCTGGCCGCGCAGGAGGCCGCCCTCGCCCAGGTCGCCGCCACCCTGCCGCCGCTGCTGAAGCAGTCGGCGCAGCAGCACGACCTGATCGCGGTCCTCGCCGGCCGCTATCCCGGCCAGACGCCCTCGCCGAAGTTCGACCTGACGAGCCTGACGCTGCCCGCCGACCTGCCGGTCAGCCTGCCCTCGACGCTCGTCGAGCAGCGCCCGGACGTGCTGCAGGCGCAGGCCAACATGCATGCCGCCAACGCCGCGGTCGGCATCGCCGCCGCCAACCGCCTGCCCAACATCCAGCTCACCGGCAACGCCGGCTCGACCGCGCTGGAGATCGGCCATGTGTTCGGCGCCGGAACCGGCTTCTGGGCCTATGGCGCGGCGATCACCGCCCCGATCTTCGAGGGCGGCACGCTGCTGCACCAGGAACGCGGCGCGAAGGCGGCCTACGTCCAGGCGCGCGAGCAGTACCGCTCCACCGTGCTCACCGCCTTCCAGAACGTCGCCGACACGCTCGCCGCGATCGAGCAGGACGCGGCGGGGCTGAAGGCCAACGCCGCCGCCTTTGACGCCGCCAAGAGCACGCTCGACCTCTCGCAACGCCAATACCAGGCCGGCTACGCCTCCTACCTCACCCTGCTCAGCGCCGAGCAGGGCTATCAGCAGGCGCGCATCGCGCTGGTGCAGGCGCAGGCGGCGCGCTTCGCCGACACCGCCGCCCTCTACCAGGCGCTCGGCGGCGGCTGGTGGAAGCGGGCCGAACTCGCCGAGAAGACCTCCGCCAAGGACGCCCATGCCAACTAGCCTGCCCCGCCTGGGAGCCTTCCTGGCCGCCACCGCGATCACCCTCGGCGCGCTGTCGCTCGCCGCCTGTTCCGGCAAGCCGGACGACAAGGCGCAGGCCGCCGCGGCCACGCCCAGCAACATCACGCTGACCGCCGACCAGCTGCAGCACGTGCGCCTGTTCGCCGTCGCGCCCACCAGCTTCCACAAGACCGTCGAGGCGGCCGGCGTCGTCGACTTCGACAACGACCAGGCGACCAGCGTGCTGTCCCCGATCTCGGGGCCCGTCACCCGCCTGCTGGTCGAGCCCGGCCAGAAGGTGGCGCAGGGCCAGGCGCTGGCCATGGTCGACTCGCCGGACTTCGCCGCCACGCTCGGCGCCTACGCCAAGGCGCTGGCCACCGCCAAGACGGCGCGCCAGGTGGCCGACGCCGACAAGGACCTGGCCCAGCACAATGGCGTCTCGGCCCGCGAAAACGCCCAGGCCCAGACCGACGCCGCCAACGCCGAGGCCGACCGCGACGCGGCGCTGCGCGCCGTCACGGCGCTCAACATCGATCCCAAGGCGGTCAAGGCGATCCAGCAGGGCCAGGCCATCACCCACGTCGAGGGCGCCATTCGCTCGCCGCTCCCCGGCACCCTCGTGGAGAAGCTGATCACCCCGGGGCAGCTGCTGCAGGCCGGGACCACGCCCGCCTTCACCGTCGCCAACCTCTCGAAGATGTGGGTCATGGCTCAGGTGCCGCCGTCCGAGCTCGCCTCTATCGCCGCCGGCGATCCCGTGGAGGTCGAGACCGGGGTCGGCCAGGCGAATGGGGGCCAACAGGCGATCACCGGTGTCGTCGATAACGTCTCGGCGCTGGTCAATCCCGACACCCGCGCGGTCCTGACCCGCGTCGTGGTGGCCAATCCCGGCGGCCTCCTGAAGAAACAGATGTACGTCCGCGTGCACATCCGTTCGCGGCAGGACTCCACCGGCCTCCTGGTCCCGGTCTCGGCCATCCTGCGCGACGACGAGAACCTGCCCTTCGTCTACGTGGCCGGCGCCGGCGGGACCTTCACGCGGCGCCACGTGACCCTCGGCTACCGGGCCGGCGACCAGTACGACATCCCGCAGGGCCTGCAGGCCGGCGACCGCGTCGTCGCCGACGGCGGCGTCTTCGTCCAGTTCATGCAAAGCCAGTGAGCGACGCCACGCCGCCCCTGCCGCCCGAGGCCGCACCGGAAAGCGCGCATGGGCCCCACGAGCCGGGCGTCATCGACCGCGTCGTGGCCGCCGCGCTGGCCCAGCCGCTGCTGGTCGTTCTCTTCACCCTGATCCTGATCGGGGTCGGGATCTGGTCGGTGCAGCGCCTGCCGGTCGACGCCTATCCCGACCTCTCGCCGCCGATGGTCGAGCTGATCACCCAATGGCCGGGCCATGCCGCCGAGGAGGTGGAACGCCTGATCACCGTGCCCACCGAGCAGGGCATGAACGGCGTCCCGCACACCACCATCAGCCGGTCGATCTCGCTCTACGGTCTCTCCGACGTCAGACTGACCTTTCACGACGGGACCAACCGCGACGGCGCCCGCCAGGAGGTGTTCAACCGCCTGGGCGACCTCACCCTGCCCGATGGCGTCAAGCCCTCGGTCTCGCCGCTGTCGTCGCCGTCGGGGCTGATCTACCGCTACGTCCTGCAGAGCTCCGACCGCTCGCCCATGGAGCTGAAGACCTTCGAGGACTGGGTGATCGAGCCCGCCTTCCGCTCGGTCCCCGGCGTGGCCGACGACTCAGGCTTCGGCGGCGGGACCATGCAGTACCAGGTGCTGTTCGATCCCGACAAACTGGCCGGCGTCGGCCTGAACGTCAGCCAGGTGGAGACCGCGCTTTCCAACAACAACGCCAACGCCGGCGGCGGCTTCTATTCGCAAGGCGGCCAGTTCTACTACGTGCGCGGCGTCGGCCGGCTGGAGACGCTGGAGGACATCGGCAACGTTGTCCTGGCCGTCCATGACGGCGTGCCGGTGCTGCTGAAGGACGTCGGCCGCGCGGTGATCGGCATCGCGCCGCGCCTTGGCGAATTCGGCTTCGAGAAGCAGGACGACGCGGTCGAGGGCGTGATCCTGCTGCGCACCGGCGAGAAGACCCAGGACGTCCTGAAGCGCGTCGAGGCCAAGACCGCCGACCTGAACGCCCACGTCCTGCCCAAGGACGTCAAGGTCGTGCCGTTCTACGACCGCACCGACCTCATCTCGCTCACCAAGGAGACCGTGCAGGCTAACCTGCTGCGCGGCATGCTGCTGGTGGTCGTGGTGCTGATCTTCTTCCTCTACGACTTCCGCGCCGGCCTGATCGTGGCGACCACCATTCCGCTGGCGCTGCTGTTCGCCTTCACCTGTCTCAACATCCAGAACGCGTCGGCCAACCTGCTCTCCATCGGAGCCATCGACTTCGGCATATTGGTCGATGGCGCGGTGGTCATGGTCGAGAACATCTTCCGCCAGATCGCGCTCAGGAAAGGTTCGCCCGCCACGGTCGGCGAGATCATCCGCGACGCCGCCGCCGAGGTCGACCGGCCGCTGTTCTACGCGGTGGCGGTGATCGTGGTCAGCTTCCTGCCGATCTATGTGCTCTCAGGTCCCTCCGGCACGCTCTTCAGGCCCATGGCCGACACCATGATCTTCGGCCTGATCGGGGCGCTGATCGCGACGCTCACCCTGCTGCCGGTGCTCTGCGCCTGGTTCATGCGCTCGGGCGTGCGCGAGCGGCGCAACCAAGGCTTCGAGTGGATCAAGGACCGCTACGCCAAAGGCCTGGACTTCTGCCTGCAGCACCGCTGGGGCACGCTCGCGGCGGCCACGATCGCGCTCGTCGCCGCCCTGCTGCTGATCCCGGCGGTGGGCGGCGAGTTCATGCCGCAGCTGGACGAGGGCGCGCTGTGGGTGCGGGCCACCATGCCCTACACCATCGCCTTCGACGAAAGCGCCAAGCTGACGCCCAAGGTGCGCGACATCCTGAAATCCTTCCCGGAGGTGACCACCGTCGCCTCCGAGCTCGGCCGGCCGGACGACGGCACCGATCCCACCGGCTTCTTCAACGTCGAGTTCTACGTCGGCCTGAAGCCCTATTCGCAGTGGCATGGGAGCTATCACTCCAAGCCAGCGCTGATCGCGGCCATCAACAAGAAGCTCGAAGCCTTTCCGGGCGTCACCTTCAACTACACCCAGCCCGCTGAAGACGCCGTCGACGAGGCCGAGACCGGCCTGAAGAGCGCGCTGGCGGTCAAGGTCTTCGGCCCCGATCTGAAGACCCTGGAGACCAAGGGCCGGGCCATCAAGCAGGTGCTGCAACAGGTGCGCGGCATCAAGGACGTGACGCTCGTCCAGGAGCTCGGCCAGCCCAGCCTGACCATCAAGATCGACCGCGAGAAGATCGCCCGCTACGGCCTCAACGTCTCCGACATCAACGCGCTGATCACCACCGCGATCGGCGGCGACGTGGCGACCCAGGTCGTGCAGCAGGAAAAGCAGTTCGACCTGGTGGTGCGCCTGGAAGAGCAGTACCGCGACAACCCGGACAAGATCGGCAACCTCCTCGTCGCCACCCCGGGCGGCCAGCAGATCCCGCTGAAGGAATTCGCCACCATTGGCGTCACCAACGGCGCGGCCTTCATCTACCGCGAGAACAATTCCCGCTACATCGGCGTGCAGTTCTCGGTGGAGGGCCGCGACCTCGCCGGGGCCGTGCAGGACGCGATTCAGCAGGTGAACCGGAAGGTCGCCCTGCCGCAGGGCTACCGCGCGGACTGGGGCGGCGACTACACCGAGTACACCGCCTCCCGCGACCAGCTGAAGATCATCCTGCCGCTGACGCTCGCCCTGATCTTCCTGTTGCTGTTCACCCTCTACGCCAACTTCAAGTTCCCCTTCATCACCCTCGTCGGCGTCGCGCTCTCGGCGCCGGTCGGCGGGATCCTGGCGCTGTGGCTGACCGGCACGCCGTTCTCGGTGTCGTCCGGCATCGGCTTCCTGGCCCTGTTCGGGGTCTCGGTGCAGACCGCCGTGGTCTACATCTCCTACGTCAACGAGCTGCGCGGCCACGGCCTGCCGCTGGATCAGGCGATCCGCGAGGGCGCGATCCTCAGGCTGCGTCCGATCATGATGACCGCGCTGGTCGCGGCGCTGGGACTATTGCCCGCGGCGCTCGCCACCGGCGTCGGCACCGACTCGCAGCGGCCCTTCGCGCTCGTCATCGTCTCGGGCCTGTTCACGCGGCTGCTGATCAGCGTCTTCCTGATGCCGGTGCTCTACACGATGGTGGCGCGGCCCGACGACCGGCTCGAGGTCTAGACCTCGATCACGTCGCGGCCGACCGGCGCGAGCGCCAGGCCGGCGAGCTTCACGTGCTGCCAGGCGAACGGCAGGCCGATGATCGTCACCGCCAGCGCCACGGCCAACACAATATGGTGCAGCGCCAGCCACCAGCCGGCGAAGATCAGCCACAGGATGTTGAGCAGCAGGCTCACCTCGCCGTAGTCGCGCTCGACGGCGATCTTGCCGAACGGGAAGTAGCTGAACCCCGCCATCCGGAACGCCGCCGGCGTCCAGGGCAGGCCCACGATGGTGATCGCCAGCACGACACCGGCCAGCAACCACAGAGACCCCGAGATCCAGCCTCCGAAGATAAACCACAGGACGTTCATCAGCGTGCGCATCGGGCTCTCCGCAACCGCCCCGGCGGGCAGACCGACAGCATAGGCGCCGGCCCGCCGCTTCGTCTCGGTGGTTCTTGCGCCCCGCGACGAGGTGGCGGGTGTGTTTGTGACAGTTTCGCGTAAAGGTTGCGAACCGCCGAAGCTGTGGCTAAGCTAACCCTGTTATCGGAAGGGACGGGGGATCGTCATGATCGACTGGGAGCAGGTCAGGTTCTACGGCGCCGGCGCGGCTGTCGTGGCGTTCAACATTCCCATCGGCATCGCCGCGGCGATGACCATGCGCGCCGGCAACGTCACCCAGGAGGTCGGCCAGGCGCTGAAGGAAAAGGCCCCGGACGGGACCTCCACCGGCGACAACAGCTACAGCCGCGTCACCGGCCTGGTCGGCGCGATCATGCTGGCCTCGCTGTTCTGGATCGTCAGCAACATCGTCATCGTGCTGGCCATCGTCCATCCGGCCGACGTCACCACGGTGCTGAACAGCGTCGGCAAGCTGTTCCTTGTCGGCGCGGCGCTGTTCGTCCCCTACGCGTTCAACCAGCTCAAGTCCGTGCTGCAGTAGGCGGGCCGGGACCATGGTGCGCCCTCCTCCGAAGCGGCCGAAAGCGAAAGCCGCCCAGCCCGCAGCCGCCGCGCCGGCGCCGGCCAAGGCCGCCGCCGCCAAGCCCGCGGCCACGCCCCCGCCGCGCCGCTCGCACGCCGGCCGCATCGCCGCCGCCGTCATCGGCGTCGCCGGCGCCACCGGCCTGGGCGTCGGCCTCAACCACACCGAGCCCCCGGCGCCCACGCCGGCGGTCAGCACGCGTGTGCTGCCCGATCAGGACAAGACGCCTGGCCTCACCGATCCCGCGGTCACCACCGCCGCCCAGATCTGCGGCAAGACCTGGCAGCCGGGGCCGAAGGACTCCCCGCCGATCCCGGGCGGCGCGCTCACCTATTCCCAAGCCGGCCGCCAGACCTCGGACGCGCTGAAGAACCAGGTCTTCGTCACCTACGGCATGGTCAATCCGCGCGACGGCGGCGCCAGCTACGAGGTCGACCACCGCATCCCCCTGTCGCTCGGCGGCCGTGACGACATCCACAACCTGTGGCCCCAGTCGCGCACTGCGCCCGGCTTCAACGCCTGGATCAAGGACCGGCTGGAGGACCGCCTCTACAACCTTGTCTGCCATCCCAAGCCCGGCGACCCCGCGGTCACCCTGCTGCAGGCCCAGGCCGTCTTCCTCGGCGACTGGACCAAGGGCTATGACGTCTATTGCGACGAGACCACCTGCCCGGCCCACGGGACCGAGAACGACACGACCGCCGCCGCCGGAGCCCAGCCCGCGGGGGACTGACAACCGTCATCGCGCCCGGTTAGATGGCCCGATGACCCGCACCATCCTGACCTGGGCGCTCGTCCTGGCCGTGGGCGCCTCGGCGCTCGAGTGGCTGCAGGCGCAGTACCAGACCCACACACTCAGCCGCGAGCTCTATGTCAGCCTGATCGGCCTGGCCTTCGCCGGTGGCGGCGTCTGGGCGGGCTGGCGGCTGACGCGGCGTCACGCGCCTGGGCCTTTCGCCCGCAATGACGCAGCGCTGACCGCGTTGGGCCTCACCGGCCAGGAGGTGAAGGTGCTGGAGCGCCTTGCCGCCGGCCAGTCCAACAAGGAGATCGCCCGCGCGCTCGGCCTGTCGCCCAACACGGTCAAGACGCACATCGCGCACCTGTTCGAAAAGCTCGCCGTCAGCCGCCGCACCCAGGCGATCGGCAAGGCCCGCGACCTGCAGCTGATCCCGTGAACCGGCTGGTCCGTATAGGTGATGGCGACGATCTCACCCTTTCGGGCGATAGCTTCACCGTCTCCGCCCGGTCAGGCTTGCGGTCCTTCCCGACCCAGACGCGAAAGGCGCTCTCCGCATGACCCGCACCATCCTCCTCTACGGCCTCAGCTCCGGCGCCGTGATCATCGCCGGCATCGGCGCCACGCTCGCGCTCGGCGGCCACTCCAGCGTGATCACCGGCTATCTGATCATGCTGGTGGCGCTCTCGACCATCCTGATCGCCGTGAAACAACACCGCGACCGCGAGCTGGGCGGGGTGATCAAGTTCACCACCGCCTTCCTCATCGGCCTTGGCATCGCGCTGGCCGCCTCGCTGGCCTACGTGGTGATCTGGGAGATCTACCTGGCCGCCACCCACTACAGCTTCATGGAGAAGTACACCGACAGCATGCTGGCCGCGAAGCGCGCCGCCGGCGTCACCGGCGCGGCCTACGCCAAGGCCGTGGCGGAGGCCGAGCAGATGCGCCGCCAATACGCCAACCCGCTCTACCGCCTGCCCGAGACCTTCGTGGAGATCTTTCCGGTCGGCCTGTTGGTCGCGCTGGTCAGCGCCGGCCTGCTGCGCAATCCGAAGTTCCTGCCGGCGCGGTCGCGGCCGGCCTGAACCCCGCTAAGCCGCCTTCGGGGCCCTGCGCGTCTTCAGATAGTCCGGCGCCACCTCGGGGTTGGTCACAGTGTTGGGGTCGTCGTCCTCGCCAGCGTCGTTGATCCCCGGCTCTTCGAACCAGGCCTCGACCACCCCGGTCGCGCGAGGGGCGATTTCCGGCACCGCCGCGCACGGCGCCGCACCGATCCGCACGGCGCATCCACTGGTCCCTCGCGCCGGGCGCGCCACCATGGTTGTCGGCGGCGCTTGGGCCGTCATCAGGGATGCGCGTTTCCGGCGATCTCCCAGGTGGGGCGGGCGCCGGCGACGCGCCGAATTGGGTGGGTGTAAGCATGAGTGTGCATGTCAACCGTCGCCTCGTCGCGGGCCTTTCGGCCGCCACGGCCGCCGCCGCGCTCGCGGGCGGCGCGCCGGCCATGGCCCAGTTGCCGCCGTCGCAGGCCGTCTATTCCGCCAACGTGGCGTTCCCGGCCGGCGCCACCTACGACCACGTGTCGCTGCCGGTTGATTTCGGCGTGTCCGCCGTCGACATCTTCGACCTCGATTCCGCCCACGCCTTCACCCAATCCGACAACTTCGGCACGGGACCGGCGGTCACGGCCTACACGATCGGCAGCGCCTCGGCCGCGGTCGACCTGACCTACTTCTACCGGATCAACGGCCCGGTTGGCGGCAGCGCCCTGATCGGCCTGACAGGCTCGGTCTACGCCTTCGGATTCCCCTATCCCGATCCCGGCGAGGCCTGGGCCGGCATCTCGGGCTCGGCGGGCCTCGCCCCGGGCGACTACTACGGCCAGGCCTGCGCCAGCTTCGATGGCTCCTGCGCGCCTGGCCTGAGCTCCAACACCGTCCCCGTGAACGTCAGCTTCAGCGTGCCGACCAACACCGTGGAGTGGATCAAGCTCTCGGCGGCGGCGTCGGGCGCGGACTACGGTTCCGAGTTCACCGCCCAGGCCGACCCGATCCTGTTTCTGGATCCCTCGATCGGCGACCCCCAGGACTATTCGATCGAGGTCAGCCCCGACGTGACCAACGGTGATCCGCCGTTTGTAGGCGGCGGCGACGTGCCGGAGCCGGCGGCCTGGGCGATGATGCTGGTGGGCTTCGGCGCGCTCGGCGCGGTCATCCGGCGGCGGCGCCGGGCTGCGCTTGCCGCCTGACGCCTGGAACCACCGGCTCTGGGACCGGGAAGGTCCAGGTCAGCCTGGCGATCGCCAGCTGCAGGGCCACCGGCGCGCCCACATAGATGAGCTTGAACGCGTTCACCGCGGCCGGCGCGTTGGCGCGGTTGGGTCCGAAGCCGATCCTGTCGAGCAGGGCGAAGGCGACCGCGATGGCGACGCCGCGCCCGACCCGCCCCATGATCAGGTGCAGGGCGTAGTAGAGCCCGGTGCGGACCTCGCCGCGCCGCGCCGCGTCCTCGGCGGCGATGTCCCCCATCATCGAATCCAGCAGGGCGGTGTTGGTCGCCGATGGCGCGCCCAGCAGGACGACGCACAGCACCGCCGCCGCCACGCCGCCGGCCGGCACCAGCAGGATGGCTGGCAGGGCGAGCGTCAGCCCCAGCGCGATCCAGGCCATCGTCCGAGGCTTGGTGCGCCCACCGGCCGCCTTCAGGATCGGCCCCAGGAACACCACGCCGCTCAGCACATAGGCGAGCAGCAGCAGGCTTGAGATGCGCCCCAGGCCCCAGACATCTCGCGCCAGGAAGACGAACAGGCTGGTGACAATCCCCAGCGCGCCGGCGTCGCAGAGATCGACCAGCAGCAGGCGGCGCAGCGCCCGGTCGCCCTGCAGGGCGGCGAAGGCCGCCTTCAGCGAGGTGCGCGTGACCGCCGGCCGCGGCGACGGCCGCTCGGGCGCCAGCAGGGCGGCGGCCGCCACGGTGAGCGGCAGCAGCAGGACGAAGAACCCGCCGATCGCGGCCATCCGCAGCCGGTCCGCCCCGCCGGGATGCGCGCGCTCGATCAGGATCGGCGCGGCCAGCACCAGCACCAGCCCGGCCACGGAGGCGATCTGGCGGCTGGCCTGGATGCGGGTGCGTTCGTGATAGCGCGCCGTGGCCTCCGAACCCCAGGCGACATGATTGATCGACAGCAGGGTCAGCGCCGCCACCGCCGCCAGCAGCCAGCCGATCAGGTAGCCGCCGCTGGGATTGTCCGGCGGCGCGAAGACGGCCCAGATCGCGGCCATGCCGAACGGCGCGGCGGCGGCCAGCCAGAACTTGCGGCGATGCTTCGCCCAGCCGAACCGGTCGGAGACCGCGCCGGCCGACAGCGCCAGCGGAATCTCGGCGATCCGGCCGATGAAGAAGGCCGCGCCCACCAGGCCGAGGCTGAGGCCCAGGCCGCCGTAGAAGGCCGGCAGATAGACCGAAATCGGCGTGTCGATGGCCGAGATCGGCGCCGCCGGCGCGGCGAAGGCGATCAGCCGTCCAAGCGGCAAGCCCCGTTCGCGGCCCGGCGATTCGGCCGGTGGGCTTGCGCCATCGCTCATCCCCGCTCCGACCCCTGGCTCGCGAACCTTCGCCCTCTCGGCGGCGGTACGAAATGCTGAGAGCTTATTGTATAGCTTGCCGCAACCTGTCGGCTAGTTGATCGGTGCGGATCTGATGGCGCCAGAGCTTTCCGAAAAGCTGGATTTCGTTCTCAAGGCGCTGTCCATGAGCCGTGGGCGGATGGCCGCCGAACTCAGCGTCGACAAGTCCGCCGTCGGCCGCTGGATCAGCGGCGCGGCCGCGCCCTCGGCGCACAACATGTCCCAGATCACCGCCCTGGTGGCCGCCCGCGTGCCGAGGTTCACCGCGCTCGACTGGGAGCGGGACCTGGAGAGCCTGGCCGACGCCATCGGCGTGACCCCGCCGGGACCCCGCCGCGGCGGTGGCGGCGGTCCGGCGATCGCCATTCCGCTGTTGGAGGAAAGCCTGGCGGCCGTGCGGCTGCGCGGATCGGCCTATGAGGGCTTCTACCGCACGACCCGGCCCTACGCGCAGCATCCGGGCCAGTTCATCCACGATCAGGTGATGATCCGCGCCGAGCCGAAGGGGTTCCTCAAACTCAGCATGACCGCCGCCGGCGTGTTGGTCGAAGGCCAGGTGATGCTGCTGCAGAACCAGCTGTTCTTCGCCGGCGCCGAGATGACCAGCGGCGCCTTCGTCTTCGCGATCTTCAACGGCGTCTCCACCGTCCAGGCCGGGATCATCGACGGCCTGGTGCTGTTCTGCGCGCTGGACCCCGGCCGCACGCCCACCGCCACCGCCGCGATCTTCGAACGCGTCGGCGACCTCACCGGCGACGCGCAAGCTGACGAAGCCCGCTTCGCCGAGATGTCCCGCGAACCCCACCTGGCCACCGAGACCTCCGCCCCCGAACACATCCGCCAACACCTGGTCCGCGACCAGGGCCCCACAGCCCTCGCCGCCGGCGGCGACTGGCTGCTCTCACTGCCCTTGGGCCGCTCCATGGCCCGGGGCCTGGCGCGGCTGTAGGGCCGCCCCGCACCTTCGCGCTTCTACCGCACACCCCAACCCGCTAGGTTCGCGCCACACATGAGCGTGCTGCACCTTCTGGGAACGGCCGGGGACGGCGGGGCGGAGACCTACTTCGTCGACCTGGTCACCGCCTTGCGGCGCGCGGGCGTCGACGAAGCGTGCGCGATCCGCCGCCATGCCGGGCGCGAGGCCGCGCTGCGCGGGGCCGGCGTGCCGACCAAGGTGCTGGGCTTCGGCGGCCCGCTCGACATCCTGACCAGGACCGCCGCGGCCGGCTACGCCCAGATCACCGGGACCAGGCTGGCGCTCGCCTGGATGAACCGCGCGGCGCGTCACACGCCCAAGGGGCCTTGGGCGCGCATCGGCCGACTGGGCGGCTACTACAACCTCAAATACTACAAGGGCTTCGACGAGCTGGTCGCCAACACCGAGGACATCGCCGAGTGGATCGTGGGCCAGGGCTGGCCGGCCGGGCGCGTGCGCCACATCCCCAACTTCGCCGCCGCGCCGCCGGATGGCGCGCCCGCCGACCGCGCGAGCCTCGACACCCCCGCCAACGCGCCCCTGCTGCTGGCCATGGGCCGCCTGCATGAGTCCAAGGCCCATGACGTCAATCTGCAGGCGCTCGCCGACCTGCCGGACGCGTACCTGTGGATCGCCGGCGTCGGCCCGGAGGAGGCCAAGCTGAAGGCGCTCGCCGAGGCGCTCGGCGTCGCGTCCCGCGTGCGCTTCCTGGGCTGGCGCACCGACCCCTCGGCGCTCTATCGCGCCGCCGACGTCTGCGTCTTCCCCTCGCGCTACGAGCCGCTCGGCAATGTGGTGATCCAGGCCTGGGCCCACGGCCTGCCGGTGGTCGCCGCCGCGAGCCAGGGCCCATCCGCCCTGATCGAGGACGGCCGCGACGGCATCCTCGTCCCCGTCGACGACGCCGACGCGCTCGCCGCCGGCGTGCGCCGCGTCCTCGCCGAGCCGAAGCTCACCGCCGGCTTCATCCAGCGGGGCCTCGGCCGCGTCGCCGCGGAGTTCTCCGAAGCCGCCGTCGTCGCCCAGTGGAAGACCCTCTTCGCCGACTACGGAGCGGTCTGATGTGCGGCATCGCGGGCCAGGTGGGCGGGCGCGATCCCCGCGTGGCCCAGATGATCGAAGCGCTCACCCACCGCGGCCCAGACGGCATTCGCATCGAGGAGACCCCCGGCGCCGCCTTCGCCCACGCGCGGCTCTCGATCATCGACCTGGAGGGCGGCTGGCAGCCGATGCACGCCGCCGGCTCGACGGTCATCGGCAACGGCGAGATCTACAACTACCTCGAGCTCGCCCGGGATCATCAGCTTACGGAGGTTCTCGCCACCGGCTCCGATTTCGAACCGCTGCTGCACCTCTATGCGAAGGAAGGCGAGGCCGCCTTCGCCCGCCTGCGCGGCATGTACGCCCTGTGCTTCATCGGCCACGACGGCCGCGCCTTCCTGGCCAGAGACCCCTTCGGCATCAAGCCGCTCTACATCATGGAACACGCCGGCGGCCTCGCCTTCGCCTCCGAACCCCGGGCCTTCTTCAAGGCCGGCCTGATGCAGGCCGTTCTCGACGAAGAAGCCGCGAAGGAACTCCTGGCCTTCAACTACACGCTCGGCGCCCGCACCCCGTTCCAGGGCCTGCGCCGCCTGGCCCCCGGCGAAGTCTGCGAAGTCCGCGACGGCCGGATCGTCTCAGGCTGGCGGCAGGGATGGCTCACCAAAAACCTCCCCCGCCCTGCGGGGGAGGGGGACCACGAACGTGGTGGAGGGGGCGCTGCCGCCGCACCCACCTCGCCGCGCAATCCCAGCGCCCCCTCCACCGCTTCGCGGTCCCCCTCCCCCGTTTTCACGGGTGAGGTAAAGGACATCCTCGCCCGCCTCGACGCCGTCCTCGAAGACTCCGTCCGCGTCCATCAGCGCTCCGACGTCCCCTACGGCCTGTTCCTCTCCGGCGGCATCGACTCGGCGACCATCGCCACCCTGATGGCGCGGCTGAACGCGCGCCCGGTCACCGCCTACACCTGCGGCTTCGACACAGCCGGCGCCGCCGACGAACGCGCCCAGGCCGAGCGGGTCGCGCGCGCGCTGAACCTCGACTGGCGCGAGACGACTTTCGGCGAGGCCGACTTCTGGCGGATCGCACCTGAGGTCGCCTGGGCGCTCGACGATCCCACCGCCGACTACGCGACCCTGCCGACCTACAAGCTGGCCGAAGCCGCCAAGGGCACGCTCACCGTCGTGCTGACCGGCGAGGGCGGCGACGAGCTGTTCGGCGGCTACGGCCGTTATCGCCGGGCGCTGCGCCCCGCCTGGCTGGGCGGCCGGCCCGCCGAACCGCGCGGCGCCGACGCGGCGGCGCTGGCCCGCTGGCGGACCGAGGCGCAAGGCCCGGCCGGCCTCTCCCGGTTGCAGCAGGCGCAATGGGCCGACATCCAGACCTGGCTCCCCAACGACCTTCTGCTCAAGCTCGACCGCTGCCTGATGGCCCATGGCCTGGAGGGCCGCACGCCGTTCCTGGACCCCGGGGTCGCCGCCTTCGCCTTCCCCCTGCCCGACCGGATGAAAGTCCGCGGCCGCTACGGCAAATGGCTGCTGCGCAAATGGCTGGAGCGCGCCTGCCCCGCCGCCGAGCCCTGGGCTCGCAAACAGGGCTTCACCGTCCCGGTCGAGGCCTGGATCGCGCCCCGCGCCGCCGACATCGCCCAGCGCCTAGGCGACATCGCGGCGCTCCGCCGCGTGAAGCCCGACGCCGCCGCGGCGTTCAAGGCGGGAGAGCCCGGCGTCCGCTGGCCCCTGCTGTTCTTCGCGCTCTGGTCCCGCATCCACCTCGAAGGCGCGGGCCCCGCCGAGGCCTTGGCGAGCGTCGCGGGCGCGGTCTGAAGAGAACCACGAAATACACGAACGAGCCGGTTCGCCCGCGAGCGCAGCTCGCCATCCAATCGACTTAGAGCCGGAAGAATCGCCCTTCGGCCAGCGTCGATCCTTTTCGTGTATTTCGTGTATTTCGTGGTTCGAAAAATGGGCTCGCCTACCGCGCCTTCATCGAATTGTTCGACCGGTCCGCGTCGGGCAGGCGGTGGTCGGGGTCGATGGTCGCTTCCGCCACCGGTCCGCCGTCGATGGCGTAGGTGTGCTTGCCGGTCTGCATCCAGGTCTCCACCGGAATGCGGATGTCGCGCGTCTGGCCGTTCTGGAAGGTCACCCGCAGCGTCGCCGGCAGCACCAGCTGGCCGCGGTTCTCCACCGTCACCGAGGCGCCCCTGGCCGGGTCGTTGACCACCTCGGTCACGGCCATGTCGTGCGACCAGTTGTTGAGGAAATAGCCGCGCCAGAACCAGCTGAGGTCCTCGCCCCCGGCGCTTTCCATCTCGCGGAAGAAGTCACTGGGCTTGGGGTGCTTGTAAGCCCAGTCGGCGATGTATTTGCGGAACGCCGGATCGAACCGCTCCGGACCCAGGATGTCCTCGCGCAGCAGGGTGAGCGCGAAGGCGGCTTTGAAGTAGGTCACCGGGTGGCGGTACTTCTCGCGGATGGTGTCGGCCCGGCTCATGATGACCGGCGCCTCGGGGTCCTTGATCAGAGCCGCGATCTGGTCGGCGGGCGAGCCGCCCTTGGCGTCCGGCGCATACTCCCCGTCGCGCTTGGGGCCATAGACCCCGCCCTCGAAATCGTCGCTCTCGTAGACGTCGATGAAGGTGTTGATTCCCTCGTCCATCCAGGCGTCGCGCCGCTCGTCGGAGCCGACGATCATCGGGAACCAGCTGTGGCCGATCTCGTGCGCCGAGATGAAGAACAGCGTCTTGCCCTTGTCCGGGATGCCGTCGAAGACGATCCCCGGATACTCCATGCCGGTCGCCGGCCCGGCCACGTTGATGGCGTTCGGCCAGGGGTAAGGATACCAGCGCTTGGAGAACCGTTCGACGGCGTCCTTCATATATTCGGTCGACCGGCTCCAGCCCTCCTGGCCGACGCTCTCCGGCGGATAGACCGACTGCGCCATCGCCGTCTTGCCGTCCGGCAGATTGATCTTCGCCGCGTCCCAGACGAAGGCCCGGCTGGCGGTGAAAGCCACGTCGCGGGTCTTGTCCATGTGGAAGCGCCAGGTCTTGGTCGCCCCGTTCGCCGGCGGCGTCGCGGCCACTTCCTCCGGCGTGCGGATCACCACCGTCTTGTCGCTCGCCTGGGCCTTCGCCCACCGCGCCCGCTGGTCGGCGCTCAGCACCTCGTTCGCATTGACGAGCGCGCCCGACCCCGACACCAGCATGTCCGCCGGCACGGTCACCGCGTAGTCGAAGCTGCCGTATTCCAGGTAAAACTCGTTCGCCAGATAGGGCAGGGTGTCCCAGCCGCGGACGTCGTCGAACACCTGCAGGCGCGGGTACCACTGCGCCAGATCGTAGATGTCGCCGGACTTGTTCGGCTCCCACGCCATCCGCCCGCCGAACAGGCCGGGAATCGTGAAGTGGTACTGCACCCGCACCGCGACCTTGCCGCCGCCGGCCTTCACCGCGGCGGGCAGATCGACGCGCATGCGGGTGTCGGAGATGACCGTGTTGACCGTCTTGCCGCCGACCGTAACCGCGTCGATCACATAGCCGGGCGTCGACTGGTTCGGGTCGACGCGGCGGCCGCCCGACATGGCGTAGCCGCGGGAATCCCGGCGGTAGAGGTTCTGGTCCATCTGGAACCAGAGGAAGCCCAGGGCTTCCGGACTGTTGTTCGTGTAGGTCACCGTCTCGTCGCCGGTCAGCACATGGACCTTGGTGTCGATGCTGGCGGCGATGCTGAAGTCCGCGCGGTTCTGCCAATAGGCCGGCCCCGGCGCGCCCGAGCCCGACCGGATCGAATTCGCCGGCGCCGGCAGGGTCAGCGGCCCGAAGGTCTTCAGGGGGTCGTAGGTCTGGGCTTGAACGGAAGTCGCCAGAACCGACGCGGCGGCGAACAGGATGAGTGAGCGCAAGGAATCCCCCGGAGAGTTGAGCGCCGCACCATAGGACTCCTCGCCCCCGCGAAGCGAGAGGGCGCGGCGCCTAAACCCCCAACCGCTCCGCCACTGCCTCGCCGATGGCCAGCGATGAGGTCAGGCCCGGGCTTTCGATGCCGAACAGCGCCATCAGGCCGGGCAACCCATGCACCTCGGCGCCGTCCAGCTGGAAGTCCGGCTGCGGTTCGTTGGGGCCATGCAGCTTGGGACGGATGCCGGCGTAGTCGGGGCTCAGCGCCTCTTCCGGCACGGCCGGCCAGAACTTGCGGATGTAGTCGGCGAACGCCCCGCGCATGTTCGGGTCGACGCTGTAGTCCAGGGTGTCCACGTAGTGCAGGTCCGGCCCGAACACCGCCTGGCCCCCCAGGTCGCGGCGGTAGTGGGTGCCCAGCGCCCCATGGATCGGCGGCGGATAGATCAGCCGCGAGAAGGGCGCCTTGCCGACCAGGCGGAAGTACATCCCCTTGCCGTAGTGGCCCTTGGGAATCTTGCCGGCCGGAAAGCCCTCGATGGTCGCGGCCACGTCCTGCGCCGAGAGGCCGGGCGCGGTCATCAGATAACGGCAGGTCAGGCTCGCCGGCTCCGCCCCGCCGGCCCGCACCGTAAACCCGCCGGCCTCCAGCGGCGTCGCGCCCTCGAACGGGGTCGCGGTGACCACCGCCCCGCCGCCGGCCTCGATCTCGCCCTGCAGCGCCAGCATGTAGCCGTGGCTGTCGAACACCCCGCTCTGCGGCGAGACCAGCGCGCCATAGCATTTCAGCTCCGGCTCCAGCGCGATCGCCTGGGCGGCGCTGATCTCTTCCATCCCCTCGACGTCGTTGGTGCGCGCCTGCTGCAGGATCTCGCCCAGCCGGCCGACATCCTCGGGCGCGGTCGCCACCACCAGCTTGCCGCAGCGGTCGTAGTCCACGTGGTGGCTGTCGCAGAAGGCGTAGAGCGCGCGCCTGCCCAGCACACAGAACCGCGCCTTCAGCGATCCCGTCGGATAGTAGAGCCCGCCGTGCACCACCTCGGAATTGCGCGACGACACGCCCTGGCCGATGGCGGCCTCCTTCTCCAGCACAGCCACCGTCAGGCCGCGCCGGGTCAGGGCATAGCCGCAGGCCAGCCCCACCGCGCCCGCGCCCACCACCACCGCATCGAAATCGAACTGCGCCATATCCACCGCCTAACGCGGGATCGCGCGCAGTGGAACCTCAACCAGGCAGGAACCACGGAAAACACGGAAAGAGCGCGGAAAGAGCCTTCAACCACGGACGGACACAGACGCACACGGACGCGCCCTGCCGCTTGAAAGGCCGAAGGCCATCTTCCGAGAGGCTCTGCCTACGATCAGAAGGCGAGCTGCGCTCGCAATGGGCAAGGCGCGTCCGTGTGCGTCTGTGTCCGTCCGTGGTTCTTCTGCTTCTTCTTCCGTGCTTTTTCCGTGTTTTCCGTGGTTCCAATCTTGGTCTCCGCAGGCGATAGCTGACCGCCGAATCCGGGGAGACCTTCGATGAAGATGCTGAAGTGGATGGCCGCCGCGACGCTGGCGCTGACCTTGGCGCCCGCCGCCCGCGCCCAGGTCCCGCTGGATCCGTCGAAGCCGCAGGAGATCGCCGGCATCCTGAGCTGGACTGGCGACTACCAGGCCAAGGGCTTCCGCGACATCGAGCACATCTACAAGACCCACACCATCAAGCGCGGCGCCAAGGTCCATCCGCTGCCGCTCGCCGCCCGCCAGATCGACCCGACCTTCAGCTACGACGGCAAGACCTGGACGATCGACGCCTACATGAAGGCCTATCGGGTCTCGGGCCTGCTGGTCCTCAAGGACGGCAAGATCGTGCTGGAGAAGTACGCGCTCGGCCGCAAGCCCACCGACCGCTGGACCTCCTTCTCCGTCGCCAAGTCGGTGACCTCGACCCTGGTCGGCGCCGCCATCCAGGACGGCAAGATCAAGTCGATCAACGCGCCGGTCACCGACTACATCCCCGAGCTCAAGGGCAGCGCCTACGAGGGCGTGACCGTGCGCCAGATGCTGATGATGAGCTCGGGCGTGAAGTGGAACGAGGACTACGTCGACCCCAACTCCGACGTCGCCAAGGCCGGCAACAAGGTCACCGAGCCCGGCGTCAATCCGATGGTCAGCTACCTGCGCAAGCTGCCGCGCGAGCATGCGCCGGGCACCACCTGGCACTACAACACCGGCGAGACCGACCTGGTCGGCGTGCTGGTCTCCAAGGCCACCGGCAAAAGCCTCGCAGAGTACGCCTCGGAGAAGATCTGGAAGCCCTACGGCATGGAGCAGGACGCCGTCTGGATGGTCGATCCGGGGAACCAGGAGCGGGGCGGCTGCTGCATCTCCATGACGCTGCGCGACTACGGCCGCGTGGGCCTGTTCATCGCCGGCGACGGCCTGGCGAACGGCAAGCGCGTCACCCCGCCCGGCTACATCGCCGAGGCCACCCGCAAGGAGATCGACAACGGCACGCCGGCCTCGCCTGCCCCCGGCTACGGCTACTTCTGGTGGATGGTCGGCGACGGCGCCTATTCCGGCATCGGCATCTTCGGCCAGTCGGTCACCCTGTTCCCCAAGGACCACCTGATCATCGTCCAGAACGCCGCCTGGCCGAAACCGACCGGCAAGGAGCTGAGCGCCGCGCGGGCGGCGATGTGGGAGGGCGTGAGGGCGGCGGCGAAGTAGAGCGGCGGAAGCTGGATAAGCGGCTAGGGAGGGCCGCCGTCACCCCAGACCATTGCAAAACGCTCCGGCGATCCGGCGTGTCTTCAGATCGAAGAACACTGTAACCACATCGCAGCCTCCATCAGCGACGTCGGATGAGCTTCTGCGAAGATATCGGCCGGCGGGTTCAGAGCCATGCCAGAGGAAGACGCCTTTGATCATCGGGCGCCGGCTGACGGTCTCAGCCGTATAATATCGCGCGTAGCCGGCGACGGCATGCGCACCCTCAGGCAAGGCAACAGTTTGCTCGATTAGATCAATGTCCGCCGTCCTTAAATGCCCATCGCGAGCGGCGACGGCCGTCTGAAACGCGATACCAATCGACAGCGTTGCGACAAGTGCGACACCTCTTACGATCATAGCTAGGCCACCCCGCGCCTTAACTCCATGCCGGCCAGTTTGCTCTGGCCCTGAGCTTGGTCAAGGACGCGCCTTTGGCGCGCCGCGGGGCGGCGAGGGCTCCGCCCTCGTCCTTGAGCAAGCTCAGGGCCAGAGCTCCAATCTCGCCATGGGGTTTAAGGGCTTTCCCGCATCCATGAGGACGCAGGTTTAGACCACACTCACCCTCGTCATCCTCCGGTCGCGCGAAGACGCGATCCGGGGGACCCAAGCGGCCTCGCCCCATTCTGCAGCTCAGCTTGGGTCCCCCGGATCAGCCTGGCGGCTGACCGGAGGATGACGAGGGTGAGTAGCGTGCCGCAGTCGCGCGCGCCTACGCTTCGTTCCAGCCGCCCAGCACGCAGGCGATCCGCCCATGCCGCAGACTCACCGTCGCGTGCCGGCCCGGGCCGGGCTCGAACAGGGTGGTGCGCCCGCCGATGCTCACGGCGATGATGATCGGCTCGCTGAACTGGCAGGCATAGTAGGCCCTGCGGGTGATGAACGGCCCGTCCGGCACCGAGGCGCAGTCCGCCCCGCCGAAGGGATGGGCGAAGTCCACGCCGCCGTATTTGAAGCTGTGCGGCTCGCGCGACAGCACGATCCCACGCCAGCTGTGGCGGGCCGGCGGACAGGGCGGACCCTTGATGTCCCAGTCGTGGCGCAGCCCCTGCTGATGGGCGAACAGCGCCGAAACCCCGGCGATCGGCACGCCGGCGATCACCAGGCCGATGGTGATCAATCCCAGCTTCGCCGTCGCGCCGCGCTTGGGCTTCTTGTAGATCGCGCCGACCAGAGCCATGGCGTCCATCCGTGAAATTTACAGATGTAGTGCATGCAAATTACGCCCGTAGCCGGCGGTGTCAAGGCGTGCCGGCCTAGGCGGTCTCCAGCACCTTCGCCGCCTGCTTCTCCCAGCGGCCCCACAGCGCCCTCTCCTCGGCCTTGGCGGGGGCGACGGAGGCCTCCTTGATGTGGCCGTAGCCGCGGATCTTCTGCGGGATGGCGGCGATCTGCACGGCGGTGGCCAGGCGTTCGGCGGTGAGGCCTGACACGATCTTCGCCAGACCCGCCTCGTAGTCCCTGATCAGCCCGCGCTCCATCTTCCGCTCGTCGGTGTAGCCGAAGATATCCAGCGCCCCGCCCCGCAGGCCCTTCATCCGGGCCATCAGCGGGAAGGCGGCGTCCAGCATCCAGCCGCCGAACTGGATCTTCTGCGGCCGCCCGTCCCTGCCCTTGCGCGCGATCAGCGGCGGGGCGAGCCACACCTTGGTCTTGCCGCCCTTGAAGGTCTCGTTGCGGTAGGCCTGGAAGCGGCCGTCCGTATAGAGACGCGCCACCTCGTACTCGTCCTTGTAGGCCATCAGCTTGTAGAGGTTGACGGCCACGGCGCGGGTCAGGGCCTCGGAGCTGAGCGGCGCCTCGGCCTCGCGGACCTGCGCTACCCAGTCGGCATAGCGCCTGGCGTAGGCGCCGTTCTGATAGGCCGTGAGCTCCTTGGCGCGGTGGGCGATCAGGTCGTCCAGCGGCATGGTCTCCGGCGTCGGGACGTCGTCCTCGCGCTTGCCCCGGGCGGCGGGATCATGGGCGGCTTTTCGGCCCAGTTCGAAGGCCTGAAGATTGGTCTCCGCATCGACCCCGTTCAGCCGGATCGCGCGGTAGAGCGCGCGGCTGGAGACCGGGATCACGCCCTTCTGCCAGGCGAAGCCCAGCATGATCATGTTGGCGTAGATCGCGTCGCCGAGGTTCTCCACCGCCAGGTTCTGCGCCGGCATGGCGTCGTAGGACTTCACCGCCGCGGCCAGGCGCTGGCCCTGGTTGTCGGCGTCGAAGCGCACGTCGCGGTCGGTGACGAAGTCGGCGGTCGGCGCGAAATCGGCGTTGCCGACGGCCACCGTGCGGTCCTTGGCGTAGAGCGCAAGCGCGTCGGCCCCGCCCGCCGAGAGCAGGTCGCAGGCGATCAGCACATGCGCGCTGGCGGCCGGTACGCGTCCGCCGACCACGGTCTCCTCGGTCTCGCCGACCCGGACGTGGCTGAACACCGCCCCGCCCTTCTGCGCGAGCCCGGTCATGTCGACCACGCTGGCGGCGCGGCCGTCCACGTGGGCGGCCATGGCCAGGATCGAGGCGACGGTGGTCACGCCCGTGCCGCCGACCCCGGTGAAGACGATGTTGCGCACGCCCTCCAGCGGCTCGAAGGCCGGCAGCGGCGTCGCGTCGGCGGTCAGCGCCGGCATCGCTTCGCGGTGCGGGTTCTCCGCGCCCTCCAGCGTGATGAACGACGGGCAGAAGCCGTCGAGGCAGCTGTAGTCCTGATTGCAGGACGATTGATTGATCTTCCGCTTGCGGCCGAACTCGGTGTTCAGCGGCTCGACGCTGACGCAGTTCGACGTCTTCGAGCAGTCGCCGCAGCCCTCGCAGACCAGCGGATTGATCATCACCCGCTTGGGGGCCGCGTCCATCGAGCCGCGCTTGCGCCGCCGCCGCTTTTCCGTAGCGCAGACCTGATCGTAGAGCAGGACGGTGACGCCCGGCGTCGCCTTCAGCCGGTTCTGCACCTCCATCAGCTCCGAGCGCGGGAACACCTCGACGCCGGGCGCGAGGTCGGTGGCGTGCTGGTACTTTTCCGGCTCGGCGGCGACGATGACGATCTTCTCGACGCCTTCGGCGTGCAGCTGGCGGGTGATCTGGGCGGGCGTGAAGCCGCTCTCCGCCGCCTGGCCGCCGGTCATGGCCACCGCGTCGTTGAACAAGAGCTTGTAGGTCATCGACGACTTGGCCGCGACCGCGGCGCGCACGGCCAGCGAGCCCGAGTGGTTGTAGGTGCCGTCGCCCAGGTTGACGAAGACGTGGCTTTCGTTGGTGAACGGCGAGGCGCCCACCCAGGAGAGACCCTCGCCGCCCATGTGGCTGTTGAGGTCCGTCGAGGGGTCGTTGAAGCTGGCCATATAGTGGCAGCCGATGCCGGCCAGCGCGCGGCTGCCCTCCGGCACCCGGGTCGAGGTGTTGTGCGGGCAGCCGGAGCAGAAGAAGGGCTTGCGCTGCTGGTCAGCCGACAGCGTCACCGCCGCCATCGAGGCGGCCGAGACCCGCGCCAGATAGTCGTGCACCCGCTCCATGTGCGGTCCCGGCGGCAGGCGGTCGGCGATGGCCAGCGCCACCTCGGCCACCGACAGCGAGCCGATCTCCGACAGCAGCGGATGGCCCTGCTCGTCGACCTTGCCGATGATCTTGGGGCGCGCATGGGCGGGCAGCTCGTAGAGCGCCGCGCGCGCTTGGGTCTCGATCAGCGGCCGCTTGTGCTCGATGACCATCATGGTCTCGAGACCGGCGGCGAAGGCGCGGATGCCGTGCGGCTCCAGCGGCCAGGGCATGCCGACCTTGTAGATCGCCACGCCCAGGTCGGCGGCCTGCGCCGAAGAGATGCCCATGGCCGCGAAGGCCTCGATCACGTCCTTGTAGGCCTGACCCTGGCAGACGATGCCAAGCCTGGGCCGGGACGACCCCAGCATCACCCGGTCGATCTTGTTGGCGCGGGCGAAGGCGAGGGCTGCGGGGATCTTCTGGGTCCGCAGGCGCCGCTCCTTGTCCAGCGGCTGGTCCTTCAGGCGGATGCCAAGCCCACCCGCTGGGATGCGGAAGTTGTCCGGCAGGACGAACTTGTGGCGGTCGATGCCGATGTCGATGGTGACGCCGCTGTCCATGGTGTCGGCGAGCGCGATCAAGCCCACCCACAGGCCGGAGTAACGGCTCATCGCGTAGCCCAGCAGGCCGTAGTCCAGCACCTCCTGCACGTCGGCGGGCGAGAGCACCGGCATCTCGAAGTCCTGGAAGGCGTATTCCGACTGGGACGGGAGCGTCGAGGACTTGCAGTTGTGGTCGTCGCCGGCCACCGCCAGCACGCCGCCCTTGGGGAAGGTCCCGGCGAAGTTGGCGTGCTTGAAGGCGTCGCCGGTGCGGTCGACGCCCGGCGCCTTGCCGTACCACATGCCGAACACGCCATCGTACTTGGCGCTCTCGGGGAACAGGTTGGCCTGCTGGCTGCCCCAGACGGCGGTGGCCGCCAGGTCCTCGTTGATGCCTTCCTTGAACACCACCTCGGCGGCCGTGAGGAATTTCTTCGCGCGGCCCGCCTGCTGATCCAGCCCGCCGAGCGGCGAGCCGCGGTAGCCGGAGACGAATCCCGCGGTCTTCAGGCCCGCGGCCTGATCCAGCCGGTGCTGATCGATCAGCACGCGCAGCAGCGCCTGGACGCCGGTGATGAAAACCCGGCCTTCCGTGAGCAGAAATTTGTCGTCGAGCGTCACTTCGGCGTGCCGCATCGCAATTTTCTTCCTTCTGCCCCTCGCGCGTGGATTAGAACATCATATAGGATTGCGGGAATTGCTTGCCAAAAGCGTGCCCCCGCCTGTCGGTTCCGGGGCACGAACGAAGCACATAAGGCACTGTAGGGGGAGGAAAACTTGTCTGAGGTCCTGGACGCCGTCGATGCTAAGATACTCGACCTCATCCAGCACGACGCTGGCCTGTCCGTGGCGGAGATCGCCGAGCGGGTCGGCCTGTCCTCCAGCCCCTGCTGGCGGCGTATCAAGCGCCTGGAGGACGCCGGCGTCATCCAGCGCCGGGTGACCATCCTCGACCGGGAAAAGCTGGGCCTGGGCTTCGAGGTCTATTGCACCGTCAAGCTCAGCCTGCCGACCCGCGACAACCTCGACGCCTTCGAGACCGCGATCACCAAGCTGTCGGAAGTCGTCCAGTGCGCCACGGTCACCGGCTCGGCGGACTATGAGCTGCGCGTCGTCACCCGCGACATGCACGCCTTCGACGACTTCCTGCGCGAGCGCATCCTGTCGCTGGGCCTGGTCTCGAACATCGAAAGCCGCATCGTCATCCGCTCGGTGAAGAACACGACGGCCGCGCCGCTCGGCCTCATCAGCCCCTATGTGAGCGCGCAGGGATAAGGTCTCCGGCTCTAGCAGCCGCCCAGGCGCCGATTGCGCGCTCCGCTTGAACATGGCGGTAACAAGCGCCACGGTAGCAGCGACATCAGCACGGGGGCGTCGTGTCGGAACTCTTCACCAATCCTGTCACGGCGCCACTGACGATTCCCGCCGGGACCACCATAAGCGTCACGGCGGACCCGACCCAGTATGAAGGGCTGCGGGCCATCGATCTCTCTGCCCGTCCAGGGGAAACTGAGCCTTCGCTGGTCAACCACGGCGATGTCGAGATCACGGCGGTGGGCAACAGTGGCATCGCCGTCGTCTACATCGAGAACTTTTCGCCCGTCCTCCATGCGGTCGTCGAAAATGACGGAGTCATGATGGCCTCCGCGCCAGGCGACCGCTTCTATCCGGGCTTTGCGCACGGGTTTTGGGCCAACAGTTGGAGTCCTGACTTTATCAACACCGGAACCGTCAAAATTCTCGGAGGTTATTCGGCAATCGCCGTTGAATCCTGGGACAGTCGTTTCCACGTCGACAACTCTGGACTGATCGTCGCCCAGGGAGGCTCGTCCGCCTTCGGAATCTATGCGGCCAATGGCGGCGTCGTGAGCAACAACGGCACGATCTCGATCACGTCGGGGGACGGCACACAGGCCATCGGAGTCAGTTTCCCAAACGGCCACGGTGAGGTCGACAATACCGGCACAATCTCGGCTTCCGATCCCAACCTGAGCACGCCGTATGCCTATGGTGTGGCGCTCTTTCCGGGGGGTTCCAACGTGGTGATCAACCACGGAACGATTTCCGGCGACTACGCGATCTATGAGACGAGCAGCTTCAACGCTCCGCAACTCGCGGGCGCCCACATAGAGAACTACGCTCAAATGAGCGGCGACGTTCAGCTGGCCCAGGATCCCGACACTATCCTCAACAGCGGCGTCATGAGCGGCGCCATATCGCTCGGCGCGGGCAACGACACCTACAACGGCTCGGCCGGCACAGTGACGGGCCTGGTTTCCGGGAACGATGGCGACGACGTCCTCGTGGGCGGAGCGGCCGCCGACAGCCTGCAAGGCAACGCCGGCAACGACACCGAAAACGGCGGGGCCGGCGACGACATCGTGGTCGGCGGCAAGGACAACGACAGCCAGACCGGCGATGCGGGCAACGACATCGTCTGGGGCAATCTCGGGAACGACACCCTTGATGGAGGCGCCGGCAACGACCAGGTTCGCGGCGGTCAGGGCGACGACAGCATCTCCGGCGGGGCTGGAAACGACTTTATCTCCGGCGACCGCGGCAACGACACCGAGTCGGGCGGCCCCGGCGCTGACATCTTCCACGGTAGCCAGGACGCCGGCATCGATAAGGTGCTGGACTTCAACCTCGCCGAGGGCGACCGGGTCCAGCTGGACCCCGGCACCACCTACACGGTGACCCAGGTGGGCGCCGACACGGTGATCGACATGGGCGGCGCCAACCAGATGATCCTGGTGGGGGTGCAGATGTCGACGCTCACCGGCGCCTGGATCTTCGAGGGCTGAGATTGCGCCGCGAGGCGGTTCGGTAGTCCATGATGAGACCGCATCCAAGGAGGCTCCCGTGATAAACCTCGTCATCGACCAGCGCCGCCGGGACCTCGGCGGGTTCGAGGTCGGTCGCGTCCTGCCGTTCCATGCGCACCGGATGGTCGGGCCCTTCATCTTCTTCGATCACATGGGGCCGAAGGACTTCCAGGCGGGCTTCCCGAAGAACGTCGACGTCCGCCCGCATCCGCACATCGGGCTCTCGACCGTCTCCTACCTGTTCGAAGGGTCGATGACCCACCGCGACAGCGTGGGATCCACCGAGGTGATCCGGCCGGGCGAGGTCAACTGGATGACCGCGGGCAAGGGCATCACCCACTCCGAACGCTTCGAGGACCTGCGCGCGCATGGCGGCCGGATGAACGGCATCCAGGCCTGGGTGGCGCTGCCCGCCGAGGCCGAGGAGACCGCGCCGGCCTTCGCCCACCATGGTCCCGACGACCTGCCGACCTATGAGGGCGGCGGCATGTGGGCCCGGCTGATCGCCGGCAAGGCCTTCGGCGCCGAGGCCAAGGTCAAGACCCACTCGCCGATGTTCTACGTCCACTGGGCGCTCGACGCCGGCGCGACCGCGAACCTGCCGGCGGAATATCCCGAACGCGCGGCCTATGTGGCGCAGGGCGTCGTCGAGATCGACGGCAAGCAGATCAACGAGGGCCAGATGGCGGTCTTCGCGCCCGGCATGACCATCGCGGTCACCGCGGTGACGCCAGCCATCGTCATGCTGCTCGGCGGCGAGCCGGTGGGCGAACGCTTCATCGAGTGGAACTTCGTGGCGTCCTCGAAGGACCGGATCGAGCAGGCCAAGGCCGACTGGCGCGCCGGCCGCATGAAGCTCCCCGACGCCGACGACCAGGAGTTCATCCCGCTCCCGCCCGACCCGCCGGGCCCGGCGCCGGCGATGAGCTGAACGGATCCTCCCCCAGCGCGCCTGGCGCGCGATGAGGGGGAGGTGGCTCGGCGCGAAGCGCCGAGACGGAGGGGTTTCACCCGCGTCGGATAGACCGGTGGGCTGCAACCCCACAGTCTGTCTTCGCTGACAGCCCCCTAAGGGGAGCATCTTCGAATATGATGCGCTAGACAGCGGCCCATGAACGTCAGCGCCTTCGATCTCTTCAAGCTCGGCATCGGGCCGTCCAGCTCGCACACCATGGGGCCGATGACCGCGGCGGGGCGGTTCCTGCAGTGGCTGGGCGACCGGGTCGACCGGACCGCGCGGGTGCGGATCACGCTCTACGCCTCCCTGGCGCTCACCGGCCGCGGCCACGCCACCGACCGGGCGGTGATCCTGGGCCTGGCCGGCTTCAGCCCGCGCGGCCTCGATCCGGATGAGGCCGACCGGGTCGTCACCGAGGTCCGCGCCAACCATTGGCTGCTGCTGGCGGGGCGCCAGGGCGTCGCCTTCGACGAGGCCACGGACCTCCTGTGGGAAGGCCGCACGCGCCTGCCGCCGCACCCCAATGCCGTCAGCTTCGCCGCCTTCGACGCGGCCGGCGCGGTCCTGGGCGAGCGGACCTATTTCTCGATCGGCGGCGGCTTCGTGCGCGACGAGGACGAGATGGGGACCAACACGCCGCCGGAGGATGCGGCGCTGGTGGACGTCCCCTACCCCTTCGAGAGCGGCCAGGAACTGCTCGCCCTGGCCGACGCCGCCAGCCTGACCATCGCCGAGCTGATGCGGGCCAATGAGCGCGCGCGACGCAGCGATGCGGAGATCGACGCCGGCCTCGATGAGATCGCCGACGCTATGTACGCCTGCATCGAGCGCGGCATGCGCACCGACGGCGTCCTGCCCGGCGGCCTCAAGGTGCAGCGCCGCGCCTTCCAGGTGCATCAGTCGCTGATGCGCGACGCCGACAAGCGCATCGCCGACCCCTTGGCGGCGCTCGACTGGGTGAACCTCTGGGCGCTGGCCGTGAACGAGGAGAACGCGGCCGGCGGCCGCGTGGTCACCGCGCCGACCAATGGCGCGGCGGGCCTGGTGCCGGCGGTGCTGCGCTACTACGACCGCTTTCATCAGGGGACGGCGGCCGGGCGCCGGACCTTCCTTTTGACCGCCGCGGCCATCGGCGCGCTCTACAAGAAGAACGCCTCGATCTCGGGCGCCGAAGTCGGCTGCCAGGGCGAGGTGGGCGTCGCCTGCTCGATGGCGGCGGCAGGGCTCACCGCGGCGCTCGGCGCCTCCAACGCCCAGATCGAGAACGCCGCCGAGATCGGCATGGAGCACAACCTTGGCCTCACCTGCGACCCGATCGGCGGCCTGGTGCAGATCCCCTGCATCGAGCGCAACGCCATGGGCGCGGTGAAGGCCATCGACGCCTCGCGGCTGGCCCTGCTGGGCGATGGCCAGCACTCGGTCAGCCTCGACAAGGTGATCGCCACCATGAAGCGCACCGGCGAGGACATGAGCGCGGTCTACAAGGAAACCAGCCTGGGCGGCCTGGCCGTCAACCTGGCCGAATGTTGAGCCGCAAGGAGGCCTGCCGATGATCGTCGAGATGCGCACCTACACCTTGGCCCTGGGCGCGACGGGCCGCTATTTCAAGCTCTACGGCGAAAAGGGCCTGGCCGTGCAGAAGCGCATCCTGGGCCATCTGGTCGGCTACTACAGCGTCGAGGTGGGCGCGCTGAACCAGGTGATCCATCTGTGGGCCTACGACAGCCTCGACGACCGCGCCAAGCGCCGCGCGGCCCTTTGGTCCGACCCGGAGTGGCTGGCCTATGTGGCCGAGGTCGGCGGGCTGGTGGTGAAGCAGGAGAACCAGATCCTCAACCCCGCGCCCTTCTTCCAGGTCCCGCCGGCCGCCTAGCCTTCCAGATAGGCCGTCAGCTTGGCCATGATCTCGCGGCTGCCCTCTTCGCGGCTGCCGTTGTCGTCATAGCCATCCAGGAAGGCGCCCTGCTCGGTGTGGATCAGGTGGGTTCCTCCGCCCGCCGCCGGCTTGAACTCGAAGGTGGCCAGCGAGACGCTGATCTTCCGCCCGTCCAGCCGCATCTCGTAGGTGTAGACGATCCGCTCGCCCGGGATGATGTCGAAGTAGGTCGCGTCGAAATCCGTGACCATGCCGCTGGCCCACTTGCCGACCAGCCGCTCGCGGCCGCCCACCTGGAAGTCCATCGCCCGCTCGGCGATCGTCCAATTCTCGTTCGGCGCGGTGAACCAGCCGTTCTTGCCCTCGACGCTGGCGAAGGCGTCGAACACGCGCTGCGGCGTCACCTTCGGATAGGTCCGCTCAAGGGTGAAAACCCCGTGCGAAACGCTGCGGGTCAGATCGGTGGTGGCGTTCATTTCGGGTCTCCGTCGGGGTAGCGCATGAGGTGTTCGAGACGTCGCTCCGCCTCCGCCCGGCGCTGGTTGAACCACTGCTCGGCAAGGCTGAGCGCGGCCGGTTCGATCCGGCAGGTCCGCACCCGCCCGGCCTTCTCGGAGCGCACGAGGCCGCTCGCCTCCAGCAGCGCCAGGTGCTGTACGATGGCCGGCAATGACATGGCGAAGGGGGCGGCCAGCTCACTGACCGAGGCCGGGCCCTGGCTCAGCCGCTCAACCATGCCGCGCCGCGTCGGATCCGCCAGCGCCTGGAAGGTCAGATCCAGGTTCGACATCAGCCGTCCTTCAGCGGGAAGTACTGGAAGAAGGGCTCGGCCTCGCTGAGCACGCGCGCGATGCTCGGTCGCGCCCCCAGCCGGTCCAGATAGGCCCGCAGGCCCGGCCAGGCGTCGAGCGAGACGGCATAGTCGGCGTAGTAGAGCGCCGGCAGGGCCGCGCAGTCGGCGAGCGTGAAGGTCTCGCCGATCGCCCAGGGTCCCGCGATCATCGGCGCGATCAGGTCGTAGCCCTGGCGGACCTTGCCCCGCGCCTGGTCCACGCCATAGGGGTCCTTCTGGCCCTCGGGGCGCAGGCGCTCGCTGACGATCCCCTGGAACGGCAGGTGGATGTAGTTGTCGATCAGCCGGTCCAGCAGTCGAACCTGGCGCCCGGCGTCCGGATCGGACGGGAGCAGCGAGGCTGCGGCCGGATAGTACTGCGCCAGATAATCCACGATGATCGAGGACTCCGGGACCGTCTGGCCCCGCGCCTCATCCCGCAGCACCGGGAACTTGGCCAGCGGCCACACCGCCGCGAACGCCGCCCGGTCCGCCGGGTCGCCCAGGTTCACCACCCTGGGCTCGAAATCGACGCCCGCCTCATAGAGCGCGATCAGCGACTTCCAGCAGAACGACGACAGCGGATGATAGTAGAGGGTCAGGGACACCGGCTGGCTCCATACTTAAGTGATTGCCTAAGTATCAAGCCGCCTGGCAGGCGTCAAGCCTTCGGCGGCGCGACGCGGAGGCTAGGTCAGCGCCTTGCGCGTCTGTTCCCAGTACTGGGCGCCGGTGATCAGGGTGACGATGGCGGCGATCCAGAACAGGCTGTGGGCCGCGAAGGTGAACGGGCCCTCGATGCCGGGCTCCTGCGGCAAGAAGGGAAACGCGCCCCAGGCGGCGACCACCAGCTCCATGGCGAGCGCGACCATCTGCAGCGTGGTCTTCCATTTCGCCAGCATGGTCACCGGCAGCTTCACGCCCTTGCCGGCGCCCACTTCGCGCAAGGCGCTCACCGTGAACTCGCGGAACAGGATCAGGCCGGCCGGCAGCAGCACCATCGGCTGCGGCCCCAGCGCCATCAGTCCCAGCACCGCGCCCGCCACCAGCACCTTGTCGCCGATCGGGTCGAGGATCGCGCCCCAGATGCTCTCGGCGTGCAGCTTGCGCGCCAGCCAGCCGTCGAAGAAGTCGGTCACCGCGGCGATGACGAAGGCGTAGACCGCCCACCGCTCCAGCGCGAACTGCACCGGCGGCGTCAGATGGTCCGAGAGCCCCGGCACGGCGCCCGCCGCCGCCGCCAGCGCCAGGAACATGAACAGCGCCAGCACCAGGCGCATCGACGTCAGGATGTTCGGCAGCGACTTCATCGGGCAATCCAGCGCGCCGGCCGGCGCTTCGTTCCGGCGAGCTTAGCGGTTCGCGGCGCCGCGCGTCACCGCAATCGCCGCACTACGTCTTCGGGGGCTTGGCCCGGTTCACCTCGACCGCCGCGCGGACCAGGGCCTTGAACGCCGGCTCGTCGATCTTGCCGCCCTCGGCCACGTCCATGGCGCGGCGCACATTGCCCTCCAGGCTGGAGGTGAACAGGCGCTTGGGATCGGCCACCGACGCGCCCTTGGCGAAGGTCAGCTTCACCGCCTTCTTGTAGACCTCGCCGGTGCAGATGATGCCGGCGTCGGACCAGACCGGCCCGCCCCACTTCCATTCCTCGACGACGTCCGGGTCCGCCTCCAGGATCAGCGCCCTTAAGCGCGCCAGCATCGGGCCGCGCCAGTCGGTGAGCTCGGCGATGCGGGCGTCGATCAGTTCGGACGGAGACCGCGTTTCGTTCGGGTCGGCCTTCTTCGGCATGCGCGCAGCGGCTCCTACTTCTTCGCCGGCGCCAGGCGCAGGATTTCGCTCGGGCTCTCGTCGGTGATCACATAGAGCGCGCCGTCGGGGCCTTCGCTGACGTCCTTGGTGCGCTTGCAGCGGTCCATCAAGAGCTTCTCCTCGCCCACCACATGGCCGTTCTTCATCTCCAGGCGCACGACCTGGCGGCCGGACATGCCGCCCACGAAGACGCTGTTCTTCCACGCCGGGAAGGCCTTGCCGTCATAGAAGGTGAGGCCGGACGGCGCGATCGACGGCGTCCAGAAATAGACCGGCTGCTCCATGCCGTCGGCTTGCGTCTTGCCGCCGTTGATCATCTCGCCGTTGTTGCGGCGGCCATAGCTGATCTCCGGGAAGCCGTAGTTGCCGCCGGGCTTGATGCGGTTCAGTTCGTCGCCGCCCATGGGCTCGTTCTCGCCGACCCACAGCTCGCCGGTGGCGGGGTTGAGCGCGGCGCCCTGGATGTCGCGGAAGCCCACGGCGTAGAGCGACGGGATGGAGCCGGCGGTCTTCAGATAGGGATTGTCCTTGGGGATCGAGCCGTCGGCGGCGATGCGCAGCACCTTGCCGCGCGGGTCGGTCATCGACTGCGGATTGGGGCCGCGGTCGGCCACTTCGGCGGACGCGATCAGCAGGGTCCCGTCGCGGGCCTGGACGATGCGGCGCGGCGCCATGAACGGCAGCTCGTAGATGGTCTTGGCGTCCTCGAGGCTCGTCCCGTCGGCCGACAGCTTGGCCTTCATGATCTTGCCCACATAGGGCTGGCCCTTGGCCGGCGGGGCGGCGGTGTAGCCGTAGTAGAGGGTGCGGTTCTTCCTGAAGTCGCGGTCAAGCACCGGGCCGGTGTTGCTGGTGCCCATGGCGCCGACGATATCCGGCGCGCCTTTCAGCGGGGCCGACACCACGCCCTTGGCGCTGACGGTGCGCAGGCCGCCCGCGCGCTGGGAGACCAGCAGGTCGCCATTGGGCAGGAAGGCCAGGCCGACCGAGCGGTCGAGCGTCGCGACGACCTGCGTGTCGAACGCCGCCTTGCTCTTGATCTGCGGCGCCTTGGCCTGGTCAGCCATCAGGGGCTTGGGATCATAGCCGTCCTTGGCGTTGCGGTTCGCGCCGCACAGCGCGTTCAGCCGCTCGTTCTCGGCGTGCGATCCGGCGACGCCGGCGTAGTCCGGACCCGGCGGGAACGACGGGATCGCGGCGGGCGTCGCGGTCTGCGAAAAGGCGCCGGCGCCCGGCAGCAGCGAGAGGGCCAGGGCGAGCCCGGTCATGGCGCGCGCGGCGCGAAGGTCGATCAGCATGGCGTTGTCCCCGGTTTCCCTGCGCGGAACGTGTCACGGCGGGGCGCTGCGATCCAGAGGCGTTCGGCGTCCGCGAGGCGGAAGGAACGATAACCACGGAAAACACGGAAAGAGCACGGAAAGAGGAAGAAGGAAGGCTCAACCACGGACGGACACAGACGCACACCGACGCGCCTTGCCCATTGCGAGCGCAGCTCGCCTTCTGATCGTAGGCAGAGCCTATCGGAAGATGGCCTTCGGCCTTTCAAGCAGCAGGACGCGTCCGTGTGCGTCTGTGTCCGTCCGTGGTTGAATCCTCTTTCCGTGCGCTTTCCGTGTTTCCAAATCTCAGGGCAGTTCCCGCACCCAGATGTTGCGGAAGCTGAGCGGCGGGCTGGGGTCGCCGTGGGCCTGGAGTTTGATCGGCGCCGATGTGTAGGCCTTGTAGTAGGGCTTGCCGATGTAGAGCGTCTCGCCGGTGAGCGCGAAGTTGTTCTGCACCAGCACGCCGTTGTGCAGGACCGTGACGCGCGCCGGGGTCGCCACCTTGCCGTCGGGGCCGAAGGTCGGCGCGGTCCAGATGACGTCATAGGTCTGCCATTGCCCGGGCGGGCGCATGGCGTTCACCAGCGGCGGCGACTGCTTGTAGATGCTGGCGGCCTGGCCGTTGACGTAGGTCTCGTTCTTGTAGCTGTCGAGGATCTGCAGCTCATAGCCGGCGTCGCCCGGCCCGGTGGAGGCCAGGAACACCCCGGAGTTGCCGCGCGCCTGGCCCGACCCGGTGACGTTGGTCGGGACCCGCCATTCCAGGTGCAGCTGGTAGTTCCTGAAGCTCTTCTTGGTCTCGATGTTGCCGCCGGACTTGGCGACCACCAGCACGCCGTCCTTGACCTCCCACCTGGCCGGGGACTTGTCCCGCGTGGTGACCCATTGATCGAGCGACTTGCCGTCGAACAGCACGATGGCGTCGGACGGCGGCGCGACCGGCTTGTCGGCGATCGGCCCGGGCGTCACCACCGGCGGGACCGGCGTATAGACCTCGGTGTCCTGCGGCTTGGCGCCGGGCGTGGGCGAGGGCACGGCCTGGGCCAGCGCTGCGGTGGCGCCGAGCACGAGCAGGCTCGCGAGGGCTAGAGAGCGGATCACAGCTCCCACCCCGCGCGGTACTTGCGGCGCAGATAGCGGTTGGCGTCGGCGACGTTGGTGACGGCCATGTTGGCCGCGTCGTAGGCGATGTAGTGGTCGGCCTGCAGGGCCACGACGCCCAGGTTCATCGTCTCGTTCAGGCGGGTGGCGTACTCGAACGGGCAGGAGATCTTCTCCTCGCCGCGGATCGCGCGGATCCAGTTGTTCTCGTGGCCGCCGATGCCGCCCTGGATGCGCGGCAGCGAGACCGGGAT
>NZ_DATGEX010000067.1:0-146331 GCF_035309685.1 Phenylobacterium sp.
CTGCCGTTCAACCCGGCGCTGCTGAAGAAGGTCGACGAGCTGGAGCTCAGCGTCCGCTCGGCCAACTGCCTGAAGAACGACAACATCGTCTACATCGGCGACCTGATCCAGAAGACCGAAGCCGAGATGCTGCGCACCCCGAACTTCGGCCGCAAGTCCTTGAACGAAATCAAGGAAGTGCTGGCCGGCATGGGTCTGCACCTCGGGATGGACGTGCCCAACTGGCCGCCCGAGAACATCGAAGAGCTGGCCAAGAAGTTCGAAGACCAGATGTAGGAAACCCTGCGCCGACTCCGGGGCCGCTTTTGCGGCCCGGGCCCGATGAAGCCGCAACCGCGGTGAAGGGCTCCGGCGCATCGCTACGACCCAGGCGGGAGCAGGCTGGGATTTGATCAGGCAGGACGTATCCCTAAGGAGCGTCCTTGGTGGGCCAGACGGTCCAGGAGATACGAAATGCGCCACGGTTCAGCCCATCGCAAACTCGGTCGCACGACCGCCCACCGCACGGCCATGTTCGCCAACATGGCGGCCAGCCTGATCAAGCATGAGCAGATCGTGACCACGCTGCCGAAGGCCAAGGAGCTGCGGCCCTTCGTCGAGAAGCTGGTGACGCTCGGCAAGCGCGGCGATCTGCATGCGCGCCGCCAGGCGATCAGCGCCGTGCGTGACGTCGAGCAGGTCGGCAAGTTGTTCGCCGTGCTGGGCCCGCGCTATGCGGAGCGCAACGGCGGCTACATCCGCGTCCTGAAGGCGGGCTTCCGCCACGGCGACAACGCGGCCATGGCGGTCATCGAGTTCGTCGATCGCGACCCGGCCGAAAAGGGCAAGGATTCCGGCCCGGTCGCCGCGACCTTCGGCGACTAAGCTTTTTCAGCTAAGCTACTGAATTCGAAGGCCCCGCAGGCATCCTGCGGGGCTTTTGCGTTTGCGGCTTTTGCCGTGACTGAAATCGACTTGCCGCATAGCCCAGCTAGGGTCGGGCCATGACCCTCCGCAAGCTCGCCGCCGCCATCGCCCTGCTGTTCGCGCTCGTCGCCGAGCCGGCCTTCGCTCAGCCGTCGCCGGCGGCCGCGCCACCACCGCCGGTGACCATCCTGGTCTCCATCGACGGCTTCCGGCCTGACTACCTGGACCGGGGCGTCACGCCCAACCTGCTGGCGCTGGCCAGGTCGGGGGTCAGGGCCGCCATGCGCCCGTCGTTTCCCTCGAAGACCTTCCCCAATCACTACGCCATGGTGACCGGGCTGCGTCCGGACAAGAACGGCATCGTCGCCAACAACATGACCGACGACGCCATCCCGGGCGTCAAGTTCGCCATGAGCAACACCTTGGCGGTGCTGGATCGCCGCTGGTGGGATGAGGCCGAACCCATCTGGGTGACCGCCGAAAAGGCGAAGATTCTCACCGGCACGGTGTCCTGGCCGGGGTCGGAGGCGCCGATCCACGGTCTCTGGCCCAAGCACTGGGCGCATTTCGATCAGTCGTTTTCCTCGGACCTGCGCGTGGACATGCTGATGGCCTGGATGGCCTTGCCAGCCGAGACCAGGCCGCAGTTCGCCACCCTCTATTTCGACATCGTCGACTACGCGGGCCACCACTTCGGTCCGGACTCGCCGCAGGTGACGGCCGCCGCAGCCAAGGTCGACGCCGCGATCGGCCGGCTGCAGGCGGGGCTGGCGGCGCGCGGAATCGTCGCGAACCTGGTGATCGTGTCTGACCACGGCATGGCGGCGCTCAGCGACGACCGCCGCATCTTCATCGACGATCTCCTCGACAAGGACGCCTACAGCGCCCTTGAGCTCGGCCCGATCGGTTCCATCTATCCGAACCCCGGCCACGAGGCGGAGGTCGCACGCGTGCTAACGGCGCCGCACCCTCATTTCCAATGCTGGCGCAAGGCGGACATCCCCGAGCGCCTGCACTACGGCCACAACCCCCGCGTCGCGCCGGTCTTCTGCCTCTCCGAGGTCGGCTGGTCGCTGACCACGCACGACTATCATCCCCGCGAGCCCAGCCTGGGCGATCACGGCTATGACAACGCCGCCCCGGAAATGCGCGCCACCTTCATCGCCGCCGGCCCGGCCTTCCGCCACGGCGTCAGCTTGCCGACCTTCGACAACGTCGACGTCTACCCGCTTCTCGCCAAGCTGATCGGGGTGACGCCGCAGCCGAACGACGGGACCCTGACCGATCTGGCGCCCGCCTTGACCAACTAATTTCGATATGCGTTAAATATTGTCGTCCAACGCAAGGAGTGCGCCGTGGCCGACGAACCGACGTTCAAACCCACAGCCTTCTACCTCGACCCTATGGCGGCGCTGCGCTGGCTTGAGGCCGCCTTCGGCTTCGAGACCACCAGCCTGGTGACCGACGCCGAGGGCCGGGTGGGCTATTCGGAGATGAGCTTCCTGGGCGGGGCGGTGAGCATCAATCCGGGCTTCGTCAGCCCGATCATCGGCGAGGCGCGGATGGTGAGCCCCCTGGAGATCGAGGGGCGCGGCACCCAGTTCATCCGCGTCCACCTGCCCGAGGGGATCGACGCCCACTACGAGCGGGCCAAGGCCGCCGGGGCGCGCATCACCCAGCCGCCGGAGGATCAGTTCTACGGCGAGCGCACCTATCGCGCCCTCGATCTGGAGGGCCACGTCTGGAACTTCGCCCAGCCGCTCGCTCAGCCGACGCTCCAGGAGATGGAGGCCGCCACAGGCCTGAAGATGGCCACCTCACTGCCGGAGAAGAGCCATGGCTGAGCCATTCCCAAGCCTGTCGTCGGCGGTCTGCTACCTCGATCCTCGCGCGGCGCTCGATTGGCTCGAGAAGGCCTTCGGCTTCGAGGTCTCCATGCTGATCGAGGACGCCGAAGGGAACATCGCCCATTCCGAGATGCGCTTTGGCGCCTCGGTGGTGATGGTCGGCAACGAGTGGAGCGCCGACCACAAGAGTCCCCTGTCCCTCGGCGGCAAGAACACCCAGACGGTGCACATCCAGGTCGAGACCGACGTCGACGCCCACTGCGAGCGCGCGCGGGCGGCGGGCGCGGAGATCCTGATGGAGCCGGCGACCCAGTTCTACGGCGATCGCACCTACCGCTGCCGCGACCCGGAAGGCCATATCTGGACCGTCGCCCAAACGGTGGCGACGGTGACGCGCGAGCAGATGGAAGCGCAGACCGGCCTGAAGATCACGGGGGCGGTGTGATGGCCGCCTTCGACCTGGAAACCACCTACCTCAGCCTCGACGGCCAGGGCGCCGTGGGCGTGCATCCGGTCGGGCCGGACTTCTGGGCGACCATCGGCCAGAACCGAGACATCCTGGGCACGCTGGTGACGGTGTCGGGCGGCGACCGCGACTGGACGAGCTGGGAGATGCATCCGCAGGGCGACGAGATCCTGGTGCTGCTTGAGGGGCGGGCGACCATGGTGCTGGACGGCGGCGGCGAGGAGACGCGCCACGCCATGCAGCCCGGGACCACCCTGGTCATCCCCAAGGGGACCTGGCATCGCGCGCTGATCGCCGAGCCGATGCGGATGCTGTTCGTCACCTATGGCGCCGGCACGACGCACCGCCCCCTGTGATGGCCCCGACGAACGCCCAGCTCGATCAGACCTTGGCCGCGCTGGCGGACCCACACCGCCGCAAGGTTGTGGACCTGCTGATCCACGGGCCTCGGGCCGCCGGCGACCTGGCCCGTGAACTCGAACTCTCGCCGCCGGCCATGAGCCGCCATCTGCGGACGCTGCGCCACAGCGGGCTGGTTGAGGAATCCCATCCCCCCTTCGATGCGCGCGTGCGCATCTATGCGCTGAGGCCAGAACCCATGGTGCATCTGCTCCGCTGGCTCGAAGACGCCGAAAAGCTGTGGAGTGAGCAGCTCGCGGCGTTCAAGGCGCACATCGAGAAGGACGCCAAAATCGAGCGCGACGGATGACCTCCAAGGTCTATGTGGCGCTGCGCGTGAAGGCGACGCCGGAGCGGGCGTTCGCGGCCTTCGTTGGCGAGATCGGCGCCTGGTGGCGGCCGAGCCCGCTGTTCGAGACCACGCCCAGGCCGGGTGTGCTGTCGTTTGAACTCCCGGACGGGGAAGGCGAGGGCGGACGGCTGATCGAGACGCGCGCCGGCGGCAAGGTGTTCGAGATCGGCAGGATCACGGCCTGGGAGCCGCCGGCCCGCCTGGTCTTCACCTGGCGCCAGGCCAATTTCCCGCTCGACCTGACGACCGAGGTCGAGGTGGGCTTCGAGGCCGTCGGCGAGGAGACCCGGGTCAGCATCGAGCATCGCGGCTTCGATCGCGTGCCGTCCGGCGCCGCGCGCCATGGCTTCCCCGATCAGGTGCTGCTGATGCGTCTGGCGGACTTCTGGCGGGCGCAGATCGTCGCGCTCGGCGAGCGGACGCGATAAGGCCGTTGCGTCAGTTCTCGGTTTGTTTCATGGTCCGTGCAGGGGATAGTTCATGACCAGTCCAGCAGCGTCCGCCGCACGGCCCGGCCGCCAGGCGGCCTTCGGCTTCATCTTCGCCACGGCGCTGATGAACGCGATCTCGTTCGGCATCATGATCCCGGTGCTGCCCAACCTGATCAAACAGTTCACCGGCGGCGACTTCGCCGCCGCCTCTCTGACCAATGTGCTGTTCGCGACGGTCTGGGGCCTGATGCAGTTCTTCTGCGGCCCAGTGCTCGGCCTGCTGTCCGACCGGATCGGGCGACGTCCGGTGCTGCTGATCTCCCTGTTCGGCCTGGCCGTGGACTTCCTGTTCATGGCGCTCGCGCCCAACCTGGCCTGGCTGTTCATCGGCCGCGTGATCAACGGCATGACCGCCGCCAGCTTCTCCACCGCCGGCGCCTATGTGGCCGACGTGACCCCGCCGCAGAACCGCGCCAAGGCCTTCGGCTGGCTGGGCTCGGCCTTCAGCTTCGGCTTCCTGATCGGCCCGGCCCTCGGCGGCCTGCTGGCCCAGCAGTCGCTGCGGTTGCCGTTCTTCGTCGCGGCCGGACTGACCAGCCTCAACTGGGTCTACGGCCTCTTCGTGCTGCCGGAGTCCCTGGCGCCGGAGCGGCGCATCACCCGCTTCGACTGGCGCCGCGCCAATCCGATCGGGTCGCTGAACTTCCTGCGCGCTCATTCGGAGCTTCTGGACCTCGCCTTCATCAACTTCCTCTTCTACCTGGCGCAGAACGTGCTGCCGTCGATCTTCGTGCTCTACGCGGGCTACCGCTATCACTGGACGCCCTTGATGATGGGACTGACGCTGATGGGCACCGGCGCGCTGGGCGTCGGCGTCCAGCTGCTGCTGGTGGGGCCGATCGTGTCGCGGATCGGAGAGCGCAACACGCTGCTGCTGGGCGCGCTCGGCGGCGCCATTGGCTTCGCCCTCTACGGCTTCGCGCCAACCGGCTGGATCTATCTCGCCTCGGCGCCGATCTTCGCCCTGATGAATCTGATGCAGCCGGGCCTGCAGGGACTGATGACCCGGCGGGTCGGGCCGCAGGAGCAGGGTCAGCTCCAGGGCGCCAACCAGAGTCTGCAGGGCATCGGTTCGATCCTCGGGCCATTGCTGTTCGGGACGCTGTTCGCCTGGGCTGTGCGGCATGACGCGACACTGCACACGCCCGGCCTGCCGATCTTCCTGGCCTCGGGCCTGCTGGTGATCGCCTTCGTCTTCGGGTTGCGGGTCCACCGGGGCCCCGGCCCCAAGCCGGACGCCTGAAGCCTCGCCATTAAAGCGCCTGAAAACTCCCCCCGAAATGCCGGGCGAACTGCTATGGTGTTCGAAGCCCCGGAGCGACCATGCGCGCCTATCGCGTCCTGATCCCGACCCTCGCCCTTCTCGCCGCCGGCGCGGCGCATGGGGCGGCCCAGGCCCCGACGCCGGCCTTGGCCGAACCGGTCCGTGTCCCGCCCATCAGCGCGGCGGCCATGAAGCAGTCCTTCGCCCCGATCGTGAAGCGCACGGCGCCGGCGGTGGTGAACATCTCCGCCAAGCGGCTGATCCGCCAGCAGGTCGACCCCTTCTGGCAGCGCTTCGGCATGGGGGCGCCGCGTGAGCGCGTCGAAGGCTCGCTCGGGTCCGGCGTGATCGTCCGCTCCGATGGCGTCATCGTCACCAACAACCACGTGATCGAGCACGGCCAGGAGATCACCGTCGCCCTGTTCGACCGGCGCGAGTTCCCGGCCAAGGTGCTGCTCGCCGACGAACGCACAGACCTGGCGATCCTGAAGATCGACCTTCCGGCCGGCGAGAAGTTGCCGGTCATGGCCATCGACGACCGCACCGAGACCCAGGTCGGTGATCTGGTGCTGGCCATCGGCGACCCCTTCGGCGTCGGCCAGACGGTGACCAACGGGATCATTTCGGCCACCAACCGCACCGCCGACCCGAACGGCGACGCCGGCGCCTACATTCAGACCGACGCGGCGATCAATCCCGGCAACTCAGGCGGCGCGCTCGTCAGCATGGATGGCAACCTGATCGGGGTGAACAGCTTCATCTATTCCCAGTCCGGCCAGTCGTCGGGCATCGGCTTCGCCATTCCGGCGGTCGTGGTGCGCCGGGTGGTGGAGACGGCGATGGGCGGCGGCCACGCGGTGGTGCGGCCCTGGCTCGGCGCCAAGCTGCAGAGCGTGACGCCGGAGATCGCCAAGACCGTGGGCCTGCCGACGCCGTCGGGCGCCCAGGTCGCCGAGGTCTGGCCGGATGGCGCGGCGGCCCGCGCCGGCCTGAAGAAGGGCGATGTGGTCACCTCGGTGGATGGCGCTCCGGTCGTCGACGCCGCCTCGCTGAACTACGCCATGGGCACCCATCGGCCGGGCGACACCGTCCGGTTCGGCGTGCGCCGCGACAAGGCCGAGCAGGCGCTGACCATCCGCGCCGAACCCGCGCCGGCCAGTCCCGCCCGCGACGAGCAGGTGATCGCCGGCCGCAACCCCTTCCAGGGCGCGACGGTGGTCAACCTGTCGCCGGCGGTCGCGGAAGAAGTGGGTCTCGATCCCTTCGCCCGCGCCGGCGTGGTCGTCACCAAGACGTCGGCCGGGCAGGCGCAGCAGGTCGGCGTCCAGCCGGGCGATATCATCCGGGCGGTGAACGGGCGCGACATCAAGAACGTCGCCGACCTGACCAGCGCCGTCGTCGCGCCGGCGCGCCTGTGGCAGGTGACCATCGAACGCAACGGCCACCAGCTGACCGCGACCTTCCAGACCTAGGCCAAATCCTCCAGACTCAGGCCGCCTGCAGGACCTGGCCCAGTTTGCCGGCGTGCGCGACGGCGGCGTCCAGCGCCGTCTGCTTTTGGTCGGGGCCATAGTTGACGCCTTCGGCGCTGACCACCTCAAGCTCGGGGATGCCGATGAAGGCGAAGAAGCCGCGCAGGTAGCTCTCCTGGTGCTGGAAGGAGGCCACGGGGCTGTCCGGGCCATAGAAGCCGCCGCGCGAGGACGCCAGGATCACCCGCTTGCCGCCGGCCAGGCCTTTCGGGCCGGCCTCGGAATAGCTGAACGTCTTGCCGGCGATCGCCAGGTGATCGATCCAGCTTTTCAGCGTGCTGGGGATGCCGAAATTGTACATCGGAACCCCGATCACCACCGTGTCGGCGGCCAGGAATTCCTCCAGGATCGCGTCGGCGTGGGCCACGTCGCGCGCCTGGTCGGCGTCGCGGGCGGCGGCGTCGAGGCCGCGCGCGGCCATCAGGGCGCCGGACTGGTGCGGCGCCGGTTGCGCGTCGAGATCGCGGTAGGTCACCGTGGCGCCGGGGTTGGCGGCCGTCAGCGCGGCCACGGCGGCGGCGGAGACTTTGCGGCTGACCGAATGGTCGCCGAGGATGCTGGAATCGATGTGGAGCAGGTTCACGGGTGGGGCCTCATGCTGGTATAGGTTTGTGACCAGCACTATTTGAGTAACTGCCCCAGGCCTCACAAGAAGGCACTTTTTTGAAACCCGACCACACCGATGTGACCACCGCCCCATGCGCCGCCTCCAGCGAGGAGCTGTTTGCCCGGATCGAGAAGGACGGCGTGCATTCCGTCGCCGAGTCCTGCCGGCCGATCACCGAGATCCTTTCGCGGGTCGGCGACAAGTGGAGCGTGATGATCGTGCGGCTGCTGGGCCCCGGGCCCAAGCGGTTCAATGAGATCAAGCGCGCGATCAACGGGATTTCGCAGCGGATGCTGACGCTCACCCTGCGCGGCCTGGAGCGCGACGGCCTGGTGACCCGCACCGTCACGCCGAGCATTCCGCCGCGGGTGGACTACGAGCTCACCCCGCTCGGCCAGTCGCTGCACGCCCCGATCGACGCCCTGGGCGCCTGGGCCTTCGCCAACCGCGCCGAAATCGAGGCGGCCCGGGCGCGTTTCGACACCCAGAACGATTGAGGCTTCGATGGTCGAGTGCTGCTAGACATCCGCCATGGCCGATCTGTTTGAAGCCGCGGGCCTGACGCCCCAGGCGCCGTCTCCGCTCGCCGACCGCCTGCGCCCGCAGACGCTGGCCGAGGTCGTGGGGCAGGATCACCTGCTGGGCCCGAACGGGCCGATCGGGCGGATGGCGGCGGCCAAGCGGCTGGCGTCGATGATCCTCTGGGGTCCGCCCGGCACTGGCAAGACCACCATCGCGCGCCTGCTGGCCAAGGAGGCCGGCTATGAATTCCAGCAGCTCTCGGCGGTGTTTTCCGGCGTCGCGGACCTGAAGAAGGCCTTCGAGCAGGCGCGCGTGCGGCGCCTCGCCGGCCAGTCGACCCTGCTGTTCGTCGACGAGATCCACCGCTTCAACCGCGCCCAGCAGGACGGCTTCCTGCCTTTCGTGGAGGAAGGAATCGTCACCCTGGTCGGCGCGACCACCGAGAACCCGTCCTTCGAGCTGAACGGGGCGCTCTTGTCCCGCAGCCAGGTGTTCGTGCTCAAGCGCCTGGACGACGAAGCCCTTGAGAGCCTGCTGGAAAAGGCCGAGGCGTTCGAGGGCCGCGCCCTGCCTTTGGAGCCGGAGGCCCGCCAGGCGCTGACCGCGCTCGCCGACGGCGACGGCCGCTACCTGCTGACGCTGGCCGAAACCCTGTTCAACATCGGCTCGGCCAAGCCGCTTTCCACCAAGGACCTGGGCCAGGTGCTGCAGAAGCGCAGCCCGGCCTACGACAAGGACCGCGAGGAGCACTACAACCTCATCTCGGCCCTGCATAAGTCGATCCGCGGCTCCGATCCGGATGCGGCGCTCTATTGGCTGGCCCGCATGCTGGCCGGCGGCGAGGACCCGCTGTTCGTGGCGCGCCGGCTGATCCGCGCGGCGGCGGAAGACATCGGCGAGGCCGACCCCATGTCGCTGATCCTGGCGAACGCCGCCAAGGACACCTACGATTTCCTGGGCTCCCCCGAGGGCGAGATCGCGCTCGCCCAGCTCACCATCCACCTGGCCACGGCGCCCAAGTCCAACGCCGTCTACCGGGCCTATGGCGCGGCGATGAAGGCCGCGCGTGAGACCGGATCACTCGGTCCGCCCATGCACATCCGCAACGCGCCGACGCGGCTGATGAAGGACTTGGGCTACGGCAAGGGCTACGCTTACGACCACGACGCCGCCGAGGGCTTCTCCGGCCAGAACTACTTCCCCGACGAGATGGACCGCCAAACCTTCTACACCCCCAAGGGCGACGGCGCGGAGGCCCGGATCAAGGAGCGCCTCGACCGCTGGGCGGCGCTGCGCAAGGAACGCTCTTGAGTCGCCGCCCGCCGCGTCCGGATCGCGCGCCGGTGACGCCGATCCAGCTCTCCAAGGCCGAGATCGAGTTCGTCCGAAGCCTGGTGATCTACCAGGACCCGCATATCGTGGCGCTGAACAAGCCGGCGGGCCTGTCCAGCCAGGGCGGGCGAGGGCAGGTCCATACCCTGGACGAACTACTCTGGGCCTTCGCCAAGCCCGGCAAGGCGCGGCCCCGGCTGATACATCGCCTGGACCGCGACACCTCCGGCGTGATCCTGACCGCGCGGACCAAGCCCGCCGCCGGCTTCCTCGGTAAGGCGATGATGGCCCGACAGTTCGCCAAGACCTACCGCGCCATCGTCACGCCGGGCGCGCCGGAGCCCGCGGCGGGGACCATCGACGTCCCCCTGCGCCGCGACGAGCAGGGGCGTGAGGCGTTCATGCGGGTCTGCGCGCCCGAACATCCCGACGCGGAGGCGGCGCGCAGCCGCTACCGCACGCTGGCCGAGGCGCCCGGCGCGGCGCTGATGGAGCTCGATCCGGAGACCGGGCGGATGCATCAGTTGCGCGTTCACCTGGCTCACCTCGGCCGCCCGATCGCCGGCGACGCGCGCTATGGCGGGGCCCTGGTGGTCGGCGGCCAAGCGGTTCCGCGGCTGATGCTGCACGCCGCCGCACTGACTTTTCCGCATCCCTCGGGCGGCGAGAAACGGTTGGAAGCGCCGATCCCCGCCGATATGGCCGGGCTGATTGCGGCCCTGGGCCTGGGCTGACGCTTCGGGAACGCGAGCTCGGCCTGCGCCGTTTCGCGGGCGGAGTGAGACCGATGAAACGCCTGATCCTGCCCGCCCTGGCCATCCTGACGCTCAGCGCCTGCGAGACGCCGCAGCCCACTCTGTATCAGCCCGTCGGCGGCCCTCAGGCCGTCGGCTTCTCGGAGATGCGCATCGAGCCTGGGCGCTATCGCGTGACCTTCCGCGCCGGCCCCGGCGCGCCGCCCGTGCAGGCGCAGGACTACGCCCTTCGGCGCGCCGCCGACCTGGCGGTGAGCGACGGCTACGACTGGTTTAGGGTCTATGGCCGCGACATGGGCTGGGTCGGCGGCAACGGCCCGCGGATCGGCCTGGGGATCGGCGGCGCGAGCTTCGGCCGCGGCAGCGCGGTGGGCGGCAGCGTCGGCACCGGCTTCAACCTGGGCGGCGGACCGGCCCCGGTCGCGACCCTGGAGGTGGTGATGGGCAAGGGCGCGCGGCCGCCCGGTCCCGACGTCTACGACGCCCGCGGCGTGCAGCAGACCATCGCGCGGCGGCCGGCCTAGGCGCCAGACGCTTTGCGGCGACGGCGGGCTGTCGCATAAGGGGGCATGCCGCTGAACATCCTGCTTGTCGCCGTCGGCGGCGCCTTCGGCTCAGTCATGCGCTACCTGACCGGCGTCGCGGCGGGGCGGCTGCTCGGCCTCAAATTCCCCTATGGGACGCTGACCGCGAATGTCGTGGGCGGGCTCCTTATGGGTATCCTCGTCGGCGTGCTGGCCCTGCGCGGCGGCGAACACCAGGACCGCTGGCGCGTCTTGATCGCTGTGGGCTTCCTAGGCGGCTACACGACCTTCTCCTCATTCTCCCTGGAGCTGGCGCGGATGGTCGAGACCAGGGCCTGGGGCCAGGCGCTGGGCTATAGCCTCGGCTCCGTCATCGCCGGGGTGTCCGCGGTGTTCCTGGGCATGTTCCTGATGCGCAAGCTGCTGGCGTGAAAGAGGTCCGCACCATCTATGTGGACGCCGGCGAGGATGGCGTGCGCCTGGATCGCTGGTTCAAGCGCCGCTGGCCGCACCTGAACCACATCCAGATCCAGAAGCTCGCCCGCTCCGGCCAGATCCGCGTCGATGGCGGCCGCGCCAAGCCGGACACGCGGCTCGCCGCCGGCGCCCAGATCCGCGTGCCGCCGCTGCCCGACGCCCCGCCGCCGCGCGACAAGGACGCGCTGGACCCGCGCGAGGTCGCCTTCGCCAAGTCCCTGGTGCTCTACGAGGACAATGAGGTGCTGGTGCTGAACAAGCCGGCGGGCCTCGCCGTGCAGGGCGGAACCAAGACCTCGAAACACATCGACCGATTGCTGTCGGCCTGGGGCGAGGGCCTGGAACGGCCGCGCCTGGTCCACCGCCTCGACCGCGACACCTCCGGCGTGCTGGTGCTGGGCAAGTCGCCCGGGGCGACGGCCAAGCTCGCCGGCGCCTTCGCCAAACGCCGCGCGCAAAAGACCTATTGGGCGCTGGTGGCGGGTTTCCCGAAGCCGGGCGAGGGCGTCCTCGACCTGCCGCTGGTCAAGCGGGGCGTCGGCGACCGCGAAATGGTGCAGCCCGCCGACTCTGACGATCCGCAGGGCGAGCCGGCCCAGACCGAGTTCGTGACCCTCTCGCGGGCCGGAGACAAGGTGGCCTGGATGGCGCTCTATCCGCACACCGGCCGCACCCACCAGCTGCGCGCCCATATGCTGGCCATGGGCCACCCGATCCTGGGCGATCCGAAGTATAACACCGAGGCTTCCAGTGAGCTCTCCGGCGGCCTGAAGCTGCAGCTGCACGCGCGCCGGCTGGTCCTGGCTCATCCGTCGCGGGGCCAGCTGGTGCTCGAGGCGCCGCTCAGCCCGGAGATGCGTGAGGGCTTCCGCACCTTTGGTTTCGACCCGCACGAGGCCGATCCCGAGCCATTCAGCAGCAAGCCGGCCAAGACGAAACCGTTCAAGACGACCGCCTCGAAAGGCGCCGGTCCCAAGAAGACCGCGCCTAAGAGAACCGCTCCCAAAAAGACCGCACCGAAGAAGGCCCGTCGATGAGTGAAGCCGCCGCCGTAGCCCGGGCCGAAGCGTTGATGGCCGACGGCCACATCGATCAGGCCTTGGCGCTTACCGAATCCATGGCGACCACAGCGCAGCCCACGCACCTGGCGCTGGCCGTCCATTCGGGCGCCCTGAAGCTCGCTGGGCGCAGCCCCGAGGCGCTCGACTTCGACCGCCAGGCCATCGAGCGGTTCGGCGAAAGCCCCATCGCCTGGCACAACTATGCCGCCACGCTCGACGACCTGGGCCGGGCGGACGAGGCGGTGGAGGCCTGCGAGACCGCCTTCCGGCGCGGGATGGACGCGGCGCAGACCTTCGCCGTCTATGCCCGCGCCCTGCGCGCCGTCGGCAACCACGAGCGCGCCGACTACGCCTATCGCCAGAGCCTGATGCGCGCCCCCGCCGAGGTCGGGGTGGCTTCCGAATTCGCTAATCACCTCTGGATGATAACGGGGGATCTTAAGGTTGCCGACAGCGCGCTCGACGCCGCCTTCCACGCCGGCGCCCCGCCGACGCCGCTGCTGATCGCCAAGGCCACGCTCTACGAGGCCGCGGGCGATTCGGAGCGGGCCTATTCGCTGATGGAGAAGGCCAGCGACCGCCTGACGGATGACGCCTACGCACACATGGCCGCCGTCGAATATGCGCTGCGGCTGAACCGCCTGGACGCCGCGGAGGCCTTCCAGCGCCGCGCCGAGGCGGCCGAGCCGCGCTCGCGCAGCGTCATCCAGTATTCCGCGATCGTCGATCTGGCCGCCGGCCGCCCGGCCGAGGCCTTCCGTAAGCTGCAGGGCGCCCTCAAGGATCACCCCAACGACCAGTCCCTATGGGGCTGGATGGCGGTCGCCGCCCGCGCGGTTGGCGATCCGCTGTACGCGCGGCTCTGCGACTACGAGCAGATGGTCGGGGTCTACGATCTCGAAGCGCCGTCCGGTTGGCCGAGTCTGGAGGCGTTCCTGGCCGACCTGGCAAAGGAGTTGAAGGCGGCCCACGTCTACCGGCAGCACCCGACCAACCAGTCGATGCGCCACGGCAGCCAGACGATGCATATGCTCTCGGGCTCCAACGCCGCGCCGATCAAGGCCTTCTTCGAGGCGGTCGACAAGCCGATCCGCGAGCACATGGCCAGGCTCGGGCAGGGCGACGATCCGTTGCGCCGCCGCAACACCTTCGACCATCGCATGGTCGGCGCCTGGTCGGTGCGGCTGACGCCCAATGGCTATCACCGCGACCATTTCCATCCGGATGGCTGGCTGTCGTCGGCCTTCTATGTCGAGACGCCCGACGCGGCGCTGGACACCGAGGAGCGTCAGGGCTGGATCCGCTTCGGCCAGCCCCCATTCTTCACCAGCCCGCCGCTGCCGGCAGAGCGCTACGTCCGGCCCAAGCCGGGGCGGCTGGTGCTGTTCCCCTCTTATATGTGGCACGGCACCGTGCCGTTCACGACGGACGAGGCCCGGATGTCGATCGCCTTCGACGTCGTGCCGAAGTAGGCGTCTAGACGAGCCCTAGGACCGGCTTCACCGCCGCGCTGCTCGGGAAGACCGTATTGTCGAGCGCGGTGCGGTCAACGGCCATGTGCTCGGCCAGCACGCCCTTGAAGAGGCCGCGCATGTCCAGCGTCGGGGCCACGTCGCGGTTCTCGAAGAGGGCGCTCTGCTTCAGGGTCGGCCAGTCGCCGACGATGCCGCCGGGCTTGAGCGCGCCGCCGAGGATCAGGGCCGTGGAGCCGGTGCCGTGGTCGGTGCCTTGGGTGCCATTGGTCCTGGCCGTTCGGCCGAATTCGGTGGCGACCAGCACCACGGTGTTCTTCCACTCGGGGCCAAGGCCGGTGTGGACCCCGTCCAGCACCGCGTCGAGATAGGCCAGACGCTGGGTCAGCAAGCCCGCCTGGCCCGCGTGGCTGTCAAAGCCGTCGAGCGAGATGGCCGCCACGGTTGGGCCGCCGGGCTCGCGCATGAAGCCGGCGAGGGATTCGCCCAGCGTCTTGGCCGCCTCGCGGCCGCCCTGTGCGCCTTGCGCGCCGCCGCCGGCCTTGAAGCCGCCGCCCGCCTTGCCGCCGTTCTGGGCCATCATCGCGCCCTGGCCGCCGTCGAGGCCGGCGGTGGCGTCCTTGGCCATGGTCTCGGTGGCGAGGCCGCGGGCGAGCGCCGGGCCTAGCAGGGCGTCGTTGCGGTAGAGGTCTTGCAGCAGGGTCGGGAGCCGCGCCTCGGCGTCGACGCCGCGCCCCGGCGACCAGGAGGCGGTCTGCACCTTGCCGCGCAGCAGCAGAGGCGCGGTCGGGCCGATCGAGATGGCGTCGACCTTGCGGTGCGCCGAGAGCGTCTCGACGGTGCGGTTCAGCCAGCCGGAGGTGGTCGAATAGACGCCCGGCGCGCCGGTTTCCAGCACGTCCTGCGCCTCGAAATGCGAGCGCGCCCGGTCGGGCGTCGCCACCGCCGGCACGATCCGCGCCTCGCCGGCCTTGGCCATGGCGTGGACGGCGGTGAGCTGCGGGTGCAGGGCGAAGGTGCCGTCCAGCGGCAGGGCCTCGCTGCCGAACGCCAGCGCGCCGCGCAGGCCGTGGTAGTCGCTGTCGCCGACCGGCGGGGCGACCGACAGGCCGTCCATGCCGCCGCGGCAGATCACCACGATCACCTTCTTCTTGTTGAGCGCGGCGTCGGCGGCGACGGCCGGCACGGCCAACAGCTGCAGCGACAGTCCAAAGCCCGCCGCGGTCGCGAGCAGGCCTCTGCGGGAAGGGGTGAAGGCGTTCATCGGCGTTGGAACTCCGGGCTCATCAGAAGCAGGGCGAAGCCCTCCTGGCGCGATTCAGCCCGCGCTATGGCCTTGGCGGTGTCAGGCGTCAGCCGTTCGCCCAGCGCGTCGGCGGCCAAGATCTTGGGGTCGCGGTCGCGGACGGTATTGACGGAGAAGGCCTGGGCGAACTGCATGCGTTTGACGATGGCGTCTGGGGCCGCCCAGGACTGGGCGTCCTCAGGCCAGCCCTTCGGCGATGGCGCCGAGAACGGCTTTTGGCCCAGCGCCGTCAGGATCGGGCCGAACGACTGGAAGGTCTGCGGCTGGCCCCCAGCGGCGCGGAAGCTGGAGACGATGAATTCGTAGGGCGTCTTGAACTTGGCGGGCGTGGGGTCCCAGGCCTCGGGCGCCGAGATCAGGGTGTCGGCGACATAGGCCAGGTCGCCCTTGCTGGAGCGCCAGGCGTCCTCCAGCCGCGCCACCAAGGCCGGCGGCGGATCGTCGGCCACGAAATGCCGGGCGATCTTGCCGCAGATGAAGCGCGCGGTTTGCGGCTTGGCGGCCAGGTCGGTCAGGATGGCGTTGGTCTGCTCCTTGCCGCGCTGATCGTAGCGCACGCCCATGATCATCCGCGCGCCAGGTTCGTGCGCCTGCTCGCGGAAGACGGCGGCGCCGTAGTTTCCGTCACGCTCGTTGCCGATTGAGAGGCCCGTCATGGCGCGGGCGAACTCGGTGACGTCGGCCTGGGTGTAGCCGCCGTTCACGCCCACGGTATGCAGCTCCATGATCTCGCGGGCGAGGTTCTCGTTGAGACCCGGCGAGCGGAGCGCCGCCTGTTGCGGTCGTGCGCCGACGCCAAATGGCCCGCCGCGGCGCTGCATGCTGGCGAACTGGCTGTCCGGCCCGATCGACTGGATCTGGTCGAGGTAGGTCAGCATCGCCGGATGGCTCTCCGCCGCGCCCAGCAGGTCTTCGAAATGGCCGAAGACGTTGGGCCGGATCGCCTCCTGCTCGAACGGGCCCACAACCGTGCCGGTGATCGCCTTGGTCGCCGAGACGGTGAAGTGGTTGGCCCAGAACAGGGTCCAGCGCTCGCGGAACGCCGCGTCGGTGGAGGCGGCGAGCTGGGTCCGCGCGGTGAAGTCGGAGCTGATGTCTTCCCGCAGCATGTTACCGACGGCCTTGACCGGGTCGGCCACGTCGCGTCGCTTCGGCCTGGCGTCGGCCATGGTGGGATCGGCGCCGTTCGCGGGCGCCGCCGCGGCCGGGCGCACGTCGGCGGTCTTTTCCAGGCGCGCCTCGCGGCGTTCGCGTTGATAATCGCGGAACTCGCCCATGCGCTCGCGGCTGGTGACGGGTTGGCCGGGCGGCTGGTCGGCGCCGGAGCGGCGAATCTGGGCCCGCAGGAAGCCGTGCGGGTCGCGGGCGGCCTCGGCGATCTCTCCGGGCTTGGCGCCCAGGCCGAAGCGGGTGACCGCGATCGCGGCCAACATGTCCTTATCAGCAAGCGCCACCGCCGATGTCTCCTTGCGCTTGTCCCTGTCCACCGTCATGTCACCCAAAAGCGGCGCAATGCGGGCCGGGACGTTACGGGAGTTACTCAAGGCCTTGGCGCGAGGATTTCACGAACCCGGCGACAAGCCCAGGCGGTTCTACGCTCAAGTTTCTGTCGCTCCGATGAACAGCGGCTTTACCGTGTTGCTGGACGCGCGCGCCTTGCGCGGGCCCAAGGGCGAGCAGCTGGTGCTGCCCACGAAGGCGCTGGCCGAGCTGGTGGCGCAGGAGTGGGCTGCGCAGGGCGAGAGCCTGGCGCTGGCGGCCATGCACGCCACCCGGCTCGCCAACACCGCCATCGAGTCGGTGCCAAAGGTCCGGGAGGCGACGGCCCAGGAGATTGCCGACTACGCGGGCTCCGACCTGCTCTGCTACTACGCGACCGCGCCGGCGGGCCTGCTGGAGCGCCAGCAGCGGCTGTGGATTCCAGTGCTGGAGGAGGCGCAGGCGCGGGAGGGCCTGCGGTTCATCCGCGCCGCCGGCATCGTGCATCAGGTCCAGCCGCCGGAGACGCTGGCCAAGGTGAAGGCGCTGGCGCTCGACCTCGACGATTTCAGCTTGACGGGGCTGGCGTTCGGCGCGGCCCTGTTCGGCTCGGCCGTCCTGGCGCTCGCGGTCCAGCGCGGTTGGCTGAACGGAGAGGCGGCCTTCGGCCTCTCGCGGCTCGATGAGGCCTGGCAGGAAGAGAAGTGGGGCGTCGACGAGGAGGCCGCCGAGCGGACCCTTCGCCTGGCTGGCGAGGCTGCAATGCTGCAGCGTTGGTTCGAGGCGCTGGCGGGGGCCTAGCCGTTGACCGTGGCGCGCAGGCTTTCGAACTGCGAGGCGATGATGTCGTAGCACTCGCAGGCCTGCCGCTGCAGTCCAGGGCGGTCCAGGATGGTCACCTGGCCGCGGGAATAGTCGATGAGGCGGCGCTTCTTGAGCGCGCTGGCCGCAAGGCTGACGGTAGAGCGTTGCACCCCGGTCATCACCGCCATGTAGTCCTGGGTGAGCGGAAAGGACGTCGAGCCCACCCGGTCGTGGGTCATCAGCAGCCAACGTGCGAGCCGGGCGGGCACGTCGTGGGCCGCGTTGCAGGCGACGCCCTGTTCGGCCTGCACCGAATTGGCCCGCACGTGCAGCATGGTCAGCTGCGCTAGCGCTGGGCTTTGCAGCATGCGCGCACGGTAGAGAACCGCGGGGATGCGCATGGCGCTGCCGCCGATTTGCGCGAAGGCGCGCACGGTCGCCGCCTGGTTGGTGATCGCCTCCAGCAAGCCCGCCGCGCTCTCGCGGCCCACCGAGGCGCTCTCCACAGTGCGCCCGTCCGCCAGGATGGTGACGATGGAAACGCAGGCTCCGCCCGGGAAATAGATCGCGTCCAGGATTTCGCCGGGCTCGAAAAGCACCACGCCCTTGTCGAGCACGACCTCAACCAATCCGGGTGACAACACAGCCAGATCGTCGGGCGTCAAGGCTGACAGCAAGAAATTCAGAAGTTTCAATTGAGGTCCGAACTCGCGTGGCAAAAATCCATGCGCGTCACGTCTTGGAGCTATTCCTGCAAATATCAAAGATGATTCGTCGAATTCATCACTATGCGAACAGATTGCAGTTTATTCGTGTTCAAATGTAAGTATTATTCCAATTTCATACATAGTGTGGCGGCGACTAGACGAAGAGGCGCCGGCGGTAGGCAGTGACAATCTGGCGCCGGTATTTCGGCTCTCAGGCAGACCCGGCCGCAAGCAGGGCGTCAAATCCTGCCGAAGGAAGAGCACATGATGGAGCCCGCCGCCCGGGCATGACCCGCGTTCGGCGCGAAACTTGCCTCGATGACCACGAATCCACGGCACGTGTGCCGGAATGGAGCGGAGTCAGCAGGTGGTCGCGGCAGTCGCGTCTTACGGCAGTCTCAGCCTGACACAGGCGGCGATGACCTATGCGGTCACGCCGTCGGCTGAAACGCCATCCGCCGACGACCAGCCGGAAGCCTCGCAAACGGCCTCCGACGCCTCGGAAGCTCAGCAGCTCGCGGCCTCCAACATCAATCTGACGCCGGCCTCCATGGCGGCCCTCATCCAAGCCCAGGCGAGCATCACCCAGGGCGCGCCGGCCATGATCCGCCAGCACACCGCCGAGCGGATTGGCGAGATGATCTGGCGGCTGGACGATGCGCCGGCGCTCAGCCCCGCACCCTTCGCGGTGCGCCAACTGCAGGCCGCCCGCAAGGCGCTCTCCGATAGCCTGATCGACCTGCGCGCTTAAGCGCGCGCCTGGCGCCTGCCCCCGACCTTGCCACGCTAGCAGCCGCGCTCTACGCCTTCGTTCCGTGCAGGGAAGGGCGACGTCGCGTGAAGCATATCCTGGAAGAGCTTGAGAAGCGTCGCGAAGACGCGCGCCAGGGCGGCGGGGAGCGGCGCATCGCCAGCCAGCACGCCAAGGGCAAGCTGACCGCGCGCGAGCGGGTGGACCTCCTGCTCGACGAGGACTCCTTCGAGGAGTTCGACATGTTCGTCGAGCACCGCGCCACCGACTTCGGCATGGCCGACCAGAAGATCCCAGGCGATGGCGTCATCACCGGCTGGGGCCGCATCAACGGCCGCGTGGTCTTCGTCTTCTCCAAGGATTTCACGGTGTTCGGCGGGTCTCTCTCCGGCGCCCACGCCCAGAAGATCCTCAAGGTGCAGCGCCAGGCGCTGAAGATGGGCGCCCCGATCATCGGCCTGTTCGACGCCGGCGGCGCGCGCATCCAGGAGGGCGTGGAGAGCCTGGCCGGCTACGCCGACATCTTCCTGGAGAACACGCTCGCGTCGGGCGTCATCCCGCAGATCAGCGTGATCATGGGCCCCTGCGCGGGCGGCGACGTCTATTCGCCGGCCATCACCGACTTCATCTTCATGGTGAAGGACACGAGCTACATGTACGTGACCGGCCCCGACGTGGTGAAGACCGTCACCCACGAGGATGTCAGCCACGAGGACCTGGGCGGCTATCGCATCCACGCCATGAAGTCGGGCGTCGCCGACGGCGCCTTCGAGAACGACCTGGAGGCCCTGACCCAGGTCCGCCGGCTGGTCGACTTCCTGCCGCTCTCCAACCGCGAGAAGCCGCCGGTCCGCGAGAGCTTCGACGAACCGTTCCGCGACGAACCCAGCCTCGACACCCTGGTGCCCGCCAACCCCAACAAGCCCTACGACATCAAGGAGTTGATCCTGAAGGTCGTCGACGAGGCGGACTTCTTCGAGATCAGCCCGGACTTCGCCAAGAACATCGTCTGCGGCTTCGCGCGGCTGGACGGCCAGCCGGTGGGCATCGTCGCCAACCAGCCCATGGCGCTCGCCGGCGTGCTGGACATCGACGCCAGCCGCAAGGCCGCGCGCTTCGTGCGCTTCTGCGACGCCTTCGAATTCCCGCTGATCACCTTCGTCGACGTGCCGGGCTTCATGCCGGGCACCAAGCAGGAGCAGGGCGGCCTGATCCGCCATGGCGCCAAGCTCCTGTTCGCCTTCGCCGAGGCCACCGTGCCGAAGATCACCCTGATCACCCGCAAGGCCTACGGCGGCGCCTATGACGTGATGAGCTCCAAGCACCTGCGCGGCGACATCAACTACGCCTGGCCGACCGCCGAGATCGCGGTGATGGGGTCCAAGGGCGCGGTGGAGATTATCTTCCGCAACCAGACGCCCGAGCAACTGGTCGAGCACGAGGCCGAGTACAAGGCCCGTTTCGCCAACCCCTTCGTCGCCGCCAGCCGCGGCTACATCGACGACGTGATCATGCCGCACGGCACGCGCCGCCGCATCGTCAAGGCGCTGAAGAACCTCGAGGGGAAGGATCTGACCAACCCCTGGAAGAAGCACGACAACATTCCGCTTTGACGCGGAACCTCCGCCGCACGCCTCCGGTTGTGGCTGAAGGGCTCTTGCCCGCGCCCCACAACACGGAGGACTTCCCATGGCCGGCAACTGGATGGACGACCGCGAACGTGCAATCCGCGAGCGCGACGGGCGAGGCCTGGGCGACAGTCCGCGCGCCAGCCGCGACGAGGACCGCACCTGGGACTCAATTGGGGAGCGCGACGACGAGGTGTTCGGCGTGCGCCAGAGTGGGGTGAGCTACGGAAATGCGGGCAAGCGCCCCTACCGCGAGGGCTCGGCCGCGCGTGGCTGGCAGGACCCGAACTACGGCGGCGTCAGCCCGGCGATGCGTGAAGGCGGCGGCTATGGCCGCGGCCGCTTCCAGGGCGGTGACTACGCCGCGCAGGATTATCGCACCGGCGGCGGCCGTTTCTACGGCGACGACAGCCGCGGCCGCATCTATCGCGAGGAATACGGCCAGGGCGGCGTTGAGTATGGCGACGTCCCGCAAGGCTATGACGCGGGCCGCTACGACGACGGCGCCTACAGCCCGACCCGCGCGCGCTATCACGACGAAGGTTACGGCCGTTCAGGCTACGGCGGTTATCCGGGCGAATTCCGCCGCGAGATGAACTATCCGGCCAGCGGCGGAACCGGCGGCTACGACTACGAGCGCGGTTATGGCGACGGCGGGCCCCGAGACAGCAGATTGGGCGAGAGCCGCGGCGACCGCTTCGAGGGCGCGGGCCGCAGCGCCGGCGCGTTCCTGCACCGGGCCGGCGAGAAGGTGGCCTCCTGGTTCAACGCCGGCGGGGAGGGCCGCATCTACGACCGCGATTACCTCGATCCCACGCCGACGACATGGCGGCGCGGCGCTCGGGGCCTGGGTCCCCAAGGCTATAAGCGCTCCGACGAGCGGATCAGCGACGAGGCCCACGAGCGCCTGACCGACGACACCTGGCTGGACGCCTCGAACATCGGAATCTCAGTGTCCGGCGGCGAGATTACGCTGTCGGGGACGGTGGAGAGCCGCGAGGCCAAGCACCGCGCCGAGCACCTGGTCGAAGACCTCTCCGGCGTGACCCACGTGCAGAACAACCTGCGCATCGCCAAGGGCAACCCCCTGACCACGCCCGGCCGCGGCTATGGCGACAGCGTGCTGGGCGCCCAGATCCGCGCGGCGGACGCGACGCCCGACGATCCGGCCGCGAACGGGACCGGCGGCGCAGGCGGCGGCCAGTCTACCGCCGGACGCAAGAACTAGGCGGGACTCATCGCCTTGGCGACGCCCTCGCCGCGGCCCAGGCGGTCGGGCAGGGGCGCGCCGTAGGGGACGAACTCGAGGCTGACGGAGTTGATGCAGTAGCGCAGGCGCGTGGGCGGCGGGCCGTCGGGGAATACGTGGCCCTGGTGGCTGCCGCAGCGCGCGCAGGTCGTCTCGATGCGCAGCATGCCGTAGGAACGGTCCTCGATCGCCTTGACGTGGGTCTCGTCCACCGGGGCCCAGAAGCTGGGCCAGCCGGTGCCGCTCTCGAACTTGGTCTTGTGCTCGAATAGCGGCAGGCCGCAGAGGCGGCAGCAGTAGACGCCCGCGTCCTTCTGATCCAAAAGCCCGCCGCAGAACGGCGCCTCGGTGCCGTGATGCAGCAGGACCTCGGCCTCCTCGCGGGTCAGCGAGGCCTCCAGGGCCTTGCGTTCCTCTGCGGTAGGCGGGGTCAGGTCGAAGCCGGATGGGGAGAGTTGTGGCGTGGTCATGCGGGCCAATCTAAGGTCCCGGCCGGTGCTTCGGAAGAACGGGCTTAATGTTTTCAAAGATCCTGATCGCCAACCGCGGGGAAATCGCGGTCCGTATCATCAAGACCTGCCGCCGGATGGGGATCGCCACGGTGGTGGTCTATTCCGAGGCCGACGCCGACTCGATGGCCGTGGAGATGGCCGACGAGACGGTGTTCATCGGGCCGGCTCCGGCGGCGCAGTCCTATCTGGTGGCCGACAAGATCATTGCCGCTTGCCGTGAGACGGGCGCTGAGGCGATCCACCCAGGCTTCGGATTTCTTTCGGAAAACGCCGGATTCGCCAAGCGCTGCGCCGCCGAGAAGATCGTCTTCATCGGCCCCAATCCCCACGCCATCGAGGCGATGGGCGACAAGATCGAAAGCAAGAAATTCGCCGCCAAGGCCAAGGTCTCGGTGGTGCCGGGCCATGTGGGCGAGATCGACGACACGGCGCATGCCATCCGCATCTCCGAGGAGATCGGCTATCCGGTGATGATCAAGGCCTCGGCCGGCGGCGGGGGCAAGGGCATCCGGGTCGCCTGGAACACTAAGGACGTGGAAGAGGGCTTCCCGGCCGTGAAAGCCGAGGCCAAGGCGAGCTTCGGCGACGACCGCATCTTCATCGAGAAGTTCATCGAGAGCCCGCGCCACATCGAGATCCAGGTGCTGGGCGACAAGCACGGGAACGTCGTCCACCTGTTCGAGCGCGAATGCTCCATCCAGCGGCGCAACCAGAAGGTCATCGAGGAGGCGCCGAGCCCGCTGCTCGACGCCGAGACCCGGGCGGCCATGGGCGAGCAGGCGGTGCGCCTGGCCAAGGCGGTGAACTATGACAGCGCCGGCACGGTCGAGTTCGTCGCGGGGCAGGACAAGAGCTTCTTTTTCCTGGAGATGAACACCCGCCTGCAGGTGGAGCACCCGGTCACCGAACTGATCACCGGCCTCGATCTGGTCGAGCAGATGATCCGCTCGGCCTATGGCGAGAAGCTCGCCTTCAGCCAGAAGGACCTGAAGATCGACGGCTGGGCCATCGAGAGCCGCATCTACGCCGAGGACCCCTACCGCGGCTTCCTGCCCTCGATCGGCCGTCTGGTGCGCTACGACCCGCCGGCCGAAGGGGACATCGGCAAGATCAAGGTCCGCAACGACGCCGGCGTGCGCGAAGGCGACGAGATCTCGATGTTCTACGACCCGATGATCTCCAAGCTCTCCACCTGGGCCAAGACCCGCCTAGAGGCGGTGGACGCCATGGGCGCGGCGCTTGAGGACTTCCACATCGAGGGCCTGGGCCAGAACATCCCGTTCCTGGCCGCGGTGATGGACCAGGCGCGGTTCCGCTCCGGCAAGCTCTCCACCAACTACATCAAGGACGAGTTCCCCGAGGGCTTTGCGGGCGCGGCGCCGACGGCCTTCCAGCGCGACCTGATGGCCGCCGTCGCCTGCGCCATGCACCGGGTGCTGACCCGCCGCGCCGCGCCGGAGCTGATGCGCGACGATTGGGTGGTGATCGAGAACGGCGAGCGGCGGCTGGTGCGCGTGACCAATGGCGCGGCGCTGAGCGTTGAGTTCCTGGGCGAGGGGCGAACGCTCACGCTGAAGGACATCGATTGGCGACCGGGCCAGCCGGTGTTCAAGGGCGTGCTCGACGGGCGCGCCTTCGCCGCCCAGGTTGAGCCGGCCGCCGAGGGTTTCAACATCCGCCACCGGGCCGCCAAGGCCAAGGTGTTGGTGCTCACGCCCCGCATCGCCGAACTGCACGAGAAGCTGCCGCCAAAAAAGGCCGCCGACACCTCGAAGATGGTGCTCTCGCCCATGCCGGGCCTGGTGGTGACCCTCGACGTCGCCGTGGGCCAGCAGGTGCGGGCCGGCGAGGCCGTCGCGGTCATCGAGGCCATGAAGATGCAGAACATCATCCGCGCCGAGCGGGACGGGATGGTGAAGGCGGTCAACGCCCAGGCCGGCGACAGCGTCGCCGCCGACGAGGTGCTGGTGGAGTTCGCCTGAGCGTTTCGGCGCGCTATGCTGACGCCGCGGATTCTCTGAGGACGCCATGAACGGCCAGACCGACTGGAGCGAGCTGTTCTTCTCGGCCAACGGGCGGGCGGCGCGCATGCCGTCGCTGATCGCCGCGGCGACGCTGCTGATCGTCCTGGTGTTCTATGAGAACGTGTCGCCGTCGGCGGTGCACTGGATCACCGGCTGGTTCGTCTATCCGCCGCTGTTCTATTGCGGGGCCTGCGTGCTGTCGAAGCGCCTGCACGACCGCGGACGCTCCGGCTGGTGGGCCGCCCTGGTGCTGGTCTCGATCCTCGCCGTCTGGCCGCGCCCCGACAGCTTCTTCGACTTCTTCTTCACCCTGGTGCTGATCTGGGCCGGCGTCGACCTGGGCGCCATGCCGGGTGAAGCCGGGACCAACCGCTACGGCCCCAACCCGCTCAATCCGGCGCTTTCCCTCCCCTAGACGGCGGCTTCAGCGGCGGATGAAGCAGGCCTGGCCTTCGGCGGACAGCTTCTTGCAGAACTCGCCGGCCTGGGCGTTCGTGCCGAAGCCTGAAATGAGGGCCCGGTTGACGGTTTTTCCATCGACCTCGACCGTCGCCACGCTGCCGCTCAGGCCGCCCATCTCGCCGGCGAACTTCTTCCTGAACTTGGCGAGCAGGCCTTCGATGTCCGGCTTGCTGGGCGAGGCGCCGATCTGCACGGCGATCGCGCCGCCGGACGGCGGCTTGGCCTTGGGCGGGGGCGCCTCGGCCACCGCGGCGGGCTTGGCCGGCGGCAGGCCCGGACGCAGAGCCGGCTGGGCCTTGGGCGCTTTGGGCTCGGGCGCGGCCTGGGCGGTCTGGATCGGCGCTTCGGTCGGGGCCTTGGCGGGTTCGGGCGTCTTGGGCGTCGCGCCGGCCTTGACCTTGGCCATGAGCGGGCGTCGGAAATCGCGGTCGCAGAGTGCGCGGATCACTGCGCCCAGCGGCGCCGACGCGGTCGGCGTGACCCAGTTGGCGTCGGCCTCGCGCACGGTCCTGGGATCGTTTTTCAGGTCGCGGCCGGTGAAGCCGGTCATGACGCCCAGGCGCACCGACCGCTTGTCGCAGTCGATCTCGACGGGGATCGACCAGGAGGCGATGCCCTCGTGGCTGAGGATTTGCGGGTCGAGCGCTTCCGAACTGATCGCGGCCAGGAAGCCGCGCGGCTGGCCGGTAGGTTGGGCGCCGGTGACGGCGGTCACCGCCGAGGGACTGATGTCCACCACCTGTCCGGGGGCGATCGGGGTCTCGCGCTGCAGCCAGGCGGTGATGTCGCTGAGCGCGCGCGACGGCGGATAGCTCACCGGCAAGGTCTGGCCCGAGACCGGCGCGGCTGCGGCGAGGACGGCCCCGAACGACAGGGCGAGGGCGGCGAAGGACAGGGATAAGCTGCGCATTGCGCCCCACATCGCATCGACGAGGCGGTTCGTGAAGCCTGCTTAAGCAGGCGGCGTGGCGTCCGTGGCCGGTCCGAACACGGCCTCGAAGCTGGCGCGGAGCGCCGCGTCGGCCTCGTCCATCGTCACCGGCAGGCCCAGGTCGACGAGACTGGTCACCCCGTGATCGGTCACGCCGCAGGGCACGATGCCGGCGAAGTGGGCGAGGTCCGGTTCGACGTTCAGCGAGACGCCGTGAAAGGAGACCCAGCGGCGCAACTTCACGCCGATGGCGGCGATCTTGTCTTCGCGGACGGGCTGGCCGGCCTCGCGCCGCGCCACCCAGACGCCGACGCGGCCCGCGCGGACCTCGCCGACGACATTGAACCGCCCAAGCGCTCCGATCACCCAGGACTCCAGGGCTGCGACGAAGGCGCGCACGTCGCGGCCGCGCCTGGTCAGGTCGAGCATCACATAGGCCACCCGCTGGCCGGGGCCATGATAGGTGAACTGGCCGCCGCGGCCGCTCTCGAACACCGGAAACCGCTCCGGCTCCAGCAGGTCGCCAGGCTTCGCCGAGACGCCGGCGGTGTAGAGCGGCGGGTGCTCCAGTAGCCAGACCAGCTCGCGGGCGCGCCCCTCGGCGATCGCCGCGGCGCGAGCCTCCATGGCCGCCACGGCGTCCGGATAGGCCACCGGCGCGGCCGAAACCGCCCAACCGGCCGGCAAAGCGTCATCGCGGCCGAAAATCGGGCCTTTCGCCGCTGGATTTAACACCCGGTCAAGCATGTCACGGCCAATGTGGGCGCTGGGCCTGCGAAGCGCAAAGCCCGTGTGAAAGTCTGCAGAGTTTCTTGGGGCGTGCATCCGTGAGCCAGGTCAAGGCGGTCAATGTCGAGATTCAGGTGGTGCTGGGGCGCTCGACGCTCCCCATGCAGCAGCTGCTGCGCATGGGCCGCGGCGCGGTGATCCCGCTGGACACCCAGGTGAACGACGAGGTCTGGATCCTCGCCAACAACCACCCGATCGCCCGCGGCGAAATCCAGATCAACGATGAGAAGATCTCCATCGCCGTGACCCGCGAGGCCAACGTCTACGACTTCATGGCCGGCGGCCAATAGGCGTCCGCGCCGCGCAGGCGTTTCCCGCCCTTCACAAAGCCGTCGCCGTTTGCTACCCCCCGCGCCTCACCACGAGCGGTCGTGGCGGAATTGGTAGACGCGCAGCGTTGAGGTCGCTGTGGGGCAACCCGTGGAAGTTCGAGTCTTCTCGACCGCACCAGTGAAACAAGGTCCTAATAACCCTCAGGAAAACAGCGCTTCGAAATAAGCCAGGAAGGTCCGCATGAGCCGTGAAACGGACGACCTTGAGCTGAAGGAGCGACCTGAGACCGAGGAGGACCTGGAAGACCTCGCGCTTGGCGAGGACTATTCCCTAAATCCGGCCTACGTCCCGATGGTGGTCGACGCGCTCGACCGCGGGGACACCGAGCGTCTGCGCGAGCTCTTGGGCGCCCTGCACCCGGCCGACGTCGCCGACCTGATGGGTTTCCTCTCGGCGGATGACCGCGAGGAGCTGGTTCCCCACCTGGATCCCGAGATCCTGGGCGAGGTGCTGACCGAACTCGACGACGAGATCCGCGAGGAAATCCTTGAGCACGTGCCCAGCCAGGTCCTGGCCAAGGCGCTGGGCGAGATGGAGAGCGACGACGCCGCCGACGTCGTCGACGACCTGGAGGCCGACAAGCGCGCCCAGGTGCTGGCCGCCATGCCGGAGACCGAGCGGGCGGCCATCGAGACGACGCTCGCTTACGAGGACGAGACGGCCGGGCGGTTGATGCAGCGCGAGGTGGTGGCCGCCCCGCAGTTCTGGACCGTCGGCCAAGCGATCGACCATCTGCGCCGCGAGAGCGAGGAGCTGCCGGAGCTGTTCTTCGATGTCTACATCGTCGACCCGGCCTTCAAACCGGTGGGCGCCTGTCCGGTCAGCCATCTGCTGCGCACGTCGCGCGACACGCCGCTCGCCCAGATCATGGAGCAGGTCACGGAAATCCCGGTCGATATGGACCAGGAAGAGGTGGCCTACATCTTCAACAAATACCGGCTGATCTCGGCGCCGGTCACCGAGCCGGGCGGCCGGCTCGTCGGCCAGATCACCGTCGACGACATCGTCGGCATCATCCAGGAAGAGACCGAAGAGGATATTCTGGCGCTGGCCGGCGTGTCCGACGCCGGCCGCGATGCGAACGTGTTCGGCATCGTGCGCTCGCGCCTGCTCTGGCTGGTCCTGAACCTCGCCACCGAGGCGGTGGCGGTGGGCGCGATCGCCATCTATCAGGACGAGATCGCCAAGATCACCGCGCTGGCGGTCCTGATGCCGATCGTCTCCTCGGTCGGCGGTAATGCGGGCACCCAGACCCTGGCGGTCGCCGTGCGCGCGCTCGCGCAGCGCGAGCTGAACGCCTCCAACGCCGCGCGCATCTTCTGGCGCGAAATGGGCGCCGGCATCGTCAATGGCGTCGTCGTCGCGCTGGCCATGGGGGCCGCGGTGACGGTGATCTATCACCAGCACTGGGACTTTGCGGTCCGCCTGGCGCTGACCGTCGGCCTGGCCCTGGTGGCCAACATCTTCACCGCCGCCGTGGGCGGGATCCTCGTGCCCTTGGCGCTGGAGCGGACCGGACGCGACCCCGCGGTCTCGTCGTCGATCTTCATCACCTTCCTGACCGATTTCATGGGATTCTTCGCCGTGCTGGCAATTGCCGCCCTTATCCTGTTGTAAGGATTGGCGGACTAGGCCTAGCGGCCCGGAACTTGCCGCGCGAAGCCGGCGCACCCGGGGGGTGCGTCAAACTGGGTCACAGAGGGTATGCAGCCTCGCCACCGTGTGTCCCGAGCCGCGATCGAGCTGATCAAGCGGTTCGAGGGCTACCGCCAAGCGGCCGCTCAGCTGCCCGATGGGCGCTGGACGATCGGTCATGGCCACACGCTGACGGCGCGCGAGGGCGCGAGCGTCTCGCCGGACGACGCCGAGGCCCTGCTGCTTTACGACCTGATCGGCGTCGCCCACGCCCTGAACGAGGCGGTGTTCACGCCGCTCACCCAGAACCAGTTCGACGCGCTGGCCTCTTTCGTCTTCAACATCGGCTTGGACAGCTTCCACCAGTCGGGGGTGCTTAGGCGCCTGAACGAGGGCGCGCTGATCCAGGCGGCCTGCGCCATGGAGCTGTGGCGCAAGGCCAATGTCGGCGGTGAGCGCATCGTCGTCGACGCCCTGGTCCGCCGCCGCTCGGCCGAAAAGACCCTGTTCCTGACGCCGCCGGGGGAGGCCTGGGTTTCGGCGCCCACGCCGATCCTGCAGCCGCTGCTGGATACCGACGCCGAGGGTGTCGTGCCCTTGCAGGCGCCGGTGGAGGTGACCGCGGTCGTCGAGGGCGACCAGCTGGTGGTGCTGCGCGACGGCGAACCCGCACCCGCGCCCATCCCGCCGGAAGAGGATGAAGCGCAGGGGCCGGCCAAGGCCGCCGCCGAGGCGGTGAGTGCGCGGCTTTCCACCATCTTCCAGGAGTCCGGCGAGGCGCCGGCCCCTTCGGACGCCGCCCCCGAGGCGCCGCCGGCGCCCTTCGAAGAGCCGGTGCCCTTCTTCCTGCGCGCGCCGGAGCCCGAGCCCGAGGACGAGGTCAAGCCGATCGCCACCTGGACCTCGCACCCCGAGCTGGACGACGCGGGCGAGGCGGCGGCTCAGGGTGGCGACCTCTTCGCGCCCAGCGAGTCGGACGGCGTCGAAGACCCGGCCGCCGAGGATGAGGCCGGCTTCGAGGACGGCGAGCCTTTCGACCGCGACCGGGTGCTGATCGACGATACGACGCCCTTCGCCTTCGACGCCCCGGTCGTGCAGCCGCTGCCGGAACGCCCGGAGGGCGGACTCCTGACCCTGATCGCGCTCGCGGCGCTGGGCCTGATCTTCTTCGGCGGCGGCATCTTCTGGGCGACCTACGCCCACACCGGCGCGAGCGCCGGCCTGTTCGGTCCGCGGCTGGTGGGCGGTCTCGCCGGGGTGGCCGGAGTCGGTTTTTTCGTGGTCGCTGTCTATCTGCTCCTCGACCGGCTGGGCCGCGCCGCCGAGCGGGACGCGCGCGAGTACCGCTAAGCCCAAAACTCGCGAGAGCCGGCGACGCATGCTAAGCCGCGCCGCATGATCCCCAACCACGGCCCCAGCCTGGAATTCGGCCTCGGCGAGACCGCTGACGCCATCCGCGAGACCACCGCCCGCTTCGCCGCCGACCGCATCGCGCCGATCGCCGCGGAAATCGACGAGACCAACGCCTTTCCGCGCAGCCTCTGGCCGCAGATGGGCGAGCTTGGCCTGCACGGCGTCACCGTCGAGGAGGAATTCGGCGGGCTGGGCCTGGGCTACCTCGAGCATGTGGTGGCGATGGAGGAGGTCTCCCGGGCCTCAGCCTCGGTGGGGCTCAGCTACGGCGCGCACTCCAATCTGTGCGTGAACCAGATCCGCCGCTGGGGGAGCGACGAGCAGAAGCGCCGTTACCTGCCGGGGCTGATCAGCGGCGAGCATGTGGGCTCGCTGGCCATGAGTGAGGTCGGCAGCGGCTCCGACGTGGTCTCCATGCGCACCACCGCGCGCCGGACCGGCGACCGCTATGTGCTGAACGGCACGAAATTCTGGATCACCAACGCCCCGCACGCCGACACGCTGGTCGTCTACGCCAAAACCGACCCCGACGCGGCGGGGAAGGGCATCACCGCCTTCCTGATCGAGAAGGGGATGAAGGGCTTCAGCGTGTCGAAGAAGCTCGACAAGATGGGCATGCGCGGCTCCGACACCGCCGAGCTGGTGTTCGAGGACTGCGAGGTCCCGGAAGAGAATGTCATGGGCCCCGAGAACGGGGGTGTGGGCGTCCTGATGAGCGGCCTGGACTACGAGCGCGCGGTGCTGGCCGCAGGACCGCTCGGCATTATGCAGGCCTGCCTGGATGTGGTCCTGCCCTACGTCCGCGAGCGCAAGCAGTTCGGCAAGGCCATCGGTTCCTTCCAGCTGATGCAGGGCAAGATCGCCGACATGTACGTGGCTCTGAATTCCGCGCGGGCCTACGTCTATGCGGTCGCCAAGGCCTGCGACGCGGGCATGACCACGCGCTTCGACGCGGCCGGCGCGATCCTGATGGCGTCCGAGAACGCCGTGCGGGTGAGCCTCGAGGCGGTGCAGGCGCTGGGCGGCGCCGGCTACACCAAGGAATATCCGGTGGAGCGGCTGGTCCGCGACGCCAAGCTTTACGACATCGGCGCCGGCACCAACGAGATCCGGCGTTTCCTGATCGGACGGGAGTTGATCGGCGGATGAAGTTCGCGGGGGCTCTGATCGTTGCGGCGTCGTTGGCTGGCCTGACCGGCTGCATCTCGACCTACACCGTGCCGCCGCCGGCCTGTCCCGCGGGGCAGGAGGCGCAGCGCACCGCGCAGCTGTTCTTCGGCCGCAACATCGGCGGCCAGCCCGGCGTCAGCGAGGCCGAGTTCCAGAAGTTCATCGATCAGGAGATAACGCCCAAATTCCCGGATGGTCTGACGGTGATGGACGGCGGCGGCCAGTGGCGCGGCGACGAGAACAAGCTGATCCGCGAGGCGGCCAAGGTGGTGCTGATCGTCCTGCCGAAGCGCGGCGATGCGTCGGGCCGCATCGAGGCGGTGCGCAACGCCTACAAGGCCCGCTTCCACCAGGACTCGGTGCTCTTGATCACCCAGTCGTCCTGCGTCTCCTTCTGAACGCCGGAAAAGCCGAAGGGCCGCCGGATCGCTCCGACGGCCCCTCCACGGCAAACGTAACCGACAAGCTCAGCGAGCCTCTCCAGGTCGGCCGCGCCGCCGCAGAGCTGTGCGCGGCCTAGCGGCGGACCGAAGCCGAGCCGTTCGCCGATCCGCTGGCCGCCGTATCGGCCGATGCGCGGGGCGGCGCGGTCGTCGCCGAGGCGGCGCTGGAGCCCTGGGCTGAGCCGCTGGCGCCGACGTGGCGGGTCTGCACTTGGCCGGAGCCCCCAGCCTGGCCGGAGGCTGAGACGCCCTGGTCGGCGGCGCTGGCGGCGCGCTGCTGCGCTTGGCTGGCGAAGCCCGCGGCGCCCTGCGCCGCGCCGGCCGCGCTCGCCTGGCCGAAGCCCGCAACGCCGGCGGCGGCCGTCTGGCCGGAACTGGCGGCGCCGGAGGCCGCGGCCTGCCCGTTCGCCGCCGCGCCGGCGGCCGCGCCACGCGCCTTCGAAGCGGTGGAGCGCGGGATCCGCGAGGCGCTGTCGCCCGTGTGGCCCATGAGATCGGAATTGGCGTCAAAGCTCCCGCGGCCGGCCGCCGAGCCTGTCAGGCCGCCGCCCAGGCCTGCGGGGCCGCTCATGAGGCCGCCCGCGAGGCCGCCGCGCGCTCCGCCGCCCAGCAGCTGAGCGTCAGCGGCGCTGGCCAGCGCAAGGCTGGCGCTCAGGGCGGTGGCGATGAGGACTAGGGTCTTGCGCATCGAAAATCTCCTGTGGTTCGAGGCTTCCTGAAGACCCAACGACACAGGCCGCGGATTTCATCCCGCGGGCTTGAGTTTTTCCGCCCGCGACGATGTCGGGGCCGGAACATTCATCCCAATCAGGCCGTGTCCAAGGTCTGCCGCCCGCGCCAACCGGGCGGGGGCGCGCGCCTCGCGCGCCAGAGCCGAAACCGCGGCTTCGGCCTGGACCCGGTCGGGCCCGGTCATGCGCCCGGCCAGCGCCCCGGCGACGATAGGCGCGGCGAACGAGGTCCCGCGCACGGCCGTGACGCCGCCGCCCGGCGCCGCGGCCACGATCCCGGCCCCGGGCGCGGCGAAGTCGACGTGAAGCCCACGGCCCGCCTCCGGCAGCAGTCGGCCGTCGGGACCGACGCCGGTCACCGCGATCACGCCGGGGTAGGCGGCCGGATAGAGCGGCGGCGCGGCCGGGCCGTCGTTGCCGACCGGCGCCACGACCAGATATCCGCGCACGATGAGGGACTGCACAGCGGCCTGCAGCAGCCGGTTGGGCGGGCCCACCAGGCTGATGCTGATGACCGGCGCGCGCATCTGAGCCAGCCAGCCCATGGCGCGCGCGACAGCTTCCGCAGAGCCTCCGGCCGCCGTCGGGCCGTAGACGTCCGCCACATAGAGCGTTGCGCCCGCCGCCGCGCCGCGGAAGCCAGGGGCCTGGCCGGCGATCAGCGAGGCGACGGCGGTGGCGTGGGCCGTGACGTGCGCGCCGCCTGGCGCGAAGGCCTGCTGGACGAGACGAGCGTTCGACAGGGTGGGCGCGCTCGCCGCGACAGCCCCGTCGATGACACCGACCGACCGCTCAAGGGCGCCTGGACCCTCGCCCACGGCGCCGGATGCGGCGGCGCCGACCGCGCCGGCCGGCTGATAGAGATGATTGAATTCATACTGCCCGGCGGGATCGAGCGTCCGGAGCCGCCGAAGGGCCTCGACCGCAGACATGCCACGGGGCGGGCCGAGCACCACGGCTTGCAGGTCCAGCCCGGCAATCTCGCCGGCCGAGCGGACGGTGAAGCCCGCCTCGCGAAGGTGTGCGAGGGCGGCGTCGGAGACGCCAAGACCGAGCGCCTCGCCGCGCACCACCGGCTGGCCATGGTCATCGGCCTCGACGACATCGCGATGCTCGCGGATCAGCCGCTGCGCCGCCTGCGCCCGCGCGCCCATCAGCTCCGAAACGGCCCTGTCCGTCAGGGCGTTGGCGCCTCCCGCGACGGAATCGGTCACGCGTGCGGGCAGGCTGGATGGCGGGAGGTTCGGCAGACCTATGGGCGCGCCTGGCAGGCCCAGGCCGCCGCGCAGAATCTGCGCCGCCGCCGGCGATCCGCCAACGAGGATCGCACAGGTGATGAGCGCCGAGGCGGCGAGGCGGCGGTGTCGGTCGTGGGGCTGAACGGCGGGGGTCACGTTGGATAAACTCCCAAGGCAGCGCTTGGCGCCGCTGTGCGTTTCACTTTTTGCGACCCCCTGGGGATGAAACGCGCCGGCGCGGTCGTTTCATCCTTTGAGACAAAGGTAGCCCTTGAGCGGCCTGGACCACGAGATCGTCGAACTCCTGCCGCGTCTGCGGCGGCTGGCGCGCGCCTTGGCGCGCAACGCCGCGGACGCCGATGATCTGGCCCAGGTAACGGTCGAACGGGCGCTGGCGCATCGTGGCCAGTGGCGTCCGGGGACCCGCTTCGACAGTTGGATCTTTCGGATCATGAAGAACGCCTGGATCGACGAAACCCGCGCCCGCCGCCGCCGCGGCGCCATATTGGCTCCGGCGGAGGAGGGCGAGCGGGTGGGCGACGCCGGCGCGGCGGCGGCGGAAGATCGGCTGGTGGTCGGCGAGGTCGAACGCGCTATGTCGCGCCTGCCGGACGATCAGCGTCTGGCCGTGGCTCTGGTGCTGATCGAGGGGCTGTCCTACCGGGAGGCCGCTGCGGTGCTGCAGGTGCCGGAAGGCACGCTGACCAGCCGCCTGGTGCGCGGCCGCTCGGCCCTGCTGGCCGATCTCGAGGAGGCCGCGCCGTGACACCGTCGCCGGAAACCGTGGCCGCCTATGTCGATGGCGAACTTTCGCCCGAGGCGCGCGTCGCTTTCGAAGCCCAGATGGCCTCGGACCCCGCGCTCGCCGCCGAGGTGGCGCGCCAGCGGGCGCTCGCGAACCGTCTGGCCGCCGCCTACGACCCCGTGCTGACGCAGCCTGTCCCCCTGGCGCTCGCCCTCGCCGCCCAGGCGGCCAATGATCGGCGCGGCCCGCAGATCGGCGCGCGCGGTTGGGCGGCGATGGCGGCCTGCCTGGCTGTGGGCGCCGCGGTGGGACTGGCCGTGCGCCCCGCTGAGGGCCCGCTGGCGAGCCGCCATGGGGCGCTGATCGCCCAGGGCGGCCTTAGCGCGGCGCTGACCACGCAGCTGGCGTCGGATGCGGGGCCGGTGCGGGTGGGCCTGACCTTCCGCACGGCTGAGGGCGGCTATTGCCGCACCTTCGAAATGGCCGCCGACCGCCTGGCCGGGGTGGCCTGCCGCGACGGTGGCCGCTGGACGGCGCGCGCGGTCAGCGCCTGGACGCCGCCCGCGGCGAGCGCCTATCGCACGGCCGGCGCCGAGACCCCGCCCGCCGTCCTCGCCGCGGTCGACAGCCTGATCGCCGGCGAGGCCCTCGACGCAAGGGCTGAGCGCGCGGCGCGCGACAGCGGTTGGAAGCCCTGAGCCTATTGGCCCGGGCGGTATTTCCGCTCCACGTGGCCGACGAGCTGGTCGGGGTAGAAATAGACCTCGCGGAAATCACCCGAGGCGTAACGCTGCGCCTGGTCGTCGAAGTGCTTGGACGCCGGGTCGCCGCTTTCGCCGCCGGCGGTGACCGCGCGGGCATGGATGCGGTCGCCGAATTCCACCACGGCCACGAAGCTGTTGCCGCTGGAGCCGTAGTATTTCTTAGTGTCCGGGTAGCGCTTGGCGCCGAAGGAGGCGAGCGAGCCCCACTGGGCCGAGGCGAAGGGCACCGGGATCGAGGGGCCGGCGTCGTCGAAGTGCTGGGTGATGTCGTCGTTGATCCGCTGGAAGCGGTTGATCTGGCCCCAGGGGGTCTTCCAGGTCCCGAAGTCCTGCGTCAGCCGATCGACGCTCTCGGCCAGCGCCTCCAGCTTCTGGGCGGGCGTGGCGCGCTCCGCCATGTACTCGTAGGGGTTCAACCCGACCGCCTTCGCCTGTTTGGCGGTCTTTTCCCAGAGGGCTTCGCCCCAGCCAACCGCGACGGACGTCTCCACCGAGCCGGCCGACCAGCGGTCGTCCCAGGCGCGCAGCGCCTTCACCGGCTCGGCGAGCTTGGCCTTCAGCGGGTCGGCGGCGGGCAGGGCGTCATAGGCTGCCGCCAAGCCTGGGATCATCCGGTCGAAGGCGGGCAGCCAACTGTCGAAATCGACCTGGTGGATCAGCCGGTCGAGGTTCAGATCATGCGCCGCGCTCAGCACGCGAACGGCGTGCGGAGTCCGCGGATTGTCGCCGGCCTGGTCCATATACCGCGGGAAGGCTGCGGCCTTGGGGCTGTTCGGCCCCGCCGCCTGCCATGGGCTGTCGTTGGAATTGTAGACCCAGCCGTTCGGCGGGCTGATCACCTTGGGCATCTCGGCGAAGGGCGTGATCCCTTTCCAGTCCGTGGCCGGATCTGAGCCATCGACGGGCTTGGTGTAGTCGAAGCGGTTGTCGCGCCTGGGCATGAACTGCGGCAGCAACAGCGCCGTTTCGCCCTTGGTGTCGGCGAAAAGGGTGTTGTTGGACGAATTGGCGGCAAGTTCCGCCACCTTCAGGAATGAGGCCAGGTCGCTTGTCTTGGTGCGCCCGAAGCTCTGTTCCAGCGCCTCGACGGGCCGGTTCATCAGCGCCATCGCGATCCACTTGCCGTGCTCGGCGCGGACGATCGGACCGTGGTGCGTGCGGTAGGTGGTGAAGGTCTTGGCCGCCATGCCGCCGTCCGGCGTGCGGTAGGGGACCCGGATGGTCTGCACTGTGACAGGGCGCAGGTCCGCGCCGTATCGGTAGAAGAGCTTGCCGTCCTTGTGGACGATGGTCTCGGCGAACTCGTCGATGGCGTCGGCGCCGGTGGAGGTGTGCATCCAGCCGGCGTGATCGTTGAAGCCCTGGTAGATGAAGAACTGGCCCCAGGTCGATGCGCCATAGGCGTTGAGGCCTTCGTCGCTGGTCACTTGCTGCTCGGCGCGGAAGAAGAACGAGGTGTGGGGGTTGATCAGCAGCATGGCGTGATGATCGGCGCTGAGCTGCGGGCCGATGGCGACGCCGTTGGAGCCGGAGGGCTCCTTGAATTTCAGGCTCTCGTCGTCGGACAGCGAGGCGGTCTGAACCTGGCCGTAGAAGGCCTCGATCCCGCCCAGCGGCGCCTTTTCGATGTCCGGCCCGATGCTGCCCTCGGTGAAGCTGAGCGCCATCCAGGGTTCGAAATGTTTGATAACCTTCGGTGTGACCTTGGGATGGGTCGCCAGGTAGTAGTTCAGGCCGTCGGCCCAGCTCACCATCAGAGTCTTCAACCAGGCCGGCGAGGTGGAGTATTTCGCTTTCAGATCAGCCGGATCGACGATCAACTTCTGACGAAGATCCTTCCAGATCGCCGCCTGACCCTCGGTCTCGGCGCTGCGGCCCATGGCGGTGACGTAGTTCATCTCTACGCGGTTGAAGTCGTCTTCCGCCTGGGCGTAGATCATCCCGAAGACCGCGTCGGCGTCGGTCTTGCCGTGGATGTGGGCGATCCCCCAGTCGTCACGGGTGATGGTGACGCGGGCAGCCTCGGCCTTCAGGCGGGCCTTGGCGCTCGGCGCCGCCTTAGCCGCCGCGAAGGCCGGCGAGGCCAGGGCCAGGCCGGCCAGGAAAAGGGCTGCGAAACGCGTCTTGGACATACGAAATCCCCGAACCGACTCCTGGCGGAACTTCGCAGGCGCGCCCGCGAAAGCAAGAGAGGCGATTGCAAGGACCCGAAATGCGAAAGGCCGCCCTGTCGCCAGGGCGGCCTTTGCAGCTTGATCGGCCGTGTCGCGCCGGTCTAGGCGGCGAGGGCGGCCGCTTGACGCCGGCGGCGGAGCATCGCGCCCATGCCGCCGAAGCCGCCGATCATCAGCGCCCAGGTCGCGGGCTCAGGCACGCCGCCTTCGGTGCTGGAGAGGAACTCCACGCGCAGGCCGCTCGGGTTGCCGGTGGCCTGGCCGAAGTTGATCACGTCGAAGGTGACGGTGTTCTCGCCGGCCTGGAACACCGACGAGTCCGCCGAGAAGCCGGTCCAGCTGGTGAAGCCGCCGAGCGCCGGGCCGTTGTCGGCGCCGAGGATGGCGGTGTTGTTGACCTTGATCCACAGGATGCCGTTATCCGCCGCGAACTGGCCGGCAAAGCTGGCGCCCGCCGCCTGGGCGGCGGTCAGGTCGAAGGTCTCGGAATACTGGTAGAAACCGTCGTTCCGCGGGTCGACGGAGTCGGCCGCGTTCGCGGTCGGCGTGATCCAGCGCGAGGTGGTGTCGGTCGCTTCCGACAGCCAGGGGCCGAGCGGAAACTGGCCCTGGGTGCCGCTGATGTAGGCATTGCCGCCGTCCAGCGTCCAATGGCTGTCGACGCCGTTCGGCGCCTGGACGCCGGCGTTGGTCACGCCGGTGTTGTAAAGCCCGACGATCGACGCCGCCTGGGCCCCGCCCGTGATCGTCAGCGCGCCAACCGCGGCGACCGCAAAAGCCAAAACCTTCATACGAACAACCTTCTTTGAAAACTTCGCTGAGGGGAGCCATCGCTTTCGGGATGGTCAACGAAAGGTTGCCGTAGCACAGCTTTCCGGCGAGCGCCGAAGAAAATTTTCCCGAAACACCACTATCTGGGGAAGTATTGGTTAATTTTCCCCCCTGAGGGGATTAATTCCCCTCGCAACGGTTATCCTTGGGGGCGGCCCCCAGGCCCAGCACTGGAAATGCGAAAGGCCGCCCTGTCGCCAGGACGGCCTTTCCATAGTCGGACCGCAGAGCGGTACGCGACCCTATGCCAAAGCTTCGGCCTAGGCGCGGACCCCGCAAGCGGAGGTCCAGGTCACGGTCACCGGGCTACGGTTTTCACTATGAGACACTGGATCACCTCCTTTCAGTTGCTGAGCAAGGACCCGCAATATGGGTCGCTTCGGAGCTTCACGCAAACACCGCCTTGCCGCAGGCCGGCGGATTTTCAGCCCGTCGCGGCGGTCGTGTTCGAGCTCTGGGTCTTGGCCTGCCGGACCTCTTCCAGGCTGCGGCGGCGGCGCAGCGACTGGACGGGGCGGTCGAGCTTGTCCAGCGCCTCGATGGTCGCGCGGTAGCCCTCGGCGACCGCCTCGTCATAGGCGCCGCTGAAGTCGCGGATTTCCACCTTGGAGACCTCGGGCATCACCAGCACGTCGGTGGCGTCGCGCGCCGCGGTAAGGTCGCGGGAGGTGGAGACCGTCGCCGCCCGCATCAGCAGCGAGACGATCGGCGGACCGTTGCGCCACTGGCCCGACCAGAACCAGCGCCAGACCGAGGCCGGCCGCGCCACGTCGTCGGCGGTGATGCTGCGCCCGCCGGTGACGTCGACGCCCACGATGGGGCCGAGCTGGCCCGCGCGCATCACGTCCGCCGGGAAATTCTTCATCACCGCGCCATCCACCAGCACGTTCTGGTCGTCGGTGGCCGGTGGCAGGATGCCGGGGAGCGAGATCGAGGCCCTGAGCGCGCGACGCAGCAGGCCGCGGCGGTGCATCTGATAGGCGCCGGTGGTCAGATTCGACGAGAGGCAGAAGAACGGCAGCCAGAGGTCGGCGATCTGGGTGTCGCCGAAGTGGTGCGCCAGCCGCTCGTTGACCTGGATGCCGTGAGTCATGGCCAGGAGCGGGAAGGCGATGTCGGCCAGCGGGCTGGTGTCGACGAAGGCCTGGCGGATCCGGACCTCCATCTCCTCGTTGTCCCAGCCCATGGCGACGCCGGCGGCGATCACCGCGCCCATGGAGACCCCGCCCACGAAGTCGATGGGCACGCCACGCTCGCGCAGCGCCTTGACCGCGCCCACGTGGGCATAGGCCCGGGCGCCGCCGCCCGAGAGCACCAGGCCCACCGACTGGCCGGTGAGCACGCGGGCCATCCGCTGGAGGTCGCCCTCGTGGTCGCGCCGCACATGGAACAGCCGCGCCGGCTTGGCGATGTCGAGCCAGGCCTCCGAGCCCTGCGGCCGGTCGGTGTCCGGCGGATGCAGCAGCACCAGATCGACCAGCTGCTGGGCCTGCAGCGGTGATGGGACATCGACCATCGCCTCCGCCTTGGGCGGGCTCTTGTCGCCTCGGCCGACCCGGAACAGGCGGTCCACCTGGCGCGCCACCACCTGGCGCCAGCCGCCATCTGTGGCCTCGGCGACGTAGAGGACGAAGTCGTGGGTCCGCTCGACGTCGGAGAACCACTCGGTGGGCGCGGTCTGCGCCTCGAACCCGATCGTGGTGACCGAATAGCCCAGCTTCAGGATCTCGCGGGCAAGGCGCTCCACCAGGGGCCGCAGCGTGTTGGCCGCACCCAGCGAGACGAAGCCGAACACCGAGGGCTCGCCGACCCCGCCGCGGGTCACCGCCTGGCGGGAACGCAGCATCATCAGCTTGGCGAGCTCGATCATCACCGCGGTGTCGGCCTCGCAGGCCTCGAAAAAGGTGTCGCGGGGCACCGCGATGATCTCGGAATCCCGCAGCGCCACCACATCGGCGGAGTGTGGCGCCTCGGCGATCAGGCTCATCTCGCCCGCCGGTTCGCCCGGGCGGATCACGCCCAGGAACTGCGTCTCGTGTCCCAGCTCACGGCGGAAGGCGCCCAGCCGCCCGGCGCGCACGAAATACAGCTGCTCCGACGGATCGCCGGCCGCGAACAGGGTCTGGCCGCCGGGCAGCGAGAACCACGTGGAATCCTCCTGCACGCGCTCCTGCAGGAAGAGCCGCGCCAGCGCCGACTCGTCGAGGATATCGGGCAACCGGGACACGGGCGCGAGCCTAGCTTGGCGGGAGAGTCGCAGCTACGGCCTCTAGGCAAGTCCAGAGTCGCGTCCTAATCCAGGGTCATGGCCCTGCACATGATTAAGCTGGTGGTCGGTTGCGACACCGTCGAGGGACTGCTCGAATGGCGCGCGAGCCATTCCCAGCCCGCCGACCCCTGGATTCTGCGCACCCGCCAGACGCCCAAGCGGGCGGCGGAGATGATCGACGGCGGCTCGGTCTATCGCGTGTTCAAGGGCATGATTCTTTGCCGCCAGGCGGTGCTGGACGTGAACACGGTCGGCGAGGGCGTCACCGCTCGCTGCGAGGTGACGCTGGACCCCGAGATCGTGCGCGTGACGCCGACGCCCAGGCGGGCCTTCCAGGGCTGGCGCTATCTGGAGCCGAAGGACGCGCCGCCCGATCTGGCGCAGGACGGCTTCGGCGACGTGCCGCAGGAACTGGCGCGCCAGCTGCGCGAAGTCGGGGCCTGGTAGCCTAGGCTTCGTCCACAGGCCGCGCGGATCGGCGCGTTGACGCGAGTCCGCCAGGCGCGCTCCCCTAGCTCCAGGTGATTCGGCCCAGGCTGAGTCTTGAGGAGTGCTGAACATGGGCCAGGCCAGCGTCATTGTGGTCGGCAACGAGAAAGGCGGGGCCGGCAAGTCGACCATCGCCATCCACACCGCCACCGCCCTGTTGCACGCGGACGCCAAGGTGGCGATCCTCGACCTGGACCTGCGCCAGCAGTCGACCTCGCACTTCTTCGCCAACCGCAAGGCGTGGACGGCGGCCAACGACGTCGTCGCGCCGATGCCCATCGAGCATCCGCTGAGCGCCGACGGGGCGGCGCTCGCCAAAGCCACAGACGCCGAGGCGCTGGCGCGCTTCGAGGAGGCGTTCGACGACGTCAGTCAGAACGCCGACTTCGTGCTGATCGACACGCCCGGCAGCGACACCGCCATCAGTCGCGCCGCCCACGGCCGCGCCGACCTGATCGTCACCCCGATGAACGACAGCTTCGTCGATTTCGACATGCTGGGCGTGGTCGATCCGGTGACCCTGGAGCTCAAGCGCCACAGCCTCTATTCCGAGACGGTCTGGGAAAGCCGCAAGGCCCGCGCCATCAAGGACCGCAAACAGATCGACTGGGTGGTGCTGCGCAACCGGCTCGCCCCCACCGAGGCGCGCAACCGCAAGCGCCTGGAAGAGCGGATCGAGACGCTGTCCCGCAAGGTCGGCTTCCGCATCGGGCCGGGTCTGCGCGACCGGGTGATCTACCGCGAGCTCTTCCCCTTCGGCCTGACGGTGGCGGACCTGTCGCCGGCCATCCGCCCGGTGGTGATGTCGCTGCAGCACGTGGCGGCGCGCCAGGAATTGCGGGCGTTGATGACCGCGCTTGGCCTCTCGGGCTTCTCCGACGCAGAGCAGATCGCCGCGGAATAGGGCCGATGATCTACCTGGCCATCGGGGCCGCGATCCTGTGGCTGCTGGTGGGTCTTGGCCGCAGCCAGCGGCTGTTTCCACGCCGCGAATGGCGCTTCCTCTCGGGCGTCGTCGCGCTCGCCGCCTTCGCCGGCGCCGCCTATGCGGGCCTGCGCGGCGTCTGGGAGATCTCGGTCATCCTGGCCCTGATGGGCCTGTGGCTGATCACTACGGCGCGGATCAGCGCCCCGCCGCCGGCCGCCGCCGCTCCGCCGTCGCGCTCCCGCGAGATGGACCTGGAGCAAGCCCGTTCGATCCTGGGCGTGGGCGCCGAGGCGACGCCCAAAGAGATCAAGGCGGCCCATCGGCGCCTGATCCGCATGGCCCACCCGGACAAGGGCGGCACGACCGGGCTGGCGAGCCAATTGAACGCCGCGCGCGACCGGCTGCTGGGCGAATAAATTCCGCCGAACCCACGGAGCTCGCGGCTCGGACGAATGGGCGCTGCGGCCAAGCTTGGTCGGGAACTCGACTCGCGGGCGCGTCGTTGAAAATCCATGGACCGTCGCCCGCCTCAGGAATTCGCTGGGGACCGTGAACCCCAACTCACGGCGGACGAGATCGAGCGGCTGATGAGCGGTCCGATCAAGGAGTGGCCATCAATCATCATCGTCGGCGACGAGGACGTGGTTGGCTACAACCCGCCGCGGCCGCATCCGGCAGGGGCGGACGGCTAGCCCCGATCAGGCAGGCTCGATCACCATGCAGGCGAGGCGCCGGGCCTTCAGCGCATGGCAGGCGTCCTTGGCGTCGGTCTCGGTGAAGCCGGTGAACACCGCCTTGTATTTGCGGCCCACCTTGTCGGCCGCGCCCCGGACGCCGTCGAACTTGTCGGCGAATTTCTTCTCGACGAGCGCAATCTGGGCATGGGCGTCGGATTTCGAACGGAACTCCCCGACCTGGACGGCCCACTTGGCCTTGGCCTCATGTCCCTTGCGGCCCATGACCTCAAGCTTGCCGGCCTGGGCGCGCGGCGCGCCGGTCAGCTGAATCCGCAGGCTGTCCTGGTCGCCGTCGCCCTGTTCGACAGGCGCGCGCACGATCGGGCCGTTGAGCTCGGTCGGCTCGAACTGGTTCTGGGCCACGACGATCTTCTCGCCCATCGCGCGGCGATGCATGACGCTGAAGCCGGTCTGCAGCAGGTCCTCGGCGTTCTGGTCGCGCGCCACCCGCGTCGGGCCGCCCATCACCACCACGATCAGGCGGCGGTTATCCTTCACGCCGGAAATCGCGATGTTGAAGCCCGACGCATTGGTGAAGCCGGTCTTCAGGCCGTCGACGCCAGGCCCCAGCAGGTGGTTGTGGCTGCCGATCTCACGGCCCCGGAAGTCGAAGGCCTCCAGGCTGAAGTAGTGATAATACTGCGGGTAATCCCGCATTACCGCCCGCGACAGGATCGCGATGTCCCGCGCCGTGGTGATGTTGCGGCTGTCGGGCAGGCCGTTGGCGTTGGCGAAGTGGGTGTTCTGCATGCCCAGCTCTTGGGCGCGGAGCGTCATCAGTGCGGCGAAGCGGCTTTCGGTGCCGCCGATCTTCTCGCCCATGGCCACCGCGGCGTCGTTGGCCGACAGCGTGGTCATCGATTCGATGGCTTCGTTGACCGTGATCGAGTCGCCCGGGCGCACGCCCAGCTTCGACGGCGCTTGCGCGGCGGCGTGCGGCGAGAAGGGCACCCGGTCATCGAGGTGCAGCTTGCCGGAGGCCAGCGCCTCATAGGTGAGATACAGCGTCATGATCTTGGTGATCGACGCGGGGTAGCGCGGGCTGTCGGCGTGCTTGGCGTAGAGGATTTCGCCCGACTTCGCGTCCACCACGACCGCAGCATATTTTGTCTGCGACGCGGCCAGCAGTTCCTGGAAGTTAGGAAGCTGCGCGCTCGCCGGGGTCGCGAGGGAGGAGAGGGCGGTAGCGGCGGCCAGACCTAACGCTAGGAACAGGCGGCGGGCGGGCTGGATCATGCTTCGTCCGTCGAATCAAAGGTTTGCGAACGGCCGCTGGACCGCCCTTGAATCTTCGTACCATGACAGCCCGAACCTGAAATTAGAGTAAACAGGAGTTGAACGGGCTCTTTTGTCGCGGTGCGTCCCACACGCCCGAAAAGCGGCTCTCCCTGAGAGGAGATCACGCCATTGTGCACTGCACAAAAAATCATTGACTGCTGCACTGCAACATGAGACATAGCCTCTGCGTTTATCGGGCAATCGCCCTCGAATCACCAGTTGCCCCCGCTTTTCAGTTGCACTGCGGCGCGAGCCGCGCACCCAAACCAGGAGACGATCAAATGGCCGCCGCCGCTGACGCCGTGAAGACCACCGTCGACCAATTCACCGCTGCTTCCAACGTCGCCTTCAAGGACGGCGTCGAAAAGACCCTCGCCGCGCTGAACGACGCCAACGCCCATTCCAAGAAGAACCTGGAAGCCGTCGTCGCCTCGGTGACCGCCGCCACCAAGGGCGCCGAAGCTCTGGGCGCGCAGGCCATGGCCTACTCGAAGACCTCCTTCGAGACCCAGGTCGCCGCCGCCAAGTCGCTGACCGCCGCCAAGAGCGTGCAGGAAGTCGTCGAACTGCAGACCTCCTTCGCCAAGACGGCGCTGGAAGCCTACATGGCTGAAATGGGCCGCATGTCCGAGACCGTCTCGGCCTCGGTGAAAGACAGCATGAAGCCGCTGAACGAGCGCGTGACCGCTATGGTCGAGCGCCTGCAGGCCGCTCGCTAAGCCGCGCAGAGACCCCCAAGTGCAGTAAGGCCCCGCTTAGCGTATGGGGTTGAAGGGCCGGAGCATCGGCTCCGGCCCTTTTCGTTTCCGGGATCCGTTCTTTTGGGGTCTGTTCTCTGGGCGGACGGGGCGCTAGACGTTGCCCCATGTCCCAGATCGAAGACCGACTGGCCGCCGCGGGCGTCGTCCTGCCGCAGCCCAACGCCCCCGTCGCCAACTACGTCCCGTTCGTGCGGGTCGGCGATCTCATCCACATCTCCGGCCAGGTCTCGGTCGACGCCAACGGCGGGATCAAGGGCGTGGTCGGCGAGGATGTGGACCTCGCCACCGCCACGGCCGCGGCCCGGCTCTGCGGCCTGTCGCTGCTGGCGCAGATGCGCGCGGCCTGCGAGGGCGACCTCGACCGCGTCGTTCGCGTGGTGAAACTGAACGGCTTCGTCCAGGCGGGGCCCGGCTTTTTCGAGATCCCCAAGGTGATCAACGGCTGCTCCGACCTGATGGTCGAGGCGTTCGGCGACGCCGGGCGGCACGCGCGCTCCGCGGTGGGCGTCTGCCGGCTGCCGATGAACTTCGCCGTCGAGGTCGATGCGGTGGTGGCGGTCCGGTGAAGGATCGTTTCGGGGAGGCCTGGGAGAGGCTCTTCGACCCGCCGGTCGCGCACCGCGGGCTCTGGAGCCCCGACGGCCCACCGGAGAATTCGCTGGGCGCCTTTCAGGCCGCCTGCGCCGCCGGCTTCGGTATCGAGCTCGACGTGCAGCTCTCCGCCGACGGCGAGGCCATCGTCTTCCACGACGACGACCTGAAGCGGATGACCGGCCAGCCGGGCCGCATCGCCGACCACACGGCCGCCGACCTTGTCCAGATGCGGCTGAAGGGCTCGGACGAGCGGATCCCGACGCTCGCGGAAGCCCTGGTGGAAGTCGGCCACCGGGCCATGGTCCACGTCGAACTCAAGACGCCCTATGGCCAGGTCGGGCCGCTGGAGCAACGGACCCACGAGGTCATCATCGATCACAATGGCCCGATCTGCGTGATCGGCTTCAATCCCTACTCCCACGCCTGGTTCGCCGAGCGGTTTCCCGGCGTCCTGCGCGGCCTAGACTCCTATTCCTACAAGCGCGCGCCGCACATGGACGAGGAGCAGCGGGCGAGCTTCGCCAGGCTCGAACACGTCGCCATCGCCAAGCCGCACTTCCTGGCGCTTGGCCTGGACATGCTGCCGAGCCACATCGCCAAGGGCTTCCGCATCGAGGGCTTGCCGGTAATCGCCTGGACGGTCCGCAGCCAGGACCAGTGGGAGGCGGTCCGCGCGGACTGCGACAACCTGATCTTCGAAGGCTTCGACCCCACGGTGAGTGTGGCGTGAGCCTGAAACCGGCGGTCAGGGTCTGCCGGCGCATCGCCGAGATTGGCCGCGAGGCCTGGGACGCCTGCGCGACCAACCCGGCCTACGCCGGCAACCCCTTCATCCGCTACGATTTCCTGGACGCCCTGGAAGAGACCAACTGCGCCACCGAGCGCACGGGCTGGGGGCCGCAGCACCTGGCCATCGAGGACGGCGAGGGCCGGGTCGCCGCGGTCATGCCGCTCTACCGGAAGTCCCACAGCCAGGGCGAATACATCTTCGACCATGCCTGGGCCGACGCCTATGAGCGGGCGGGCGGCCAGTACTACCCGAAACTGCTTTCCGCGGCGCCGTTCACGCCGGCCACCGGCGCGCGGCTGCTGGCGCGTCCGGACGTGGATGCCGAGGAGGCGCGGAGCTTCCTGCTCGGCGGGGCCCTGACGCTCTGCGAGCGCTACGGCTCGTCCTCCTTCCACGTCAATTTCCCCACCGAGGACGAGTGGCGCTGGATGGGCGCGCAGGGCCTGGCGCTGCGCGAGGGCCAGCAATACCACTGGGAGAACCGCGGCTACGCGGGCTTCGACGACTTCCTGGCCGCGCTCTCATCCGGCCGGCGCAAGACCATCCGGCGCGAACGTCGCGACGCGGGCGAGGGGCTGGAGATACTCTGCCTGACAGGCCGCGACCTGACGGAAGAGCACTGGGACGCCTTCTTCGGCTTCTACATGGACACCGGCTCTCGCAAATGGGGCCGCCCCTATCTCAGCCGCCCGTTCTTTTCGCTGCTGGGCGAGCGGATGGCCGAGCGGGTGCTGCTGGTCATGGCGCGGAAGGAGGGCCGTTGGATCGCCGGCGCGCTCAACCTGATCGGCGACGATTGCCTCTACGGCCGCAACTGGGGCTGCGTCGAGGACGTGCCCTTCCTGCATTTCGAGCTCTGCTACTATCAGGCCATCGAATGGGCGATCGGTCGGGGCTTGGCGCGCGTCGAGGCCGGCGCCCAGGGCCAGCACAAGATCGCCCGCGGCTATCTCCCCAGGCCCGTCTACTCCGCCCACTACATCGCTGACCCAGCGCTGCGCGGTCCCGTCGAGCGCTTCGTCATGCAGGAACGCGCGGGCGTCGAGCAGGAGATGGAGTGGCTGGCGGAGGAATATTCGCCGTTCAAGGCGGAGACCTAGACAGAAAAAGGGCCGCCTTTCGGCGGCCCCTTCCGATCACCGTCTCCGGCGAAAAGGTCTAGGCGGTGAGCGCTGCGGCGCGGCGCGAACGGCGCATGAGCGCGCCGAGGCCACCGAAGCCGACCAGCATCATCGCCCAGGTCGCGGGCTCCGGCACGGCGCCGCCGACGGTATAGTCGAGACGGCCATCGCCGAAATCTCCGAAGTAATTCCACGACGAGCTCGTCGGACCGCCGTTCGAGTTGTTCCACACGAAGTAGTTGAAGCCGCCGCCGCGCGAGCCGGTCGGCATGACCGTCGCGCCCTGACCGTCGTTGTTGGCGCCGAAGACGCTGAGGTAAGCCACATAGATGTTGCCAGCCGTCACGGACACGTCCGGCGAGAAGGTGTAGCCGCCGCCGTGGTCCGCCGCGACAGTGCCGCTGGAGTAAAGGTTGCTGGTTTCGCCGCAGCCGAAGGTGAAGGTATCTCCACAGTTCCAGGCGCCGATGCCGCCGTAGAGCGTGCCACCGATCGGGCTGCTCAACTCCATGGTGAAGCTGGTCAGTTGCCCGGAGGCCTGGGCGGTGAACACTTCGCCGTAGGTTTGGGTGTCCGGGAAGCCGAAGTCGCCAATCGCCCCGATGTCCGGACCGTTGGAATAGGTCTGCGCGCCGGCGGCGGAGGCCACCGTCAGCAGGGCGACCGCTGCGGCGGAGGCCAGAAGAAGCCGGGTCGTGTTCATTATCGTGTCCCCACAGTGCGACAGTGCGCCAACCGCCCGACCGTCGAGCGTTACCGGCATAACCGCCTCTGGCACAAAGAACACCGTTAGGATTCTGTTCGCAATTCGATTCCCCCGGCGGGCGAGTCGGCGTTCGCTTCAGGAGCGATCCCAAGCCGCCTTCAGCAGGGCGGTCACCGACCTATCCACCGCCGCGGCATTCTCCAGCAGCAGCTTGGACTTCAGCCGCTCCGACCAGCTCTCGTTCTTCGGGACCTCCAGCCGCGGGTCGGCGTCAGGGGCCACTGCGAGACCCAGCGAGGCCTTACCGCCCTTGAGCGGCTTCACCGAGGCGAACTGGAATTCGCGGGAGAAGGCGGTGAACTGCTTGCGCTGGCCCATGACCACGTCGGGGAGGGCGGTGGCGGCCGCCTGCACCGCCTCCAGGATCGCGCGCGACGCCGGGTCGGTCCACAGGGCGTCGCGCAGGGTGTCGCCCTCGGCCCAGCCGCCGGTCTCGCTCGGGAAGGCCACCGACAGCACGTGCATGGCGCGGTTCTGCAGCAGGCCGTAGTTGGCCTTGAACCAGGCGGCCTGGGCGCGGGGCTTAGTCTCCGGGCAGGTCCTGGCGATCGCCACCCATTCGTCGAGCGTCTTGCCGGTGTCCCGCTCCAGGCTCGCCTGTACCGAGGCGAACCACTTCTGCTGGCGGGGCGACAGACCGGACGGTGGAGCAGGCGGTTTGGTGTTGGCGGCCATCGTTCCAACCTCGCGGGCGATTTGCTACGACCTGAGCGACCTCAGGAGCGCGGCGCATGAGCTTGGACGGGACCTACGACGACGGCAATATCTTCGCCAAGATCCTGCGCGGCGAGATGCCGTCCGCCCGGGTGTTCGAGGACGAGCACGTCTACGCCTTCATGGATGTGTTCCCGCAGGCGAGGGGCCACACGCTAGTGATTCCCAAGCACTCGACCGCGCGCAACCTGCTGGACGAGGAACCGGCGGTGCTGTCGCCGCTGATCCTCGGGGTCCAGCGGGTGGCGCGGGCCGTGCGCGCGGCGCTCAAGCCCGACGGCATCGTGGTCACTCAGTTCAACGGCGCGCCGGCCGGCCAGACCGTCTACCACCTGCACTTCCACATCATCCCGCGCTGGGAGGGCGTGGCGCTCGGCCGGCACGGTGAGGGCGGCATGGCCGATCCGGCCGAGCTGAAGGCGCTGGCCGAGCAGATCGCGGCGCAGATCAGCTAGCGCCAGTGGCCGGGGATCCATTCGCCGGCGGCGTCGTGGTGGCCCGGAATCCAGTTCTCGCGCTCTTCGATCACGCGCGGATGCGGGCCGCCGCTATAGACGACACAGGCGGAAAGGGCGGTGGCCGCAAAGGTCATCGCCAGGATCGTCAGGATGGTCTTCTTCACGGGAGTATCTCCTTCAGCAAGCCGGGCTTTTGCAGCCCACGGCCACGCTAGGTTCGCGAAGCTGAACCGTGGGCGAGGCGCGCGGTCAGCCACGGTTCATCGGCCGTTGACAGGCGCACCGGCTCGGTCCAACAGTTCACCAAATGGGAAACTAATGGGGCGAGCTGAGTCATGTTCGAACATTCCAAGACACTGGCGGCAGGCGCAGGCCTCGTGGCTGTGGCGCTGTCGGGGGCCGCCGTGGCGGCCCAAGGCTCCTATCCAGCCATGGCGCCGATCGAGAAGTACCGCACCGCCGATGAGGCGGCCTTGGCCCGCACCGCTGCGCCGTCCTCGATCTCCAAGGACGCCACGGTCCTGGTGCTGGGCGCTCACGGCTATGAGACCGCGGCCAAGGGCGCGAACGGCTTCGTCTGCATCGTCGAGCGGGGTTGGGCCAACGACTTCAACCATCCGGACTTCTGGAACCCGAAGGTGCGTGGGCCGATCTGCTTCAACGCCGCCTCAGCCCGCTCGGTCCTGCCGACCTACCTGAAACGCACCGAATGGGTGCTGGCCGGCGCGACGAAGCCGCAGCTGCTCGAGAAGACCAAGGCGGCCATCGCCGCGCACCAGATCGCCGCGCCGGAGCCGGGGTCGATGTGCTACATGCTGTCGAAAGGCGGCCACCTGGGCGACGAGGCCAACGGTCCCTGGCATCCGCACCTGATGTTCTTCACGCCCCGCCTGCCGGCGTCGGCCTGGGGCGCCGGCGCCGCGGGCTCGCCGGTGATGGGCGGCGACGAGGGCGGCGTCGACCCGGCGACGACGTTCATGGTGCCGGTCGCGAAGTGGTCGGACGGTACGCCGGATGCGCCGATGAAAATGGCCCACTGACGAACCACCGCAACGAAAAAGCCCCGGGCGCGAACCCGGGGCTTTCCTGTTTCTGAGGCCTGAGAGCCCTAGTCCACCGTGAGCGGCGCGACCTCGCCTTCCTCGGCGGGGCTTTCGATGACCGGCGCGCCCGGTTCGCGGGTCTCGCCTTCGATGTCGAAGGCCAGCTTGCCGTCGCGCAGCACCACCTTGACGTGCCCGCCTTTGACCAGCTTGCCGAACAGGATCTCGTCGGCCAGCGGCTTCTTGATGTTCTCCTGGATGACCCGGGCCAGCGGCCGGGCGCCGTAGAGCTCGTCGAAGCCGTTCTTGGCAAGCCAGTCGGCGGCGTCGTCAGTCGTCTCGATGGTCACGTGACGGTCGGCGAGCTGGGCTTCCAGCTGCATCACGAACTTCAGCACCACCTGCTTGATGATCTCCGGCGTCAGCGACTTGAAGGCCACCACCGCGTCGAGGCGGTTGCGGAACTCCGGCGTGAACACCCGCTTGATCGCTTCCTCGGCCTCGTCGTCCTGCTTGCCGCGGCCAAAACCGATCGAGTTGCGCTGCGCGTCGGCGGCGCCGGCGTTGGTGGTCATGATCAGGACCACGTTGCGGAAGTCGATCTTCTTGCCATTGGAGTCGGTGAGCGCCCCGTGGTCCATAACCTGCAGCAAGATGTTGTAGACGTCCGGGTGCGCCTTCTCGATCTCGTCGAGCAGCACGACCGCGTGCGGATGCTGATCGACCGCATCGGTCAGGAGACCGCCCTGGTCGAAGCCCACATAGCCGGGCGGCGCCCCGATCAGCCGGCTCACCGTATGGCGCTCCATATATTCGCTCATGTCGAACCGCAGGAGTTCGATGCCGAGCGTGGAGGCGAGCTGGCGGGCCGTCTCGGTCTTACCGGTGCCGGTCGGGCCGCTGAACAGGTAGCAGCCGATCGGCTTGTTCGCGTCGCGCAGGCCGGCCCGGGCCATCTTCATGGCCGACGACAGCTGGTCGATGGCGTCGTCCTGGCCGTAGACCGCACGCTTCAGGTCGGCCTCGAGCTGCTTCAGCGCCTCGGTGTCGGTCTTGGAAACCGACTTCGGCGGGATGCGGGCGATCTTGGCGACGACGGCCTCGACCTCCTTCAGGCCGATGATCTTCTTCCGCTTGCCCTCGGGCAGCAGCATCTGGCTCGCGCCGGCCTCATCGATGATGTCGATGGCCTTGTCCGGCAGCTTGCGGTCGTTGATGTACTTGGCCGACAGTTCCACTGCCGCCTTGATGGCGTCGTTGGTGTAGCGGAGCTTGTGGAACTCCTCGTAGTAGATCTTGAGCCCTTTCAGGATCTTGATCGTGTCGTCGATCGTCGGCTCGTTGATGTCGATCTTCTGGAACCGGCGGACCAGCGCGCGGTCCTTCTCGAAGTGCTGGCGGAACTCCTTGTAGGTCGTCGAGCCCATGCAGCGCAGGGTGCCTGACGCCAGCGCCGGCTTCAGCAGGTTCGACGCATCCATCGCCCCGCCGCTCGTGGCGCCCGCGCCGATCACCGTGTGGATCTCGTCGATGAACAGCACCGCGTCCGGGTGGTTCTCCAGTTCCTTGACCACCTGCTTCACGCGCTCTTCGAAGTCGCCGCGGTAGCGGGTGCCGGCGAGCAGCGAGCCCATGTCCAGCGAGAAGATGGTCGAACCGGCCAGGACCTCAGGCACCTGGTTGTTGACGATCTTGCGGGCCAGGCCCTCGGCGATCGCGGTCTTGCCGACGCCGGGATCGCCGACCAGCAGCGGATTGTTCTTCGTCCGCCGGCATAGGATCTGGATGCAGCGCTCCACCTCGGCCGAGCGGCCGATCAGCGGGTCGACCTTACCCTGCTTGGCCTTCTCGTTGAGGTTGACGCAATAGGCCTCCAGCGCCTCGCCGCCGGTCTTGACGGTGGGCTTGTCCTCGTCGTCTGAGGCGCCCTTCACCGGCTTGGATTCGGTGGCGCCGGCCTTCTTGGCGATGCCGTGGGCGATGTAGTTTACCGCGTCATAGCGGGTCATGTCCTGCTCTTGCAGGAAGTAGGCGGCGTGGCTCTCGCGCTCGGAGAAGATCGCCACCAGCACATTGGCGCCGGTGACTTCCTCGCGGCCGGAGGACTGCACGTGGATCACCGCGCGCTGGATCACCCGCTGGAAGCCGGCGGTGGGCTTGGCGTCCTCGCCGTCGTCCACGACCAGGGAGCGCAGTTCGGTGTCGACATAGTTGGTGAGCGTGGTGCGCAAGGCGCCCAGGTCCACATCGCAGGCGCGCATCACGCCGGCGGCGTCCTCGTCATCGACGAGCGACAGGAGAAGATGCTCGAGGGTCGCGTATTCGTGCTTGCGCTGGTTGGCATAGGCCACCGCGCGATGCAGGGATTCCTCAAGGGGACGCGAGAATGAAGGCAAAGGCCTCTAGTCCTTTTCCATGGTGCACTGCAGCGGGTGCTGATGCCGCCGCGCCGTATCAACGACCTGGGCCACTTTTGTTTCCGCCACCTCGTAGGTGAACACCCCACAGACCCCCACGCCGTGTTGATGGACATGGAGCATTATGCGAGTCGCGTCTTCGCGCGACTTATTGAAGAACTGCTCAAGCACATAGACGACGAATTCCATAGGCGTGTAGTCGTCGTTCAAGATCAGCACTCGATACATCGAGGGCTTTTGCGTCTTGGGCTTGGTTTGAGTGACCACTGCCGACCGAATGCCGGTATCCTGGTCGCTCACCTTCCGTTCGGCCATCTAGTGAATCTCCTGCCGGCGCTGCCGTGACGCCGCCATTCGATTAGATATGCAACTCGCATCCATTTGGAAGGGTCGAATCGTCACGGTGGCCAGCGAAACCGTGCGGGACTCGCGCCTGGGGCGAGGATTTGGCGGGAAAACCCGGACCTAGTCGGTTTTCGCCGCGCCTTTTGCCCGGAAAATGCGCCCGGAGGTCACCGCGCCGGCGCCGAACTTCGCGCGGATGGCGTCCAGCGTCTTTTCGCCGGCCAGGGCTTTGCGCTCGTCGCCGGCGAAGAAATCGTCCTCGACGGCGTCGGCTTCGATCAGGTCGGCCAGGCCGACACCGATCAGTCGGTAGGGCCGACCCGTCGCTTCCCTGGCCAAGAGCTCGCGGCCGACGGCGAACAGGGTCTTGGCGGTCTGGGTCGGCACGGGAATCGTGCGGCGGCGCGTGTGGATCTTGAAATCGGTGGTCCGCAGTTTCAGCGTGACCACCCGCCCGGCCAGGCCGTCGGCGCGGGCGTGGCGGGCGACCTTCTCGGCGAGTTCGGCCAGCACGTCCTCCAGGTCGCCGAGCGCCGAAAGATCCTCGTTGAAGGTGGTCTCCGCGCTGATCCCCTTGCGCTCTTCGCTGGGATTGACCGCGCGGCTGTCCTGCCCGTGCGCCAGGCGGGACAGGCGCAGGCCGTGCGATCCGAACCGCTCGGCGAGCGCCTTGACATCGGCCTTGGCGAGGTCGCCGACGGTGCGGAAGCCGGATTTCTCCAGGCTAGCGACCATCGCCGGCCCGACGCCCGGCAGGATGCCCACCGGCCTGGGCGCCAGGAAGGCCTGGGCCTCCGAGCCGATCACCGAGAAGCCGCGCGGCTTGTCCAGGTCGGAGGCGACCTTGGCCAGGAACTTGTTGGGGGCCAGCCCGATGGAAACCGTCAGCCCCGTCTCGGCTTCGATCCTGGCCTGCAGCTTCGCCAGCGTGATCGCCGGCGGCGCGCCGTGCAGCCGCTCGGTGCCGGAAAGATCCATCCAGGCCTCGTCCAGCGACAGGTTCTGGATCAGCGGCGTCAGATCGCCGGCCATGCCCAGGATCTGTTTGCTGGCCGCCCGGTACTTGGTGAAGTCCGGCTTGATCACCACCGCCTCGGGACAGAGCTTCAGCGCCTTGAACATCGGCATGGCCGAGCGGACGCCCTTGATGCGGGCGATGTAGCAGCAGGTGGTCACCACGCCCCGCTTGCCGCCGCCGACGATCACCGCCTGGTCGCGCAGCTCCGGCCGGTCGCGCTTCTCCACGCTGGCGTAGAAGGCGTCGCAATCCATGTGGGCGATGGCCAGTGTCGCCAGGTCCTCGTGCGCCACGATCCGCGGGCTGGCGCAGATGGGACAGCGGCGCACCGCCTGCTCGCCCTGCCAGAAGCAATCGCGGCAGAAGGCCTTCATCCGCCCGGCTCCAGGGGCCAGAGCCAGGCCGCGCCGCGCACGCCGGACGAGTCGCCATGCACGGCCTTTCTGACTGGCGTCGTGTTGGCGTCGGAGAAGGTGTAGCTCTCGATGGCGGCGGGCAGGCGCGGGTAGAGCGGCTCGACGTTCGACATGCCGCCGGCCAGAACGATCACGTCGGGATCGACGATGTCGGCGATCACCGCCAGCCCGCGCGCCAGCCGGTCGATGTAGTCGTCGAGCGACACGACCGCCCGGGGCTCGCCCCGTAGCGCCGCCGCGACGATGGCCTGGGCGTCCTCGCCGGTCCCGTGGGCGCGCGCGAAGCCGGGCCCCGAAATCCAGTTCTCCAGGCAGTTCAGCCGGCCACAGAAGCAGCCGGGCCCCGGCAGTTCGTCGGGCCTGGGCCAGGGCAGGGGCGTGTGGCCCCACTCGCCGGCGATGCCGTTGTGCCCGGCCAGCACCTGGCGGCCGACGGCAATCCCCGAGCCGCAGCCGGTGCCGATGATCACCCCGAACACCACATGGCTGTCGGCGCCCGCGCCGTCTGTGGCCTCCGACAGCGCCAGGCAGTTGGCGTCGTTGGCGATCCGCACCGGCCGGCCCAGCACCCGCTCGATATCCGCCTGCAGGGGCTTGCCGTTCAGGTGTGTGGTGTTGGCGTTACGGATCATGCCGCTGACCGGCGAGGGCGAGCCCGGGATGCCCAGGCCGATGCTGGCGTCGCTGACACCCGCCTCACGCTCCGCTTCGGCGATCAGGTCGCGGACCGTCTCAAGGCTGGCCTCGTAGCTCCCCGGCGAGGCCGCACGGACGCGGGCCTGGAAGCGCCCCTCAGCGTCCAGCGCCGCCGCCTCGATCTTGGTGCCGCCAAAGTCCACGCCGATCCGGATCATGGGCCCGGTATAGCTGATTTGAGCGCCCGTCGCGGCGGCGGCGCGTGTCGCTGGCGAACTGCGGACGCCCCGTGGACAGAGCGTTGCGAGCCGCTAGGTTGGCCGCCATGAAACGCACCCCGACCCTGCTGGCGCTCAGCGCCAGCCTGACGCTCGCCGCCTCGGCCGCGAACGCCCAACCGCCCGCCGCGCAGTCGCTGGCCAACACCCATCCGGCCGGCCTCGACCTCGCCGGCATGGACCGCAACGTGAAGCCGGGCGACGACTTCTTCGCCTATGCCAACGGCCATTGGCTGGCGACCACCGAGATCCCCGCCGACCGTTCGAGCTGGGGCGTCGGCGCGGAGTTGACCGAGCTCACCACCGCGCGCACCCAGGCGCTGATCCAGGGCGCCGCCAAGGCCAAGCCCGGCACAGAGGCGCGCAAGATCGGCGACTACTATCTGGCCTATCTCGACGAGAAGAAGATCGAGTCCCTGGGCCTCAAACCCCTGCAGCCGACGCTGGCCCGCATCGCGGCCATCAAGGACAAAAAGGGCCTGGCCGCCGAGTTCGGCCGCGAACTGCGCGCCGACGTCGACGCGCTGAACTCCACCAACTTCTACACCGACCATCTGTTCGGCCTGTGGGTGGAGCAGGACCTGAACGACACCAAGCGCTATGCGCCCTACCTGCTGCAGGGCGGTCTGGGCATGCCCGACCGCGACTTCTACCTGTCAGACAGCCCGCGGATGGAGAAGATCCGCGCCGCCTACAAGGCCCACATCGCCAAGGTCCTGAGGCTGGCGGGCAAGAAGGACGCCGACGCGCAGGCGCAAAGGATCTTCGACCTGGAGACCGCCATCGCCAAGGCGCACGCCCCGCGCGGCGATTCCGAGGACGTTCTGAAGGCCAACAATCCCTGGGCCCGCGCCGACTTCGCCAGGAAGGCGCCTGGCCTCGACTGGACCGCCTACTTCACCGCCGCGGGGCTGCAGGCGCGCCCGCAGTTCATCGTCTGGCATCCGGGCGCGGTGACCGGCGAGGCGGCTCTGGTGGCGAGCCAGCCGCTGGAAACCTGGAAGGCCTATCTCGCCTATCTGCAGATCAACCACTACTCGGGCGTCCTGCCCAAGGCCTTCGCCGACGAGCGCTTCGCCTTCTACGGCACGACGCTGTCGGGTACGCCGCAGCAGCAGGCGCGCTGGAAGCGGGCGGTCAATTCGACCAACAACGCGCTCGGTGAAGCGGTCGGAAAGCTCTACGTCGCCAAATACTTCCCGCCGGAAGCCAAGGCCAAGGTGCAGGCCATGGTGGGCGACCTGATCGCCGCCTTCCGGGTGCGGATCGAGAAACTCGACTGGATGGCGCCGGCCACCAAGGCCGAGGCGGAGCGCAAGCTGTCGACCCTCAAGGTCGGCGTCGGCTACCCCGACCACTGGATCGACTATGCCAGCCTGAAGGTCGTGCCGGGCGATGCGCTCGGCAACGCCCAGCGCGCCGAGATGTTCGAGTACCGTCGCAACCTCGCCAAGTTCGGCCACCCGGTCGACCGCGGCGAATGGGCGATGACGCCGCAGCTGGTCAACGCCGTGAACCTGCCGGTGCGCAACGCGCTGAACTTCCCGGCCGCGATCCTGCAGGCGCCCTATTTCGACGTGCGCAATCCGATCGCCATGAACCTCGGCGCCACCGGCGCCACCATCGGCCACGAGATCAGCCACAGCTTCGACGACCAGGGCGCCATGTTCAACGCCGACGGCCAGCTGAAGAACTGGTGGACGCCGGCCGACCTCGCCCACTTCCAGGCGTCGGGCAAGGCGCTGGCGAAGCAGTTCGACCAGTATCACGCCTTCCCGGACCTGCCGCTGAAGGGCGAGCAGGAGCTCAGCGAGAACATCGCCGACATCGCCGGCCTGAACGCCGCCTACGACGCCTACCGAATCGCCAACGGCGGCAAGGAAGGGCCGAGCCAGCAGGGCTTCACGGGCGACCAGCAGTTCTTCATCGCCTTCGCCCAGAGCTGGCGGGCCAAGTTCCGCGAGGCGCTGATCCGCCAGATCGTGGTCACCGACGGCCATGCGCTGGACGAATTCCGCGCCGACACCGCGCGCAACATGGACGCCTGGTATCCGGCCCTGAACGTCAAGCCAGGCGAGAAGCTCTACCTCGCGCCCGCCGATCGGGTCCGCATCTGGTAGCGGCAGCTCAGGCCGGCACGCCGGCCTTGGCGAGGTTCACCTTGGGGATGGCGGCGTGGAACGGCCGGGTCTTGGCCTTGTCGCGCGCCAGCTCCGCCCAGGCCGCGGCGAAGGCGGCGGGCGTGCGCGGCTGAACAGATGTCGGGGCGAACCGGACCGCGCGGCCCTTCATCGCCGCGGCGAGCTGCGTCCAGAGGTCGAGGTCGCTGTCGGGCGCGCCGCCCGCGTCGGCCAGCTGGCGGGGGATCGCCAGCACCGCGGCGCTGGCGCTCCGCACCTCGACCGTCGAGCCGGCCGGCGCGCCTTTGAGGGCCTCGATCAGCCCGGCCAGCGCGATCGGCGCGGCGGCCGGCGCGCGGTCACCGCCGGCCACGCCGGAAAGCGCGCTGCCTTCGGCCAGCACAAAGGCCCAGCCGCCGGCGCGGAACGCCGCCTGATGAGAGATTTCGACCCAGATACGGATGTTGATGGACATGGGCGTGCCCTAGCACCTTCGGCCGGTTGGGGAATAGCCACGCGGCCGGCGCATCTCAGCGCAAGGATGTTGCGTTGAGCCCATGTGGGGTAGTGATGGCCGTTCGCACGGAGTCGGTTCTGAAGATGATTCCCGCCGCCAAGACCTCCGCCCCCGAGACCCACGCGCCCGCACCGGTGACCTCGGCCCTCGACCTGATCGGCCGCACCCCGGTGCTGGAGCTGACCGGCATGTTCGACACCGGGCCGTGCCGCCTCTTCACCAAGCTGGAGAGCGCCAATCCGGGCGGGTCCATCAAGGACCGCATCGCGCGCACCATGATCGAGGCGGCGGAAGCCGACGGCCGCCTGAAGCCGGGCGGCACGATCATCGAGGCCACCGCCGGCAACACGGGCCTGGGCCTGGCGCAGGTGGGCATCCTCAAGGGCTACCGGCTGGTGCTGGTGGTGCCGGACAAGATGGCGCGCGAGAAGATCCAGCACTTGAGGGGCCTGGGCGTCGACGTGCGCATCACCCGCAGCGACGTCGGCAAGGGCCATCCGGACTACTACCAGGACATCGCCCAGCGCCTGGCCGACGACATGCCGGGCGCGGTCTACATGAACCAGTTCAGCAATCCGGCGAACCCGCTGGCCCACGAGACAACCACCGGCCCCGAGCTCTTCGAACAACTCGACGGCGACGTCGACGCCATCGTGGTCGGCGTCGGCTCCGGCGGCACGCTGTCGGGCCTTGGCCACTACTTCGCCCGCGTCAGTCCGAAGACCGAGATGGTGCTGGCCGACCCGGCGGGCTCGATCCTGGAGCCCCTGATCAACCGCAATGAAACGGTCGTGCCAGGGTCCTGGATCGTCGAAGGCATCGGCGAGGACTTCGTGCCCGACAACTGCGACCTGGACCTAGTGAAGATGGGGAACGCCTTCTCGGTCACCGACCGCGAGAGCGTGCAGGCGGCCCGCGACCTCCTGTCCAAGGCTGGCGTGCTCGGCGGCTCGTCCTCAGGGACCCTGCTGGCGGCGGCGCTGCGCTACTGCCAGGCCCAGACGACGCCCAAGCGGGTGGCGACCTTCGTCTGCGACAGCGGCAACAAGTACCTCTCCAAGGTCTTCAACGACCATTGGCTCTCCGACCAGGGTCTGACCGACCGGCCGATCACCGGCTCGCTGCGGGACCTCGTGGCCCGCAACGCCCAGCTGGGCGGCGCCGAGACCGTCGGCCCCGACGACACGCTCGACACCGCCTACAAGCGGATGCGCACCGCCGACGTCAGCCAGCTGCCGGTTCTCGACGACGGACGGCTGATCGGCCTACTGGACGAGAGCGACCTCCTGGCCGCGGTCGAAGGCGGCCACGACCGTTTCAGCGACCGCGTGGCCAGCGCCATGGTCGCCAAGCTGAACACCCTGCAGGCCAATGAGCCCCTGGACGCCCTCATCCCCATATTCGAACGTGACGAGGTGGCCATCGTCCTCGAAGGCCGCGAGTTCTTGGGCCTGATCACCCGCGTCGACCTGATCAACCACCTGCGCCGCGCTTAAGGCCGGCTGCTCGGAGACACCATGACGGACGGTTCCAATCGCCTGGCGTTCGAGACGCGGGCGATCCACGGCGGCCAGCAGACCGACCCGACCACGGGCGCGGTCATGGTGCCGATCTACGCCACCTCGACCTACGCCCAGGAAAGCCCGGGCGTGCACAAGGGCTTCGAGTACAGCCGCAGCCACAATCCGACCCGCTACGCCTTCGAACGCTGCGTCGCCGACCTGGAGAGCGGCGTGAAGGGCTACGCCTTCGCCTCGGGCCTGGCCGCCATCGGCACGATCCTGGAACTGCTCGACGCCGGCGCGCATGTGATCGCCTCGTCCGACCTCTACGGCGGCTCGTTCCGGCTGTTCGACAAGGTGCGCAAGCGCTCCGCCGGCCTGACGTTCAGCTTCGTGGACCTCGCCGACATGGCCGCCGTCGAGGCCGCGGTCACGCCCAAGACCCGGCTGATCTGGGTCGAGACGCCCACCAACCCGATGCTGCGCCTGGCCGACCTGGAAGCCCTGGCGGCGCTCGCCAAGTCGCGGGGCATCCTGATCGCCGCCGACAACACCTTCGCGAGCCCCTACTGCCAGCGGCCGCTGGAGTTCGGCTTCGACATGGTGATGCACTCGACCACCAAATACCTGAACGGCCACTCCGACGTGGTCGGCGGCGTGGTCGTGGCGGGGAAGGAAGGAGAGGTCGCCGACCAGCTGACCTTCCTGCAGAACGCCGTGGGCTCTGTCGCCGGCCCCTTCGACAGCTTCCTGGCGCTCAGAGGCGTCAAGACGCTGGCGCTGCGCATGGAGCGCCACTGTTCCAACGCGCTCGCCATCGCGGAGCACCTGGAGGCGCACCCTGCCGTGAAGCAGGTGATCTATCCGGGCCTCGCCAGCCATCCGCAGCACGAGCTCGCCAGGCGCCAGATGCATGGCTTCGGCGGCATGGTCAGCGTCGTCCTCGACCGTGACCTGCAAGGGACTCTGCGGATGCTGGAGCGCACCGAGCTCTTCACCCTCGCCGAGAGCCTGGGCGGCGTCGAAAGCCTGATCGAGCATCCGGCGATCATGACCCACGCCTCGATCCCGCCGCACGTGCGGGAGGAACTCGGCATCTCCGACGCCTTCATTCGCCTGTCCGTGGGCGTCGAAAACGTCGACGACCTGATCGCCGACCTGGAGCAGGCGCTCAACTGATCGCGGCCTCGATCGCTTCGCCCAATTCCGCCCAGTCGTCGATGCGCGGATGCCGCTCCGACCGCGGCGCGAGCGGGCGCAGGCGCAGGTCCGCCACGTGCTGGAAGGTCGCCGTCGCCGGTGAATGCGCGGCCACCGAATCCAGGTTCGGGATCAGGTCGTCCACAAAGGCGGTCTTGCCGCGCGTCTGGGCGGTGAGGGCGGCGGTGATCGGCCCCTTCGGCCCGCTCGACAGGATGAGCGCCTCCGGCAGGCCGTGCTTCTTCAGCCAGTCCCCGCGCAGCTGTTCCGCCGAGGCGGGCGCGTTCGAGAGGATCAGGATCTCCGCCCTGGCCCTCAGCCGCCGCAGCGCCTCGACCGCGCCCGGCGCCGGCTCAAGCTCGCCGCAACCGCTGGCGAAGAAGTCGTCGAACAGCTGGCGCCCCTCGGCCAGGTCGACGTTCTCCACTGCGCCCGGCCGGTAGATGTTCTGGAACAGCGCGAATCGCTCGAACCGCAGCTCATAGCCCCGCTCGGCGATCCAGGCGCCGAAGCCCAGCATGAACAGCCCCAGCACCTCGTCCACGTCGACGATCACCAGGGGGCGGTCGGTCGCGAGTCCCAAGCGCTCCAAGGAGGGGTTCTGGAGGCTCGGCGCGCTTGGCTGGGCGGCAGGGTCGGCCACGGACTCTCCTTGGGCTAACGAAGTTTAAGGATATCCATGGGATGAACAAACCAGGGTGGGGCAGTCCGCGAGCAGCGCGGGATCCACGAACTGAAGAGCCGGGTCCTAAATGGCCAAGAAGGTCCTCATCGTCGAGGATAACGAGCTGAACATGAAGCTCTTTCATGATCTGCTCGACGCCCAGGGCTACGAGACGCTGCAGACCCGTGAGGGGCTTCAGGCGTTGGCGTTGGCGCGCGAGCATCGGCCCGACCTGATCCTGATGGACATCCAGCTGCCGGAGATCTCGGGCCTCGAGGTCACGAAGTGGCTCAAGGAAGACGACGACCTGGCCTCGATCCCCGTCGTGGCGGTCACCGCCTTCGCCATGAAGGGCGACGAGGAGCGGATTCGCGAGGGCGGCTGCGAGGCCTACATCTCAAAACCGATCTCGGTCGTACATTTCCTTGAAACTATCCGCCGCCTGATGGGCTGACCCGATGTCCGCGCGTATCCTTGTGGTTGACGACATCGAGGCGAACGTCCGCCTGCTGCAGGCCAAGCTCGAAGCTGAGTACTACGAGGTGCTGACCGCGCCCGACGGCCCGACCGCGCTGATCGTCGCGGCCGCCGAAAAACCCGACATCATCCTGCTCGACGTCATGATGCCCGGCATGGACGGCTTCACCGTCTGCCGCCACCTGAAGGACGACCTCGAGACCCGCCACATCCCGGTGGTCCTCCTGACCGCCCTGGACGGCCGCGCCGACCGCGTGGCGGGGCTGGAGGCGGGCGCCGACGACTTTCTGACCAAGCCGATCGACGACGTCATGCTGTTCGCCCGGGTGCGCAGCCTGACCCGCTTGAAATCGGTGATCGATGAGCTGCGCCAGCGCGAGGCCTCGGGCCGGCGCATGGGGGTGATCGCCGGCGTCGCCTCGCGGCTCGGCGGTTCGGGCGGCCGCATCCTCATCGTCGACGACCACGAACGCCAGGCTCAGCGGGTCTGCGCGGAACTGGCCATCGACCATCGACCGGTTGTCGAGACGACACCGGAGACCGCCATGCTGGCGGCGCGCGGGCCGGTCGACCTGATCATCATCAACGCCGCGGCCAAGAGCTTCGATGGCCTGCGCTTCGCCGCCCAGATCCGTTCGGACGAGCAGACCCGCAGCCTGCCGATCCTGGCCATCGTCGACTTCGACGAGCGGCCGAGGCTGGTGAAGGCGCTGGAGATCGGCGTGAACGACGTCTTGCCGCGCCCGATCGATCCGCAGGAGCTGGCCGCGCGGGTGAAGACCCAGATCCGCCGCAAGCGCTACACCGACTATCTGCGCGAGAACCTCGACCAGTCGCTGGAACTGGCGGTCACCGACCAGCTCACCGGCCTGCACAATCGCCGCTACATGGAAAGCCAGCTGGACGCGCTCGTCCGCCGCGCGGTGGTCGGCGGCTCCGATCCTGTCGCCCTGCTGGTCATCGACATCGACCACTTCAAGAAGATCAACGACAGCTTCGGCCACGGGGTCGGCGATGAGGTGCTGCGCGAGTTCGCGGTGCGTCTGGCCTCCAACGTCCGCGCCATCGATCTGCCGGTCCGCTTCGGCGGCGAGGAGTTCGTGGTGGTGATGCCGGAGACCGAGCTTTCCCATGCCCACCGCATCGCCGAGCGCATCCGCCTGCATGTGGCCGGCTCGCCCTTCCGCGTGATGGGCGGCGAGGAGCTGTTGACCGTCACCATCTCCATCGGCGTCGCCGCGAGCCTCGCCGAGGACACCCCGCTCAAGCTGGTCAAGCGGGCGGACGAGGCGATGTACGAAGCCAAGGCCCACGGCCGCAACCGGGTCATCGCCAAGGCCGCCTAGTAGGCCGAGCTCCACGCCTTCGGATAGATCGTCTGGGTCAGCGCCAGCCGGGGCGTGTCCAGCACATTGGCCGAGCCGTTGTGCAGGGCGTGCGGGTGCATCAGCCAGACGTCGCCAGGCTCGCCGGTGATCTCCTCGACCTGCAGCGGCACGCCGTTCGCTACCGTCTCGGCGCCCATGAACCTCGCGATGCGGTCTTCGCCGCGTTTCGGCGAGCCCATCAGGTCCGCGAACCACGGATGCTCGCCCGCCAGGGCCTGACGCACCTCCTGAGAGCTCATCCGGTCGTGACGCCGCGCCGCCAGGGCCTCGACCGCGCGGTGCGAGCCGGCGGCCACCAGGGTCCCGCCGCCCTGCGGCCGAAGCGGCGCCAAGAGGACGAAGATCCGTCCGACGATCAGGCCGGGGTGCTTCGGCGCCGGCGACAGGTCCAGATGCCAGACCTTGTGGGGCAGGGCCCAGGGCTTGCCGGGCGTCGGGCAGCAGACCAGCGGAAGGCCCCAGCCGCCCGGCTCGATCCAGGCGCCGCGCCCGATCAGCTCGTCCAGGATCGCCCGCACCTCGTCCGTCGCCATGGCGTTGAAGGCGCCGGTCTTCTGGAAGGCGCCGAGCTGCGCGGGCCGCTCAGCGGTCCAGGTGGCCGGCTCGCCGTGGCGGATGCCGTGCCTGCGGGCGAGTTCGCCCCAGAGCCGGTCGGCCAGGGTCTCGGCGTCGGCGCGGGCGATCAGGCCTTCGAGGCGAACGAGGCCACGCTCGTCGAAGCGCCGACGCTGATCGCGGGAGAGTGCAGGCATCTCAGAGGCCTCTCAAGAGGGGCCAGCCCAAACGAAAAACGCCCGGGCTGACCCGGGCGTTTTCAGAAACCAATCAAAGGTTTGACTAAGCTACTTGATCTTGCCTTCGCGGAATTCCACGTGCTTGCGCACGACCGGGTCGTACTTCTTCATGACCAGCTTGTCGGTCTTGGTGCGGGCGTTCTTCTTGGTGACGTAGAAGAAGCCGGTGTCCGCCGACGAATTCAGGCGGATCTTTATGGAGGCGGGCTTCGCCATGGCGGGTCCTTGGGCGGGGCCGGACGGGCGGGCCCGCGGCTAGGTGTTCGAAGAGCCGCGGAAAATACGAATCCGCGGCCTAAAGTCAATGGCGTGCGGCGAATGAGCCGCTAGAGCTTGTCGGGCCGCATGGCGCCCTGACGGAACCGCATGAAGGGCTTGGGCCGGCTCGGATCGTCCATCCGCAGCACCGCTTCCTTCAGCATCATCCGGGTGACGGTCGGCAGCGGGAGGCTCTGCGCCTCGTCGAAATCGACCCAGGCGATCTCTTCCAGCTCGCCGCAGTCGGCCTGGCGGTCGAGGCTCATCAGCCGCTCCGCGTCGGCCAGCAGGAACCAGGTGTCGAAGCGCTTGCCGACGCTGGGGGGCGTGATGGCGCGCGCGATCACGTCCACGGCGGCGAGGTCGGCCAGCGCGCCCTGCGCCACGAAGTCCCGCCAGGGCCCGGCGGCGGGCCGCACAGGCGCGGGCTGGGCCAGTAGCAGACCCGTCTCCTCCCAGGTTTCTCGCACGGCGGCCGCGGCGAGCGCGCGCCCCCGGCCGGCCGGCAGATAGGCGTCGAAGACGGCGGCGACGTCCGGTTTCATCTCGGTCGCGGCAGGCGCGCGGTAGTCGGAGCGGTCGATGCGGCCGCCCGGGAACACCCAGCGGTCGGGCATGAAGCTGTGGCCGCCGTGGCGCTTGCCCATCAGCACGCGCGGCTTCTTCGCATCGCGGCGGATGATCATTACGGTGGCGGCGTTCTTCGGCCGCACGGCGCGGGCGCCCGGGACCCTCGGCGGGCCCTCGGGCTTTCTGGTCATGGTCTCGGCGGCGGCGTCATCGGTCATCAAACAACTGTATGGCCGCGCGCCGGGCGAAGGGAAGGGCGCCTTTGCGGAAGCCGGCGGCGCGCGGCATCATGCCCCTGCGAGTTCGGGGAGCGTCATGAGCGACAGCGGCGAGAGCAACGTCACCAAGCACGAGACCATCGACGAGCGGCTGCTGAACCGCGTGATCTTCTTCACCGACGCGGTGTTCGCCATCGTCATGACCTTGATGATCCTGGACCTGCGGCCACCAGCTTTCGCGAGCGTGGCAGGCAATGACGCAGCCTTGCAGAGCATGGCCGGGCACTTCTTCGCGCTCGTCATGAGCTTCGTGGTGATCGGGGTGTTCTGGATCGCGCACCTGGCGACCACGCGGCGCCTGCGCCACTTCGATTGGCCGACCGCCGTGGCCAACCTGGCCTTCATGTTCCCGGTCTGCCTGATCCCCTTCGCCACGGCCTGGTGGGGCAGGGACCTCAACGCGCCGTTCCCCTGGGGAATGTACTGCGGGGTCATGCTGGCGAGCTCGCTAGCGAACCTCGCCCTGGTGCTGACGGTTTCGCGCGACGGCGGGCGGCTGATGGGCGGCTGCACGCCGCGCGAGAGGCTCTACCGCGCGGCCCGCGCCGCCAGCCCCGGCGTCGCCTTCGGCCTCGGCATCGTCCTTCTGCTCTTCCACCGGCTGCACTGGGCGCAGTTCAGCTTCGTGCTGATCCCGCTGCAGATCGCCCTCTATGCGCGGTTCCTGAAGCCGGCGGCGGCGTCCAGCCCGGCCTAGCGGCCCCCCTCGTTTAGCGCCGGGGCCCGCCCTTCTTGCCGGTGCGGATGTTCTTCGGCCGGCCCTGCGGCCCGCGCTTGGGGCCGCGGAAGCCGCCGCCGGGTTTCGGCCCGCCGCCGCCCGGCCGGTGGTCGCCGCGGGCTCGCATGCCCAGGCGGGGCCGGGGCGCGGTCGGGTTGGCCGCCAGCGGCTCGCTGACCATGCCGAACAAGAGGCCGCCGGTGATCGGGGTGGCCTCCATCAGCTTGACGGTCACCGTCATGCCCAGCGGCCAGCGCGCGCCGGTGCGCTCGCCCACCAGGGCGTGGCTCTTGTCGTCGTGCACGAAGTACTCGCCGCCCAGCTTGGAGACCGGGACCAGGCCGTCGGCGCCGGTCTCGTCCAGCCGCACGAACAGGCCAAAGCGCGTGACGCCGGTGATCCTTCCGTCGAACTCCGCGCCGACCCGGTCGGCCAGGAAGGCGGCCACATAGCGGTCGGTGGCGTCGCGCTCGGCGGCCATGGCGCGGCGCTCGGCGAAGGTGATGCTCTCAGCGGTGTCCTTCATCTTCTGGATATCGCGCTCGCTCAGCCCGTCGGAGCCAAGGCCGAGCGCGGTGATCAGCCCGCGATGGACGATCAGGTCGGCGTAGCGGCGGATCGGCGAGGTGAAGTGGGCGTACTTCGCCAGGTTCAGGCCAAAGTGGCCGATGTTCTCCGTCGAATAGATCGCCTGCATCTGGGTGCGCAGCACCACCTCGTTGACGATGTCGGCGTGTTCCGTGCCCCGCGTCTCGTTCAACAGCTTGTTGAAGCGGTCGGTGCGCGGCGCCTCGCCCTTCGACCAGGCGATGTCCAGCGTCTGCAGGAAGTCGGCCAGCGCCTGGACCTTCTCGGCGCTCGGCGTGTCGTGGATGCGGTAGATCAGCGGCGTGCGCTTGGCTTCCAGCGTTTCCGCCGCCGAGACATTGGCCTGGATCATCATCTCCTCGATCAGCTTGTGGGCCTCGAGGCTGGCGCGGGGCGTGATCGAGGCGACCTCGCCGTCCTTGGAGATGACGATGCGCCGCTCAGCGCTTTCGATGGCCAGCGGCGAGCGGGCGTCGCGGCCCTTCTTCAGCACCGCATAGGCCGCGTAGAGCGGCGCGATGATCGTCTTGGCGATCGGGCCGGTCTTGTCGTCCGGCGCGCCGTCGGCGGCCGCCTGGGCCTGCTCGTAGGAGAGCTTGGCGGCCGAGCGCATCAGGCCGCGGACGAACCTGTGGCTGCGTTTGCGGCCGTCGGCGCCGAAGACCATGCGCACAGCCATGCAGGCGCGGTTCTCGCCTTCCCGCAGGCTGCAGAGGCCGTTCGAGAGCACTTCGGGGAGCATGGGCTCCACGCGGTCGGGGAAATAGACGCTGTTGGCCTTCTCGCGCGCCGTCTCGTCCAGCGCCGAGTTGGGCCGCACGTAGGCGGCGACGTCTGCGATGGCCACCCAGACGATCCAGCCGCCGGGGTTCTTCTCGTCGGTGTCGGGCTCGGCGTAGACCGCGTCGTCGTGGTCGCGGGCGTCGGCCGGGTCGATGGTGATGAAGGGGACGTCGCGCAGGTCCTCGCGACCGCTCAGCGTCGGCGGTTGGGCGGCGGCGGCTTCGGCCTCGGCGGCGGGCGAAAAGCCGGTCGGGATGCCGTGGGCATGGATGGCCAGCAGGGAGGCGGCGCGCGGCTCGTCCTCGCGGCCGATGACCTCCAGGAGCTTGCCGCGCTTGGGCCCGAAACGGGTCTCGGCGGCGGTGGCCTGGGCCAGCACCAGATCGCCGTCGCGCAGTTCCTGGGCCGTGGGGTCGGTCAGCAGCAGCGTGTCCTTGGACCGGCGGTCCACCGGCTCGACCCGCACCTCGCGATGGGACTTGCGGATGACGCCCAGGATGCGTTGCGCGCCGGCGCCCAGCGACTTGATCAGCCGCGCCTCGTGTTCGCCGCTCTCCAGCTTCACGAAGCGGACCAGCAGGCGGTCGCCGAGGCCCGGTGCGGGCCCAACGTCGCCCTTGCGGGCCGGGGCCAGGGCCACCAGCGGGGCGTCTTCGCCCTTGGTCAGCTTGACCAAGAGGTCGCCGTCGGCGTCGCGTTCGATCACGTCGACGACGCCGACCTCGGGCAGGGCGCCAACCTCGGCGAAGCCGCGCCGGCCGCGTTTGGCGAGCGCGCCGTCCTCCTGCAGGGTCTGCAGCATCTGGCGCAATGCCCGGCGCTCCTCGCCCTTCAGGCCGAAGACCTTGGCCAGCGTCGCCTTGTCGGTCTCGCCGCCTTCACGGATGTACTTGAGCAGGGTGTCGCGGTCGGGGATGCCGCGTTGCGGCCGTGGCGCGCCCTTGGACGCGGACTTGTGTGCGGATTTCTTGGGATGATGGGCGGCCGGCTTGGCCGCGGAAGCGTCGGCGCTCTTGCCGGCGGGGTTGTTCTGGAAACGTGAGCCCTTGGGGGCGCGTGTCTTAGGCATAGGGGGTGCTTAGCACCTTTCGGTAGCGATCTTCAGGATCGGAATGGAAGGATCAAATAAGGCCGGCGTCGCGGCGGTCGATGGACCGGCTGCGCGGTTCGCGGCAATCTTCGGCGCACAAGGGCGCGAGGGTCATATAGGCGCTCAGAGGGGAAACACCTAATGGCGAAGCGGAAATCGAATCCGACGCTCGCGCTGGTCTTCGTCGGGCTGGTGGTGGTGATGGGCGCGGCCGCGGTCTGGCTGTTCCTGCGCGGAGGGTCTTCCGGCGGGGCTGGGCCGGCTGTGGCGACCGCCGCGCCGCCGCTGCCCACAGGCAAGCTTGAGGAACTGGAGTCCCACCTGGCCCAGGCGCGCTACCTCGCGCCGGACGCCACGGCGAAGACCGGGACCACCGCCCAGGCCACGGTGCTGCTGGTCGGGACCGGTCCCAAGGCGATCAACGACCGCTACGCCTTCCAGGTGAAGCGCGAGACCATCGACTGCGCCGCGCATTCGATCCGCGACGAGATGGCCGGGGAGTACGACAGCGCGGGCAAGCTGGTGAACAGCGAGATCCTGACGAGCACGGTCGGCCGCGCCGCCGACGGCCTGGACGCCGAGGTCGCGGCGGTCTGCGCCGCCGCGCCGCCGACCGGCCTGCGCGTGGCGCAGGGCTACAAGGCCGCCCAGCGCGACGTGCAGTCGCCACCCGACAACCTGATCGCCCAGGCCGACGCCAGTCCGAAGGATCCCGACCTTGCCGCCTGGGTCTGCGCGGCCGGCGCCCGGGGCCGCTGGAACCCGTCGCTGCCCAAGCAGTGCGACCACGCCGTGGCGCTGAACCCGGCTTCGGCGGCGGTGATCGTCGACCGGGGCTTCCTGAAGCTGGTGCTGGGCAAGAACCCCGCCGCCGACGCCGACTTCCAGAAGGCGGCGCTGATCGATCCGCTAAGCGCCGGCGGCCTCTTCGGCCACAGCCTGGTGATGGCGATGCGCGGCGACCTCGCCGGGGCCCGCAAGGTCCGCGATCGGGCCCTCGACCTCGATCCGAAAGTCGCCGACTGGATCGAGCAGACCTACCGCTTCCAGATCACCGACCAGTATCGCGGCCGCTAGCTCGGCCCGGCTAGATCGAGCGGGCGATCACCGCGATGGCCGCCGCGGCCGGCAGCAGCATGATCTGCGCCAGCAGGGTCCCGGCCACCCGGCTCGCCGACAGCCAGACCACCGCGCGGCGGAAGCTCGCCTCGCTGGTGCGCCCATCCATCACGTCGTCAGTCATCACCGACAGGTGCGGGTCGATGAACACGAACAGCAGGATGGTCGCCACCCCGTTGATCACCGACGAGAGGCTGACCGCCGTCACCCGAAACCGTGGGTCCAGATAGCCGGCGTAGAGCGCCGCGAAGACCCCCACCGTTAGGAGGGTCTGGGCGCCGATGTTCAGCAGGATGACGCTGACCGGCACGCCGACCTCCCGGCGCAGGCCCGTCAGGTGGCTGACCGAGGGGACGGTCACCGAGTCGCGGATGTAGGAGAGCCCGCCGCGGGCAAAGCCGTGCAGCAGCAGCTTGGGCAGCGAACGGTGGACCTGGAAGTGCTGCACCGCGCGGCTGAAGATCCGCTGGAAGGTTGGGACAGACAGGGCGCCCGCCACCGCCGCAACCGTCGCTGACATCAGCAGCCAGCGGAAATCGCCCAGCAGATGCCCGCCGGCCCCCTGCGCCAAGCTGAGTTCGATCCGCTTGCCGAGGAACGGACCCTGGAAGGAGTTGGAGGCCCGCGAGATCAGGATCAGCACGTTGAAAAGCGCGAAGGAGACCGCGATCCGCCGGGTCCTGACGCCGGCGATCCGCGCGGCATAGGCCAGCGCCCCGATCAGGTGGATGACGAAGGTCAGCGCGCAGAGCAGGGCGAGTTGGGCGTCCATGGCGTCAGCGCTCCGTCAGGAAATCGGCCATGGCCGGCGCGGCCGTGCGGTCCTGGATGATGAACAGGTGGCCGCCTTCGAACCACTGCAGCTTCGCGCCCGGAATACGCGCCGCCATCTTCTCCTGCGTGGCCGGGAGCGCGATGCCATCGAAGCGGCCCGCCGCGACCATGGTCGGGCAGGCGATGCTCGGCAGCCGGTCCCAGGTGTCATGCGCGGCGCGGGCTTCGAGCTGGCGATGCGCGCCCGTGGCGTGGCCGGGCTCGTCGGCATAGGGGTCCGCCGCGCCCATGGCGACGAAGAGCGCGTACTGATCCGGGTTGGCGGCGGCCCAGGCCTCGTCGCGGCGCGTGTCGCTGATCGGGATCATGTGGCGGCCGCGGGCTTCGCCCTTCAGGTGCTCGATTTCGTGGAAGGGGAAGGACGCGCCGCCCGCGCCGCCGGGCGAGGTGCAGGCCAGCACCAGGCGCTTCACCCGCTCCGGATGCCGGATCGCCAGCTCCTGGGCCACCATCCCGCCGAACGAGACCCCGATCACCGCGGCCTCATCCCAGCCCTGGGTCGCCATCAGGGCCGCGGCGTCATCGGCGTAGTCGGCCATGGAATAGGGCAGGTCGGGCTTCTGCGATTGTCCCAGGCCCCGCTGGTCGTAGGCCAAGAGGTCGAACCGCTTCGCCAAGGGCCCGTCGAACACGTTGGGCTTGTTGCGCAGGTCGCCGCCGGTGCCGGAGATGAACAGCAGTGGCGGGCCATCGCCGGCGCGCTCGTAGTACAGCTTCAGGCCGTTGGCGGTCGTGAAGGGCATTTCAAACTCCGCTCATCCCGGCGGCAGCCGGGACCCAAGCTGAGTCCGCGATTGATCATCGCGGTCGGCGTGTCTGCAAGTCCGCTTGGATCCCGGCTTTCGAAGGGACGAGCGGAAAAGGGTTAGGCCGAGGCCTTTTTCTTCGCCGCCGGCTTCTTCTTCGCAGCGGGTTTCTTCTTGGCCGGCGCCTTGGCGCCCGCCGCCGCAGACTTCGGCGCCGCCTTGGCCTTGGCGGCGCGGGCGGGCTTGCGCTTGCCGCCACCCTTGGCCGCGCGTTCGGCCAGCAGCAGGACCGCCTGTTCCAGGGTCACGTCCAGCGGATCTGTGCCGCGCGGCACGTTGGCGTTGGTCGCGCCGTGCTTGATGTAGGGGCCGTAGCGGCCGGACAGCACCTTCACCGGCGCGCCGTCCGCCGGGTGGGCGCCCAGGTCCTTCAGCGCCGCGGTCTCGCCGCGCCCGCCGCGGGCGCCCGAGCGCTTCTCGGCCAGCAGGGTCACCGCGCGGTTCAGCCCGACCTCGAACACCTCGTCGGCGCCCTGCAGGTTGGCGTAGGTGCCCGCGTGCAGCACGAAGGGTCCAAAGCGGCCGATGCCGGCCAGGATCGGCTGCTGATCCTCCGGGTGCAGGCCCACCTCGCGCGGCAGGCGCAGCAGGCGCAGGCCCTTCTCCAGGTCCATGTCCGGCGCCGACCAGCCCTTTGGCAGGCTTGAGCGCTTTGGCTTCTCGCCGTCGCCCAGCTGGACGTAGGCGCCGAAGCGGCCGGACTTCAGGAAGACGGTCATGCCGGTGACGTCGTCGACGCCCAGCTCGCGGTCGCCAGACGGGCTCTCGCCGTCCTCCTTCTCGCCGATCGGCCGGGTGTAGCGGCATTCCGGATAGTTGGAGCAGCCGACGAAGGGCCCGAACCGGCTGGTCTTCATGCTGAGCCGCCCCGATCCGCAGGTCGGGCAGACCCGCACGTCGGAGCCATCGGCCTTCGGCGGATAGAGGAAGGGCGCCAGGGCCTCGTCGAGCGTGTCCAGCACCGAGCGGGTGGTGAGGCCCAGGATCTCCTCGGTCTTCGGATGGAAGTCCTTCCAGAACTCGCGCAGCAGGACCTTCCAGTCGAGGTCGCCGGCCGAGACCAGGTCGAGCTTCTCTTCCAGGCCCGCGGTGAAGTCGTACTCGACGTACTTCTTGAAGAATTCCTCCAGGAAGATGGTCACCAGGCGGCCCTTGTCCTCGGGCACGAACCGGTTCTTGTCCATCCGCACATAGGCGCGGTCGCGCAGCACGGTCAGCACCGAGGCGTAGGTCGAGGGCCGCCCGATGCCGAGCTCCTCCATCTTCTTGACCAGGCTCGCTTCCGAATAGCGCGGCGGCGGCTCGGTGAAGTGCTGGTCGGCGCGGGTGGCGATGGTCTTGGCCGCTGCGCCCTGCGTCACCGCCGGCAGCTTGGAGACGGCTTCCTCGTCAGCGTCATCGCGGCCTTCCTCGTAGACCGCCAGGTAGCCGTCGAAGAGGGTGACGTCGCCGCTCGCCCGCAGCGCCGTTTTGCCGTCGCTGCTTTCCAGGTCGATGGTCGTGCGCTCGATCCGCGCGCTCTCCATCTGGGACGCGATCATCCGCTTCCAGATCAGTTCGTAGAGCCGCCCCAGATCCGGCTCCAGGCGCAGCTTGCCGGGGTTGCGGGCGAGGCTGGTGGGGCGGATCGCCTCGTGCGCCTCCTGGGCGTTCTTCGCCTTGGTGGAATAGATCCGCGCCTTCTCCGGCACATAGTCGCGGCCATAGAGGCCGCCGATCACGTCGCGGGCCTCGTCGAGCGCTTCGGGGGCCGTCTGGACGCCGTCGGTCCGCATGTAGGTGATCAAGCCGACGGTCTCGCCGCCGATGTCGATGCCCTCGTAGAGCTTCTGCGCCGCCTGCATGGTCCGCTGCGCGTTGAAGCCGAGCTTGCGAGCCGCCTCCTGCTGCAGGGTCGAGGTGGTGAAGGGCGGCGGCGGCGAACGCCGGGCCGGCTTCTTTTCGACGGCGGCGACGGTGAAGCTGGCGGCCTTGACCGCATCGCGGGCGGCGAAGGCGGCGGTTTCGTTGCCCAGGTCGAACTTGGTGAGGCGCTTGCCCTCATGCTTGGTCAGGCGCGCCAGGAAGGGATCGCCGCCGGCCGAGACGTCGGCTTCGACGGTCCAGTATTCCTGGGTGTTGAAATTCTCGATTTCGATTTCGCGGTCGACCACGAGCCGCAGGGCCACCGACTGCACGCGGCCGGCCGAGCGCGACCCCGGCAGCTTGCGCCACAGGACCGGCGAGAGCGTGAAGCCCACCAGATAGTCCAGCGCGCGGCGCGCCAGGTAGGCGTCGACCAGCTCCATGTCGATGTCACGCGGCGCCTTCATGGCCTCGGTGACCGCGGTCTTGGTGATCGCGTTGAAGGTGACCCGCTGCACGGCGACCCCGTTCAGCGCCTTCTTCTTCTTCAGCACCTCCAGCACGTGCCAGGAGATCGCCTCGCCCTCGCGGTCGGGGTCGGTGGCGAGGATCAGGGTCTTGGCGCCCTTCAGCGCGGCCACGATGTCGGCCAGCCGCTTGGCGGCCTTGGCGTCGACTTCCCAGCTCATGTCGAAGTCGTCGTCGGGGCGGACCGAGCCGTCCTTGGCCGGCAGGTCGCGCACGTGGCCGTAGGAGGCCAGCACCTTATAGTCAGAGCCCAGGTACTTGTTGATGGGCTTGGCCTTGCCCGGGCTTTCGACGACGACGATGTTCATCTGTGCGGGGTCTGACGTTCCATGGCCGCGCCGCCCAGCGTCGCCGGGGGCTGTAAAGGACGCGGAAAGTGGGGTTGGCCCCTAGGGCCTGTCAACGGGGCTTAAACGCCCCGCCGCGCGAGCCCCCTAAAGGGGCTCTTTTTTTCGAGGCTTGGGTACGAGGCGGGCGCGAAAGGGCCGGCGCCCCGGGAAAGAGCGCCGGCCCAGTCGTCTCTGTGTCCGAGTCGGCGATCAGCCGGCGGGCGGCGGCGGCCGCTGCGGCATCTTCGACATGGCGTCCTTGCAGGGCGCGCTGACCTTGTCGGCCGAGCCGCGCAGGCACTGCATCATTTCGCGGCCCTGCTTGCCGTCGCAGAGCGACTTCATGTCGGCCGAGCAGGCCTGCATCATGGCCTGACGTGCGGCCTGCATTTCCGGCGAGGGGCCCTGCCCACCACCGCCGCCGCCGGCCGGCTGCTGGGCGAAGGCCGCGCCGGCGAGGGCCAGCGTGGAAAGAGCGATTGCGATCCTGAGCTTCATAGAGGTGGTCTCCGACTTGGTTTTTGAGGCTTCACGTTAGCCCCGGTCCCTACCGCAAATATTTCAGCGGCTTGCGGTCGGATTGCGGCGTTAGCTGGACGAGACCATGCCGCCGGGCTGCAACTCGCAGCGCCCGGCCAGGGACAATTCCACCAGGGCGGCGAACACCGCGGCCGGCGCGGCGCCGGTGGCGCGGACGATCTCGTCGCGGGAGACCGGGGTCGGTGAGAGCAGGGCGGCGACGGCCTCACGCAGGCGATCGTCTGGGTCGTTGGCCGGCAGGCCGTCATAGGCGCCGCGTTCGGGTTCCCGGAAGCCGCGCAGGCCCTCCAGGGCGCGCAGCACATCCTCCGCGCCTTCGCAGAGCGCCGCGCCCTGGCGGATCAGGTCGTTGGTCCCCTTGGCGCGCGGGTCGAGCGGCGAGCCTGGGACCGCCAGCACCTCGCGCCCCTGTTCGGCCGCGAGCCTGGCGGTGATCAGCGAGCCGGAGCGCATCTCGGCCTCCACCACCACGACAGCGCGGCAGAGCCCGGAGATGATCCGGTTGCGGCGTGGGAAGTCGCGGGCCACGGCGGCCCGGCCGGGCTCGCTCTCCGAGACCACGCAGCCGGCGTCCACGATGCGCGCGTAGAGGTCGCGGTGCTCCGGCGGATAGATGTCGTCCACCCCGCCGCCGAGCACGGCCACCGTGCCGGTGGGCAGACCGCCCTCGTGCGCGGCGGCGTCGATGCCGCGCGCCAGGCCCGAGACGATGACCTGGCCGCTCTGGCCCAGTTCGCTGGCCAGGCCGCGGGCGAACCGTTGGCCTGCGGCGGACGCCACCCGCGCGCCGACGATGGCGACGCTGGTGCGATCGAGCATCTCCACCCGGCCTCGCGCCCAGATCAGCGGCGGCGGCGGATCGAGCGCCGCGAGCGCCTTGGGAAAGGCGGTCTCGCAGGAGGCGATCAGCGTCGCGCCGAGCTTGCCGCCATCCGCCAGTTCCTTGTCGACGGCGGCCTCGCTCGCCAGCGCGATGCGCCGTCCGCCGCGTTGCGCGAGATCAGGGAGGGCGGCCAGCGCGCGCGCCGCCGTCCCGAACCGCTGGATCAGCTGGTCGAAGGTGACCGGCCCGACGTTCTCGGTGCGCGCCAGCCGCAGCCAGTCGCGGCGCTCGGCGTCCGACAGGCTGCCGCTCACGAGCCGCTCTTCTTACCGCCGATCCGCGGCTCTTCGCCCTTCAGCAGGCGGCGGATGTTGGGGAGGTGCCGGATATAGATCAGCACGGCCATGACCGTGGCCAGACCCGCGACCGCCGGGCGATGCAGTAGGAGCGCCGCGATGGGCGCCACGAGCGCCGCCGTCAGCGCCGCCAGCGAGGAGATGCGGAAGAGGAAGGCCATGGCGATCCAGGTCGCTCCCCCGATCAGCCCCACCGGCCAGGCTGCCGCCAGCAGGGTGCCGAAGAAGGTCGCCACGCCCTTGCCGCCCTTGAAGCCGAGCCACACCGGGAACAGATGGCCAAAAAAGGCCGCGCCGCCGGCCAGGCAGGTGAGCACGCCCTGCGCCGCGTCGCTTAAGCTCCGCGTGGCGAGCCATGCGACCAGCACGGCCAGCGCCCCCTTGCCGCCGTCGCCCAGCAGGGTCAGCGCCGCCAGGTCGCGCCGCCCGCTCCTGAGCACGTTGGTCGCCCCGATGTTGCCCGAGCCGATGGCGCGCGGATCGCCCGCGCCAGCCGCCTTCATCACGATCACCCCGAACGGGATCGAGCCCAGCAGGTATCCGCCCACGACCGCGGCGCCGAGCTGGATGGTGGTGAGGCCTTCGAACATGGACGCTTCCCCCGAGGCCGGGAGTCGTAGCGCCTAGACCTCCGCCGCGAAAGTCGCCTTGAGCGCGGCGATCTTGGCCTCGTTCCGCCGGTAGAAGGTCCACTGCTTGATCCGCTTGGGGATCACCAGTTCGGCGGCCACCAGGATGCGCATGTGCTCGCTGAGCGTCGGTTGGCTCACCTGCAGCTTCTCGGCGATCAGCAGGCCGCAGACGCCGTCGTCGACCAGATCGCCGTCCACCTGCTCGCGGAAATGGGCGCGCGGGGCCTTCAGCCAATCCAAGATCAGCAGGCGGCGGTCGTTTCCCAGCGCTTTCAGGGCGTCGACAATAGGCATATTGCCAGATGGCTAAGTGGCGATACAGTTCGTCCTGATTAGAGGGAGCCGCGCCGATGGACAAGCCAGAGAGCCTTTCAGACGACCGCTACGACATCGAGACCCAGGCCCTCTATGAGCCCCTGCAGCACATCGACGTCGGCGCGCTCGCCGCCGCCCAGACGCCCTGGTGGAACCGCACGCTCTGCCAGGTCAACGACGCGGTGGTCCGCCTGGCGGTGATCGAGGGCGAGTTCCACTGGCACAAGCACGATGAGGAGGACGAGTTCTTCTACGTCGTCTCCGGCCACCTTGACATCGACCTGGAGGGCAAGACCGTCGGCCTGGCACCGGACCAGGGCTTCACCGTGCCCAAGGGCGTCCTGCACCGCACCCGCGCGCCCCGCCGGACCGTCATGCTGATGGTCGAGAAAGCCGGCGTGGTCCCGACAGGGGACTGAGGCTCCGGGCTGCCGCCACGTCATCCGGCGAAATCGCCGACATGGGCTTTCTTTCGCCACCGCCCTTCGCCTATGGGAGGGGGCAATCGGCCGTAAGAGCCGCAAGTCGTGGCGAAACGCAGTCGAGGGTAGGATGCACTACGCGGAACTAAATCAGGCCTGGGCCGATCTGACGGCGCCCGGCGCGCCGTTCGAGATCGCCGAGATCGAGGTGCGCGGCGCCCGGCTGAAGTCGTTCAAGAACGCGCCGCCCAATATCCGCGCCCTCTGGCTCTCCACGGCCGCCTTCGCCGAGCGCGACTACCTGGTCTATGGCGACGAACGGATCACCTATGGCGAGGCGCACCGCCAGGTGGCCTCGATCGCCAACTGGCTGATGAGCGTCGGCGTGAAGCCCGGCGACCGCATCGCCATCGCCATGCGCAACTATCCGGAGTGGATGCTGATCTACTGGGCCGGAGTCAGCATCGGCGTCGCCGTGGTCGGCATGAACGCCTGGTGGACCGCCACCGAGATGGCCTACGGCCTGGACGACGCCAAACCCAAGGTGCTGTTCGCCGACGCCGAGCGCATCGCGCGCCTGGCCGAACAGCCCGGCATGCTGGGCGACGCCGTCCTCGTCGCCGTGCGCGCCGACAACGCGCCCGCTGGTTCGACCGCCTGGGCCGAGGTCGGGGCGTTTGGCGGCGAACTGCCGGACGTGGAGGTCGATCCCGACGCCGACGCCTGCATCTTCTACACCTCCGGCACCACCGGCTTTCCGAAGGGCGCGCAGCTCACCCACCGGGGCTGCGTCTCCAACCTGTTCAACATGGTCTTCCAGGGCCAGGCTCAGGCCTTGGCCACGGCCATGGCCACCGGCGTCGCCATTGACCCGAACGCGCCGGCGCCGATCCCGGCGACCCTGATCACCACGCCGCTGTTCCACGTCACCGCCAACAACTGCTCGGGCTACGCCACCACGGCGGGCGGCGGCAAGATGGTGCTGATGTACCGCTGGGACGCCACCGAAGCCCTGGAGCTGATCCAGCGCGAGCGGATTTCGGCGGTCAGCGGCGTGCCGGTGATGGCGCGCGAACTGGTCACCCACCCGGATTTCGCCAAGTATGACACCTCCAGCCTGCTGACCGTCGGCGGCGGCGGCGCTCAGCTGCAGCCGGACCTGGTCTCGAAGATCGACTCCGCGGTCGCCACCGCCCGGCCCAACACCGGCTACGGCATGACCGAGACCTGCGGCATCATCACCGCGGTGGCCGGCGACTTCTTCATCGACAAGCCGGCCAGCTGCGGCCGCGCCATGCCGACCTTCGACGTTCGCATCGTCGGCGAGGACGGCGAGACGCTCGGCCCCGGCCAGTCGGGCGAGCTGTGGGTCAAGGGCGCGCCGGTGATCAAGGGCTACATCAACCGCCCGGAAGCCACGGCCGAGAGCATCACCGACGGCTGGCTGCACACCGGCGACGTGGCCTATATGGACGCCGACGGCTTCCTGTTTCTGGTCGACCGCAAGAAGGACATGGTCCTGCGCGGCGGCGAGAACATCTACTGCGCCGAGGTCGAGGCGGTGCTGCACCAGCACGACGGCGTCGCCGAATGCAGCGTCTTCGGCGTCGCCGACGACCGCCTGGGCGAGGAAGTGGGCGCAGCCGTGGTCATGCGGCCGGGCCAGAACGTCAGCGCCGCGGACCTGCGCGAGCACTGCGCCGCGCTGACCGCGAAGCACAAGATCCCGCGCTACATCTGGATCCTCGACACGCCCTTGCCCCGCAACGCCAGCGGCAAGTTCCTGCGCCGCGAACTGCGCGATAGCCTGAAGCCCGAGGCGGCGGCCTAGCCCCCGAACACCGTCCGCCCGTCCACCACGGTCCGCAGCACCTTGCCCTGCAGGCGCCGGCCGTCGAAGGGCGAGTTCTTGGATTTCGAGACCAGCTTGTCGGCGTCGATCAGGATCGGCGCGTTGAGGTCGCAGAGCACCAGATCGGCCGGGGCGCCCTTGGCGAGGCGCCCCTGCGGCAGGCCCAGGAGGTCGGCGGGCGCGCAGGTCACCGTGCGGATCAGGTCGATCAGCGGAATGCGGCCTTCATGGTGGAAGGTCAGCAGGGCGGGCAGCAGGGTCTGCAGGCCGACGGCGCCGGGCGCCGCCTCGTCATAGGGCAGGCGTTTGTCCTCGGCCGGGGCCGGCGCATGCGCGCTGACCACGATCTCGATCAGGCCGGCGGCCACCGCCTCGATCACCGCCTGGCGGTCGTCCTCGCTGCGCAGCGGCGGCTCGACCTTGCAGAAGGTGCGGTAGTCGCCGATGTCGATCTCGTTGAACGACAGGTGGTTGATCGAGGTCGTGGCGGTCACCGGCAGGCCCCTGGCGCGGGCGCGGCGGAAGCTCTCGATGGCGTCGGCGGTGGTCAGCTGGTCGACCAGCAGGCGGGCCCCGGTCAGCTCCACCAGCGCCAGATCCCGCTCCAGCATGATCTTCTCGGCGATGGCCGGGGCGCCGGGCAGGCCCATGCGCGAGGCGAACTCGCCCTCGCTGGCCGCCGCGCCGGCGCAGAGCCACGGGTCGGCCGGGCGGTGCGCCACCAGCACCCCGAACGCCTTGGCGTAGGAGAGCACGCGCCGCAGCACCTTGGAATCGACGATCGGCCGGTCGGCGTCGGTGATGTAGAGGCAGCCGGCCTCGGCCATCAGCCCGATCTCGGCCATCCGCTCGCCCTGCGCGCCCTTGGTGGCGGCGCCGGCCGGGTAGACCTTCACCAGCTCGATGTCGCGGGCGCGGCGCAGAATGAAGTCCACCACCGAGGGCTCGTCGACCGCCGGGTGGGTGTCCGGCTGGACGACCATCGAGGTGACGCCGCCCGCCGCCGCCGCCAGGGCCGCCGACTTCAGGGTCTCCTTGGTTTCCGATCCCGGCTCCCCGGTCTTGACGCGGATGTCCACCAGGCCCGGCAGCAGCATCGCGCCCCGGCCGTCGATCACCTCGACGTCCTTGGCGAGCGCCTTAGGGTCGCCCGCCTGCACCACGTCAGCGATGACGCCCTCAGCCACGACCACGCTGCCCGGCCCATCGTAACCGCTGGCGGGGTCGACCAGCCGGACGTTGACGAAGGCCGTCACCCCGCTCATGCCACTTCGCTCCCTTCCAGGGAGCTACGAAGCATCGGGCCGAGCCCTCCGAAGCCTTGGCGAAGGAGGGTCATCGGTCGTTCTCCAGCCGCGCGGCCAGAGACGTCAGCACCGCCATCCGCGCGGCGACGCCCATCTCCACCTGGTCCTGGATGAGGCTGACGGAAAGGTCGTCGGCGACGTCCGAGTCGATCTCCACGCCGCGGTTCATCGGCCCAGGGTGCATCACCCGCACATGATCCGCCGCGCAGGCGAGCTTCTCGCGGTCGAGGCCGAAAAAGCGGAAATACTCCCGCTGACTGGGGGCCATGACGCCGTCCATACGCTCCAGCTGCAGGCGCAGCATCATCACCACGTCGCAGCCGGCGATGCCCTGCCGCATGTCGTGGAAGATCTCGACGTTCCAGCGGTCTGCTGCGGGCGGGATCAGCGTCGGCGGCCCGACCAGCCGGACGTTGGCCCCCAGCATCTGCAGGAGCGCAATGTTCGAGCGCGCCACGCGGCTGTGCATGACGTCGCCGCAGATCGCCACCTTCAGCCCGGCGATCCGCCCGAAGGCGCGGCGCATGGAGAGCGCGTCCAGGAGGGCCTGGGTCGGGTGCTCGTGCTGGCCGTCCCCGGCGTTGACCACCGAGCAGCTGACCTTTTGCGAGAGCAGGGACGCCGCACCGGACGAGGAATGGCGCACCACCAGCAGGTCCGGCTGCATGGCGTTCAGGGTCACCGCCGTGTCGATCAGGGTCTCGCCCTTGGAGATCGACGACGAGCGCGGGCTCATGTTCACCACATCGGCGCCCAGCCGCTTGCCCGCCAGCTCGAAGGAACTCTGCGTCCGCGTTGAATTCTCGAAGAAAAGGTTCATCAGCGTGCGACCCTTGAGCAGGTCGAGCTTCTTCGAGGTCTGCCGGTTCAGGCTGACGAAGCCGTCGGCCAGGTCGAGCAGATTGGCCACCTCGACCTCGTTCAGGTCGGTGGCGGACAGGAAATGCTTTTTCGGAAAGGAGAAGGTCCTTTGCAGGACCTCGTTCAGACCAGGCGGGGCCGTGTTCATTAAAGCGCCGTCTTAGGCGGCTTTGACGTGGGAGGGAAGGGCGGGTTTGCCGGGCTTGAGCGCCGCGCCGGCGCCAGCCTAGGCTGCGCGCCCAAAACCCGGATTCGTCGACCTCAGGACGCCCAGATGACCGTCAGCCTCTACACCTTCGTCGACCTCTATGCGCGCCAGCTCGTCACCCTGGAGCATCTGCTGAACAAGGGCGCGGAATTCGCCAAGGCGCAGGGCGGGTCGGAGGAGGCTTTCCTCGACTGGAGCCTGATCGAGGACATGCAGCCCTTCCGCTTCCAGGCCATGGTCCTGTGCAACTTCACGCGCCAGTGGACTGCGCGCGTCATCGGAGCGGACGTGCCGCCGGCCATCGACGCCGACCTCGACCTCGCCGCCTTTCGCGCGGCGATCGCCGACGCCAAGGCCTGGCTGGCCGCGCTGACGCCCGAGCAGTTCGCCGGCCGCGACGACGCACCCCTGACGGTCGAGATCGGCAATGGCATGACGCCGACCCTTCCAGCCGGTCAGTGGCTGACGGTCTTCGCCACCACCAACCTCTATTTCCACCTGTCGACGGCCTACGGCATCCTGCGGTCCAAGGGCGTCCAGATCGGCAAGGTCGACCTGTTCGCCGGCGGGCTCTAGGCGTTCCTTAAGCGATCCAGCGCGCCCTGCAGGATCCACCCCGCCGCCGCCTTGTCGACCACCTCGCCGCGGCGGGCGCGGTTCATGTCGGCCTCGTCGATCAGCATGCGGTTGACGGCCATCGAGCTCATCCGCTCGTCCCAGAAGGCGATGGGGATGTCCTTGAGGCGCAACAGGTTGCGGGCGAACGCCCGGCTGGACTGGCAGCGCGGCCCCTCGGTCCCGTCCATGTTGACCGGCAGGCCGATGATGATGCCGGCCGCGCCGCGGCTTTCCATCAGCTTGAAGAGCGCATTCGCATCGTCCGTGAACTTCACCTTGCGGATCAGCTCCAGCGGCGTGGCGATCGACCGCGTCGCGTCGGAGACCGCGACCCCGATGGTCTTTTCGCCCAGATCGAGGCCTGCCAGCGGCGCGTACTGCGGCAACAGGGCAGGGAGTTCGAGCAGGTCTACGACGGCCATACCGCTCCTTACCCGTCATCCCGGCCGTAGCGAAGCGAAGAGCCGGGATCCAGGGTTCAGGCTGTGCGGTCGGCCCTCGGTTCCGGCTCGGCCTGACGGCCGTCCGGGATGACGTTGATAATTTGCCGCCGCACGGCTAACCCACGCCCCTGAGACTTGAGGAGGATGGCATGACCATCGACGTGGCGACCGTGCGCAAGGTCGCCAGGCTGGCGAGGATCGCCGAGCCGGAGGAAAAGCTGGAGCAGCTCGCCCGCGAGCTGAACGGCATCATGAGCTGGATCGAACAGCTGAACGAGGTCGACACCGACGGCGTCGAGCCGATGACCTCGGCCGTCCACATGCCGGCCCCGATGCGCGACGACGTGGTCACCGAGGGCGGCGACCCGCAGGTGGTGCTGTCCAATTCGCCGAAGCGCGCGGGCAATTTCTTCGTCGTGCCGAAGGTCGTCGAATAGATGACGTCGCTCACCTCGCTCACGCTCAAGGCCGCGCTGGACGGCCTGGCCGACAAGTCGTTCTCCTCGGTTGAGATCACCCAGGCCCACATCGAGGCCGTCGAGGCCGCGCGCGCGCTCAACGCCTATGTGCTGGAGACGCCGGAAAAGGCGCTGGAAATGGCCAAGGCTTCGGACGCGCGCCGCGCCAAGGGCGCCGCCGGACCGCTCGAGGGCGCCCCGCTCGGGATCAAGGACCTGTTCTGCACCGAGGGCGTGCGCACCACCGCCGGCTCAAAGATCATCGGCGAGTTCGTCCCCACCTACGAGAGCACCATCACCGCCAACCTGTGGCGCGACGGGGCGGTGATGCTGGGCAAGCTGAACATGGATCAGTTCGCCATGGGCTCGTCCAACGAGACCTCCTGCTGGGGCCCGGTGGTCAATCCGTGGCGGGCGAACGGCGGCAACGCCCAGCTGACGCCGGGCGGCTCGTCCGGCGGCTCGGCGGCCGCCGTCGCGGCGGAGCTGTGCCTTGGCGCCACGGCGACCGACACCGGCGGTTCGATCCGCCAACCGGCGGCCTTCACCGGAACGGTCGGCATCAAGCCGACCTACGGCCGCTGCTCGCGCTGGGGCGTCGTCGCCTTCGCCTCGTCGCTCGATCAGGCCGGACCGATGACGCGGACCGTGGAGGACGCCGCGATCCTGCTGACCTCCATGGCCGGCCACGACCCGAAGGATTCCACCAGCCTGCCGGTGGAGACGCCGGACTTCGCGTCCTTCGTCGGCAAGTCGGTGAAGGGCCTGCGGATCGGCGTCCCGAAGGAGTACCGCGTCGATAACATGCCCGCCGAGATCGACGCGCTCTGGGAACAGGGCATCGCCTGGCTGAAGGACGCCGGCTGCGAGATCGTCGAGGTCTCGCTGCCGCACACCAAATATGCGCTCCCGGCCTACTATATCGTCGCGCCCGCCGAGGCGTCCTCGAACCTCGCCCGCTACGACGGCATGCGTTACGGCCTGCGCGTCGAGGGCGGCAACCTCACCGACACCTACGAGCAGTCCCGCGCCGCCGGATTCGGCGACGAGGTGAAGCGCCGCATCATGATCGGCACCTACGTCCTCTCGGCGGGGTACTACGACGCCTATTACCTGAAGGCGCTGAAGGTGCGGCGCCGCATCGCCGACGACTTCGACCAGGCCTTCGGGAAGGTCGACGCGCTGCTGACGCCCACCGCGCCCTCGGCGGCCTTCGCGCTCGGCGACCGGTCGGACGATCCGGTGGCCATGTACCTGAACGACATCTTCACGGTGACGGTGAACCTGGCCGGCCTGCCGGGCATGAGCGTGCCCGCCGGCCTCGATGCCTCAGGCCTGCCGCTCGGCCTGCAGCTGATCGGCCGCGCGCTCGACGAGGGGACCCTGTTCTCGCTGGGCGCCGCGGTGGAAAAGGCCGCCAACTTCCGCGCCAAGCCGCAGAAGTGGTGGTAGCCTCCCGTTGCTCCTCAGGTTGCGAGGGGCAATTGGGGGGGCAGAATGAAACACCGGAACATCGCCGTCCTGGCGTGCGCCCTGGCGCTGGCCGCCGTCGGCGCGGCGCGCGCGGACGAGGTCGGCAAGCCGGCCAGGCCGTATAAGATCTACCTGCTGGACAAGTCGGTGGTCTCGTCCGACCAGCTCAGGGGCAAGGCTGTCATCGTCAACCGCTGGGCGACCTGGTGCACGCCCTGCAAGGCCGAGATGGTGGTTTTTGAGAACTACCTGCGCACCCATCCGGACACCGATCTGAAGATCTACGCCGTCACCACGGAGCTCAGCGTCCCGTCTGAGCAGCTGAAGCCGCTTCAGGGCGTCCTGCACTATCCGCTGGGGCTCAGCGTCCTGGGCTGGGGGTATGGGATCAAGAGCGCGGTGCCGACCAGCTATGTCATCGACCGTGGCGGCGTCGTGCGGTTCGCCGCCGCGGGCGCGTTCAACGAAGAGAGCTTCGACGCCCTGGTCACGCCGTTGCTCAAACAGGCCGCGCCCACCGCGCAATAGCCGCCGCCCCACAACGAAAAAGGCCCCCCGCCGCGAGGCGAGGGGCCCTTGATCTCTTGAAGCTTCCGCGTGGCTTACTTGCCGCTCGCCTTGTCCAGGTCGGCCTGGATCTGCTTCAGCTTGGCGTCGTCGATGGCGCCTTGGCTCATCGGCGCGACTTGAGCGAGCGTCATGTCCTTGATCTGGTCCATGTACTGGTCGATCCCGGGGACGTCCTTTTCCAGGACGGCCTTGGAGGTCGGGTTGGCCCAGAGCGCGCCGATCGTGGTCTTGTCGACCGACATCGGGCCGCCGGCCGGCGCCGGGGCTTGAGCGAACGCCGGGACGGCGACGAGGGTCGCGAGGGCGGCGAGGCCGGCGACGAGCTTGGTCTTCATCGGATGGGTTCCTTCCCCGAGTGGTAGTCCCGCGAAGCATGAGCGCAACGACGGGGCGCCGCGCAAGCCGAGAAGCGACCGCGCGGCTATGTGGCTCACCCAGTTTGACGGGGTGAGAGCCTCGTCCCCGAGTACGGCGAGGGCGAAGCGTTACGGCCTTATCTCAGTTTTTTGTGTCGGCTTGCAATGGTGACGCTAGCGTCACGGTTTTTCCTGCGCGTCTGTGGCGCCGGTGTGGCGCCCCATCGATTTTCCACAGGCGCGACAGACCTTGCGTCCGCCCGCGGGGCTCCCTTGCCCGGCAAAATCGGCTAGGGAGACGCCATGACTGAGAAGAGCAAGCAGATCGAGGGCCGCACCGGCCCGTGGGAAATCGTCCTTGGGCTGGAAGTCCACGCCCAGGTCGCCTCCAACGCCAAGCTGTTCAGCGGCGCCGCCGTCGGCTTTGGCGCGGCGCCGAACGCGCAGGTCAGCCTCGTCGACGCGGGCATGCCCGGCATGCTGCCGGTGATCAACCGCCATTGCGTGGAGCAGGCGGTGAAGACCGGTCTCGGCCTGAAGGCGCAGATCAACCTGAAGAGCCACTTCGACCGGAAGAACTACTTCTACCCCGACCTGCCGCAGGGCTATCAGATCAGCCAGTACAAGCACCCCATCGTCGGCGAGGGCGAGGTCATCGTCGAGCACGACGACGGCTCGACTTTCACGGTGCGGATCGAGCGCCTGCACTTGGAGCAGGATGCCGGCAAGCTTCTGCACGACCAGGACCCCAACGCCACCCACGTCGACCTGAACCGCGCCGGCACCGCGCTCATGGAGATCGTCTCCATGCCCGACATGCGCACCTCGGAAGAGGCGGCGGCCTATGTGAAGAAGCTGCGCACCATCCTGGTCTATCTGGGCACCTGCGACGGCGACATGGAGAAGGGCAACCTGCGCGCCGACGTGAACGTCTCGGTCTGCCGTCCCGGCGACTACGAGAAGTTCCGCGAGACCGGCAGCTTCAGCCACCTGGGCACGCGCTGCGAGATCAAGAACGTCAACTCCTACCGCTACATCCAAGCCGCCATCGAGTACGAGGCGCGGCGCCAGATCGAGATCCTCGAGGACGGCGGCAAGATCGACCAGGAAACCCGCCTGTTCGATCCGACCAAGGGCGAGACGCGCTCCATGCGGTCGAAGGAAGAGGCGCACGACTACCGCTACTTCCCCGATCCCGACCTCTTGCCGCTCGATCTCGACCCCGCCTGGGTGAAGCGCATCGAGGCGACGCTTCCCGAGCTGCCGGACGCCAAGAAGGCGCGCTTCCAGTCGCAGTATGGCCTCTCGGCCTACGACGCCCAGGTGCTGATCGGCGAACAGGCGCGGGCGGACTTTTACGAGGCCGCGGCCCAAGGGGGCCGCGACGCCAAGCTCACCGCCAACTGGGTGACCAACGACCTGGCCGCGCGCCTGACCGCCGGCGGCATCGAGATCGAGAACAGCCCGATCCACCCCGACTCCATCGCCGAACTGGTCCAGCTGATCGAGGAGGGCGTGATCTCCTCCAAGATCGCCAAGGACGTCTTCGAGCGCATGTGGAACGGCGAGGGCCGCGCCAACGACATCGTCGAAAAGCAGGGCCTCCGGCAAGTCTCCGACACCGGCGAACTGGAAGCGATCATCGACAAGCTGATCGCCGACAATCCCGGCCAGGCGGCCCAGGTGGCCGAAAAGCCCCAGGCGATCGGCTGGTTCGTCGGCCAGGTGATGAAGGCCACGGCGGGCAAGGCCAACCCGGGCGTCATCAACCAGATGCTGAAGGCCAAGCTCGGCGGCTAGCTTAGGGCTAGTACGGCGGGTAGGGCACCATGTCGTAGATCTGGCCGGTCGACTGCGAGACCATGGCCATGCCGTTGGGCGTGCGCATCCAGACATAGCCCCGCGGCGGCGGGCGCAGGCGGTAGCGGCCCGGATCCTGGATCACCGCACCGCCCGTTCCCGGGCCCACATAGCCCCCGCGCCGCGGCGGCGCGGAATAGGGCGCGGGCGCGGGCGGCCCGTAGGCGCGCGGGTCATAGCGCGGGTCCGGCGCGCCCTCGGAGCGGTAGCCGTTCACCCTGGGGTCGTTGCGGGGATCGTTTCGGGGGTCGCTGCGCGGGTCGCCGCGGCCTTCCGGCCGCTCGTAGCGGTATTCCTGGGCGCCGCGATAGGCCGGGCCGGCCTGACGCCCGCCACCGCCCATCCAGCGGGGCATGCCGCCGCGCGGCGCCTGCTGCTCGCGGCGCGCCTCACGGTGGTCATCCTTCGCCATGGCGGCGCCGGCCGTAGCCAGGGGTCCAGCTATCAGCGCGGCGGCGGCCAGGAGGGAGATCAGGCGTCGCATTTCGCCAATCATCCTCAAAAACGCGTCCTCGGTCATGCGTACAATGTCAGCGACGCCTGAACTGCGCCTGAACAACCAGTATCAGGGACAAGCGTTGCCGGTGTTTTGCGAAGCGCGAAAAGCGCCGTCCCGAGATTCAACGAACCGCGACCTGCGACCTTTTAACCACTGTGGCCAGATGAAGGCCCGACAACAGCGGTCTTAACCATGTGTTCAGCGCGGGCCTGTTTCCATGGGCTCCGATAAGGCCGGGCGAGGAGTTCCAGAACGGAGCTTCACCGGCCACAACAGGGACAAAGGTCATGCTTGCGCAACTGCAAGTCGCCAAAGAGGGTCTCCCGCTTCCGGGTCCGGAAGCCTCGGGCGACGAACTCTTCCGCCTGGGCTTGCTCTATTCGACCGGCCAGGGCGGGGCGCCGTTGGATTATGTTTCGGCCCACATGCTGTTCAACCTGGCCGCCATGCGCGGTTCGGTCGAAGCCAAGGTCTACCGCAAGGAGCTCTCCGAGGAGATGGCCTCCGACGAGGTGGCCGAGGCCCAGCGTCAGGCCCGCGAGTGGCTCGCGCACGGCTGAGGCCCAGGGGCCTGAATCGGACCGGCTGCGGCCTCCGCGCCGCGGTCTCCGCTGATCGCGCCAGCCGAGAGGAATTCGCCCCCCAGGAGTGACCGCTTGCGTTCGCGTAACATGTAACGTCTGCATAGTGGCGCTTGAGGGCGATCATGTGCGGTCGGCCCGGATGGGGCTGACAACATGAATACGCGGACTCTGCTTTTGGCGGCCACCGCCGCTGTTCTCGTCTCGGGCGCCGCCCAGGCTGGAACCTTGACCCTCATTCCCTCTGATCCGCTCGCCAGCTCGACCAGCGTGCTTGGGATCAACAACGCCGGCTGGATGACCGGCAGCGTCGTCGTCGGCGGCCAGACCCTGGGCTTCGTCCGCGACGCGGGCGGGACCTACACGACCTTCTCGGTCAACACCTCGACCTTCGGGCGAGGCATCGACAATTCCAACACTGTCTACGGCTACGCCACCGACATCTCCGGAAACTTCAGCACCGACAACGAGTTCGCCCGCACGTCGACCGGCACGGTGACCATCCTGGCGAACCCGAACACCTCGGCCCCGCTGCACGGCATCGCCGAGGGCGCCAACAACCACGGCGTGATCGTGGGCGACTACATCACCAGCGGGGTTGTGCCGACCACGGGCTATACGCTCGACGGAACCACGCTCACGAACATCAATGTGCCCTTGGCAAGCCGGACCGCGGCGCGCGCGGTCGAGGACGATGGCACGGTGGCCGGCTGGGCCTTCATCGGCCCCGCCCAGGTGGGCTTCATCGATGTCGGCGGCTCCTTCACCACCTACAGCGACCCCAACGCCGCCCCGGGCTCCACAGGCACGATCTTCGAGAACATCAACAACCATGGCCTGGTCGCCGGCATGTGGCTCGACTCCACCGGCGCCGACCACGCGTTCGAGTTCAACGCGAACACCAATGTCTTCACCGAGATCAACGTGGCCGGCTTCGACGACGTCGAAGCCTTCGGGATCAATGACCACGGCGATGTGGTGCTGCACGCCAGCAACGCCGACCGGTCGGCCAACTACATCTTCAACGCGGCCGTGCCGGAACCGGCGACCTGGGCGATGATGCTGACTGGCTTCTTCGGCCTGGGTTCGATGCTTCGCCGCCGCCGCGCCGCTCTGGCGGTCTAGGCAGAAGCCCCATCGTCGGCTAGAAACCGCGATCCCGGCGCGGGCCTGCCAGCCAGGCCCCGCGGCGGGACGACGACGCTCGGCGAAACCCGAGCGTTTTCAACAAGGTGACGTGGCCGAGTGGCTGAAGGCAACGGTTTGCTAAATCGTCATACCTGAAAGGGTATCGAGGGTTCGAATCCCTCCGTCACCGCCATCCTGCTTCGCTCTACGAGCTTCGCAGGACAAGTCCTGGCCTCAGGGGGCGAAGCAGGATGCCCTCCGAAGCCTTGGCGAAGGAGGGCCGTCTCCGCTGCCAAAAACGGCGGCTTGGCAGGCTGGCCTACGTCTAGGCGGTCGCCGCCGCTTGCGGCTGGCTCTCGTCCTCGGCCGGCTCCAGCGCGCGCTCCATGGCGTGGAAGAGGGCGGTGATATCGACGGGCTTGGGCACCATGCCGTCCATGCCGGCGGCCAGGTATTCGGTCACCTGGTGGGTCATGGCGTTGGCGGTGACCGCGATGATCGGGGTGCGGGCCCGGCCGGTCTCGGCCTCGCGCTCGCGGATGGCGATGGTCGCGGCGACGCCGTCCATGATCGGCATCTGGATGTCCATCAGGATGATGTCCCAGTGCTGCGCTTCCCAGGCCTCGAGAGCTTGGCGACCGTTCTCCACCAGGGTGGGCGTGACGCCGGCTTGCGACAGCAGGGTCTTCAGGACCAGCTGGTTGGTGTCGTTGTCCTCGGCCGCCAGTACGCGCAGCTCGCCGGCGGTGTCGGGCTGATCGGAGGCCGCTTCGGCGCGCGCGGTCTCGGCATGGGCCGCAGCCGGCGCCAGCGGCAGGCGAACCACGAAGGTCGAGCCCTGGCCGGGCTCGCTCGACGCCTCGATCGCGCCGCCCATCAGCTGGGTCATCTCGCGGCAGATCGCCAGGCCCAGACCCGCGCCGCCGAAGCGCCGCGTGCGGCTGGCGTCGGCCTGGTAGAAGCCTTCGAACAGATGCGGGATGTCGGCCGGGGCGATGCCGATGCCGGTGTCGGCGACACTGAACACCACCTCGCCCGCTGCCAGGCCGACCTCGAGGCGGATTCCACCGGCCTCGGTGAACTTCACCGCGTTGTCGGCCAGGCTGTAGAGAATGCGGCGGATCCGCGCCGAGTCGCCGTCGTAGCGGCCGCGCGCCGCCTCGCTGATCTCGAACTCGAAGGTCAGGCCCTTCTTGTCGGCCAGCGGCTGGTAGGCCGCCACAACGCCGCGCACCAAGTGCTCCAGATCGAACTCCGCGACCTCGAGCTCCAGGGTCGAGGCCTCGATCTTCGACAGGTCCAGCAGATCGTTCAGCACCGCCAGCAGGCTCTCGCTGGAGCGGCGGATGATTTTCACGCGCTCGTGCTGAACCTTGGTCAGCTCTTCGGTGGTCAGGGCCTGCACCATGCCCAGCACGCCGTTCAGCGGCGTGCGCAGCTCATGGCTCATGGTGGCCAGGAAGTTGGACTTGGCGCGGTTGGCGGTCTCGGCGGCGCGCTCGCGTTCCTCGGCGGCTTCACGGGCGTCCATCAGCTCGCCCCAGGCTGCCGACAGCTGGGCGCGCGCGGACCAGAACTGCAGGCCAAAGGTCGCCAGCGTGAACGTCGCGATCACTGCCGACAGCGGGTGGCCCTGGGCGATCGCCTGCCGGAACTCCGTCACCGCGAGGAGGGCGAGGATTCCGAGATAGGGCGCCAGCGCGACGATCAGGATCCACCGCGAGCGGTAGTAGCGCATCAGCACGTGGACCATGGAGCAGCAGATGAGTGCGAAGGCGAACAACCGCTCCGGCGCGGCGCCTCGGGCGATCAGGGCCAGGGCGGCCAGGGCGTAAAGCGAGGTCGCCGCGATGCGCAGCATCGGCGCCCAGGCGGCGGCGCGCCGGGCGAAGGCCCTGGTCTCCGCCGCGGCGCGCAGCAGCTGGTCCTCGGCGGTGAGAACCACCACCGCCATGGCGGTCCAACCGGCCACGTAGGGCCAGGGCGTCACATTGAGCCCAGTGACGACCACCATGCCGACGCCCAGCGCCTGGACGACGATATTGCGGCTGGCGTGCACCACGAACGCAACGGCCTGCTGCGCGGAGTGGACGGACGTAGAGGCGTTTCCTGGGCGGGGAGACATCGGCGGGTACTCCTCTCCAGGCAAAAATGACTGCAAATCCCTGACGTAAGGTTACGACTGACGGTTGAGTTGCGGGTTGTAGCCGGGCCGTCCTCAGGTGACGGCGGCGCGGGCCTTAAACTCTGGCCGGTCCCAGCCGCGCGAGGCTAGGATGTCGGCTAGTGCGTGGGCGGCCTCCCAGACCTGCGCATAGCTCAGGAACAGCGGCGAGAAGCCGAAGCGGGCGATGTCCGGGGCGCGGAAGTCGCCGACGATGCCGCGCGCCATCATGGCCTGCACGACGGCGTAGCCTTCAGGATGGGCGAAAGAGACGTGCAGGCCGCGCCGCGACGGCTCGCGCGGGCCGGTGAGCATCAAGGCCGGGTCGGCGGCGCGCGCCTCGACCTCGGCGATGAACAGCCCGGCGAGCGCCAGGCCCTTGGCCTCGACCAGCGCTGGGTCGGCCCGCAGCTGCAGGTCCACGCCGGCTTCGAGCGCCGCCAGCCCCAGGATCGGCGGGGTGCCGGTGATCTGGCCGCGGATGTCGGCGGCGGGGCGGTAGCCGTCCTCGAAGGCGAAGGGCTCGGCATGGCCCATCCAGCCGGTCAGCGGCGAGGTCATCTGCGCCTGATGCCGCTCGGCCACGAACAGGAAGGCCGGCGCGCCGGGGCCGCCGTTCAGGTATTTGTAGCTGCAGCCGATGGCGAGGTCCGCCTGGGCCGTGTTCAGGTCCAACGCGATCGCGCCCACGCTATGGCAGAGGTCCCAGAGCATCAACGCGCCCTTGGCGTGCGCCGCCGCCGTCACCGCAGCCAGGTCCCAGCGGCGCGAGGTCTTGTAGTGCACCTGCGTCAGGACCACGCAGGCGGTGTCCTCGTCGATGGCGTCGACCAGATCCTCCGGCGCCACGGTCTTCAACGTCGCGCGGCCGCCCAGCAGCGCCGCCAGACCCTGCAGGGCGTAGAGGTCGGTCGGGAAGTTGCCGGCCTCCGACAGGATCGTCGAGCGCCCGGGCCGCAGCGACAAGGCGCCGGCGGCCAGCTTGAAGAGATTGACCGTGGTGGAGTCGGCGACGGTGACCTCGCCGGGGGCCGCGCCGATCAGCCGCGCGATCTTGGCCCCGACGCGCAGCGGCGCGCCGATCCAGTCGGCGGTGTTCCAGCTGCGCACCAGGCCCTCGCCCCATTCGCGCCGCGTCACCTCCGCCATGCGCTCATGCACCGCCAGCGGCGGCGGCCCCAGCGAATTGCCGTCCAGGTAGATCAGGCCGTCGGGGAGGGCGAAGGCGGCCTTCAGGCCCGCCAGCGGGTCGGCGGCGTCGAGCGCCTGGGCGTCGTCGCGGGTCACGGTTGCGAGTCAGGCTGTGCGCAGGGCATCAAGGCGTCTTAGAGCGCCCCAACTCTTTCAGCAAAGGGGGCTTTTTCAGGAAGGGACCGCGCGATGGCCATCCGGGAACGCACCTTCCGCTTCGCGGGCGCCGAGGACGCCGAGATCGCGGGCTTCCGGTGGGCCGACGACACGGTGACGCCGCACGCGGTGCTGCAGGTCGCCCACGGCATGGGCGAGCACGCGCGCCGCTATCTCGCGCCGCTGACGCCCCTGATCGAGGCCGGCTGGGTGGTCTACGCCGACGACCATCGCGGCCACGGCCTGACGGCGGCCTCGCCGGAGCACTACGGCGATTTCGGCCGGAACGGCGCGCAACTGATCGTCGAGGACCTGCGTCGGCTGACCTCGCTCGCCCGCGCCGAGCATCCCGACCTGCCGCTGATCCTGCTCGGCCACAGCCTGGGCTCCTTCTTCGCCCAGGCCTTCGTCTTCGACCACTCGCACGCGATCGACGGCCTGGTGCTGTCCGGCACCGCGGCCTTCGGCGATCGCACCGATGGGCCTCGCCGGCTGGATGAGGTCCGCCTCGACGGCGAGGCGCCGCGCACGCCCTTCGACTGGCTGTCGCGCGATCCCGCCGAGGTCGACGCCTACATAGCCGACCCGCTCTGCGGCTTCTCGCGCAAGGCCGGCGGCGACAGCGGCTTCGGCCGGCTGGCCGCCCGGGTGCGCGATCCGGCCGAGATCGGCAAGATCCGCAAGGACCTGCCGATCTACATCTTCGTGGGCGACAAGGACCCCATCAACCAGGACCTGGCGCTGCTGCAACCTTTGGTCGGCCGCTACCGCGACGCGGGCCTCTCCGATGTCGAGGTGAAGGTCTATCCGGGCGGCCGTCACGAGATGCTCAACGAGACCAACCGCGCCGAGGTGGTCGCCGACCTGACGGCATGGCTGGAGCGCGTCGCGGCGGGCTGACGCGGCGGCGGAGGCTGTGCTTAGATACCCTGCGCGGGCGCCAGACCCGCTTGGGGGAAACGACCAGATGACCAAGCTGACCCACTTCGCGCTCGCCTCGGCGCTGGCCGTGAGCTTCGCCTGCGGCGGGGCGCTCGCCGCCGACAAGCCCGCCGACAAGCCGGCGAAGGCCGCCGCCGCGGCCAAGGCGGCCGACAAATGGCCCGGCCTGCCGCCTGGCGCGGTGGAAGAGATCGCCACGATGCGCGACGGGACCAAGCTCGCCGCCAACGTCTTCAAGCCCGCCGGCGCCGGGCCCTGGCCCGTGGTCATGACCCGCACGCCCTATCTGAAGGACGGCCGCATCGACAAGGAGCACGATCCGGACGGGGCGAAGATGCGCGAGGCGCTCACCAAACAAGCCAAGCACTACACCGACGCCGGCTATGTCTTCGTGCTGCAGGACACCCGCGGCAAGGGGCGCAGCCAGGGCTTCTACGCCGCCTTCGAGAACGACGTCGAGGATGGCTACGACAGCGTCGAATGGGCCGCCGCCCGGCCGTGGAGCAACGGCAAGATCGGCCTTTCCGGCGGCTCGGCCATGGGCGTCACCTCCAACGAGGCGGCGATGGCCGCCCCGCCGCACCTGAAGGCGGCCTATGTGGTGGTCGCGCCCTACGACCTGCTGCAGAACAGCTACATCGGCGGGGTCCTGAAGGAGAAGGACGTCATCGGCTGGTCGAAGGGCCAGGGCGTCGCCGACGACGTGCTGGACCGGCAGCGCAGCCGCGTCGTGGACGACATCTTCTGGAACCGCTCGGCGATGAGCGAGAACCGCAAGTACATCCAGATCCCGATCTACAACGTCGGCGGCTGGTACGACATCTTCAACCACGGCAACATTTCCAACTTCGAATATCTGCAGAACCACGGCGCCAAGGGCGCCCGCGGCAATCAGAAGCTGATGATGGGTCCCTTCGGGCACGGGAACCTGTCCGGGAACCTGAGCTATCCGGGCGCCGATCGCCTGAGCCTCGCGGGCGACGAGGAGATCCGCTGGTTCGACTACTGGCTGAAGGGGGTGGACAACGGCATCATGGCCGAGCCGCCGGTCACCTACTTCATGATGGCCGCCGCCGAGAAGGGCGCGATCAGCCCGAAGAACCGCGTGCTGACCGCCGCCAACTGGCCGCCGGCCTACCGTGAGGTCCGCTACTACCTGAGCCCCGACAAGACGCTGGCCGGTAAGGCGCCGGGCGGCGAGGGGGGCAAGATCAGCTACCGCGACGACCCGGCCAATCCGGTCCCGACGGTGGGCGGCGCGAACCTGACCTTCGAACGCGGCCCGATGGACCAGCGCGCGATCCCCGCGCGCCAGGACTACCTGCGGTTCCAGACCCCGGCCCTGGACAAGGACGTCACCATCTCAGGCCCGGTGAAGGTCGAGCTCTACGGCGCCACCGACGGTCCGGACACCGACTTCATGGCCAAGCTGGTCGACGTCTATCCCGACGGCTACGAGGCCCTGGTCCTCGACGCCCCGATCCGCACCCGCTTCCGCCACGGCCGGATGCCCGACGACATCAAGATGATGACCCCGAACGCGCCGGAGGAGCTGGACATCGATCTGTGGTCGACCGCCATCACCTTCGAGAAGGGCCACCGGATCGCGCTGCACATCACCTCGTCCAGCAGCCCGCGCTTCGAGGTGAACAATAACAACGGCGCTGCGCCCGGCGACCGCAAGACCCCGCCGCGGGTGGCCACCAATACGGTCTACATGGACGCGACCCATCCCTCGGCCCTGGTCCTGCCGGTGGTCTATCCCGACGGGAAGTAGCCGCTGAAGCGACCTAGAGCTTGTCGTCCGGCTTGACCGCCGCGGCGGCCGCCTCGGCGGCGCGCTGGGCGACCCAGTCCTGGAAGCGCTGGTGGAAGTCGTCGCGGCGCTCGGCGCGGAAGCGCCAGTAGTCGTCGTCGTACTTGCGGTGCTGCTCGCGGCGCCAATCGGCGTAGTCGCGGTCGTGGCGCTGCATCTGCTGGTCGCGCCAGATCAGATAGTCGGCGTCGAACTCCTGCTCGCGGTCCACGCCGCGGTCGTTCTCCGGCCCGAAGAAGCCGAAGCGGCTGCCGCCCTCGTGGTAGCCTGGGCGGTAGTTCTGGTCGTGGCCGTAGTCCACGTGCGACGGACCATAGCGGGCGTTGTAGCGCTTCATATCCGCCGACAGATGCGCGTCCTCGCCGCGGAAGCTGCGGCCGCCGGGCGGGCGGGCCGCGTCCAGGTCCTCGCCCAGGCCCCGCGGCCGATCGGACCCCACGCCCTGAGGGTGATTGTCATAGCGGCTGGCCATTTTCTTTCCCTTTCCCGAAGTGACGCGCCCCTGCCGTTCACAACGGATTTCCGGCCCCACAGTTCCGCTTGTTGCGCGGCTCAGGCGTGGACCGCGACCCCCAGGGTTTCGAGCGCCATCACCTCGGTGGCGTCTTCGGCGTCCATGATCTTCAGGAGGCGCGCCCGGGCCCGGTTCACCCGGCTCTTGATCGTCCCCAGCGCGCAGCCGCAGATTTCGGCGGCCTCCTCATAGGAAAGGCCCGCGGCCCCCACGAGGATCAGGGCTTCGCGGTGCTCGTCGGGCAGCTTCTGCAGGGCGTCGCGCAGCGCATGCAGGGCGACGCTCCAGTCCTGGGTCGGCGGGGTCTTCAGCGCGCCGGCGTATTCGCCGGTCTCGTCGCGCACTTCGCGGCGGCGTCGCAGGACGGCGGTGTAGTAGGTGTTGCGCAGGATCGTGAACAGCCAGGCCCGAAGATTGGTGCCGGGCTCGAACTTGTCCTTGTTCGTCCAAGCCTTGATCAGGGTGTCCTGCACCAGATCGTCGGCGTCGGAGCCGTTGTGGCTCAGGGACCAGGCGAAGGCCCTGAGCGCCGGGATCAATCCGACGACATCGTCACGCCAGCTGAGCGTCGCATCCATCACGCCCTCGAAACTCGCCGGATGCGGAGGCGAATGGCCTCCGACTTTTCCGGCGTCCCGATGAACGCGAGCCCCGATTATCCGTTCCGGTGCGCGAGCGGGGCGTCATGCCCCTTTTTTCAGACCGGCGTTAGCCAGCCTGGGTTGTACCGCGCCGAGGAATGCTTAGGTCTGGTTCTGGCGGGAGAGCGCGTCCGGACACGGGCGCGTGGGAGAGGAGCACATGGCCCAGTTCCAGGACCCGTCGGCGGACGATCCGCAGGCGCTTGCGCGCGCCGACGCTGCGCCGGCGCGCGCGCCCGCGTCAGCCGCCTTGCATCGCTACCGCGCCGTGCGCCAGGCGACCGAAGCGCTCACCCGCTCGCTGACGCCGGAAGATCAGCTCGCCCAGTCCATGCCGGACGCCAGCCCCACCAAGTGGCACCTGGCGCACACCACCTGGTTCTGGGAGACCTTTCTGCTGGTCCCCAATCTCGCGGGCTACAAGCCGTTCGATCCGCGCTTTCACTATCTGTTCAACTCCTACTACGAGGCGTTGGGACCCCGTCAGCCGCGGCCGGAGCGGGGCCTGCTGACGCGCCCCTCGCTGGCCGACGTCATCGCCTATCGGGCGCACGTGGACGCCGCCATGGGCGCGCTGCTGGCCGAGCGCGCGGACGAGTTTTCGGCCCTGATCGACCTTGGCCTCGCCCATGAGGAGCAGCATCAGGAGCTGATCCTGATGGACATCCTGCATCTCTTCGCCCAATCGCCGCTGCAGCCGGCCTATGCTCCGCCGCGCAATCTGACGCCCGCGCCGGCGGCGGACCCATTGCGCTTCGTGGCCTTCGAGGGCGGCCTGGTCGAGATCGGCCATTCGGGCCCTATGTCGGAAGAGGGCGGCTTTGCGTTCGACAATGAGAGCCCGCGCCACAAGGTCTGGCTGGAGCGCTTCGAGCTGGCCGACCGGCTGGTGACCAACGGTGAGTGGCTGGCCTTCATGGCCGACGGCGGCTATCGGCGCGCCGAGCTGTGGCTGGCCGAAGGCTGGGCGCGCGCCCAGGCCGAGGGCTGGGACGCGCCGCTCTACTGGCAGCCGGGCGAGGCGGAGGCCTGGAGCGCCATGACTCTGCACGGCCTGCGCCCGCTCGACCCCGCGGCGCCGGTCAGCCACGTCAGCTTCTACGAGGCGGAAGCCTACGCCACATGGGCCGGTGCGCGCCTGCCGACCGAGGCGGAATGGGAGCATGCCGCCCAGGATCTGACGGTCGCGGGCAACTTCACCGGCTCAGGACGCCTGGCCGCCGCGGCGTCGCCGCCCGGCGCCGGCCTGCGCCAGATGTTCGGCGATCTCTGGGAATGGACCCGCAGCGCCTATTCGCCCTATCCGGGGTTCAGGCCCGCCGCCGGCGCGGTCGGCGAGTACAACGGCAAGTTCATGGCCGGCCAGTTCGTCCTGCGGGGCGGCGCGGCGGTCACGCCCACCGGCCACGTGCGGGCCAGCTACCGCAACTTCTTCTATCCGCACCAGCGCTGGATGTTCTCCGGCGTCCGCCTGGCCCGCGACGTGGCGCATGACGCCAGCGAAGACGTCACCCGCGAGTTCGAGGCCGATGTGCTTTCGGGCCTCGCCAAGCCACAGAAGGCCGTGCCGCCGAAATACTTCTACGACGCGGAGGGCTCGCGCCTGTTCGAGGCGATCACCGCACTGCCCGAATACTATCCGACGCGCACCGAGATCGGCCTCCTGCGCCAGATCGCGCCCGAGGTCGCCAAGTTGATCTCGCCGGGCGCGGCGCTGGTGGAATTCGGCTCCGGCGCGAGCGTGAAGACCCGCATCCTGCTGGACGCGGCCCCGCAGATCGGCGCCTACGCGCCCATCGACATCAGCGCCGCGGCCCTGGACGAGGCCGCCGCCGCCATCCGCCGGGACTATCCGGGGCTGACGGTCGCGCCGCTGTTGGAGGACTTTACGCGCGCGCTGACCCTGCCCGCGCAGGCGCAGGGCCGCCCGGTCACCGGCTTCTTTCCGGGCTCGACCATCGGCAATTTCACGCCGGAGGAGGCTCAGGCCTTCCTGGAGGGCGCGCGGGGCCTGCTGGGTCACGGCGCGCGCTTCCTGGTCGGCATCGATGTGGTGAAGGACGCTCAGACCCTGGTCGCCGCCTACGACGACGCGCAGGGCGTCACCGCGGCGTTCAATCTCAACCTGCTCACCCGCATCAACCGCGAGCTGGGCGGCGACTTCGATCTGGCGAATTTCCGGCACCGGGCCGTCTGGAACCCGGAGGCCAGCCGGATCGAGATGCACCTGGAGAGCTTGAAGGATCAGAAGGTGAGGGTGGCAGGGCGCACGGTCCGCTTCGCGGCCGGCGAGACGATCCACACCGAGAACTCCGCCAAGTTCACGGTCGAAGGGTTCGCGCGATTGGCGGCGAAGGCGGGCTGGACGCTGGAAGCCAGTTGGCTCAGCGCGGAGCCGGCCTTCGCCGTCGTGTCGCTAATCGCTCAGTAGCGGTTGAGCTAGAGGTCGCGGCCGCGGGTGCGTCCGCCGCCGCGGCTGGCTTCGCCGCCCTTGCGGCCGGCCGAGGCGGCCAGATCGCGGTCCTTGGCGAAACTGCGCTTCTCGCCGGGCACGCTGGCGCCGCCCTTGCGGGCGATCTCGCGGCGGCGTTCGGGGTTCATGGCCGCGAAACCTCTGCGGGCGCGGGGCTTTCCGGTGTCGACGGTAGGCATTGGGACTACGCTCCTCGGGCGTCACTGGACGGTTGCGAAGGGGCTAACCCGCGAGGCGCGGTCAAGGTTGCGTCGAAAAACGACGGACTTGCGGGGTGAGCGCTTCCGTTGGGGAAGCTTTGCAGTGCCGACAGGCGTTTAGCGCCACATCACAAAGGCGCGAGATCGCCCTTAGAGCGGCAACTGAACCCGCGCCGTCAGGCCGCCGCCGGCCCGGTTGACCAGGTCCACGTCGCCGCCGTGGCCGCGGGCGATGGAGCGCACCACCGCCAGGCCCAGGCCGATCCCACCGGTCTGACGGCTGCGCGACGGCTCGCGGCGATAGAAGGGCTCGAACACCTTCTCGCGGTCCGACGGCGGGATGCCGGGGCCGTCGTCGTCGATCTCGACGAAGGCGTTGGAGGCGTCGCGGAACACCCGCGCCCGCGCCCGCCCGCCGAACTTCACGGCGTTTTCCAGGAGGTTGGAGAATAGGCGCCGCAGCGCCATGGGGTCGCCCTCCAGCACCACCTTCTCGCCGGATGCGACCTCTGTCGAATGGCCCGTCTCGGCCATCTCGTCGCAAAGGCTCTCCAGCAGGGAGGACAGCTCCAGCGGCGTGCGTTCGCCCGGTCGGCTGGCGTCCCGCACGAAGGTCAGGGCCGCGGAGATCATCTCCTCCATCTGGTCAATATCGGCGCCCATCTTGGCCTTCTGATCGTCCGGCAAGCTCTCGATGCGGAACCGCAGGCGGGTCAAGGGCGTGCGCAGATCGTGCGCGATGGCGCCGACCATGGCGGTGCGGTCGTCGACATAGCGGCGCAGGCGCTCCTGCATGTCGTTGAAGGCGCGCACGGCGACGCCGATCTCGGACGAGCCCTTCAGTTGCAGGGGCGGCGCCTTCGGGTCGCGGCCCAGGCGCTCGGCGGCGTCGGCGAACTGCTTGATCGGCCGCGACAGGCGTCGCGCGAACACATAGGCCACCGGCGCCATGACCAGGGCCGAGATCACGAACCACAGGGCGATGCGGGTCTGCCAGGGGTCCAGGCCGAACGCCGGCTCCGGGCGAACGACGCGCCAGCGGCCATCGGGCTGGCGGATGGCGACATCGAAGGGCGCCACCAGGAAGTGCTCTTCACTGACGCCGGCGCGGGCGATGCGGTCGCGGATGATCCGTCCGACGCGGCGGTCGGCGAACGGCCCTCGATTGGCCGCGATCACCACCTCGCTTTGCGGCTTGCCGAGATCCTTGGCGAACTGGTTGCGGATGCGGGCCGCAGTGTCGCCCTCCATCGCCGGTCCTGGCGGCCTGGCCACGGTGCTCACCTGCAACGGTCGCCGCTCGGTGAACACGGGCGTGGGGCCGCGGAAGGTCTGCTCGATTTCCGACAGGCGATAGAAATCGGGCGTCGGCGGCGGCAGGTTGAACAGCAGGAAGAGGTTGATCGCCTCGGCCAGCACCAGGGCCAGGCCGACAAGGGTCGCGAGCTGGACGAACAGCGAGGCGGTCGGCCGCACGCTGCGCGAGAACATCACGTCCGTTTCACCTTGGCGGTGAACATGTAGCCTTCGTTGCGGATGGTGCGGATCAGCTCGTGGCTGCCGCCGCCATCGTCGAGCTTGCGGCGCAGGCGGCTGATCTGCACGTCGATGGCGCGGTCGAAGGCGTCGCTGTCGGGGCCGCGCGCGAATTCCAGCAGCTGGTCGCGGGTCAGCACCCGCTGCGGCCGCTCCACGAAGGCGCGCAGCAGCGAGAACTCGCCCGAGGACAGGTTCACCACCACGCCGGCCGGCGAGCGCAGTTCGCGGCGCACCAGGTCGAGCCGCCAGCCGGCGAACTCGCAGCCCGCCCCGACGCTGCCGTTGTTCGAACGCTGCTCGGCGCGGCGCAGCACCGCGCGCACCCGGGCCAGCAGTTCGCGCGGATTGCAGGGCTTGGCCAGATAGTCGTCGGCGCCGAGCTCCAGGCCGACGATCCGGTCGGTGTCCTCGCCCATGGCCGACAGCATGATGATCGGCGGGCCGCCCTCGCCATTGGCCAGGCGCCGGCAGACCGCGAGCCCATCCTCGCCCGGCAACATGACGTCGAGCACGATCAGGTCGACGGGGCCTCGCTCCAGCGCCTGCTCCATCTCCTGAGCATCGCCGGCGGTGTCGACCTTGTAGCCGTGCTTGCCCAGGAAGTCGGAGACGACGTCCCGGATGCCGGGGTCGTCATCGACCATCAGGATGCGGGCGCCCGCGTTGTTCATTTCGAGGATCTGCTCCATGGCGCCGACCCTGGTCGCGGCGCGTAACATCTCGATTTCGAGGCTGCAATCACGTGTGCGACAACACGTCGTCGGCGACAAACGGGTTGGTCTGACGCTCCTGGCCGAAACTGGACATCGGTCCGTGGCCGGGCACGAAGCGCACGTCGTCGCCCAGCGGCCAGAGTTTGGTGGTGATCGCCTCGATCAGCTGGGCGTGGTTCCCGCGCGGGAAGTCGGTGCGGCCGATCGAGCCCTGGAACAGCACGTCGCCCACTTGGGCGAAGCGCGCCTCGCGGTGGAAGAAGATCACGTGGCCCGGCGTGTGCCCCGGGCAGTGGTAGACCTCGAACTGCGTCTCGCCGAGCGTGACGACGTCGCCGTCGTGCAGCCAGCGGTCAGGCGTGAAGCCGCGCGCCTCCGGCATGCCCCACTTGGCGCCCGAGGCGTCGATCTGGTCGATCCAGAAGGCGTCGTCGGGATGCGGCCCCTCGATGGGGACGCCGGTGCGGTCCTTGATCGCCTGGGTGGCCCCGGCGTGGTCCAGGTGGCCGTGGGTGATCCAGATCTTCTCCAGCGTCAGGCCCTGGTCGGCGATCGCGCCCAGCAGGCGGTCGACTTCGCCGCCGGGATCGATGATCGCCGCTTTCAGCGTCTTGGCGCACCAGACGATGGTGCAGTTCTGCTGCAGCGGCGTCACGGGCGCGATAAGGGCGCGGATCGGAAGCGGGGGCTTTTGCGGCGCGTTCATGTGGCTCCATGATCGGGCTTTACGCCATATAAGAAAAGGCCCGGGCGAAACCCGGGCCTTTCCATCGCAGATTTTGCAGGCGGACCTAGAGCGGCGTGCCGCCCGGGCCCTCGACCAGCGGCTCGTTCTCGTCGACGCCCAGACGGACGTTCGACTTCCAGAAGCCGTAGCAGAAGTAGAAGAGCAGCCCGATGGCCGTCCAGGTGATGAACAGGCCCTTGGACTTGCCGTCGAGGCTCATGAACAGCACCGCGCAGCCGATGATCGAGGCCGGCGCGACCAGGAACAGCAGCGGCGTGCGGAACGGTCGAGCCCGGCCCGGATCGGTGAAGCGCAGGATCATCACCCCCAGCGACACCGCCGCGAAGGCGAACAGCGTGCCGGAATTCGAGTAGTCCGCGAGCTGACCCACCGGCAGGAAGGCCGCGAAGATCGCCACGACGAGCCCGGTCACCAGCGTGATGATCCAGGGCGTCTTGAACTTCGGGTGCACGGTCGAGAGCACCGGCGGCAGCAGGCCGTCGCGCGCCATCACGAAGAAGATCCGCGTCTGGCCGTACATCATCAGCAGCACGACCGAGGGGAGCGCGATCGTGGCCGCGAGCGCCACCACATTGCCGAAGAACGGATGGCCGACTTCTCGGAGGACGTAGGCCAGGGCCTCCTTGGAGCAGACCAGCGGCGTGTGCGCCCCGATGGCGGTGCAGGCGGCGGAGAACTCCGGCGAACCCGGATCGTAGGGCACGCCGTTCGGCCCCACCAGCGGCTGGGCCCCAAAGGCGCCGATCGCGCCGCCGGCGGCCAGCAGGTAGAAGAGGGTGCAGATCAGCAGGCTGCCGATCAGGCCGATCGGCACGTTGCGCTGCGGATTTTTCGTCTCCTCGGCGGCGGTCGAGACCGCATCGAAGCCGACGTAGGCGAAGAAGATCGAGGCGGCGGCCCCCAACACCCCCGTTCCCGACGAGCCGAGCGGATTGCCCCAGCCCCGCGGCGTGAAGGGTGTGAAGTGCTGCATGTGGCCGGTCACCATCGGGATGGTCAGCACGATGAACAGGGTGAGCGCGGCGACCTTGATGGCCACCAGCACGGCGTTGACGGTGGCGCTCTCCTTGGTGCCGATGATCAGCAGGGTCGTGACCAGGACGGTGATGATCACCGCCGGCAGGTTGACGAGCCCGCCGACCTCGCCGCCTTCCAGGAACGAGCCGATGACCACCTTGGGGCCGACGGTCAGCGCGTGGGGTATGTGCACGCCCATGGCCTCGAACAGGCCCACGATGTGGCCGGACCAGCCCACGGCGACCGCGCTGGCCCCCAGCGCATATTCCAGGATCAGCGCCCAACCCACCAGCCAGGCGACCAACTCGCCCATGACCGCGTAGGAGTAGGTGTAGGCGGAGCCCGCGACCGGCACCATCGAGGCCAGTTCGGAGTAGCACAACGCGGCGACCGCGCAGACCGCCCCGGCGATCATGAAGGAGACCATCATGCCCGGCCCGGCCTTCTGCGCCGCCGTGGCGGTGAGCACGAAGATGCCGGTGCCGATGACCGCGCCGATGCCCAGCATCGTCAGTTGGAATGGCCCGAGCGAGCGGTGAAGCGACTTCTTCTCCGCGGTCGCCAGGATCGCGTCGAGCGACTTAATGCGCCACATATTCCCTCCGAACAGCGGCTTCCCCTTTGGGCCGCCGAAAAATTGTTGGCCGGACCGTGGCTTGGTTGTGCGTCTACGGTCAAGCGGGAAGGCTTGGCGTTGCGGCAAGTGACCGCTAGAGCGCAAGAATGTTCCCCATCCATGAGGCTTTGCCGGCGCTGAAGGCGGCGCTCGCCGAACGGAATACCGCGGTGCTCGTGGCGCCGCCGGGGGCCGGCAAGACCACCGTGGTCCCCTTGGAACTGCTGGCCGAGCCCTGGCTGATTCAGGGCAAGATCATCCTCCTGGAACCGCGCCGCCTGGCCGCCCGCGCCGCCGCCGAGCGGATGGCCGCGACGCTCGGCGAGCCGGTGGGCAAGACCGTCGGCTTTCGTGTGCGGATGCAGTCGAAGGTCTCCGCCGCCACGCGAATCGAGGTGGTCACTGAAGGCGTCTTCACCCGCATGATCCTCGCCGACCCGGAGCTCGCGGGCGTCGCCTGCGTGATCTTCGACGAGTTCCACGAACGCAGCCTCGACGCCGACCTTGGCCTGGCGCTGGCGCGGGATGCGCAAGGCGTCCTGCGCGACGATCTGCGCATCCTGGTGATGTCGGCGACGCTCGACGGCGCGGCGGTCGCCCGACTCCTCGCCGACGCCCCGGTCATCGAAAGCCTCGGCCGCGCCTGGCCCGTCGAGACCCACTATCTTGGCAGGGACGAGCGCCTGCGCCTGGAGGACCGCGTGGTCCGCGCTGTCGAGCGGGCCCTTGCCGCCGAAACGGGCAGCCTGCTGGTCTTCCTGCCGGGGCAGGGCGAGATATTGCGCACCGCTGAGCGGCTGAACGAGCGACCCAGGCCGAATGTCGAGATCGCCCCGCTCTATGGCGCGCTCGACCCGCGCGACCAGGACCGCGCCATCGCCCCGGCGCCGGACGGGGCCCGCAAGGTGGTGCTGGCCACCTCGATCGCCGAAACCAGCCTGACCATCCAGGGCGTCCGCGTGGTCATCGACTCCGGCCAGGCGCGCGTGCCGCGCTTCGACCCCGCCAGCGGGCTCACGAGGCTCTCCACCGTCCGCGTTTCCCGCGCCGCCGCCGACCAGCGCCGGGGCCGGGCGGGACGCACCGAGCCCGGCGTCTGCTACCGCCTGTGGGATGAGGCCGAGACCCGCGCGCTTCCCGCCTACGCCGATCCCGAGATCCTCGACGCCGACCTCTCGGGCCTGGCCCTCGACCTCGCCCGCTGGGGCGCCAAGGACGCGTCGGGCCTCGCCTTCCTCGATCCGCCGCCCGCCGCCGCCTTCGCCGAGGCCCGCGCCCTGCTGATCCGCCTGGAGGCGCTCACCGAGGACGGCGTGCTGACCGCCCACGGCCGGGCGCTCGCCGATATGCCGCTGAGCCCGCGCCTGGCCCACATGATCCTCAAGGCCGCCGGGACGGGGCAGGCTGCCCGCGCGGCCCGCATCGCCGCGCTCATCGCCGAGCGCAACCTCGGCGGCCGCGACGTCGACCTGCGCCATCGCCTGGACGGCCTGGAGCGCGACCGTTCCCCACGCGCCCGCGACGCCAAGGCGTTGGCCGAGCGCTGGGCCGGGATGGCCGGCCAGCCGGGGAAGGGGGAAGAACTCTCCGACGGCCTACTGCTCGCCTTCGCCTATCCGGAGCGCATCGCCCGCGCGCGCGGACCGCAGGGCGAATTCCAGCTGGTCAGCGGCCGCGGCGCCTTCGTCGAGCCCACCGACGCCCTGGCCCGCGAGACCTGGCTGGCCGTGGCCGAACTGGGCGGGGCCGAGCGGCGCGACCGCATCCTGCTGGCCGCCCCGGTCGAGGAGGCCGAACTCGTCGCCGCCTTCGCGCACCAGCTCACCACCGAGGACCGCCTGGAGGAAAGCGGGGCAGGGCGCCTGCGCGCCAAGCGGCTGACGCGGCTCGGCCGCCTCGTCGTGCGTGAAACCTTCGACGAGAATCCGGATCCCGCGCTCATCGCCGCGGCCCTGCTGGACCGCGTCCGCGCCGAGGGCGTCGAGGCCTTGCCCTGGGGCGAGGCGGCCAAGTCTCTGCGCCGCCGCTTGGGCTTCCTGCGTGAGGCCGGTGCCGGCTGGCCCGATCTGTCGGACGCGGCCCTGCTGGCCAGCCTCGATGATTGGCTCGCGCCCATCCTGCCCGGCGTCCGCGCGCTCTCAGCCCTGAAGCCCGACGCCCTGGACGCGGCGCTCCGCACACTCATCCCCTGGGACCTGCAGCGCCGCCTCGAGAGCCAGGCGCCGGCGCGCTGGACCGCGCCTACCGGCAACAGCTTCGCCGTCGACTACGCTGGCGACGCCGGACCCCGCATCGACGTGCGCGTGCAGGAGGTCTTCGGTCTCACGACGCATCCCACCGTCGCCGGCGTCCCGCTGACCTTCTCGCTGCTCTCGCCGGGCCACAAGCCCATCCAGACCACGAAGGACCTGCCGGGCTTCTGGAAGGGCTCGTGGAAGGACGTTCGCGCCGACATGCGCGGCCGCTATCCCAAGCACGTCTGGCCGGAGGACCCGTCGGTCGCCGAGCCCACCGCCCGGGCCAAGCCGCGCGGGACGTAAGCGCCTTATCCTCGCCGCTGGAGACGCGACGCGGTTCTGCGATATCGTCGGCCGATGACCAAGGCCGCCGATCCAGACGCCGCCGCGCCGGCGAGCGCCATCTACAAGCGGCTGCTGCCCGGCGACCGGTTCCCGGCGGAGCCGCAGCTTTGCGGCGACCACGCCAAGTTCGCCTTCGTCACCCTGGCCGGCCGCTATCAGCTCTATGGCTTCTTCCTTTCGGCCGACGACCCCGCGATCCGTCAGGCGATCGAGGCGGTGGCCGCGCGCCGCGATCTGTTCGACGACGTCCATGCCTCGTTCTTCGGCGTCAGCGTCATGCCGGGCGACCGCGACGCCCACCGCCTGGCCAACGCCGAGCCCGGCGTGCGGTTCGTCTGGGATTTCGACCGGCGGATGTCCGACGTCTGCGGCGCAACCCCCTTGAACGCGGCCTCCGACAACATCTCCGCGGTCAGCCGCAAGTGGATCCTGCTCGATCCCTCGATGCGCGTCGTGAACATCTGGCCCATGCGCGAGACGCCCGTGGAGGCGGTGATCGCCACGGTCGAGGCCCTGCCGCCGCCGGACCGCTTCGGCGGCGTCAGCCGGCCGGCGCCCGTGCTGATGCTGCCCAACGTGCTGGAGCCGGAGCTTTGCCGCCGTCTGGTCGATCTGCATGCCGGCGGGGGCGGCCGCGACATCGGCTTCTTTCGCGGCGGCAAGAAGGTGTTCGATCCAAGCTTCAAGAGCCGCAGCGACGTCAGCATCGCCGACCCGGCGCTGATCGAGATCCTGAAGGAGAAGCTCGGCCGGCGCGTGCTGCCGGAAATCGAGAAGCTGTTCTTCATGCGGGCCAGCTACGTCGAACGGCACCTGATCGGCGGCTACTCGGCCGCGGACGGCGGCCACTTCATGCCCCATGTGGACAACGGGGCCCCTTCGACGGCGCACCGGCGCTTCGCCGTCTCGATCAATCTCAACGACGACTTCGAGGGCGGCGAGGTCGTGTTCCCCGAGTACAACCTGGCCGGCTATAAGGCGCCGGCCGGTTGGGCGGTGGTCTTTCCGGCCGCGATCCTGCACGGGGTGCGCCGCGTCACCTCCGGCGTCCGCTACGCCTATCTGCCCTTCATGTTCGACGAGGCCGGGGAGGCGATCCGCGTCGCGGAACGAGTCAAGGCGGAGGCCGCGAAGGAGACTTAGGCGCGGCGGATCAGGGCTGCGGGGGTGATTTCCTTCACCGTCCGCGCGCCGACCCCGCCCATCGCCAGCCGCAGTTCGTTGTTCAGCACATCCAGCGTCCGCTCGACGCCCGCCTGTCCAAAGGCGCCCAGGCCCCAGATGTAGGGCCGCCCGATGCCGACCGCTGTCGCGCCGAGCGCCAGCGCCTTCAGCGCGTCGGTGCCCCGCCGCACGCCGCCGTCCACCAGCACCGGAATGCGCCCCTTCACCGCCGCCACGACCTCGGGCAGGCTCTCCAGCGTGCCGCGCGCGGTCTCCGTGGCGCGCCCGCCGTGGTTGGAGACCATCACCCCGTCGCAGCCGTATTTCACCGCCAGCGCGGCGTCCTCGCCGGACTCCAGGCCCTTCACCAGCACCTTCATCCTGGTGGCGTCGCGCAGCCGCTTGATGAAATCCCAGGTCAGGGCCGGGGAGGTGTTGAGCAGGCCCTTGGTGTCGATCCCCTGATACATGGGACGGGCGGAGAGCGCCCCCGGCCCGGCGTCGCCGTGACAGGCCGCGCATTGGCGGGTGTCGGCGCGCATCGCGCGGCTCAGCGTCTCGGTGTTGCGGCCCGCCGGCAGGTCGACCGTCACCGCCACCGCCGTGCAGCCCGCCCGCTCGGCGCGCGCCACGATCTTCATCGCCACGTTCAGATCGGACGAGGTGTAGAGCTGGTACCAGAGGGGCCCGCCATGCGCGGCGACCACGTCTTCCACGCCGGTCGAGGTGGCGGAGGACAGGATCTGCAGCGTGTTCCTGGCCTTCGCCGCCCGCGCTGAGGCCAGTTCGCCCTCGGCCTGAAACGCCTTTTGGCTGCCGAGCGGGCAGAGGAAGATCGGGCTGGCGTAGCGCACCCCGAACAGCTCCGTCCCCATGTCCAGCTTGCTCAGGTCCACCAGCCGGCGCGTGCGCAGTTGCCAGTGCGCATAGGCCTCGCGGTTGGCCTTCAGCGTCTCCTCGCCGTCGACCCCGGTCATCAGGTAGCCCCAGTGCGCCACGGGGATCGTCTTGTGGGCCACCTTCTCCAGGTCGAAGACGTCGAGCGCGTCCTGGGCGCGGGTGACCAGAGGCTCGCTGTCCGGGGCCTGGGCCAAGGCCGCAGCCGCCCAAGGCAGGCCGGCGTAGAGCGGGCTCGCCGCCAGGAAGCGCAGGAACGTTCTTCGGTCGTCCATCCAAGATCCCCCGAAACAGGCGTGGCTGTTTCCGGGCATGGAGGCGCGGTTCGCGCCCCCGCGCAAGTCGAGACGACTGACGGGATTTTATGGATTTCTTATGTCGTTGAAATAATCGCGATATGTGAACCGCCGAATATGCAGCGCGGATGGAGGTTCGAATGGCCATACGTTCCCAGATCGTCGTCGCCGGTCTCGCCGCCCTCGTGGCAGGCGGCATCGCCATAGCCCAGCCCGGGCCCACCGGCGGCGTCGCCGGCGGCTTTCAGCGCAGCGAGGCCTTCGGGCCGCCGCCGGTCCAACCGCTCGGCTCCCACTGGACCAATCCGGAGCTCTGGGATGGCTACGACGATCCCGGGCGCCCCATCGGCCGGGAAATCAGCCCGCTGCCCAGCGGCCTGCAGACCCGCATGGTGCAGCAGGTCAACGATGGGCTGAAGATCGCCGTGCCGCAGATGCGGCTGGCCTGCGCCGCCGACCAGCAGAAGCTCTGCGCCGACAAGAAGACCAACCTCGCGGCGGACCGTTGCCTGGAATACTACCGCCTGAAGGTCAGCCGCCCCTGTCGCGACGCGTGGGACAAGCTGGCCCTGGCCGCCGAGGGCCGGCTCTAGCTCGCCGCGTAGATCATGATCCCCGTCGCCACCGACAGGTTCAGGCTGTCGGCGCGGCCCCGCATGGGGATCTTCACGTTGACGTCGCACAGTGCGGCCATCTCTGGCGGCAACCCCTGCTGCTCGTTGCCCATCAGGATCAGGGTCGGCCGCGCATAGTCGGCCTGGCGGTGGTCGACGTCGGCCGAGAGCAGGGTGCCCACCACCGAACCCGGCCAGCCGTTCCGCCAGGCGGCGAACTCGGCTTCGCTGGTCTTGACCAGGGGCGTGGCGAAGATCGAGCCCATGGTCGCGCGCACCGCCTCCACCGAATAGGGGTCGCAGCATTCGCCGACCAGGATCACCGCGCCGCAGCCGGCCGCGTCGGCGGTGCGGACGATGGTCCCCAGATTCCCCGGATCGCGCACCCGGTGCAGCGCCACCCAGCAGACGGCCGCCTGCGGCTCGACCGCCGACAGGGGCTGGAAGACCTGGCGGAACACGCCGACCACCGCCTGCGGATTGTCCCTGCGGCTGACCTTGGCGAGGATCTCCTGCGTGACCTCGATCACCTCGCCGTTGGCGGCGAGGGTGGCGGAAACGGCGGTCTTCAGCAGCGGGTGCTGCTCGGCCCCATGCATCAGGATCGCCGGCGCGTGGCCCGTTTCGATCCCCTCGATCACCGCCTTCAGGCCCTCGGCGACGAACAGGCCGGTTTCGTCGCGTTCCTTGCGCAGGTGCAGCGCGCGGACGGCCTTCACCGTCGGGTTGGTCAGCGAGGTGACGGCGCGGCTGCTCATCCTTGCCACCGCGCGAAAAAGCTCATGCCGATCTCGCGCGCGCCGTCTTCCTGCACGAGCGCCAGTTCGCCCCACTCGATGCGCCCGCCGCGGCCCTTCAGCTTGTCCGTCAGCAGGCCCGACAGCGCCGCCCCGCTGATCCGCTCGGCATAGGCGTTCAACACCAGGAATTTGGCGTTTTCCGAAAGAAGCTCGGCGCATAGGCCGGCAAGTTCAGGCAGATCCTCGAACAGCCGCCAGACCTCGCCGTCCGGGCCGCGGCCGTATTTCGGCGGGTCGAGGATGATCCCCTCGTACTTCGATCCCCGCCGCACCTCGCGCTGGACGTAGCGGCGCGCATCTTCGGTGATCCAGCGGATCGGCCGGTCGGCGAGCCCCGACAGCTCGGCGTTCTCCCGCGCCCAGCCGACCGCGCGCTTGGAGGCGTCCAAGTGAGTGACCGCCGCGCCCGCCGCCGCCATGACCAGGCTGGCCACCCCGGTATAGCCGAACAGGTTCAGCACCTTCGGCTGCGGCCCCCCATTCTGAAGGCAGGCCGCCCGCACGGTGGCGTCGAGCCATTCCCAGTTCGCCGCCTGCTCCGGAAAGAAGGCCAGGTGGCGGAAGCTGGTGAACCGGCCGTTGAACTTCACCTCGCCCCAGCTGAGCGGCCAGGCCGCCCCGTTCCCGAGCGCGGCCGCCTGGCCTTTGAGTTTCCAGCGCCCGGCGTCTTCCTCATCGCTCGGGTCGAAGACCGCATCCGCCGCCTCCCAGGCCGAGGCCGAGAGCGCCGGCGCCCACAGGCACTGCGGCTCGGGTCGCACCACGGTGAAGCGGCCATAGCGCTCCAGCTTGCGGCCGCCGCCGGAGTCGAGCAGCCCATAGTCGGCCCACCCCCGCGTGCGCATCACGCTGGGCAGGTCGGCGGCGGCGGGGTCGCCAGATAAACGGCTAGGCGGGCTCATGCTCCGCGCTTACGGCCCAAGCCCCATCGCGTCCAGAACCAAGGCGCTTGTCACAATCGCGGATTTGGGGTCCCGTAGCGGAAAGAAGCTGGGAAAGTATCGCCTTGACGGTCGCAGCCGCTCCGCCCCGCCGTTCCGCCCGCAAGGCCAAGGGCGACGGCCATCTCCGCCGCGCCGAGATCCTCGAGGCCGCCGAGCGGATCTTCGTCGCCGAGGGCTACGAGGGCGCCACGATCCGCAAGATCGCCGATGAAGTCGGCGTCTCGTCGACCGCCCTCTACATGCACTTCCAGGACAAGGGCTGCATCCTGCTCGAAATCTGCGAGCGGACGCTGCGCCTGCTCTATGAGCGCAACAGCGAGATCGCCGCCAAGCCCCTCGACCCGGTGGTCCGTGTGCGGATGATGCTGGAAGCCTATATGCGGTGGGGCATGGAGCATCCGAACGCCTATCAGCTGGTCTATTCCGGCCGCCCGGCGCCGGCCGGTCCGTGGCCGGAAGCCGCCCGCGACCTCTCGACCCAATGCTACGAGAGCTTCTGCGGCGTGGTGCGGGAGATTGGCGCCGCGGGGCGCCTGCGCGCCGGTACTGTCGACAGCGCCGCGCAAGCGCTTTGGATGTCCTGCCATGGCGTCGTCGCCCTCCTGGCGTCGCGGCCCAACTTCGGCTGGGCCGACCGCGACGAGCTGATCGCCGTCACTCTGGAAGGCCTGTTGAACGGCCTGGTGGCCGACTAAAGACCTGTCCACGAACCACACGAACCACACGAACGGGGCGCGACCTGAGAGGCCCGCGTAGCGGGCAGTCCTTTTTCAAACCGCAGAGAACGCTAAGAACGCAGAGGAGAGCATGATCGCGATGGCCGTGCACTCGTGCGGCCTCTCTGCGATCTTAGCGTTCTCTGCGGTTGAATAGGCTGAGCCTCCGCTCCGCGGAGTCTCGATCGCGAACCCGTTCGTGTGGTTCGTGGACAAAAAAGCGGACTCAGCGCGCGGACGGCGTCCCGTTGTCCGCCACGTTCGGCAGGGGCGTGGGCGGGCCGTAGCTGTAGCCGCCGCGCTTCAGGTCGGCGCTGAGCGTGATCGGGGCCGAGCCGCCGTTCATCTTGGCGCGGTAGACCTGCACGTTCTCCATCACCCGCATCACGTAGTTGCGGGTCTCCGAGAACGGGATGCACTCGATGTAGTCCACCGGATCGGTCGCGCCGGCGCGCGGGTCGCCGCAAAACTGGATCCACTGCACCGGCCGCCCGGGGCCGGCGTTGTAGCCCGCCGCGGTCATGATGTAGGAGCCGGAGAAATGGTCCACCATCTGGCCCAGATAGGCCGCGCCCAGGCGCATGTTGTAGTCGGCGTCGTAGAGCTGTGAGGCGGAGTATGAGACGCCCACCCTGCGGGCCAGGATCTTCGCGGTGGATGGCATCAGCTGCATCATCCCCGTCGCGCCCGCGCCGGAGCGCACATTGGGGTCGAAGCTCGATTCCTGGCGGGTGATCGCCAGGATCAGCGCCGGCTCGGCCGCGCCGCCGTCCGGCGCGCTGCGCATCGGATACGCCCGCTGCGGCAGGATGAAGCCGCGCTGGGCCGCGGCGCGCGCCGCGCGCATGGAGGTGTCCATCTCGCCGTAGCTGCGCGCCAGGTCGATCAGCTGCGCCTCGTCCTCGGCGGTCGGCAGAATGTCGTCCAGGTTCAGCACGAAGGTGCGGAACAGCTCGCGTTGCCCGTAGTCGAACAGCAGGCGGGTCGCCTGGATGGAATCGCGGTCCTCGAAGCGTGCGCGGGCGTCAGACGTGAGGGTGACGTCCGACGGGAGCGTCAGCCGCTGGCCGATCTTTTCGCCCGCCAGCATGCCGTAGAAGGTCGTGTTGTGCTTGGCGGCCCGCGTATAGAAATCTGTCGCCGCCGTCTTGTCGCCCCGGGCCTCGGCCGCGCGGCCTTCCCAGTATAGGGCGCGGCCCTTGGTCACCGGCGTGGTGCCGATCTTCTCCAGGGCGGCGAAGTGCTTGGCGGCCTTCTGCGGCTCGTTCAGCTTGGTGAGCGCGATCCAGCCGGCGTCGAACTCGGCGTCCGCCGCGTCGGCCCCGGCGGTGAGGCCGCTGTCGGCTGCCGCCGCATAGGCCGCGTGCGCGTCATTGGCCCGCAGAGCCGCCAGCACCAGATGGCGCCGTTCGTCCCAGATGCGGTCGCCCTGGTCGAGGGTCGCGACCTCGTGCGGGAAGTAGGGCGCCTCGGCCAGCGCGGCCATGTCCATGCCCTTACGGCGCAGATAGGCCGCGCGCTCGAAGGCGACGCCGGGGCTCTGCGCCATTTCGGAGGGCAGGGCGGCCACCAGGTCGGTGGCGTCGCGCGCCTCGCCGCGCAGCGCCAGGCGGGCGCGGGCCGCCTGCTGTTGGTCGGCCGGGAGCAGGGCGACCATGTCGCGCGCGGCCGGGCCTTCCTTGCCGTAGAGCAGGATGTCGGCGCGGCGGACGTGGTCGTCCTGGGTCAGCGCATCGCCGAAACGGGCCAGCATGGCGCGCTGCGGCTCAGCCTCGAAGCTCCTGTCCCGCCACCAGTGCTTGATCAGCGCATTGGCGTCGGCGAGCCGGCCCAGGCCCTTGTAGGCGCTGGCCAGCGCCATGGCGCCCTGGGCGGTGGTCGGCTCGGCCCCGGCGAACCAGTCCAGGGTCTGCTGCGGCGTCTTGCCGGCGGTCTCCAGCAGGCGCTCGGCGGCGGCCTGGCGCTTGGCGCCGTGCGGCCAGCCGGCCAGATCGCGGCGCGCGGCGTCCACGTCGGTGAAGCCGAGCGAGTCGGCGCAGGAATCCACCAGCACCCAGGTCGCGGTCTTGCGCGCCAGCGGGTCGGTCAGCTGCGAGATCGCCTCGCGCGCTCCGTTCACATTCCCGCGCCGCGCGGTTTCGACCGCCTGTCGGAACAGGCCGGCGTCGCGGTCGGTTAGGGGGTGGGAGACACTGTGCGGCGGCGCCGGCGTATCCAGCGGCGTCGTCTTCAGGGCTTTGTCCAGCAGGTCGCCCAACGGGTCCGGCCCCGTGGGGTCGAGGGATTGCGCGCGGGCGGCCACGCTTGCCATCGCGGCGACGCCGGCGATCAGGAAGGCCTTGCGCGCGATCTTGTGCATGGACTCCCCCCAACGGAGACAAACGGGAACTCGAAGCGAATCAATAGGACATTGCGGGCGCCGCCCACGTGCACATATTGTCGCGACGAATCTGAACGACGCCTTGCCAAGCGTCCAATCACGGCAATTTGCTTACAATGTCAGAGCCTTTGTTTCGGGGCGTGCTTCCCGCCCTCGTCACGCCCTTCCGCGACGGCGCCGTCGACGAGGACGCCTTCGTGCGCCTGGTGGAACGCCAGATCGCCGGCGGCGTCCACGGCCTGGTGCCGGTGGGCACGACCGGGGAGAGTGCGACGCTTAGCCACGACGAGCACAACCGCGTCATCGATCTCTGCATCAAGACCGCCGCCGGCCGCCTGCCGGTGGTCGCCGGCACCGGCTCCAATTCCACCGACGAGGCGATCGAACTCACCCGCCACGCCAAGGCGGCCGGCGCCGACGCCGCCCTGATCGTCACGCCCTACTACAATCGCCCGAGCCAGGAGGGCATGTACGCCCACTACGCCGCCATCAACGAGGCCGTGCAGATTCCGGTGCTGGTCTACAACGTGCCTGGGCGGACCGGCGTCGACATCTCCAACGACACGCTCGCGCGCCTCGCCAAGCTGCCGAACATCGTCGGGATCAAGGACGCCACGGGCGACCTCGCCCGGGCCAGCCAGCAGCGGCTGATGTGCGGCGAGGACTGGGTGATGCTCTCCGGCGACGACCCCACTGCGCTGGGCTACTTGGCCCATGGCGGCCACGGCTGCATCTCGGTCACCGCCAATGTGGCGCCCGAACAGGTCTCGGCCTTCTTCAACGACGCGTTGACCGGCCAGTGGCAGGGCGCGCTCTATGGCCAGGATCGGCTGATCCGCCTGCACAAGGCGCTGTTCACCGACGCCTCGCCGTCGCCGACCAAGTTCGCGCTCGCCCACCTGGGCCTCTGCGCCGAAGAGGCTCGCCTGCCCATCGCGCCCGCGTCGGAAGCGTCCCGCGCCGAGGTGCTGGCCGCCATGCGGGACGCGGGCGTGATCTGATGGCCCCTAAAGCCGAGGCGCCGAAGAAGCTGATCGCCGAGAACCGCCGCGCGCGGTTCGACTACTTCCTGGAGACCTTCTTCGAGGCGGGGCTGGCGCTCACCGGCTCGGAGGTCAAATCCCTGCGCAACGGCCGCGCCAACATCGCCGAGAGCTATGCGGCGGTGGAGGGCGACGAGATCATGCTCGTCAACGCCGATATCCCGCCCTACGCCCAGGCCGGTCCGCACTTCAACCACGAGCCCCGCCGCCACCGGAAGCTGCTGTTGAAGCGCAAGGAGATCGACAAGCTGATCGGCGCGGTGCAGCGCGACGGCCGCACGATCATCCCGACCAAGCTGTTCTGGAACGACCGGGGCCTCGCCAAGCTCGAGGTGGCGCTGGCCAAGGGCAAGAAGGAACACGACAAGCGCGAAGCCACCGCCGAGCGCGACTGGCAGCGCGACAAGGCGCGGCTCATGAAGGACCACGGCTGAGTTTGGGGGCTGACGTGGACCCCGCGGACATCGCCGTCCTCGAACGCGACACGGTCGCCGCCGTCGCGCCGCCGGAGATGCTGGAAATCGGCGGCTGGCTGGTCCCGCTGGACAACGGGACCATCGGCCGGGCCAAGAGCGCGGTCCCGCTGCGCCACGACATCGGGCCGGACGCGCTCAGCGCGATCGAGGAGGCTTATCGCTCGCGCGGCCTGAAGCCGGGCTTCCGGCTGGCGGACGTCCCGGCCTTGGAGCCGGTCTATGCCGAACTCACCCGCGGCGGTTTCGCCCCCAAACAGCCGACGATCTTCAAGACCGGCTCGGTTCCGGAACTTGCCGCGTTTTCAGATGGTTCGGCGCGTATCCTCGATAAGCCCGACGACGCCTGGGCTGGCGTCTTCCTGGGCGAAGGCTTCGATCCCGCCGACGGCGCACACCGCGTGAAGGTCCTGACCCGCTCGCCCGGCGCGATCTACGCCGCGGCCGGGGAGGCCGGGGCGACCCACGCGGTCGGCGTCATGAGCTTCGGCGCGCAATGGGCCGGCATCCACGGCATGCGCACCGCGCCCGCCCACCGCGGCAAGGGCCACGCCAGCGCCATCCTCGCCGCCATGGGCCGGGTGGCCCAGGCGAGGGGCCTGAGCAGGGTCTTTCTGCAGGTCGAGGAGCCCAACCCCGCGCGGCGCATCTACCGCGCGGCCGGCTTCGCGCCGATCTGGCGCTACCGCTACTGGCGCTAGGCGTTGGCCGGCTGGCGCTGTTCGAGGTCGGCGATTAGGCTTGGACCCGTCGGCGTCCAGCCCAGACGCTCCTGCGTCAGCTTGCTGGAAGTCGGCGCGTCGCGGCCGGCGAACATCGCCAGGAAGCCGAAGTGGGCGGGCGCCTCCTCCGGCGTGATCGACTTCACCGGCAGGCCCAGGCGCTTGCCCACCGCCTCGGCCACGTCGCGCATGGTGACGCCGGATTCGCCCACCGCATGATAGCGGGCCCCGGCCACGCCCTTCTCAAGCGCCAGCCGGTAGACCTTCGCCACGTCACCGACGGCGGCGGCCGCCCAGCGGGCCGAGCCATCGCCGACATAGGCCGAGACGCCCTTCTCCTTGGCGACCTCGATGGCATAGCTGATCAGGCCGGCCTTCTCGGTGTCGTGCACCTGAGGCAGGCGCACGATCATCGCCCGCACGCCCCGCTTGGCATAGTCCTCGACCAGCAGCTCGGTGGCCCCGCGCCCGGCGCCCGCGCCTTCCGTCGAGGGTCCGTCCTCTTCCGTCGCCTCCCGGTCAGGGTCGGCCATCAGGGTGCCGGAGGTGAGGATGAAGGGTTTGCCGGAGCCCTCCAGCGCTTTCAGCATCGCCTCCACATTGGTGCGGTCGATGGCGATATTCTCCATGAACTTGCTGAAGTCGTGGATGAAGGCGCAGTGGATCGTCCCGTCGCAGGCCGCCGCGCCGGCCGCCAAAGTCTCCGGCTCGCTCAGGTCGCCGCGATGGACCGCCACGCCGGCGGCCTTGAGCTTGGCGGCGTTCTCGTCGTTGCGCGCCAGGCCCAGCACCTCGTGGCCGTGGGCTTTCAACTCCGCAATCACGGCCGAGCCGATGAAGCCGCTGGCGCCGGTCAGGAAAACACGCATGTCGAAGTCTCCACAAAAGCTTGAGAGACAATCGTCGCGCATTCGCATATCCTGTTAAAGTAGTGACCTTATCAGGGTATAGAGACTAACAGGATGAGTGAGCTCCTCGCGCCCGAGAACGTGCTCGGGACCTACCTCAAGGACCGCCGCGCCCGGCTCGATCCCGGCGCCTTCGGCTTCCCGCCGGAGCGGCGGCGCACGCCCGGCCTGCGCCGCGAAGAGGTGGCCGGGCGGGCCAACATCAGCCCCACCTGGTACACCTGGCTGGAGCAAGGCCGTGGCGGCGCGCCCTCGGCCGACGTGCTCGACCGCATCGCCCGCGCGCTCATGCTCACCGACACCGAGCGGGAGCACCTGTTCCTGCTGGGCCTCGGCCGCCCGCCCGAGCAGCGCTACCGCCGCACCGAAGGCGTCACGCCGCGGCTGCAGCGCGTGCTCGACGCGCTGGACCCGACGCCGGCCCTGATCCGCACCGCCACCTGGGACGTGGTCGCCTGGAACCGCGGGTCCGCCGCCATGCTGGCCGACTACGGCGCCATGCCGCCGGCCGAGCGCAACATGCTGCGCCACCTGTTCCTCGATCCCCGCGCGCGGGCGGCGCACGAGCACTGGAACAGCGTGGCGCGGTTCGTGGTGGGCGCCTTTCGGCTGGACGCCGCCCGGGCCGGCGCCGCGGCGGACGTGGAGCCCCTGGTCGAGGAACTCAGCCGTCTCAGCCCGGAGTTCCGGGCGCTGTGGCGCGAGAACGAGCTGCCGGCCGTCGTCCACCGCGAGATGGTCAAGCAGATCAATCATCCGCTGCTGGGCCCGGTGGGCTTCGAATACTCCACCTTCGGGGTGGACGGCCGCACCGACCTCAGCCTCTTGATCTACAACCCCGCGACGCCGCAGGACGCGGAGAAGGTCGCCCAGATGGTGCGCGGCGTTTCGCCGTCGGACTGACCGTCCGCTACTTCGCCAGATCCTTCAGCACGCTCTCCCACTGGAACAGCGCGCCATCGATGGTGGCCAGCGGCACGCGCTCGTTCAGGCCGTGGGCGAAATCATCCGAGGACTTCATGAAGGCCCCGCCGACGCCGTAGGCCGGCACGCCGAGCGCGCGGAAGAACATCGAGTCCGTCGCGCCGGCCGACATCCCCGGCGCCACCGGCAGGCCGGGATAGCGCGCATGCACCGCCTTGGTCACCGCCGCCAGCACGTCGGCGCGCAATGGCGAGGCGGGCGCATCGATGGAGCCGTCGTTCTCCCGCGTCACCGTCGCGCCCGGGTCGGCGATCACCTTGACGATGGTCTTGCGCACCTCCTCCGACGGCGTGCCCGGGAAGATGCGGCAGTTGACCGAGGCCGTGGCCTTCTGCGGCAGCGCGTTGGTGGCGTGGCCGCCCTGGATCATGGTCGCCACGCAGGTGGTGCGCAGCTGGCCCACCATGTCGCGGTCGGCCGACAGCACCGCGATCGCGGTCTGGTCCTTCGGATTGGCCACATAGGCGCGGAGCGCATCGCCCACCGGCCCGGGCTCGGTCGGCGCCGCGGCCCTGAACGCGCCCATGGTGATTTCGCTCTCCATGGCCGGGAACTGATAGGCCGAAAGGCGGGCAAGGTCGGTCCCCAGTTGGTAGATGGCGTTGGTCTTGCCCGGCCGGCTGGAGTGGCCGCCGGGATCGGTGACGGTGATCTCGAAGTCGGCGTAGGTCTTCTCGGCCGCCTGCAGGGTGTAGATCTGCGGCTTGCCGTCCTCGGAGAGTTCGCCGCCGCCGGCGTCGCCGTTCAGCACCAGCTCGGCGCCCTTCAGCTCCTGCGCCAGATGTCGCGCCGTCTGCATCAGGGTCTCCTCGTCGCCGCTCAGCGCCAGGACGATCTCGCGGCGCGGCGCCCAGCCCTCGCGCTTCAGCTTCGACAGGACGGTGACGATCATCGAGACGTCGAACTTGTCGTCGATGGCGCCGCGCCCGAAGACGTAGCCGTTCTCGACCACCGGGGTGAACGGGTCGCGCGTCCAGTCGGCGGGCTTGGCCTCGACGACGTCCATGTGGTCGATCACCACGATGGGCTTCAGCTTCGGATCGGTCCCGGCGTAGTGGGCGATCAGCACCGCGCTGCCGGCCACCGGCTCGATCCTCACCTCGTCGGGCTTGAAGCCCGCGCCCACCAGCACGCTCTTCAGATAGGCCGCATAGACCGGGACCTGATTGCCCGGGATCACGGTGCGGAAGCCGATACCCTTCTTCAGCAGCTCCAGCGCCTGGTCGTGCAGGGCCGGGTCGACCTTGGGCTGCGCGAGCGCCGGGCAGGAGGCGAGAACGGCCGCGGCCGCGAGGCCGGCGAAGAGCATGGTTTTCAAGTCGGAGAATCCACTGAACGGCAAAGGTGGCCGACCCTAGCGAGGGCGGCGGGACGAGGCGAGGGCGATCAGCGCTCCAGCGGGAACTCCGCCTCCCGCCAGGCCTTCATGCCGCCGTCCAGCGCCACGGCGCGGCCATAGCCAAGCTCGCGCAGGGTGGCGGCCGCGAGCGTCGAGATCTTGCCGAACTCGCAGCAGGTGAGGATGCGCACCGTCGGGTCCGGCAGGTCTGTGTTGACCCGCAGCTCCAGCTGGCCGCGCGGCAGGTGGCGGGCCCCCGGCACGTGGCCGGCCTCGAAGGCTTCCTTCTCCCGCACATCCAGGACGACGATGTCGCGCCGGTTGCCGCTGATCCGCTCGGACAACTCCTGCATCGACATGAAGGGCGCCTTGGCCGCGGCTTCGCTGAGCAGCTGCGCCACCGTCTTGCCGCCGCTCATATTGGTGCGCAGCGCCTCGGTGAGGTGTGTGGGCGCCGCCAGGTCCAGCGCCTGCATCATGGCCACGAACGCGGCCCGCTCCGTCTTCTGCAGTCGCGGATTTTCCGCGATCTCGGCCCCGATGGTGGAGTGGCTGCGGCCCTTGTAGTCGTGCGCCGGAAACACCAGGGTTTCCGGCGGCAGCCGCAACAGGCCCTCGAACAGGCTGTCGAACAGCTCGTGCGGATCGCCGGTCGGCAGGTCCGTGCGCCCGGTGCCGCCGATCAGCAGGGCGTCGCCGGTGAACACCCGGTCGTCCATCACCAGGCTCATGGAATCCCGTGTGTGCCCCGGCGTATGCATCGCGCGCAGCTTCAGCCCGCCGGCGATCAGCATGTCGCCGTCGTCCAGCCGCAGGTCGGCGTGCGGCGCGGGCGCGAGGCGATGCATCACCACTGGCGCCCTCAGCGCCTTGCCCAGTTCTTTGCTGGCCGAGAAATGGTCGGCGTGGGTGTGGGTATCCACGATGTACTTGATCGACAGGCCATGCTGGGCGCAGTCGCCGAGGTAGCGGTCGATCCGGCTCAGCTCCGGGTCGATCAGCACCGCCGCCTGGGTGTCCTGGCAGCCCAGCAGGTAGCTCTGGCATCCGCCCGTGGCGATCTGCTCGAAGATCATGGTGCGGCCTCTCCTAGTCGGCCTTCCTGGGCGCGTCCTTGCCGTCATTCTTCAGCCAGCGGTTCAGCCAGTCGACCCAGCGGGTGTAGACGTCCATCTGGCGGATCGGGTCACCCGGGAAATGGCCGCCGACCGGATAGGCCACGAACTCGGTCTCAACGCCGTTGTCCTTGAGCGCGTGATAGAGGCCATAGGACTGCGCCGCCGGCACCCGGAAGTCGCCGGTGTCGGTCATCACCAGGGTGGGCGCCTTGATCTTCGACATCATGGTCGCCGGCGACTGCTTGCGGTTCAGCTCCATGCCCGCGCCGACATAGGGCGAGCCGCCGGTGGCGTAGGCGTTGCCCACATTGCCGTCCGACAGGTTGTACATCTCCACCCAGTCGGTGACCGCCGCGCCCGCCACCGCCGCCTTCCACACCGGATAGTGGCCGGCGAGCCAGGTGGTCATGAAGCCGCCGTAGGACCAGCCGGTCACCGCCATCCGCGAGGCGTCCACGAAGCCCTTGGACTTCAGATATTCGACACCGGACATCACGTCCTCGCCCGGCCCCTGACCGGCGTCCTTGTAGATTGAGGCGTAGAAGGCGTTGCCGTCGTTGTCGCCGCCCCGGTAGTTGGGCTCAAACACCACATAGCCCTGGGCGGCGAACACCTGCTCGGCCACGCCGAACTTCTCCCGCGAGGCGGAGTTCGGTCCGCCGTGAACGTAGAGCACCAGCGGGTACTTCCGGTCGGGCTTGAAGTCCGGCGGATAGGTGACGACGCCATTCAGCATCCGTCCGCCCGGACCCTTCCAGGTCACCGTCTCGATCCGTCCCAGGGTGAGGTCGTCGAGCGCGGCGTTCTGGTGGGTGATCGCCACCGGCGCGCCGCCGCTCGCCGGGATCAGGTAGAGTTCGGAGGGGTCGCTGGCCGTCTGGCCAACCACGGCGATGGTTCCGTCCCGCGCCACGTCGATGTCCAGCCAGTAGCCGTTGGCCGGCATCATCCTGCCCAGTTCGATGGGCTTAAAGGTCCCGTCGGGCTTCAGCCGCCACAGGCCCACGGTCGTGCCCGTATTGGCGCCCACGATCATCGACTGGCCGTCGGGCGCCCAGAGCGTGCCGTAGACGTTCTTGTCCAGGGCCACCCCGATGTCCTTGCCGGCCCCGCCGTCGAAGGGCGCCAGCCAGACGTCCTGGAACTTCCAGGGCGCGGCGTCGCGGTTGCGCCAATAGGCGATGGTCTTGCCGTCGGGCGAGACCTGCGGATAGCCCTCCAGCAGGGTCTCGCCGGTCACCGCGCGGGTCTTGCCGCTGGCCACGTCCAGCACCATCACCCGCGAATAGAACTGGTCGCCGGTCGAGGGCGTCTTCTGCTCCACATAGACCAGCGACTTGCCGTCGCGGGTCCAGACCACCGGCGACGACGGCGGGCCGGGCGGCAGGCTGGAGGGGAGCGACCAGTCGCCCTTGGTCAGGCGCTTGGGCTCCCCCGCGCCATCGGCCGCGGTGAGCCACAGGTGCGTCGGCCGCACCGCCTCGCTCACCGTCACGTCGTCGTTGCCGACCTTGAAGCCGGTGCGGAACTTGTCCTCGCCCTTCAGCTCCGGCGCGGGGTCGGCGGCGGCGTAGGCGATGGACTTGCCGTCCGGGCTCCAGGCGAACTGCGAGACGCTGTCCTTGCCCTTGGTGAGCTGCAGGGCTTCGCCGCCGGCCATCGGCAGCACATAGACCTGCAGGTTCTTGTCGGAGTCCGGGGCGGTGAAGGCCAGCCGCGCCCCATCCGGCGACCAGCGCGGCGAGCCGGCATGGCGCCGGGTCCGGGTGATCGGCCGCACCGCGTGGCTCGCCACATCGACGACCATGATCTCGCTGCGGAACTCGTCGGCCTCCAGGTCGGCGCGGGTTTCCACATAGGCGATCAGCCTGCCGTCCGGCGAGATGTGCGGATCGGCCAGCTTCACCGAGCGGGCGATCTCGCGGACCGTCACCGGCTTGGCGAGGCCCGCCGACGGGAGGCTAAGCGCGAGCGCCGCGACCGCGGCGCCGGCGAGGGCGATTGATTTCAACATCCGACAAATTCCCCAGCTTCGGACGGCACCTTAGGTCTAAGCTCCACCACAAGGCCAGCCTCTGGAACGGGACATTTTTGACGGCCGATCAGCCGTCGATCAGCGCCCGCGCGCGTTCGAACACCGCTTCGAACATCGCGGGCGTCAGCCGGCCGGTGTTCGTGTTGAGCCGCGAGCAATGGTAGCTGTTCAGCACGACATAGGGGCCGGCGCGGAACTCCGTGCCGTGGCCCGGCGGGCCGGCTGAGGCCTTCAGTCCGAGCGCCTTGAGCACATTGCGCCGCGACACGTCGCCCAGGGTGACGATCACCTTCAGGCGGGGCAGGGCGGCGATCCGCGCGGCGAGGAACGGCCGGCAATGGGCCTCTTCCGAGGTCTCCGGCTTGTTCCCGGGCGGGGCGCAGCGCACCGCGTTGGAGATCATGCAGTCGACCAGCGCCAGGTCGTCGTTCCCGTTCGGATCGTAGGACCCGGTCGCAAAGCCGGTCTTCTTCAGCGTCGCGTAGAGCAGCACACCGGCATGGTCGCCGGTGAACGGCCGGCCCGTGCGGTTCGCCCCGGTCCGCCCAGGCGCCAGGCCCGCGACCAGCAGGCGTGCGTCATCCGGTCCGAACGACGGGGCCGGCCCGTTGAACCAGGTCGGGTTCTCCGCGGCGTTCTTGGCGCGATAGGCCACGAGCCTTGGGCAGAGCGGACAGTCGCGCGGCGGCTCGGCCAACGCCGGATCAGGCCTCGGCATCGGCCTCCGGCTCGTCCTCGTGGCGCCGTTCGCTGCGGGCTTCCTGGATGAAGCGGGGCAGGCGCGAGGGCCGCCCGATGATCTCCGAGAGGTCCGCCAGGTCGACGAAATTGTCCGCCTGCCGGCGCAGGTCGTCCGAGGCCATCGGCGGCTGCGACTTCACCGTCGAGACCACGGTCACGCGCGACCCTCGCCGCTGCACCGCCTCGACCAGCGCCCGGAAGTCCCCGTCGCCCGAGAACAGCACCAGATGGTCGGCGCCGCCGGCGGCCATCTCCATCATGTCGACGGCGATCTCCACGTCCATGTCGCCGCGCCAGCGCTTGCGCCCCTGGCTGTCGGTGTATTGCCGCGCCGCCTTGGTGACGAGCGAATAGCCGTTGTAGTCCAGCCAATCGACCAGCGGGCGGATCGGCGAGTACTCCTCGTCTTCGACGAGCGCGGTGTAGTAGTAGGCGCGGATCAGGACGCCCCGCTTGCGGAACTCTTCCAGGAGCTTGCGGTAGTCGATGTCGAAGCCCAGGCCCTTGGCCGCGGAATAGAGGTTCGACCCGTCGATGAACAGCGCCAGACGGTCTGTGGGGTAGAAGGTCATCGTTTCAAATATCCCAAACGCCAATCGCCCAAACGCCAATCTGGGGAGTCCCGCTGGGCCGGCGCTCGACGCGGCGGTGATCGTGGCCCTGGGCTCCAATATGCCCGGCGATCACCCTTCGTCTGAGGCGCTGTTGAATGCGGCCGTGTCGCGGTTCCCCCAGGCAGGATTGCCCGTGCTGGCCCGGTCGCGCTGGTGGAACTCTGCCGCCTGGCCCGACCCGAAAAGCAACGAATATCGCAACGGCGTCGCGATTGTCGAGGCGAACGGCCCTCCAGAGGCGGTTCTGGAGGCGCTTTTTGCCATCGAGCGGTCGTTTGGCAGGATACGCGGGGCGCCCAATGCGCCCCGCACCCTCGACCTCGACCTGATCGCCTATGGCCGGCAGGCGCGGGACGGTCCGGGTCTGATCCTGCCGCATCCGCGAGCCCACGAGCGCCTGTTCGTCATGGGCCCGCTCGCCGAGATCGCGCCGGACTGGGTGCATCCCGTGCTCGGCCGCACCGCCGCCGAACTCGCCGCGACAACCACGGTGGGGCGCGACGCGAGGCCCGTCAGCAAAGAAGAATAACCACGGAAAGACACGGAAAGAGCACGGAGGGCGGGCCGCTTGAGCGCCAGAGCTGGATCGAAACGCGCGCTTTGCGCGCAAGAAGAGCACGCGCGGCCCTCGGAGATCGAGCCTCTTTTCCGTGCTCTTTCCGTGTCTTTCCGTGGTTCAAAAAGACTGAGCCTCCGCTGTCGCGGAGCCTCGGAAGCCTACGCAACCCGCCGGCGGCGGTCGTCGCGGGCGATCTGCAGGCCGCGGGGGCCGGGGCCGAGCGTCCAGCGGCCGCGGTCGGCGACGTCGGGGTCGAGCTTCGACGCGATGATCGCCGCCTCCATGACCAGGTCCGCGGCCACCTTCGGGGCGACGACCTTCGCCGTCTGGGTCATCAGCCGCGCCGCCACCACGGCCATCAGGATCGGCCAGTGCGCCTCGTTCAGCACCGGCTCGTCGGCGTAGTCCAACGGCATGGGCGCGGTGAGCACCCGCCGCGCGGTCGGCCAGAGCACCCGCAGGACGTCCTGCGGCCGGGCCAGCGCCCCGCGCTCGGGCGTGGCCTCAAGCCGGCCCAGTTCGCCCTCGGCGGCGGCCTTGGCGACCTTGCGCTCCAGCTCCCAGTAGTCCGGAAATTCCGTGCGCTTGACCCCGGCCGCCGCAGCCGCCTGCACAACGAACCGCTGCAGCGGGAAGCCGTGGCCATAGCCCAGCAGCAGGGGCGCGTTCACCCAGCGCCCGGCCAGGAACCGATGGCCCTGGTTGTCGGCGCGCAGCATCAGGCTCTCCGGCGCCACCAGGTCGCGCCGGCGCGTCAAGAGTTCGCCCTGTTCCAGCGCCGAGTTCTGCGCCGCGAAACCCACCAGGGCGCCGGCCGCCACCAGCAGGCTCGGCGCGTGGGTGCTCTCAGCCGGGATCTTCTGCAGCAAGAGCTGGCGCACCGCCGCCGTCACCAGATTGGCGCGGTTGACGGATTCCGGCTCCCAGGGGAAGCGTTCCTGGCGTGCGGAAGACGCAGGCGGCATCGAAGTCTCCGGGTCCAGTCGGGTCTGTAATCTAGCCGACCAACCATTGAGCCTTTGCAACCGCACGTGGTGAACGTAGGGTAAGGTCCGGCTTGTTTTGAGGCCCTGCGGCCTTTGCGGCATTGCACAATAGGGCCGGAACCTCTATTTTCGCTGGTTCTCTCCCCCGCCCGAGGAATCCATGGCTCGCGTCACTGTCGAAGACTGCATCGAAAAGGTCCCCAACCGCTTCAACCTCGTGCTGCTGGCGGCGCATCGGGCGCGCGCCATCTCGGCCGGCGCTCAGATCCTGGTGGACCGCGACAACGACAAGAACCCGGTCGTCTCGCTGCGCGAGATCGCCGACGACGTGGTCGATGCGGAAGAGCTGCGCGAGACCCTGATCGGCACCCTGCAACGGGTGGACGAGCGTTCGGAAGCCGAGGAAGAGGCCGAAACCCTGGCCCTGCTGGCCGATCCGACCCATATGCAGATGAGCGAGCTTGAGCTGGTTCGCGCCCTGCAGAGCGACCGCGACGGCGGTCAGGAGGAGCGGTACTGAGCCCAGAAGGCGCAGACCCTCTGACCGCCCCGGCGGCGCCTCAACCCGCCGCCACGAAGACCGACGCCCCCACTTCCGGAAAGGCCGCGACACCGGCCAAGGCGCCTGTGCGCGCCAAGATGCTGCGTCAGTTCGAGCTGATCGAGAAGGTCCGCTCCTACGACCCCACCGCCGACGAGGCGCTGCTGAACCGCGCCTACGTCTACGCCATGCGCATGCACGGGGCGCAGAAGCGGGCCTCCGGCGATCCCTATTTCGCCCACCCCATCGAGGTGGCGGGCATCCTCACCGACTATCGCCTCGACACCGCGACCATCGTCACCGCCCTGCTGCACGACGTGATCGAGGACACGCCGGTCACCCGCGCCGAGATCGACGAGCTGTTCGGCAAGGAAATCGGCGAGCTGGTGGAGGGCGTGACCAAGCTCTCCAAGCTGGAGCTCTCCAGCGAGCATCTGCGCCAGGCCGAGAACCTGCGGAAATTCATCCTGGCGATCAGCCGCGACGTGCGCGTGCTGATGGTCAAGCTCGCCGACCGGCTGCACAACATGCGCACGCTGCAGCACATCGCCAGCCCCGCCAAGCGCGAGCGGATCGCGCGCGAGACCCTGGACATCTACGCCCCGCTGGCCCGCTCCATCGGCGTGCACCGCATCTGCACCGAGCTGGAGGAGCTCGCCTTCGAGCACCTCAACCCGGTGGCCCGCGACGCCATCAACCGCCGGCTGGAGACCCTGCGCCACGACCAGGGCGGGGCCGTCAGCCTGGTCAGCCAGGAGATCTCCGCCCGGCTGGAGACCGCCGACGTGCCGGCCCGGGTCTTCGGCCGCGAGAAGAACGCCTACTCGATCTGGCGCAAACTTCAGCGCAAGTCGATTGGATTCTCTCAGCTTTCCGACATCTACGCCTTCCGGGTGATCGTCGACACCGAGGAGGACTGCTACCGGGCGCTGGGCGTCATCCATCGCGCCTGGCCCTCGATCCCCGAGCGGTTCAAGGACTTCATCTCCACGCCCAAGCGCAACAACTACCGCTCGCTGCACACCACGGTGGTGGGGCCGCGCGGCATGCGCATCGAGATGCAGATCCGCACCGAGGCCATGGACCGGGTGGCCGAGGAGGGCGTCGCCGCCCACTGGCGCTACAAGGACAAGTCCTACGGCTTCGACCTGGAGCATCAGCAGGCCGCCGGCGGCCGCGATCCGCTGGTCAACCTGCGCCACCTCGTCCAGGTGCTTGAGCATGGCGGCGACCCCGAAGAGCTGATGGAGCACGCCAAGCTCGAGATGTTCCTCGACCAGGCCTTCGTCTTCACGCCCAAGGGTCGGCTGGTCAGTCTGCCCACCGGCGCCATGCCGCTGGACTTCGCCTACGCCCTGCACACCGACATCGGCGACACCTGCATCGGGGTGAAGATCAACGGCGAGCTGAAGCCGCTGCGCACGGTGCTGGCGAACGGCGACGTCGTCGAGGTGATCCGCGGCGGCAAGCCGGTGGTGCCGCCGGACTGGCGCTCGATCACGGTCACCGGCCGCGCCCGCTCGGCCATCCGCCGCCACATCCGCCAGACCGAGAAGGAAGAGTTCACCAGGCTCGGCCGCGCCACGGTCGACCAGACCTTCGCCGCCGCCGGCAAGTCGCGCAAGGACGTGTCGCTGCGGCCCGCCTTCGACCGCTTCGCCGTGGCTACCGAGGACGAGCTGTTCGACGCCGTGGGCCGCGGCCGCGTGTCGCCGCCGCAGGTCCTGGAGGCCCTGTTCCCCGGCTTGAAGGCCGAGGAGAAGAAGGCGGCCCACGAGCGCCACCGCATCGAGGACGGCCGCGCCGCCAGGCTCTATGTGCGCGGCGGCGGCCTGACCCCCGGCGTCACCATCCATTTCGATCCCTGCTGCTCGCCGCTGCCCGGCGACCGGATCGTCGGCATCCTGGAGGAGGACTCCAAGGGCCTCACGGTCCACACCATCGACTGCGACCGCCTGGCCGCGGCCGAGGACCGGGAGGACGCCTGGCGCGACCTGCAGTGGACGCCGGAGGCCGAGCGCAACGCCGTCGCCCGCGCCAAGCTGATCGCCACCATCGGCAACTCGCCGGGCGTGCTCGGGCAGGTCTGCACCATCATCGGCGAGGCCGGCGGCAACATCGTCCAGCTGCGCATGCATCACCGCCAATCCGACTTCTTCGACGTGGACATCGACGTCGACGTCAACGACGCCCGCCACCTGACCCACATCGCCGCGGCGCTCCGCGCCAACCCCAGCGTCGAGACCGTGGAGCGGCGGAAGGACTAGGGACGTTCCTTGGGGCCGTCAGGGATTGGCTACGGTGAACTCGGCGGCGAGACCCTCGGGGCGCCAGTCCAACTTGGCCTTGCCCTGCACGGCGCCTTCGAGCGCGCGGGTGATGACCGAGGTCCCGAAGCCTTTGCGCTCTGGCGGGCGCACCCGCGGGCCGCCGGCCTCAATCCACCGGATGCGGATCTCGCCGCCGGGCTCAAGACACCAGGAAATCTCGACTGACCCTTCCTGCCGAGAGAGGGATCCATGCTTGGCGGCGTTGGTCGCCAATTCGTGCACGACCATGGCCACGGCCTGAGCGCTGGCCGGCCTCAGGATCACCTCGGGTCCGGAGACCTGCAGCCGCGCGGGCGCGTCCCCGAGGCTGAACGGCGAGAGCTCCTCCTCGACCAGCGCGCGCAATTCGGCGCCGCCCCAGCGGGATTCGGCGAGAAGCTGATGGGTGGTGGCCAAGGCATGCACCCGGCCACGCAGGACGGTGCGCAGGTCGTCGACGCTTGCGCCGCGGCTGAGTGCGACGATGCTTTCGACGATGGTCATCAGGTTGTTGGCCCGGTGGTCGACCTCGCGCGCCAGGAACTTCAGGCGCTCCTCGTCGGCCTTGCGTTCGGTGATGTCCATCGAAATGCCAATCAGCCCATCGGGCTTCCCGTCGGGCGAAATCAACGCCTCGGCGCGGGTGCTGAACCAGCGAGTCTGACCGTCTGCGCGGCGATATTGGTACTCGACCTCAAAATGGCGGCTCCCCGAATGGCGCGCCGCCTCGGCGGCCGATCCGATCCGGTCGAGTTCGCCGGGGAGGTAGTTTGGCGTCAGGTCCGCCATGGTGGGCCGCGCGTCCCGCGGCCATCCGATAAGCGCGTTGAGCTCCGGATTGGGCGCGATGGCGCCGGTCGGATCGACCCGCCAGGCGGCCATCCGTCCGGCCCGCAAGGCCATTTGCAACTGGCGCTCGGACTCTCGGATCGCCTCCTCGGAAAGCCGCTGATCCGTGACGTCGATAAGGGTGCCTACATAGCGCGTGGCGGTCAGTTGGCCCGCGGCGTTGGGTTCGAAGATGGCTTCGCCCGAGGCGGTGACCCAGCGCACTTCGCCGGAGGGCCGCACGATCCGGTAGTCGTACCGGGCACGGTCGCGCACCATCGGATCCAGCGCTCGCGCCGCCTGGGCGGAAGTCCGCGGAAAGTCGTCCGGATGGGTGACGGCGACGACCATCTCGTAGGTCACCTGCGCATCAGGCGCGAAGCCGCAGATTTCCCGCGCTCTGGGCGAATAGACCATCTCGTTGGTGGTGAGACGCCATTCCCAGATTCCGACCCCGCCGGCCTCGGTGGCCAGGGTCAGCCGTGCTTCGTTGTCTCGCAGGGTCTCTTCGGACCGCCGGGCCCGCGCCTCTGCTTCCGCTTCGCGGCTGATATCCGTGTTCGTCCCGAACCAGCGCCAGATGTTTCCCGCCGCGTCGCGCACCGGGACAACACGGGTCAGGAAGGGCCGGAGCTCGCCGTCGCGGCCGCGAAGCGGAAACACCATTTCTGCGGCTTCGCCCGCCGACTTGGTTTCCGCCCATTTCCGCTGGACGGCGGGGAAGACCGAGGGATCGTGGAGGACCGACAGCCCCTCCCGGCCTAGCGTCTCAGGGTTCTTTCCGGTGTAGGCGAGCCACGCGTCGTTGACCCAGATGATCGCGCCGTCGGCGTCAGATATCCAACAGGGCGTAGGAAGATGCTGCGCCAGTTGCCGGAACGGCAGATCCGTATCCCCGTCCTGTCCGACTGCCACGGCCGCCCCCGTCCACGCCCAATCACAACGTAACGAAGAAGCTGAGCAGCTGGTTGCGCCGCAATGCCGCCCGGTGCGCCCGCGGAGCCTGCTGGCGGCTCCGTCCACGCTCACACCCTACTGGGTCCGGGTCCTGAGGTTGATCCGGATTGGGATGTGCACGACGCCGCCTTCGACAGGCGCGCCGTCCGCCGACCACAGGTTCATACGCATGGCCGTCGCCAGCTTGACGGCGGCTTCCGAGAAGCCCAGGCCGTCGGGATCGCCGGGCTCCGGAACGCAGGACCCGACCGTCCCGTCGTCGGCGACCGTGCAGCGGACGACGCCCCGGCCCGAGGTCAGGCCCTTGGCGGCCGCCTCCGGCGGGAAGACCTTCGGCACCGACTCCGGATCGACGTTCAGCAGCCAGATCGGCGCCTTGACCGTGCGCTCGGCGGCCTTGTCCGGCGGCGACAGCCGGACCGGCACGTCGACCCACAGCGGCGCGTCGCCCGGCGCGCGGGCCAGGACGGCGGGCATGACGCGGAACTTCGGCATCAGGCTGATCGCGGCCTGGCCGAAGCCCTGACCTTTCGGACTCTCCTTGATGATCTGGCAGCGGCTAAGCGCCCCGGCGTCCCGGCCCGACCGCTGGACCTGGCAGTGCGCGGCCGCATAGCCCTCGGCCCCGCCGCCCTTGGCCGGGTAGGCCCGCGCCAGGTCGTCGAAATTGGCCGCGCTGGTCCACACCGGATTGTCCACCATGACCACGGCGTGCATCTCGAGACGGTTGCCATGGATCGGCCCGCTGACCACCGGCGCCGCGCCCATGGTGTTCGCGGCGGTGGCGGCGCCCGTTCCGTCCGAGTCGAGCTCGGTGGCGGGCGCCTTGAAGCCGACATTGACCGTCATCATCGCGGTGATCGGCCCGTCAGGACCCTGCACGGGCGTCAGCTTGAAGCTCGGCCGCATCTCCAGCGCGGCGCGGCCGAAGCCCTGGCCCGCCGGCGACTCGCCGATGACCCGGCACCATTCCGCCAGGCCATGGGCGTCGACGCGGCAGGACAGCGTCACCCGGCCGCTCGCCCCGCTGTGGTAGGCGCGCCGCGGCCAGATCGCGAGCGCGTCGCCCAGCGCGTCGTCGGAGCTGCCGGCCGAGTTGACGGTGGCGTCCGGGTGGCCCGCGATTTCGGTCGAGGGCGTCGCCGTCACCGTCACCGGCGAAACGGTCCTGGTCGGCGCGGCGCTCTCCGGCGCGGCCGCCGCGAACAGGGCCAGAAGTTCTGCAAGCATGCCGGTCGCCCCGCATCGCTGATCACGCGTGGGAGCCTAATGCAGGGCCGCGGCGACGGGTAGCCTAAGTCGCGGTCGCGGCCGCCCGCGCCTTCGCCTGCGCCGCGACCCCGGCGATGGCGTCGCGGGTCTCCTCGATCAGCCGCCCGCAGATCGGGTCCGCCTGGATGGCGCGCCAATAGGCCGAAAGCTTGGGGAGGCCGGGCAGGGGATCGCGCGCGCCGAACACGCTCGGAATCCACTCGCTCGCCAGCACCAGCTGCGGGACGATGGCGCCGTCGGCCTGGGTGAGGGCGCCGCCGACCGCATAGCCGTCCTCGCCGATGTATTCCTCAAGATAGCCGAGCGCCTCGGCCACCTTGCCCGCCGCGGCCTCGATCGCTTCCGGCGTCCAATGCCGCCGCGAGCGGCCCGACAGGTTGAACAGCGGGACCATCGCCATCACCACGTAGAAGTCGCAGATCCGCGAGAGCAGCCGCATCCTCGCCCGGCCCCAGGGGTCGGCGGGCCGCAGGCTGGGTTGCGGGAAGGCGTCCTCCAGATATTCGCAGATCACCTCCGACTCCGGCAGCGCTCGGCCGTCGTCGAGCACCAGCGTCGGCACCCGGCCGATTGGGTTGATCTTCAGATAGTCGCCCTTGGCCTCCGTCGAGGCGTGGAAGCCCGGCGGCTCGATGATCTCGACCTCCAACCCCTTGGCGTAGATCAGCAGCCGCACGCGGGTCGGAAACGGCGAGGCGTAGGTCTGATAGAGCTTCATGCGGGCGGCCTCAGGATGGGCCGCCATGATCAAGCTCACATCATCAGCTGTCATCCCGGTTTCGGCGCAGCCGAAGACCGGGACCCATAAACTCCGCGTCGCCGAACGTGGCCTGGCGCCGCGGCAGCTATCCTGAATCTCGGAGTCTATGGGTCCCGGTCTTCGCGCACCGCGAAACCGGGATGACGGCGGTGAGGAGCTAAGCCGCCATCCGCCGCTTCTCGGCCTGCCAGTCGGCGAGGATGCGGTTGATGATGTAGGGCGGCGCCCAGCCGTAGTCGGTGTCGTTGTCGCCGTCCGGATCGTCGGCCAGGAACAGCGGCGTGAAGGCGCGGTAGTTCTGTTCGATGATCGCCTCGCAGAACGAGCGCAGCAGGGTCGGATCGGCCAGTCGCCGCCCGATCGCCTCGTCGCGCACGTCCTCGCGCGCGCCCGCGCCGACCGGCAGCCAGATCATCGGATAGGGCTGTTCCCCCACCACGCCCCGCAGCTTCTGCGCGCCGGAGAAATGCAGCGGCAGCGGCTCGTCGGAGGTGGCGTAGGAGCTGGTCAGCAGGAAGGCGAGGTCGGCCGACAGGATCAGCCGGCGCGGGCGCGCCCAGTCGCTTAGGCGAAAGCCGGTGTCGATGGAGGGGCCGACGAAGTCGCGGATGATGTCGCCGCGCTCGTTGCCCGCGTGCCACTGGTCGCGCATCTCGGCCTGCAGCAGGATGGCGTCCTCGGCCGCATCGGTGCGCAGCCGCACGCCGGCGCGGCGGAAGAACACCTCGGCGTTGGGCGCCGGGAACATGGCGATCCAGGCCGTCGACTTGATGTCCAGGTCCTCGGTCAGCGTCGCCAGGTCGCAGCGGTAGGCGGACAGCGCCGCCAGCCAGATGTGGATCGCGTCCACCGCCTGGGCGCGGGTCACCAGGTCGCAGGTGTAGAGCACCTCGTCGCCGTTGCTCTTCCAGAATTCCGGCGCCGCGATGTGGCTGTTGGTCTGCTGGCGGAACGCGCGGTACTGGCCGTGAACGATCTGGTCGAAGTCGCGGTAGAAGTTGATCAGCGCCGGCAGCCAAGTTTGCCGAGACTGCTTGAACGCGGTGGAGCCGACCAGGTCGACGCTGAGAAAAAGGCGCAGGCGCGGCTTCAGGCCTTCCGGCAAATCCGCTGGGAAGGCGTTCCTCTCGTTCTGCGGCTCAGGGTTCGCTGACACGTTGCGATCTCGCCTTGGGGTGTGACGGCCGACAATCGATCGGCCGCTCGCCGAGACCGTTCGCCGCGCTCCCAACCTGCGCCTGCATCCGAACCCGACGAGGCTACGTATAACTCTGCCTCTATTCCGCGGAGTTAAGGAGGGTGGTTAAACTGGCTTCACCATGAGCGCCCGGCTCAGCGGTCGCCACAGGAGCAGGATGATCAGCCCCGCGACGGCGGCTGCGGCAGAGTGCAGCAGCCAGTAATCCGGCGCGCTCAGGCGCTCGTAGAATTGCCCCACCCAGCCGACCAGCAGCGAGCCGGCGAACACCGACAGGAAATAGATCCCGATCATCAGCGAATTGATCGCCGGCGGCGCTACGCGGCTGAACAGCGCCATGCCGATCGGATAGACGAACAGATAGGCGGTCTGCACGATCAGGTGGAACCCCAGCGCCCAGACCAGCGGGACCTTACCCGCCGGCCCGGCCAGCGCCGCGCCCAGCGCCAGCAGGGCGTAGGCCGCCACCGCCAGGCCGCAGCCGATGGCCATCTTGCCGAGCGCCGAGGGCTCGCGCCCGCGCTTGGCCTGGCCGCTCCACAGGCCGATCAGCACCGGGGCCATGCCGATGCCGACGATGGCGCTCGCCGACTGCAGCCAGGTGACCGGCAGGGTCAGCGGCCCGATCTGCCGGTCCAGGTGCGTCTTCGCCCAGATCATGTAGGCGTTCAGCACATCGCCGTTGGCGATCCAGAACAGCGCCACGACCACCAGCAGCACGCCCATCGCCGCCAGCGTCGGGATGTCCTTGCCGGTGAGCCTCGTCTGCTCGGGCCGCCGTTCGCCGCGCGGGGGCAGGGTGTCCGGCGGCATCTGGCGATAGCCGGCCAGATAGATGCTGAGGCTGATCAGCATGCCGACGCCCGCCGCCCCGAAGCCCCAGTGCCAGCCGACCACCTCGCCCAGGGTCCCGCAGATCAAGGGCGCGGTGAACACGCCCACATTGGCGGCCATGTAGAACAGTTGGAAGGCGTCGGTCCGCCGGCGGTCCGCGCCGCGGTAAAGGTTACCCACCTGGGCGGAGATATTGCCCTTCAGCAGCCCGCAGCCGCAGATCAGCAGCGCCAGCGCCAGCAGGAACGGCGCCTCGAAGGCCATCAGGAAATGCCCCGCCGCCATCATCGCCCCGCCCAGCAGGACGGCGCGCTTCTGGCCGAGCAGGAGGTCGCCGATCATCCCGCCGAACACCGGGGTGAAGGAGCAGAAGCCGGCGTAGAGCCCGAAGATCTCCGAACTCACCGCCTGCGGGCTCATCGGCCCGAACACCCGCGTAAGCCCGGTCCGAAAGGCCGCGAACCCGGCCACATGCTCCACATGGCCTACGTGCAGCAGCTGGCTGGTCATGTAGAGCACCAGCAGCGCCTGCATGCCGTAGAACGAGAACCGCTCGAAGGCCTCCATGAACGCCAGATAGGCCAGGCCCGCCGGATGGCCGAGGAAGGCGCGATCGGCGTTCAGAGGTTCGGCGGTGAGGGCGGCTTCGGCGACGGCCATGACGCTCAAGCTTTCAGGCCCGCGGCCTGGCGGCAAGCGCCGATCTCAGGGCGCCGCACCCGGCCGATAGAGCGACAGCTCGCTGCCTTGATAGACCCGGGTCCACGGGCCGCCCGGCGGCCGATCGGCGCCGGAAACCACCACCGCGGCCGCCTGCGCCAACGCCTCGGGGGGTGCGTCGCCCGCTGGCCCCAGGATCACGCGGGGCCGCGCGTCCAGGCCGAGGAACCCCAGGTGCCCGTCGTTGGCGTCGGGCGCCAGCAGCAGCACCTCGCCGGCGCGGGGCAGGGCGGGCGCGATCTTCGCCACGTCGCGGGCGAGCGCACTGCGCTGGCCGATCAGCCCGGCTTCCCAGACCTGGTCGAGCTGGGTGGAGAGCACTGCCAGCGCCAGTGTGAGCCAAAGCCCCGCGAGCGCCGCGCGGAGGCGAAGCGCCAAGGCGCCCGCGGCCAGGACGACCGCCGCCGCGGCCAGCGCCTGATAGGGCGTCTTCAGGCCCAGGGGCGCGCGCACCGGGTCGTTGGCGAAAAAGGCGGTGAGCGCGCTGGCGTCCCAGGGGAACAGCACGATGCCGGTGTGCAGGCAGACGATCAGGCCCGCGAGCCCGGCCAGCATGGCGCCGGCGGCCGCCAGCGCCGCAACGCGTCCGACCGGCCGGCCCAGCGCCGGCGCCGCGGCGATCCAGACCATCGGCGCGAAGAACTCGAAATAGCGCCCCCAGAGCCGTCCGGTCTCGCCGGGCGTCGAGGCGATCTTCATCGCAAAAACGGCCGCCATCGCCACCGTGGCGCCCAGCGCCAGCACGACCAGCAGGAAGATCAGGTCGCGCCCATCCGCGATGAATCGGCCCCCGTCCGGGGACGATCGGGCCGCGCGCCACCGGCTCACCAGGTCGGAAAGCCCGATCACGACCGGCGCGCCGACCAGCACCGCGCAGGCGCTGGTCATGGCCGCCAGGCTGAAGAGGCCCTGCAGGATCTCGTGCGGCCCCGGCTTGAGCGCGACCAGGGCGCCATAGGTCGAGGAGACATAGAAGGCGAGGGGATGTTCCGCCGGCTCCTGGGCCGCGATCTGGATCAGGTTGCCGACCGCGAAGAACACCACGCCCGCCAGCAGCGCCCGAACCGGCAGCCGCCGCCAACCGCCGCTGACCGCCGCGTCCAGCACCGCCACGCCCCCAAGCGCCGCCAGGCTCGCCACGCCGTTCGGTTTCACCAGCACCAGCGCCGCGCCCAGCGCGCCGGCCAGTACCGCGTGCGTGAGCTCGCGGCTGCGATACCAGCGCCCGGTGGCCACGCAGAGCAGGGCGAGCACGCCCACGAACAGCCCCTCGGCCAGGTTCGAGAAGGCGAAGCGGTAGTAGGGAAAGCCGATGGCTAGCAGCAGCAGCGCCAGCTGCTCGGGCTTGGGCGCCTTCGCCGCGCTCGCCCGCCACAGCAGCAACAGGCCGCCCAGGTAGGCCGCCGAATTGACCAGCCGATCCCCGACGATCAGCGGGGCGCCCAGTTCGTAGACCGCGCGGATGACGCTCAAATGCACGCCGTTGTTGGCCGTCGCCACATAGGGGTTCAGCGTGTCCACCACCTGCGGCGGATAGAGCGCGCGGATCAGATAGGCCGCCTCGTCGCTGGGGAACAATGGCTCCGGCAGGGCCAGGCGGGCCACGTAGAACCCAAGGATCGCCAGCGCGACCAGCGCGGCCGCCGCCCACCCAAGACGCTGGATCCAGATCCGCACGCCAAGCCTATCCGTTCGGCAGATGCGCCAGCACGAACTCGACCCCGCGGACGGCGGAGTCTCCATAGGTGCGTCCCAGGACCGTGGTGTGCGAGGCGCCCGCGACCGCCTCAAAGGTCCCGGCCCTGGCGGCCCGTTCGGGTGTCCTGCGCGGGTCGTCGGGCCAAACCCCTTGGTTTCTGGCGCCTTCTCCCCGGTCGGCGACGATGACCGCCACGGGCCACTTGGGATCATAGGGCGGTGCGAGCTTGGCTTCGGCGGCGCTTTGCGGCCACAGGCTGACCTCTTCAGACGCCGTTCGCGCATGGCGGCCGGAGACGTAGGCGTGACGCTTCTCGGCGCTCCCCTGCGGCGGCAGGCCGATTCGGTCGCCGGCGGTCCAGTAGAGCGGCAGCGTCGTCCCCACGCTCGCCGACACCGCCGCGACCCGGCTGATCGCCGTGAACGGGCCCAGGAACTTCTGCGTCCCGGGATTGTCGATCTGCTCGGGCGTGGTCGCCTCGATCAGCACCAGGCCGGCCACCTTGTCGGGATTGCGCCCGGCGAACAGCCGCGTGTTCAGCCCGGCCATCGAATGGCCCATCAGGATGAAGGGCCCGCGCTCGCCGGACGCGGCGATCAGCTTTTCGAGGTCCGCAACGATCGCCTCGCTGTCGCGCGGCCTCGGCCCCGGATCGGACCAGCCCATGCCGGCGCGGTCGTAGGCGCAGGACCGGATCCCCTTGGCGGTCAGCTTCTCCTGGATCGCGGCGAAGTCGGCGGCCAGGCCAAAGGCGCCGGCCTCCATCCACACCGTCGGCGTGGCGCCCGCCGCGGGGCCCGCGCAGACCAGCCGCAGCTTGCGCCCGCCGATATCGACATAGACGCCGCTCGGCTTGAACGGCCCGGCGGTCGCCACCATCGCCCAGCCGGCGGCGATCCAGACGGCGACGACGACAGCGATTCCAATGAGCATTCGAGCGAGCACCCTGCGCATATGGCCACCTAAGGGTGCGCCGCGTTCCGCTGCAACAGCCGACCTCTTTCGAGCGCCCCTAAAGCGCGTTATCTGGGGTCCATGAACACTGAACAGGTCCTCGACGAATTCCGCGGCGCCGGCGCTCTGCGCGAAGGCCATTTCATCCTGGCGTCCGGCCGCCATTCGCCGATGTTCCTGCAGAAGAACCTGGTCTTCCAGTTCCCGGAGCGCACCGCGCGGCTGTGCAAGGCGCTGGCCGAGAAGATCGAGGCCGCGGTCGGCAAGCCCGACGTCATCGTCTCGCCCGCCGTCGGCGCGATCATCCCGGGCTACGAGACCGCCCGCTGGATGGGCGTGCCGGCGCTCTATGTCGAACGGGAAGACGGCGAATTCCGCCTGCGCCGCGCCTTCAAAATCGCCCCCGGCGCCAAGGTCGTGGTCATCGAGGACGTGATCACCACCGGCGGCTCGTTCCGCGAGGCCACCAAGCCCATCGAAGCCGCCGGCGGCGTGGTCGTCGCCTGCGCCTGCATCGTCGACCGTTCCGGCGGCAAGGCCGACGTCGGCTATCCCCTGATCGCGCTCGCCACCGTCGACGTGCCGTCCTACGCCCCCGACGAAATCCCGCCGGAGCTCGCCGCCCTGCCGGCGGAGGAGCCGGGGAGCAAGAGGCTGAAGGGATGAGCGGAGTTGGGGATGTCTAAGCTCAGGTTAGGCGTGAACATCGACCACGTGGCCACCGTGCGGAACGCCCGCGGCGAGGGCTATCCCGACCCGGTGCGGGCGGCCGAAATGGCGCTGGCCGCCGGCGCCGACGGCATCACCGCCCATCTGCGCGAGGACCGCCGCCACATCTCCGACGCCGACATCGACGCGCTCGCCGCCCTTGCCCGCAAGCGCGGCCGGCCGCTGAACCTGGAGATGGCCGCCACGCCGGAAATGGAGGCGATCGCCCTGGCCCACCGGCCGCACGCCGCCTGCCTGGTGCCCGAAAGGCGCGAGGAGGTCACCACCGAGGGTGGGCTGGACGTGGCGGGCCAGCACAATCACCTTGCTCCCGTAGTGGCGAACCTCAAGGCCGCCGGCGTTCGGGTCTCCCTCTTCATCGAGGCCGATCCCCACCAGATCGCCGCCGCCCACGCCCTTGGCGCGCAGGTGGTGGAGTTGCACGTCGGCGCCTATTGCCTGGCCGTGCGCGAACGTCGGCCCGAGGCGGCCGAGCACTATCGCCGCCTGCGCGAAGGCGCGGCCCTGGCCGCCAGCCTCGGGCTGGAGGTCCACGCCGGCCACGGCATCGACTACGAGACGGTGTCGGCCGTCGCCGCCATACCCGAGCTGGCGGAGCTCAACATCGGCCACTTCCTGATCGGAGAGGCGATCTTCACCGGCCTCGACCCGGCGATCCGCCGGATGCGCCTGCTCATGGACGCGGCCAGGGCTGGCGCCGCCCGGGCCGAGACCACCCGAGAGGCGGCGGCTTGATCATCGGCGTCGGCTCCGACCTCACCGACATCCGTCGAATCGCCCAGACGCTCGAGCGCTTCGGCGGCCGGTTCGAGGCGCGGGTGTTCACCGAGGTGGAGCGGGCGCGCTCCGACCGCAAGCCCGATCGCGCCTCCAGCTACGCCAAGCGGTTCGCCGCCAAGGAAGCCTGCGCCAAGGCCCTCGGCACCGGCATGCGCCGCGGCGTCTTCTGGAAGGACATGGGCGTCGCCAACGCCCGCTCCGGCCAGCCCACCATGACCCTGACGGGGGGCGCCGCCGAGCGCCTTGCCGCCCTGGTCCCGGCTGGCCACAAGGCTGTCATCCACGTTTCCCTCACCGACGACCACCCCTACGCCCAGGCCTTCGTGATCATCGAGGCGGTCCCCGAGACGCGGGAGCCGCAATCCGCGGGCCTCGCCGCCGTCGCACCGACCGCCTAGGCCGCCGCCGCGTTCCCGAGAGCACCCTATGATCGACACCCACGCCGCCCGCTCGAAGGCGAAGCCCAAACCCAGCGCGGCCCGCGAGACCATCGAGGTCATCAAGACCGTGGTCTACGCCCTGGGTATCGCCCTGGTCATCCGCACCCTGCTGTTCCAGCCCTATACGATCCCGTCGGGTTCGGAGGAGCCCAACCTCTACCGCGGCGACTACATCATCGTTTCCAAGTGGTCTTACGGCTACAGCCATCACTCGATCCTCGGCAGCCCGCCGCTGTTCAAGGGACGGATCCTGTTCCATCACCCGGCCCGCGGCGACATCATCGTCTTCAAGCTGCCGAGCGATGGGCACACCGACTACATCAAGCGGCTGGTCGGGCTGCCCGGCGACCGCGTGCAGGTGCGCCAGGGCCAACTGTACATCAACGGGCGGCCCTTGCCGCGGAAGGCCGAGGGCGTGGTTCAGGCGCTCAGGAGCCAGGGACCGGACGCCGATCCCGCCAAGGTGCCCGCCACCCTGATGCGCGAAACCAATCCGGAGGGCCGGCGATATCTGACCCAGATGCTCTCCGACGGAGGGCAGGCCGACAACACCGGCGTCTACGTCGTGCCGCCGCACTGCTACTTCATGATGGGCGACAACCGTGATGACTCCGCCGACAGCCGTTTCGATTCCGGCCTGGCCCCCGAGGATCCCAAGCTCCGCGGCTGTGGCTGGGACAGCCGCCTGGACGCCTCGGTCGGCCCGGGCTCCGGGGTCGGCTTCGTGCCGGAGGAGAACCTGGTCGGCAAGGCCCAGATCATCATGCTGTCGTGGAACACGGGCGTCGACGAGTGGCACAACACCGGCGCCTCGATCTTCAAGCCGTGGACCTGGATCACCGATCTGCGGCCCAGCCGGTTCCTCAGGGTGCTGCATTGACCGAGGCGCACGGTTGAACAGGCGCTCGGCCGCGATCGAGGCGCTCGAGCAGCGCCTGGGCCATGTCTTCGCCGACCGGACACTGCTCGAGCAGGCGCTGACCCACGCGGGCGCCCGCGACGCCGCGCCGTCCCTCGCGCACAACCAGGTGCTGGAGTTCCTCGGCGATCGGGTCCTGGGCCTTGTCGCGGCCGATGCGCTGATGAGGCTGGGGCCGCAGTGGCGCGAGGGGGAGCTGACGCGCCGGCACGCCGCCCTGGTCAGCGGCAGCCGCTGCGCCGACGTGGCCCGCGCCCTGGGGGTCGGGCCGGCCCTGCGCCTCGCCGGCGGCGACAGCAAGCTCGGCGCGCGCGAGAACGACCGCATCCTGGGGGACGCCATGGAGGCGCTGATGGCCGCGGTCTACCTGGACGGCGGCCTGGACGCCGCGCGCTCGTTGTTCGACCTGGCCTGGAAGGGCGCCCTGAGCGAATCGGGAGAGGCGCCCGTCCTCGATCCGAAGACGGCCCTGAACGAATGGGCGCTCGCCCGCGGCCTGGCGGCCCCGCGCTATGAGACCCTTTCCCGGTCCGGATCGCCGCACGCCCCGACCTTCACTGTGCGCGTGGACGTCCAGGGTCATGCGCCCGAGACGGGCGTGGGACTGAACGTGCGCTCGGCCCAGAAGGCCGCCGCCGACGCCCTGCTGCGCCGGGAGGGCGCGAAGGCATGACCCGCGCCGGCTTCGTGGCCGTGATCGGCGCGCCGAACGCGGGAAAGTCGACGCTGGTCAACCGCCTCGTCGGAACCAAGGTCTCGATCGTCACCCAGAAGGTGCAGACCACCCGCTTCCCGGTCCGCGGTGTCGCCATCGAGGGCGATAGCCAGATGGTCCTCGTCGACACCCCGGGGATCTTCAAGCCGCGCCGCCGCCTCGACCGGGCCATGGTGAGGGCGGCCTGGGGCCGGGCCGCGGACGCCGACGCGGTGGTGCATCTGGTCGACGCCCACGCCCAGATCGAGGTCGCCGACGGGCGCGGCGCGGCGGCCGACCGCACGGCGGCCGGCGATGTCGCCACCATTGTCGAGGGCCTGAAGGGCGCCTCGCGGCAGGCGATCCTGGCGCTCAACAAGATCGACCTCGTGCGCCGCGACCGACTCCTGGCCCTGACCCAGACCCTTTTCGAGTCAGGCGTCTACGCCGAGGTCTTCATGATCAGCGCCGCCAGCGGCGCCGGCGTCGACGACCTCAAGCGGCGGCTGGGGGCGGTGGTCCCGGAAGGCGCCTGGTTCTATCCTGCCGACCAGAGCGCCGACATTCCCGCCCGCCTGCTGGCGGCGGAGATCACCCGCGAAAAGGTCTATCTGCGCGTGCACGAGGAACTGCCCTACGCCGCCAGCGTGGAGACCACGGCCTTCGAAGAACGCCCCGACGGGTCGGTGAGGATCGAGCAGAGCCTCTACGTCGAGCGCGAGGGGCAGAGAGGAATCCTGCTGGGCAAGGGCGGCCAGACCTTGCGCTGGATCGGCGAGGCGTCCCGCCTGGAGCTGTGCGAACTGCTCGAGCGGCCCGTGCACCTGTTCCTGCACGTCAAGGTCAAGGCGACCTGGGCCGAGGACCGGGGCTTCTTCCGCGACGTCGGCCTGGACTTCGACGTCTGAGGGACCATGGAGTTCGAGGACGAAGGCTTCGTTCTGGCGGCCCGACCCCACGGCGAGACCGGCGCCATCGTCGAGGTCCTGACCGCCCGCCACGGCCGGTGGGTGGCCCACGTGGCCGGCGGCGCCTCGCGGCGTCTCAAGCCCATCCTGCAGCCGGGCTCGCGCGTGCGCATGAGCTATCGCGCCCGGGTGGCCGATCAGCTGGGTGCGGCGCGGCTCGAGGGTGAAGGGGAGGGGGCCTCGGCCCTCTTCGACGATCCCCTCGCGCTCGCCGGCCTGGCCGCGGCCGCGGCCGTCGTCGCCGGGGCCCTGCCGGAGCGGGAGCCGCATGATGGCGCGTTCTTCGCGATGGAAGCGCTGGTGGCCGCCTTCTCGCGTCCCGACATCTGGCCGGCGGTGCTCGTGCGATTCGAGATGGGCCTGCTGCAGGAACTGGGCTTCGGCCTCGACCTGTCGCGCTGCGCGGTGACCGGCTCGGCCGACGACCTCGCCTGGGTAAGCCCCCGCACCGGCCGGGCGGTGAGCGCGGCGGCCGGTGAGCCCTACCGCGACCGCCTCCTGCCGTTGCCGCCGTTTCTGCTGTCGGCCCAGGGCGGCCTTTCGCCAGGCGACATCGCCGCGGGCCTGACCCTGACCGGCCGGTTCCTCCAGGACTTCGTCTTCGCCGCCCTCAACCGGCCCCTGCCGCCGGCCCGGGCCCGCCTGATCGAGCGGCTCGGCGAAGCGGGGAGGCTTTAGCCGCCCGGCTTCACGAACTTCACCAGCACCCGTTGGCCGATGAGGAGCGGCGCGCCATTGGCGCTGACCACCACCTCGACGACGCGTTCGTCCGTTCGCTCGGAGGGATCGTCCGACTGCAGCTTGCGTGCGCCGAACACCGCGGCCTGGCGCAACACCTCGCCAGGGTAGGATTTGGACTGGTCGGACTCCGGAACGATCTTCACCGGCTGTCCGATCCTGACCAGCGGCAAGGCGCTTTCGGTCACTTCCGCCCGCACAATTCGCGCGCCGGCCGGTTCGAGGTCGAACATCGGGGTCACATTGAGGGTGGAGGCTCCGGTGCCGGGATTGGCGTAGCGCCGCACGATGACGCCGTTGACCGGCGCCCGCACGATGGTCTGTTCGAGACGGTATCGCGCTTCGTTCAGCTGCGTCCCGGCCACGCCGATGGCGGCCTGTTCGCTCGTGAGAGACGCCTGGGCGCTGGAGATCGCATCGGCGGCCTGGTCGACCTGCTGGCCCGACACCACGCCGGCGAGGCTTTCCAGGCGGGCCTTCTCCCGCCGTGCGGCGACGAGCTGGACCTGGGTGACGCCGAGCTGGGCCCTGGCCTGGGTGAGGGCCGCCTCGGCCGTCCGCACCGCCAGGCGCGGGGCGTCGTCTTCCTGGCGGGCGAGGACCTCGCCCTTGGTGACCCGGTCGCCCTCCCGCACGTCCACCTCGCGCACGACCCCGGCCGTGCGGGAGGCGACCTGGATGATGCCGCCCTCGACGTCGGCCTTGCCTTCCGAAACGGCGGCATAGGGGGTCTGCGCCCGGGCTGGATTGGCGGGGGTCGCCATCGCCGGAGTCCTGCCGATGTTCACCACGACCGCGGCCAGGGCGGCGATCGCGACGATCCCCAGGGCGGTCAGCCAGACGGCGGGGCGACGAATGAGATCGAGCATGACGGTCAGTCTCCGGCGGTGACCGCATCGGCGAGGACGGGATGTCCCGGGGCGGGAACGTCGAGGTCGTCGGGTTCCAGGATGCGGCCATCTTCGAGGTGGATGATGCGGTCGGCGAAGCCTTCCAGCCGCGGATCGTGTGTGACGCAGACCACGGCCGCGTTGTGCTCCACCGCGGCCCGACGCAGCAGGCGGATGACGATCTGGCCGTTCTCGCCGTCCAGAGACGAGGTCGGCTCGTCGGCGAACAGCAGGGAGGGGCGTTTGGCGACGGCGCGCGCGATGGCGATGCGCTGCTTCTCGCCGCCGGAGAGTTCACTCGGGCGCTGGTTCATGCGCGGTCTGAGTCCCACCTCGTCCAGCGACTCGATGGCGATCCGGCGGGCTTCCTTCCTGGAAAGACCCTGGTATTTCAGGACTGTCGTCACCTGCTCCAGGGCCGTGAGGGCGGGAAACAGGTTGAAGCCCTGAAAGATGAAGCCGCAGTGGTCGAGACGGAAGCGGTCGATCCGGCTCGCCCCACGGCTCCACAGATCCTGTCCAAGCGCGTTGACGACGCCCTCGTCCGGCCTGAGCAGTCCCGACAACGCGGCGATGAGTGTCGACTTGCCCGAGCCGGACGGACCCATGACCATCGTCACCGCGCCGTGCTCGGCGTGGAAGTCGACGCCCTTGAGCACGGCGACCTGGTTGCGGCCGGTCTTGAAGCGCTTGACCAGGCCCTTCGCGGAGAGGGCCATCGGAGCGGGTCCGTTCATCTGAGCAGGTCCGCCGGTTGGCTGTGCTTGAGCACGCCCATGGCCAGGGCGCCGGAGACGACCGCGATCACCATCAGCATCACGCAGATCATCAGGGCGGGCTGCGGGCGTATCACCAGGGGAAGTCCGGCGCCGCCCGCGGCGACGGTGGCCAGCCAGGTGATGAAGCCGGCCATGCCGATCCCCGCCACGCCCGCCCAGATCGACATCTCGACGACGATCCAGCGCAGGGAGAACATCGAGATGCCCAGGGCGCGCAGGGAGGCGAATTCGCGGATGTTGGAGAGGATCGCCCCGCGCAGCGTCTGTGAGGTGATGCCGACGCCGATCAGGATCGCCATGACGGTCAGGAAGACCAGCATCACGCCGACGATCTGCTGCGACATGACCGCGTTCTCGTTGGCCTGGTTGAACTGCTTGGCCGTCCAGGCGCGATAGGCGCCGTGACTGGCGGCGTTGAGCTGGGCGACGACCACGTCGGCCAGCAGCGGATTGTCGATGCGGACCATCAGGGGACCGGTATCGTCGGTCCCGGTCCCGTCGGCGCCGGCGCGGCTGAGCCGGCGCACCGTGTCGCGGGAGGCGGTCAGCGACGGTTGTTCGAGACTCTGGTAGCCGTGCAAGATCGCGCGCACAAAGACCGTGTGGCCGTTGATCGACGCCTTTCCATTCAGCTTGGCGCCCAGGGCGACCAGGTTGCTGGCGTCGACGGCGATGGCGCCCGGTTCCATCAGCGCGATCCGCTGCTCTTCGGTGTAGTCGACCGGCAGGGTGACCGCGTTCGGCACCGTATCCACCCCCCAGACATTCACGAACTTCTGCACCTGCTTGGCGCCCGGACCCGGCGTATTGACCCACTGCCCGAAGATCTCCTCCAGGCTCCGAACTTCCGTCACGTGCGGGTTGAGATAGATCTGCGGCTGCACCCGCGCGGGCAGGCTCGGATTGGAGTTGACCATGCTGGCGGCCTTGACCGGCAGGACGAAGATATCGGCGCGCGATCGCTCAGTGGTCGCGAAGTCGGCGTGGATGATGCCGGTGAACAGTCCCAGCATCACCAGCACCATCATGCCCGAAAAGGCGAGGGCGACGATCGCCGCCATGTAGCGGCGCCATTCGTAGATCAGCGTTGCGAGGGCCAGGGACATTCTAGCGCCCCCCTCCTGCGCTGATGGCAGCGCCGGCCCCGGGGCTCGCACCGGAACTCGCATAGGCCCAGCCGCCGCCGAGCGCCTTGTACGACTGCACGGCGCTGCGAAGAGTCTGCACCCGCCTGATGGTGAGGGCCAGGCGGATCACACGCCACGACTGCTCCTCGGTCAGGGTTGTGGTCAGGTCGTCCAGGCCATGATCGTAGCCTCTGCGGACTCCGTCGTACGCCCGGTGGGCGCGCGCCTCGGCCTCTGTCAGCAGGTTCACGGCGCGCTCTCCGGCGACGACATCGGTCATGGCGTTCTGAGCCTCGCCGAAGGCGTTGCGCACCGTGCTCTGGTAGGCGATGGCGGCCTCGCGCGACCGGGCGTCTTCAGCCTTGGCCTGGTAGAGCAGCTTGGGGATGTCCAACGTCGGCTGGCTGACGCCCCCGGCGATGGTCCAGAAACCGGTCGTGGTGGTCTGCTGCTGAGTGATCAGGGTGGTGGGCGGAATGAACCCCACGCCCGGCGCGGAGATGCTCGAAAGCCCGAGTCCGGGGAGCAGGGTAAAGGTCGGAAAGATCGCCAGATGGGCGAGGTGCGCCGTCCCGAGCTGCGCCTGCAAATGGTACTCCGCTTGGCGGATGTCCGGCCGCCGGGCCAGCAGCTCGGAGGGAAGGGCGTGCGGCATG